>NZ_JBXWQT010000028.1:0-123167 GCF_059612525.1 Ruegeria sp. SAZD013 | reverse complement strand
TTAGGGCCGTCCTCATCGGAGCCAGCCAGCCGGGCGATCAGATGCTGCGTTTGCTCCGAGGTCGGCAGTGATCCCATTGGAGACATGTAGTTCTACACTGTTCGTACTGCCGAGATTGCCAAAGCCACCGCCACGTATGACCGCGGTCCGTCGTCATCACCGTCAAGATATGCGAGCCGGACAGCATCTTTGATTTTCGACTTCAGATCGCTAGGCCTTTTTGAAAGATAGGCGGGAATTGGGCCATCCTCTCCATCAAAGGGAACCCAGTAATCGTCGAACGAAGTGAATTCGGTTCGGATCATGATTTCTCCCTCCCGAACATCGGTAAAGCCCGCCGAAAAGGCGACTTGCTTTAGCTGTCCTGGCTGTCGGAGTGGGCGCGTGAAGTTCTTTTTCCTGAGTGCTTCAGCTCCTTCGTCCAGCACCGCAGCAGTGTCCAGAAACATTCGATTGAATACCAGACCTCCTCTGGCGTCCCACACAGCCGCAGAAAATTGAGCGCCGGGCTTGAGCACCCGAAAAATCTCTTTGAATGCGAAATCGGTCTCAGGGATGAAATCCAGCACAAGCTGGGAAAAGGCCTGCCCGAAATGCGCGTCCGGGAATGGAAGTGTTGTCAGGTCGGCGACACCGAATGTCGTGCGACTGTCCGAGATGCTTTTTTGGGCGTGCGCGATGTAGGCTGGGGAAATATCGACCCCTACGATTTGTGCCCGTGAGGTTCTGCGCTGCATCTCCGCGGTCAATGATCCGGTGCCGCAACCTGCATCGAGTATCGGGCCGCTGTCGGAAATTTCTGAAAAATCCAGAAAACCAGGAGCTAGAAGCCTGCTAAAGCGACCCATCTGCAACTCGTAGCCTGCACCAGTTGACGCCGCGAAATCGGATGTCTTTTCAATCATGAAAACCTGCCCAGCTGCGGGCATCCAAGTGCACCCACTCAACTAGTAGCACAACGCCACAATAACTCCTAACTTTGTCCGCTTTGTCCGCTCACCTACCATTTGCCGCCTAGTTCTAAACGTCCGGAATGTGCGGTAGGCTACGTGCCGCACATGCGAAAGACCAAAGCTCGGTCGACGGCAGCTGTGGGCTCTGACCGCCATTCGGTGCGAACCGCAGAGAATGGCGGCGGCGAGCCCAGAGTGCAAATTGCTGCGGTCGGCCCAAATACGTGCGAAGCGTGCGTCGCTGCCGTTGGTCCTACAATGGACGGCCCATTCCGGACGTTGACCGCCACTCGAAGTGCCGCAACGCAGAGTTCTTCACAATCATATTTGATCCTATTGCATGTTCTTTCTGCTCACTCAGACGCGACGGGCTGTTAACGGACCATGGACGCATCTCTTTTTCGTTGTGCGTCTCGGACCAGCGCCGCAAGCCGATAGAAGCCGTGTGCCATTTTTGTGTAGGGCGTCAGCAGGAAGAAGGTCAGGACCGATCCGAGGTGGATGGCCAGCAGTGCGGGCATCAGAGGTGTTGAACCGAGGGCGTAAAGAACCGGCCCGCTGAGCCCCACAAACCCGAGCAACAGGATGAAGCCGATATCCCCGCCCCAGGCCGACGGATCGCCGAGGTCTCGGTCTGACTTTAGCTTGAGCAGCGCCATCGCACCGCACCCCACCGTCAGCAGAAGCCCCCCGGAAATCCCGAACAGTTTCGGCAACGACCAGAACCCGTAAGGCGCGTACATTCCGAAGACATAGTGCATGATCGTCGCCACCGAGGTCGACGCAAAGCACAGCAGAAAACCATACATAACAGCGTGGTGGATGTGACGTCGGCCCTGACTGAACCGGTCTTCGTCCTCGAAGTTACAACCCTCGCCATGGCCTGCGGCCAGATCCTGCATCTTGCCCGCGCGTTTGAGCGCAACCGTCAGATCAGACATCTGGATCGGTTTGCCACCAACCTCTGCCCAATAGCGCCTCAGGCTGAAGGCGATACTGAACAGAGGAAGCAGGAATGCAGGCGCAAAGATCGCGACCATCGTGTTGTGGGACAGGACGGCATAAAACCCTTCGCCTCCACTGGAACCGATGGCGCGGGTCGCCCAGAACAACAGGGCAAATCCGACCACCAACGCCAGGGCGATGGCTCCGCCATGGGTGTGGAACCGGCGTGCCAGCGGCTGCGGCCAGGCGAAGCTTTCCCAACTGTCGCGCCGCACTTCAGCCAGCGCCTTGGGCAGGTTCAGGTCAAACGCGTGCGGGGCGGTGTACTGACAGGCGTAGTAACAGCCCCGGCAGTTGTGGCACAGGTTGGCCAATTGCGTGATGTCCCCATCCGAGAACGCGCGCGCTGCGTGCAGCGACGGGAAGACCGAGCAATAACCCTCGCAATAGCGGCAGGCGTTGCAGATCTCGGCCTGGCGGCGGGCTTCCTGAATAAGATCAGTTTGCATAAGCGGCGGCCTCTCGTCCTGCGATGCGTCCAAAGACAGTTCCGATGGTCATGCCAAAGCCCGCCAGATAGCCTTGCCCAAGGATGGACCCGGCCATCGTTTCCCCGGCCGCCCAAAGGTTTTTGATCTTGCCGCTTGGGGTCGAGCACCGGGCTGTCTCGTCAACCTTCAACCCAAGATAGGTAAAGGTCACGCCGGTCCGCATCGAGTAGCCGTAAAACGGCGGTTCGGTAATTGGGCGCGCCCAGTTGGTCTTGGGCGGGATCAGGCCCGAGGTCGCCACCCCGTCCAGTTCGGTCGGATGAAACCCGCTGGTGTCACCGCAGGCGGCGTTGAATGCGCTGACGGTTGCTTTCAGTTTCTCCGCGGGCAGGTCCATCATCCCGGCCAATTCGTCCAACGTGTCCGCCTTTAGCGGAGGGAACACGGACGGCATGAACAGGTTCAGCGATTTGGCGTCGATGATGGCATATCCCACCTGATCCGGCTGCGCCGCCACCAAACGGCCCCAGATCGCGTAGCGTTTGGGCCAGACGTCTTCGCCCTCGTCATAGAACCGCTCGGCATGTTTGTTCACGACGATGGAAAACGGAACGCAGTCCAGACGGGTGACGATGCCGCCGTCGAATTTCGGCGCGCGCCCGTCGATGGCAACGGCGTGGCATTGGGTCGGGTCGCCAACGCTTTCTACTCCTTGGTCCAGCAGATCAGACAGGACAACGCCTCGGTTGTAAGGCGTTCCCCGGATCAGGAAGTTCTTGGCAGGTTCACCCCAGGCTCGGGTGAGCCAATCCGTGTCGGCCTGAAAGCCGCCGGAGGCAACGATGACCGCCTTGGGCGCGATGCGATGAGACTGGCCTTCATAGCTATAGTCGACCCACTCGATCCGATCACCATTCAGTTCCAAATGCGTGACGGCGGCTTCGTACAGCACATCTACACCCAAACCTGCCGCCGTGCGGTAATAGGCATTCACCAGAGATTTGCCGCCCCCCATGAAAAACGCATTGGTCTGTGCCAATGACAATGTGCCGGAAAGCGACGGCTGAAACCGGACCCCGTGTTCTTGCATCCAGGGAAGGCATTCTTCCGACGTGCGGATCGCCAACCGGGCAAGATGTTCATCGGTTTTTCCACCGGTGACTTTCAGCAGATCCGAGAGGTATTCGTCTTCGCTATACGCCTCGACGAGCGGACCCAACGGGCCCGAATGCATGCAGCGAAAATTGCGCGTATGGCGTGAGTTTCCGCCGCGATAAGGTTTTGGCGCCGTTTCAAGGATCAGAACACGGGCGCCTGCCTCGGCTGCAGTCATCGCAGCGCAGAGAGCCGCATTGCCGCCACCGATCACAGCGATATCGTAAGCTTCCTTTGGGGTGGCCATATCCTGTCTACCTACTGGCTTTCGTCGATTGAGCGGTCGCGGTCCTGCAACGCGCGGATGCGCATCCGCTGCGCAGCCTGAATATGCGCGCGCATCTCTGTCTCGGCCGCTGCGCCATCGCGGGCCTTCAAAGCCGCCATGATGCGCCGATGCTCGGCCACTGCGGCCTCGGCGCGGTCGCTATCCAGCAATTGCGAGGGACCCAGGATCAACAGCGCCTTTTGCAAGGACAACATGGATTTTGCCAGAAATCGGTTCTTGGCCGCATCCAGAAGTGTTTCGTGAAAGATCTTGTTGATTTGGGCCGCATCGGGGCCAGTACCCGCCTCGGCCAGCCGGTCGTTCAGAACTTCAAGCTCGTCCAGTTCGACATCAGACGCCGCGCGGGCTGCCAGACGGGCCGCTGTCCCTTCAAGCACGGCGCGCATCTCATAGAGTTCCATGACCTCGGCGTAATCCAGACTGCGCACGGTGGCACCTTGCCGTGGCACATGCGTGACCAGCCCGTCGGCCTCCAACTGCCTTATCGCCTCGCGTACCGGGGTACGGCTGACGCCCAACCGTTCAGACAGCTCAATCTCACGCAGCCGGTCGCCGGGCAAAAGAGTGCCCTCGCGAATCTCGCCCAGCAGGCGCTGATACGCAGAATTGCCTTGTGGGCCAGGTTGTAACGGGTCGTCCTGAAGGGTCATCGCAGGCTCTCTTGTCATCTTGCGTCCAGTTGTATACACATGGATACATTATAAGTCAACGAAGCTGGAACGCTTACCTTGCACAGCCAAACTGATACCCCCTCTCTTCTGACGAAACGGGCCGTCACGCTCGGCCTGGCGGTGTTGGGCACAGGAGTATTTTGGGCGCTAAACCTGCCGCTACCTTTTCTGTTCGGGCCAATGAGCGCATGTTTGATTGCAGCTCTTGCGCACGCACCGATGGAAGGCTTTGGACAGGTCTCGGTTGCCGCCCGCACTATACTGGGCGTGGCGGTAGGGGCATCGATTACGCCGGCTCTGTTTGCTGAATTGCCAAAAATGGCCGCGTCAATTGCGCTGATCCCGTTCTTCATCCTGCTAATCGCGCTGGTAGGTGTGCCATTCTTTCGCAAATTCTGGGGCTTTGACTCCACAACGGCTTTCTACGCAGCCATGCCGGGCGGTTTGCAAGACATGATCATCTTTGGCACTGAGGCGGGGGCCAATCCGCGTACCTTGTCCTTGATCCACGGTACGCGCGTGCTGATCATCGTGACGTTGGCCCCCTTGTTCCTCACCGTGTTCTATGATGCCCAACTCACCAATCCGATTGGCGAGCCCGCGCACAACCTGCCAATACATGAATTGGCGCTGATGGTTCTGGCCGCCATTATCGGCTGGAAAGGCGGGGAGCGGATCGGCCTGTTCGGGGCGTCAATCCTGGGGCCAATGATCCTTACAGCCGCCTTGTCACTGGGCGACTTAATTCATACCCGACCGCCTCGCGAGGCCATCCTTGCAGCGCAGTTTTTCATTGGCTGCGGAATTGGTGTGAAATTCGTAGGTGTCACATGGGTCGAACTACGCCGGGTAGTGGCAGCGGGCTTCGCCTATGTCATTGTCCTTGCCGTCCTGGCAGCCACTTTCACCGCCGTTGTCACCACCTTGGGACTGGGCCAACCTGTCGAGGCGTTTCTGGCCTTCGCGCCCGGTGGGCAGGCAGAGATGACGGTGCTGGCCATCGTCTCGGGCGCGGATTTGGGCTTTGTGATCACCCACCATCTGACAAGGATCGTGCTGGTGATCATCGGTGCGCCCATCGCCGCGAATCTTATTCTGCGTTGGTCCAAACCTCGGGGTTGATCATGTGGATCGGAGCGCCTTCGGCATAGGCGTTCACCTGATCGAAAATATCCGCGAATTGCAGGTCGAACTCGTCTTCAGTGACAAAGCCGATATGTGGGGTCGCGATCAGGTTGGGATGTGACAAAAGCGGGTCGGTCGGATCAATCAGTGGCTCGGAATCAAACACATCAATCGCTGCTTTGCCGGGGCGACCGACGTTCAGCGCCTCAAGCAAAGCACCAGGTGCGATCAGCCCGGCTCGCGAGGTGTTCACAAACAGCGCCTCCGGCTGCATCTGTGCGAAATCCGATGCGGTGATGATCCCGCGCGTATCCGGTTTCAAGCGCACATGGACCGAGACAACATCGCTGCTGCCAAAGAACGCTTCACGGCTGGGCGCGACCTGTGCGCCATCCGCCTGCGCACGCGCCCGGCCTTCTACGGATGACCACCAGACCACATTCATCCCAAAGGCCTCGGCATAACTTGCAATGGCGCGAGCAATGCGGCCATAGCCATAGAGCCCCAACTGACGCCCCCGCAGCGTCTTGCCCACGCCCGCCTGCCAGTGCCCTGCTTTGACCGAGGCCATTTGTGCGGGCAAATCCCGCATCCCGACCATGATTAGCGCCCAAGTAAGTTCAGCTGCAGCATAAGACGGCGTTCCGCCGTGCATGTTTGAGCACAGCAGCACGTCTTGATCTGTACAGGCTTCGACATCGACATGCGGATAAACGCTGCGCTGGCTGATAAGTTTCAGGTTTGGTAATTTCTCCAGCAAGGCGCGGGTGACTTTGGTACGTTCGCGGAACAGGACAAGCACCTCCGCGTCATGCAGTCGTTCGGCCAGAGTGTCAGTTTCTTCGACATGATCCGTCCATAACGTCACCTCATGACCGGTGAGTTTCTCAAAACAAGGCAGGCCACGCAGCGTGTCAAACCAGTCATCAAGAATGTGGACCTTCATCGGCTTTCTATACCCTGCTCGGTGTTCAGTTTTCTTGGCGTCGGCACAAAATGACATGTGTTGAGAGCGGAAAGTGCATTGCGGACCCGTTCGCTTTGATCCAGCAGATGGTTGAACTGCTCATCGCAGCCAGCAATCGGTGTCGGGTAGTCCGCGATGTCCCGCCGTAGGGCCGACTGCGCCAACATGAGTTCCTGACGCGCGATATCGAGGCATTCCGAGTAGTTGTCCATCGTGTCCCTACCACTATGTATACAATAGTATACTATTTGGGTTGCACTTGATCAACTCCCGTTCCAAACAGACTCAGGCACATAAACATGCCCGTCCGCCAACTTGCGCGCGGTCCGCACCAAACCCGCCGCGTTCACTGTGAACCCGTCGGTGGTGGAAAAATCCACTAACACGTCGATATTGCCCGAGGCGTGTTCCAGAACGACTTCAGCCGGGCTGTTCGTGGGGCGATCCAGCAAACCGTCGGCGACGGTTCCGGGAGTCAAAGCGCAAGACGCCATGCATTGCGCGCCGGTGACCGCCATGGTCGGGTGGGTTTTCCACGGCATGAAATACCGCACTGCGAGCGTTCCGCCTTCTCTGGCCGGAGCAACAAGGCCGAACTTAGGGGTGACCGATTTGGACACATCCCCCATACCCATCCGCTGCCCTGCTTCGATCCTAACGGCCTCCATCCGGTCAAAGAACGCGCGGTTTGCGTCCAGCTCATTGGCGCTCTCATAGCCCGTCAATCCGAAGTCTGTGGCGCGGGCGATAGCCATCGGCATAGCGACATCCATGCAGGTCAGTTCGACGCCCTGAACTGCATCGCGCAGGTTGCCCGTAGGCAGGAACGCTCCGGTGGCCGAGCCCACCACGCCCATGAAACTCAACTGCACCGGCGCTGAATGACCGGGAACGCCGGCGATCTCCGCATCACCCTCATAGGTCAATTCGCCCCCGGGTGTATTCACCTTGGCCACGATCCGAGCCCCAGTGTTGACGGCCCGAATGCGAACTTCAGTTTCATCACCCTGCGGTTTGAACAAGCCCATCTCGATGGCAGCAGGGGCAACGCCAGACAGGATATTGCCGCAAGTGGGTTTGAAATCGACCAGCTTGTCCTCGACCGAGACCTGCGCGAAGAAATAGTCGATATCGGCCCAGTCATCCTCGCCGACCGACAGCATCGCGACCTTTGTGGTCACCGCCGCGCCGCCGCCGATGCCGTCGATGTTCAGCGACTGCCCGGACCCAAGAGCGGCGATCAGCACCTCGGCCAGCGCGTCCAGATCCTCAGGCAAATCCGAGCGGCGGAAATACGGGCCTTTCGACGTGCCGCCACGCATCAAGATATAAGGGATTGCGGTTTGAGTCATTTTGAACCCCTCACTTCAACGGCCAGGGCAGGCTGACCATGTCCTGCAACAGACCTGGCGGGAAATCGCGGTTCAGAGCGCCCGCCATCAGGCACATGAACCCGATGCCGCAGGCGGTCAGGATCAGAGTCATCTGCCAGCTGGACCCGGCGCGGATACGGAGAAAGGCGATCAGGAACCCTATTAGGGCGAGGATGAAGCCCACCACCCACGTGGCCGCGATCAAACTGGCGAACCACGCCAGAGTGGACCACAGACCGTGGGGTGCGCTGGCGTCTTCACCGGCGATTTCCTTGTCGGAAAAGATCACGTCGCCTTCGGGACGTCGCATCATCTGGATCAGAAGGATCACGCAACAGAATAGCGAGACGCTGCCGATAACCAGCGGGATGATCTTGTCGGTCATATTGTAGTCGGGGATCATGTTGGCGTTGACCAATGCGACGATCAGATAGGCCATGATCACCAGCAGAAAGATAAGCGGCGCGCGTTTGGTACCGGCCTGAACATCACCCTCGGCCATGATCATCTTGGCCTGCCGGATACCCAGAATGACCGAAACAACCGTGACCACGATCAGCACGATGACGATAGGGCTGAAGACATATTCCATCCCCTCGCCAAAGCTTTTGCGGAACCGGAATGAGGCGATCTGGAACGCCTGATTGGTGAACTTCTCAACCGGGTTCGACAGAACGAAACCGATCAGGAAGGCCGGGCGCGACCAGTCGAAACGGCGTAAAAAGATGCCGATCAGGCCGATCACGAACAGGGCCAGCAAGTCTTCGAAGTTTTGGCCGGATTGGAACGCCGCAAAGCTGATCAACATGAACAGGAACGGCGCCAGATAGGTGAAGCGGATCGTGGTCAGCTTGGCGATCCCGCCCGATGCCGCGATGCACAGGATGGTCCCGACGACGTTGGCCAACGCCAGCAGCCAGACGATCGAATAGGTGATGTCGAGATTGTCCTTGAGCATGCTCGGACCGACCTCGATATCGCCTGACCCCAGCAAAGCCACCGCGCCGATGAAGATCGCCATCGAGCCTGAACCAGGGATGCCAAACAGCAGAGTTGGCACCAGCCCTCCACCCTCTTTGGCGTTGTTCGAGCTTTCCGGGCCGATGACGCCGCGCACTTCGCCTTTGCCGAAATTGCTCTTGTCCTTGGTGGATTGCACCGAGTGACCGTAGGCGATCCAGTCGACAACCGAGCCGCCGAGGCCGGGAATGACTCCAACAATCACGCCAATGATCGAACAACGCACCGACAGCCATATATTTGCGAACCAGTCTTTGACGCCGTCCAGCCAACCGGCGCCCAGTGAGGCCCCCTTGGCAATCGACCGATCTTGACGCAGCAGCGATACGATCTCGGGCACCGCAAAGATACCCAGGCCAACGATGACCAGCTTCAAACCGTCCGTCAGATAAGGAATGTCGTAAGTTGCCATGCGCAGCGAACCGCCTGCATCCGCCTCACCAATCGTGCCGACCATCAGGCCCAGACCGGCGGCGGCGACTCCTTTCAGCGGGATCCGCCCGGCCAAAATGGCGACCATCGACAGGCCGAGAATTGTGATCATCAACATCTCGGGCAGGCCGAAGGCCAGAACGATGGGTCGCGCGATAAGTATGAACATGGTCAGGAAGGTCGCGCCGACGAGCCCTCCGAATAGGGACGAGGAAAAGGCTGCTGACAAGGCCCGTGCAGCCTCGCCCTTTTTCGCCATCGGAAAGCCGTCCAGCACGGTGGCCTGCGAAGCAGAACTGCCGGGGATGCCCATCAAGACGGACGCAAACGTGTCCGAGGTCGGCACCACCGCGACCATCCCGATCATCAGCGCCAGACCAAGGATCGGGTCCATTCCGAACATGAAAGGCAACAGCAGGGACAGACCGGCAATACCGCCAAGCCCCGGAAAGACGCCCACAGCCAGCCCCATGACGACGCCGAGAATGAGATACCCCAGAACGATGGGTTGCAGGATCAAACCCCACGCGTCACCAAGCGCAGGTAGAGCGGTGGCGAAAACCTCCATAGCGGCCGCCTTTCATAAACTGTTTTGTATGTAGAGAAACGCGCGCCCTTCGTTGGGCGCGACGACGTGTCAGCTTAGTTCAGCTCGACGCCGTAGGCCTCTTTCAGCCAGTTCAGGACGTATTGCTTGGCATTGTCATCCACATTGGTCGCCGTCTGCAGAGCAGATTTCGAGCCGTCGCCGACGAACACCGGATACTTGCCGACGTGCTTCGAGGAGATATCAGCAAAATCACCCCGCTCGGTCACTGCTTGAAACGCTGCGGTATAGGCGTCGACGACCTCTTGCGGCGTGTCACCGGGCAGGAAGGCCAGCTTTTGAACCGGGAAACCTGCCACGAAGAAGGCTTTCCATGCGTCCCATGCCTCACCACTGGTTTCGCAGCCATCGGTGGCCTCGCAGACCTCCTTGAAAGTCGGAATGTCCGGGAAGGTCGGGTCACGAACGATATTGCCATCAGCATCCAATGCGCCCCAAGTCATCATGGGAACGGCCTGACCGGCTTCGACCAGCGGGACCGAACCACCCAGATAGCCCGAGGACGTCTGGTAATCTATATTGGCTTCACCACGTTCAAACATCAGCCGACCATCCCCGCGGCCTTTGATCCCAAATACCGGTTCCACATTCATACCCAACATCTGCCAGGCCAGCAGAGGCACAAGGTCCAAACGGGTTGCACCCTGCGAGCCGTAGATGAAATTGGTGTCCTTCAGCGCATTGGCAGAGCCGTCAAACTTGGCTCCGTCCTCGGCGTTCAGATACGCAACACCACCCGTTCCAGATGCCATTACCGGAATCCAATCGTTGTATTCATAGCGTACGCGGGGATCGCTCAGCAGATACGGGAACTGAGTAGACCCGGACGTGCCAAACAACAGGGTACCGTCATCATGGCTTTTTTCCTGAAACCAGTTCGCGCCTTTGGTTGATCCCGCGCCCGGCATGAACTTGACCACCACAGTCGGCTGACCGGGCAATGCCTCGGATAATAGTGGCGCGAAGAAGTTGGCCCATTTAGCCGACCCGCCCGTTTCCGAGAACGGAATGACCCATTCGATGGTCTTGCCCGAGAAATCGACCTCGGCAGCGGCAGGTGCAGCGAATCCGGCAGCGGCGATCAGCCCCACGACGGCACGACGAGTGAAGTTGGAAATGGCCATTGGTTCCTCCCTGTTAGACCAGACAACCACGTCGGCGCCCTCCGCGCCACCGTGATTGCAATTAGAACTGCGGGGTTGATTCCCCCTCCCATCTGGCAATCATGGGGCGCCAACCTTGCGCGAAACTTGCGGGAGACCTGATGCGGATCGTCATCGTCGAGGATAATGAGACCCTTGCCAACGCCATTGCCTATCGCCTGCGGGATCGGGGCCATGCCGCTGACGTGCTGACAGATGGCGGCGCGGCCGATTTGTATCTGGAGCAAGAAGGCGCAGATCTGATCGTTCTGGACATCAACCTGCCGGGTCGGTCTGGGCTTGAGATTTTGCGGTCCCTTCGCAACCGGGGTGACAGCGCGCCCGTCATCCTGCTGACCGCGCGCACCGAGACCAGCGACCGCGTTTCGGGTCTGGATATGGGCGCCGACGATTACTTAGTGAAACCCTTCGAGATGGATGAACTCGAGGCCCGCATCCGTGCCCTGTCCCGCCGCAAACAACTGGATTACGGTGCGCGCGAAACGATCGGAGACCTGGAATTCGACCGCACCGCCCGGCAGGTGAGCGCAAAGGGCCAAGTTCTCGATGTGCCGCGTCGGGAAATGGCTGTGCTTGAATGCCTGCTGGAACGTCGCGGCAGGATCGTCCCCAAAAGTCAGTTGATCGACTACGTCTACGGCGTGGGAGCCGATGTCGACGATTCGGCCGTCGAGCCGCATGTGTCACGACTGCGAAAACGCCTTCAGAACCTTGGCATCCGGATCAAGACCGCCCGTGGCCTTGGATATCTGCTAGAGGTGCAGAAGTGATCCGGCACGGCTCACTCAGGCTCAGGCTTTTCATTCTGATCCTGACGCCATTGGTGCTGCTCGCAATCCTGCTTGGATACTGGCGCTACACGGTTGCTCAACAAACGGCACAGGAGCTTTTTGACGACAGCCTATTGTCCGCCGGTCTGGCCATTTCTCGCGATGTGGCGGTGTCAGAAGGCGATGCCCTGTCGCCCACCACGCGCAGCTTGATCCGCGACGCATCGGGCGGAGAGATTTTTTATCACGTGACCGGACCCGGTGGCATCTACGTCACAGGGTATGCATACCCTCCGGCCGCTGCAAACCCGTCTGAGCAAGACGCGTACCAGCCGAGGTTTTTCGAGGCGATCTATCGGGATGAGCCGGTGCGCGTACTGAAAATGACCGAGCGCGTCACACTTGATAACCTGGTGGGCGATGCGACAGTAACAGCTTGGCAACGCGTTGCCGATCGCAACGCCTTTGCCAACGAACTGTCGATCCGCGCGGCGATCCTGATGGGTATCTTGCTGGCCACCCTTGCTGTTGTCGTGTGGTTCGGGGTCGCACGCGGGTTGCGGCCCTTGCTGGATTTGCAGGATGCGATCGACCTACGCTCACCTGACGACCTGAGCGAAATCAAACGCCCGGTCCCGGTCGAGGTTTATGGTATTGTTCAGACCCTGAACCGGCTGTTTGGACAGGTCGAGCACAGCATCAACGCCCATCAGGTGTTTATCTCAGAAGCCGCGCACCAGCTGCGAAATCCGGCGGCAGCGGTCCAGTCCATGGCCGAGGCGTTGCGGGACGCAAGATCGGATGAGGACAAGGACAAACGGATTATCGAGCTTGTGTCGGCAGCGAAAAACTCCGCCACGGTGGCCGAGCAGCTATTGTCGTTGGAGCGGTTGCGGCAACCTACGCATCAGGATCAGATGGACAAGATTGATTTCCGTGCGGTTGTGGAAGAAGCCTGCGCTGACATGGGTGTACAGATCCTCGCAAAAGGGATCGAGTTTGATGTTACGATGCCGGACTCGACAATTCCGGTTTCAGGAGATCAGGTTTTTTTAACTGAGGCCATCAAAAACCTGCTGGACAACGCAGTTAAGCACGGTGGGACTAAGTTGAGCCAAATTTCAGTCGCGCTGCGCTCTGATGGCGAGAACGTAAAGCTTACCGTATCCGATGACGGAACCGGCCTTTCACCCGAACAAAGCGAAGCCGTTTTCAGTCGATTTTCGCAGCTGGAATATTCCGAAGGCAGCGGTTTAGGGTTGTCGATTGTCTCAGCTGTAGCGAAGCGCCACGGAGGAGTGGCCGCGATCAACCAAGTCGAAAAAGGAGCAAGCGTCACGCTTCAGCTTCCCATAGCCCTGTAGTTTGTTTCAATTTCTGATCGGAACCCGAAACCTGTCACAATCAAAGAGAGTTTTTCGATTACAGCGAATGACCGGTTTCCACCCCAGGTGCCGGGCACGGTGGTCTTGATACGTCTTCACCGGACTTTGAAGCCTTTTGCAGCGAAATGGCGCTTGGTCCCGCGTTGCGGTCACTGATCGTTCGCATATCAACCCAATCCGCTCGCGTTGTGCGCGGCGAGTTGAAGGCCAAGACTGCGATGTTGACCGGTCTGCGTAAGCCTTTTCTTATTCGTGCCTGTCAGGATGCAGTATCACCAAGCGCCGCTTTCGGTACGCTCCACATTCAAACAGTATGCCACACAAGCGCTTCCGTCGTAGCTATGTTTAAACCCTCTGAGATGGGGAACCTTCAACACCGCAGAACTCAATCACAACGTGGACCAGTACTGTAATTCCCTCTAGAGCGTGGGTTGTAACTTTACGCAGGATCAACGCGTTTACTTGATCCGTGTCAAAGTGAGCTTTGACGGTTTCTGAACTAATCAGTTCAAGAGAAACCAAGGAGTTGCCACCATGCTGAACAAATCTCTTGCTGCGCTGATGATGATATCAGCCATGCTGCTGAGCGCCTGTGAAAACAAGGGCCAGACTTATCCCGTAACCGGCGAACAATGCGGACCGAACGATCCTGTCAAGACCCTGGATGCCGAAGATTGCTATGTCCCACCCGCGGGTGTCTGACGCGGAACCGCATTTCCGTTGATTCAGGGGGCCAACCTGCATCTAAACCTTTCTGGCAAAACATGTTACTCTGGCCTGACCCCTGCTGAATAGATGAATGAGGCGGCCATGCGTCTGATCTTGATTGCACTGCTTTTGCCAGCCACTGCAACCGCCGACCCGGCGTTGGAATGTTCCGACGCCGGATCACAAGTCGAAATCGGATCCTGCGTCGGAGAGATGGAAACACGGGTGTCGCGTGCGCTGCAGGTGAGTTTTGATTTGGCGGTACAATCTGCCAAGGAGCTGGATGAGGTCACCGGGCGGATAGTGGCTGAACCTGCCCTCATAGCGGCGCAACAAGCCTGGGAAACCTATCGCGATACGCATTGCACCGCCGTCGGTGCGTCGTTTGGTGGCGGATCGGGTACAGGTATCGCAATCACATCATGCCGAGTGAATTTAGGGCGGGCACGCGTTGAAGAACTGTTGAGTTTTGCAGACTGACTGAAACGATTCCTTTTGATCTTTGCACAGGTTCCTATATAGAGGCGCATCCCAAGCCAGAATCCTTGAAGATACGCCTCAGCAGGTACCACAATGTCGCCCAAAGCGCCGATCACTCAAGACGTCATGACTCTCCCTCGTAAATTGCCCGAGGGGAAGGTGAACCTTGTCGGTCTCACCCGCGACCGTTTGCGCGAGGTCCTGATCGAACATGGTACGCCTGAAAAGCAGGCAAAGATGCGCACCGGTCAGATCTGGCAGTGGATCTATCAATGGGGCGTGCGCGATTTTTCCCAGATGACGAATCTCGCCAAAGCGTACCGTGCGCAACTGACCGAAAACTTTGTGGTCGAGATCCCTGAGGTCGTGACCCGACAGGTGTCCGAGGACGGCACCCGCAAATATCTGTGCCGGATCGCGGGTGGGCACGAGGTCGAGGTGGTCTACATCCCCGAGGAAGATCGCGGAACGCTGTGCATATCGTCTCAGGTCGGATGTACACTGACATGTTCGTTTTGTCATACCGGCACCCAGAAACTTGTACGTAATTTAACATCTGCCGAAATTGTCGGGCAGATCATGATGGCGCGCGACGATCTTGACGAATGGCCGACCCCTGGTGCACCAAAGGATGAAACGCGCCTTCTGTCGAACATCGTTCTGATGGGAATGGGTGAGCCGCTTTACAATTTCGAAAACGTCCGCGACGCGATGAAGATCGCGATGGACCCCGAGGGGATATCCCTGTCGCGCCGCCGCATCACGCTGTCGACCAGCGGAGTGGTACCCGAAATTGCACGCACCGCCGAGGAAATCGGCTGTCTGCTGGCGATCTCGTTCCATGCAACCACGGATGAAACCCGCGACGTTCTGGTCCCGATCAATAAGCGCTGGAATATCAATGAGTTGTTGCAGGCGCTGGCCAGCTATCCCAATGCCTCGAACTCCGAGCGGATCACGTTCGAATACGTGATGCTGGACGGTGTGAATGACAGTGACGAGGATGCCCATCGTTTGATCGACCATATCAAGCACCACAAGATTCCGGCCAAGATCAACCTGATCCCGTTCAACGAATGGCCCGGTGCACCGTACAAGCGCAGCTCGAACAACCGCATCCGCGCTTTTGCCAACATCATCTATCAGGCAGGCTACGCCTCTCCCATTCGCAAGACACGGGGCGAGGATATCATGGCGGCGTGCGGCCAGTTGAAATCGGCAACCGAACGTGCCCGCAAATCGCGCAAACAGATTGAGTCCGAAGCCGGTTTAACCCGGTAGTTTTTCTGTCGGGTTCATCATGGATTGGGTGGTCGTGCTTTGATTGTCCAAAATGACCGCCTGCACGCATGAAGTGTGCCTGTAAACTTAATGTTTCAGATACTGATTCAATATGCATAATTTGCTATATTTTAAAGATTCAATGCCGCAGGATGCAGGTTCAAATCGAAGCACAAGGCGGTGAGATTCTGGGACCTGAGCTGGTAAGAGATCCCAGAGCCGCTAGAATAAGAACTCTGTCGTCACGTGGCGCTCAGGCGAACTGATTTTCAGGTGGGTCGTAATAATGGACTCCTATCTACGAATAATTCTCCAGCACAAAGCCATTGCGTGCGCGATACTTCTGATTTCTTCAGGACTGGCAACGGCGGATGGTCACAACGCTCATATCGCGATCGAAAATCCGGCAGAGCTGAGCAAGGATGAGGCCGCGGCCCACTACCATTCACTAAGCCGTCGCATGGCACGGGGGTATGCCGCGGCGCAACTGGATCTGATCCTCAACTACCAAAGCTGGCCGCTTTTTAACGACGCGCCTTATATCTCGGCCACGCACGGGCAGCGTTACGTAAACTCGTATGCCAACCGAATGGCACATAACTACGGGACATTGCAGCAAGGCGAAAAACTTCCCATGGGATCGGTGCTTGCCAAGGACAGCATGACGGTGACCGATGAAGGTCACATACATCCAGGCGCCATGTTCATAATGGAAAAATTGCCAGACGGTACCAGCCCGATCACCGCTGACTGGCGTTATATAATGGTGCTGCCGGACGGGTCGGTGTTCGGGGATACTATGGGGGACCGCGCCAGTGAGGTCGCGTACTGCCATGTCTGTCACGAGCAAGTGGCGGATCGCGACTATACGTTCTTTATCCCCGAAGAATATCGGGTGGGAAACTAAGCCGGTTCACCCGGCAGCTTGAGTTCTGTCGCCTCACGGCGGCTGAGCTGTTCGCCTTGTTTTCGTTTGGACAGTACCTCGCGGGCCAACGCGTATTTGTCATCCTGCCAGAAGATCAGGCATCCGTTGCAGCCCTTGCCGCAGCATCCTTCCGTGCCGATGCGGTTTGTCTTGAACCGGCGTTCGTTACCGTCTTCGCCAATCTTTTCAACCAGATCATCGCGACGGCGTGCATAAGCTGTTGAATTGTCGCGACCGGAGGTTTCCAATCCCTGCACGAGCTTGTCAAAGCGAATGCGGCTCCAGTGTTCGTCGGTCAGGGCGCGTTCCTTGCGCAGCACTGAATAGACCGGAAAACGGGCGCGCAGATCGTCGATATCCTCGTGATCAAACAGGGTGAAAGGCAACCGGATGATGGTTTTTGTGCTGCCATGAACCACGTCCAACCGTGCGCCATCATGGGCGCATTCGAAATCATAGACCCGCAGCAGAACCGTGTCGCGTGCGACTGGCGAGACGAAATCCAGCACATCACCCGGTTCCAGCTTGTTCTTCACCTCAACCAGAAAGGCATCCTCGGTCACTTCGGTGACGATCCCGGCATATTCCCATTGCGAGATCGAGGCCGTGTGTTCGTAATCATGTGCATAGTTTGTCAGCCGACCCTCGTGAAAGGCCAGCGTATAGCCGCGATTTCCGACGGTTTCGAGCTCGCGCATGTAAGGCTTGGGGTCCCAGTTTTCGGGATCCGCGAAATAGTCATCGATGGCCATACGATAGGCCCGCGCGACGATCGCGGCGTAGTATTCCGATTTGCCGCGCCCTTCGACCTTGAGGCTGTCGACACCGATTTTCAGGTACTCGTCCAGCTTCGGCATGATGCAGAGGTCGCGTGAGTTTAGGATGTACGAGCCGCGATCATCCTCTTCGACGGGCATCAGGTCACCGGGGCGACAGCCTTCTTCCAGCAGGAATTCGAATAGGTCGGCGTTTTCTTCGGTGATACGCAATTCCTGATGCGTACCATCCTTGAGGCGCAGTTTCAGACCGTAGTTCCAGCGGCAGGAATTGGCGCAGTTGCCCTGGTTGGCCCCGCGTTCGGCCATGAAATTCGACAGCAGGCAGCGGCCCGAATAGGTCATGCACATAGCGCCGTGCACGAAGGCTTCTAACTTGATATCAGGGCATTTCTCACGGATCTCGACCAGTTCGGGATAGGAAACCTCACGCGCCAGAACCACCAGCTCGGCCCCCTGATCCTGCCAGAACTTCACCGACAACCACGAACAGATATTGGCCTGGGTCGAGATATGCAGCGGCAGTTCGGGCGCGCGCTCGCGGACGTATTGGAATACGCCCGGATCGGCGATGATCAACCCGTCGGGCTGCACCTTGCGCACCGTGTCGATGTATTCGTCCAGTTTCGGGATGTCTTTGTTATGCGAGAACAGGTTCAGTGTCAGGTAGGCGCGCCGGCCATGGTTGTGGCAGAACTCGACCCCTTCAATTACCTCGTCCAGCGAAAACTCGGACTTGGTGCGCAGCGACATATCCGGCGTGCCCAGATACACGGCGTCTGCCCCATAGAGGATGGCGAGTTTAAGTTTGCGCAGATTGCCCGCAGGCATCAGCAACTCGGATCTGGGCTGGGTCATGGAAGCTACCTGACAAAGGATCAAGGCGGCCTTCTACGCCATAATCATTGCGCCCAAAACCCTGTTATCTGCGACGGAATCGCGCTGTGCCGATAACTTCGATCAGTTGTTGGCGCACCGGCTCGGGTTGCGCCTCGACTGCGTTCAGAACCTCACGCAGTTCGGCGCGCAGCCCATGCATCTGATCAATCAGCGAGATCATCATCGACAGCGCATCGGCCTCCATGTCGTATTGCTCGTGCAACTCGCAAGCCAGTTCCAGCCGGGCAACGTCGATACTGTGATAGACCAGCCCCTGCTCCGATTGTTCAGGGATCACGATCTCGGCCGCAAGATATTCGGTCAGGCGGTCAGAGGTCAGGCGCGAGACGGTTTCGATCAGTTCCTTTTCGGTCAGGGTCATGACGACATTCCTTTCCGTGGATCATAGCGGTGCGTTTCGCGCCAAGTCTCCATGAACTGCCTGAGGTCATCATCGATCTTGTCGGGCATCGAGACAGTCAATTCGATCAGTTGGTCGCCGCGCTGGGATGAGCCGCGTTTCTTCACCCCCTTGCCGCGCAGGCGAAGGGTTTTACCGCTGCTGGTGCCCGCCGGAACATTGACGTTTACACCGCCATCGATTGTGGGGGCGGCGACTTTGCCGCCCAGAATGGCCTCATCTATACTGATAGGCAGCGTAATATGGATGTCGTCGCCCTGACGGTCAAACACCGGATGTTTGGCGACCGTGACGGTCACCAACGCATCCCCCGGAGGGCCTTCGCCATAACCCGGAGCACCCTTGCCGCGCAGACGGATGGTCTGACCCTCGGTTATACCGGCGGGGATCTTGACCTCGATCCGGTTACCGTCCGGTAGGGTCAGTTTCTGGCTGGCGCCAAACACGGCATCCAGAAAGCTGATCTGAAGGGAATAGTTCAGGTTATGCCCTGGCGCATGAAACTCATGTCTTTGCTGGCCGCCAAATCCACCGCGGCCGCGCATGAATTCGGCAAAGATGTCCGACATGTCGTCCGGGTCCGCCTGACGCCCGCGATAGGGGTTTCCAGCGGCCTCGGCATAGTCCCGGTAATAGTGTTGTTGCGGGCGTTCCTGACCTGATGCGTCGATTTCGCCATTGTCGTAGCGGGCGCGGGTTTCAGGATCTTTCAGCAAGTCATACGCGGCGGCGGCGGCCTTGAATTTGGCCTCGGCCTTGGCATCGCCGGGTTTCAGGTCCGGGTGGCACTCCTTGGCAATACGCCTGTAGGCTTTCTTGATTTCGTCGGCACTGGCGTCTTTCGGGACGCCAAGGACGGAATAGGGATCGTCGCTCATCTCACACTCGCGGGTCAGGGCAGGTCTGATCTTGATGAAAGTGTTCTACCACGTGTTTTCAACGGGTCAAAAGGAAGAGGCGATTGAATTGTCTCGAAAAAACTCAGAAGCCTGCTAATATCTTCATATTTCTGATTGTAGATTGACGGAGGCCATCCCATGTCGCGCAGAATCAAATCCGCTTTGGCCCTGCTGGCCGGCAATGCCATCGGGCTGTTGCTGGCTTCGCTGATACTGTCCGGTTTCGCGATCAAACCGATCTCATTTATAGTGGTTGTGATCGTTTTCACTGTCGTTCAGGTGATCGCCGAGCCCTTGATACTGAAGCTTGGCGAAAAGAAAGCGCCCGCATTGAAAGGCGGGATAGCCCTGGTCGTGACATTTGTGGGCCTGCTGGTGACCGACCTCATCGCGTCGGGGCTGACCGTTGGTGGTATCTCGAACCTGCTGGCGGCGACGCTGCTTGTCTGGCTGGGGGCGCTGATCGCCAGCGTGGTGCTGCCGATCTACGTTTTCAAGGATCTGCGTGCCGCGAAGAAGTAATCACAGCGCGTTCAGGCTGACCTCGATCGCCTGCCACAGTTCGTCCACCGGTTCGCATCCAACGGACAGTCGGATGAAGGCCGGGTCGACGCTATCGCCCCAGCGCGCGCGGCGTTCGGCCGAGCTGTGAACACCTCCGAAGGATGTGGCGGGGCGCAAAAGCGGGCAGGTGTTGATGAAGGCTTCGGCCTTGTCTTCGCTTTCCAAAGTCAAGGATAGCAGAAATCCGAACCGTGCCGTTTGTGCCTGCGCCAGTGCGTGTGATGGATCATTGGCCAGCCCGGGATAGCGGACCTGTTTGACCGCTGGGTGACCTGCCAACCGTTCTGCTATTACCTGAGCCGAGTTGCACATCCGGTCGAACCGGACATCCAGCGTTTCCAACCCGCGATGCAGCAGCCATGCCTCATGCGGTCCGGGGATCGAGCCGGAGACCTTCCGCCATTCCTCGACCCGTTCCATGATGTCACTGTTGCGGCTGGCCACATGGCCCATCAGCATGTCGGAATGCCCGCCCATCGCTTTGGTGTCGGACGACACGACCACGTCGATGCCCAAATCCAACGGGCGCTGACCCAACGGCGTCATCGTCGTATTGTCGGCAATCGTCACCCCGCCAGCAGACCGCACCTGTTCGGCTGTGGCTTTCAGGTCAATCATGTCCAGACCAGGGTTCGAAGGGCTTTCGACGAACACAACGTCAAACCCGTCAAAACCACCTGCGGCAAACGCAGTGGTCGGGCGCTCTTCAACTGTCACGCCAAGACGCGAAAGGAACCGGTCGGCCAGCAGACGGGTGACATAGTACCCGTCCGAAGGAATCAGAAGGCGCGACCCGGCTTGCACCGTTGCAAAAAGAGCCGCAGAAATTGCGGCCATCCCTGAAGGAAAACTGAGGCAAGGCGCGTCTTCCAGATGGGACAAAACATGCTCAAGATGTACCCAGGTGGGGTTATCGACACGGCCATAGGTCGGGTGACCGTCCGGCACGCCCGGCAGATGGAACATGCTGCTTTGCGTCAGTGGAAGGGCGACGGGTTCGCCTTTTGACAACGCGTTGCCACGTAGGTGGAGCATTTCGCCTGTCTTTGGGGGTTTCATCGCTCAGCGCCCCGGAATTTCGTCGCGGGGCGGGGCGGGTTCCCAGTTCTCGATGATCTCGGCCGCCTCCTGCGCGGTATCGACAAAGCGGAACAGGTCCAAATCCTCCTCCGAGATCGTACCGGCATCCGCCAGTGCGTCCCAGTTGATAACCTTCTCCCAGAACGCGCGGCCAAACAGCAGGAATGGCACGCGATCCATTCTGCCGGTCTGGATCAGGGTCAGGGATTCGAACAGTTCATCCAGCGTCCCAAACCCACCGGGAAAGATGGTGATGGCGCGGGCGCGCATCAGGAAGTGCATTTTGCGGATCGCAAAATAGTGGAAATTAAAGCTGAGCTCTGGCGTCACGAAACTGTTTGGCGCCTGTTCGTGCGGAAGCACGATGTTCAGCCCGATCGAGCACCCGCCCGCTTCGTGTGCACCGCGATTGCCAGCTTCCATCACACCGGGGCCGCCGCCAGTGACGATCACATTCTCGCGGCAGCCGGTTTCTTTTGATTTTACGGTCATCAGCCGGGCAAACTCGCGCGCCTCATCATAATATTTCGACAGGCTGGCCAGAGTCTCTGTCCGCGCGGTGTGCTTTTGCGAGGGTTCGGGAATGCGGGCGCCGCCGAACATTACGATGGTCGACGCGATCTCACGCTCGGTCATGATCATTTCGGGTTTCAGCAACTCAAGCTGCAAGCGTACAGGGCGCAGCTCGTCCCGGCACAGAAACTCGTCATCCGCGAAAGCCAGACGGTAGGCCGGAGAGCGTGTTTGCGGTGTGTCCGGAACCTCTTTCGCGGTCGAGCGGTCGGTCTGCGCATCGCGAAACGGACTGTGACGGTCTTCTCTCATCGGTGATCGATCCCTGCTTGCGTGTTTGACAAACAGCTATAGGGTTCGCGGGCAGAGTGCCAGTCACGGAAAGACGAGAATGAATTGGAAAAGTGAAATATCGGCAGCACGGGACCGCATCGCGGGATATGCGCAAGTGACCCCGGTTATGGAAAGCAACATTCCCGGCTATCCGGTTGAGCTGAAACTCGAGCACATGCAGCATACTGGCAGTTTCAAGGCGCGGGGTGCGTTCAATACGCTGCTCAGCTCGGATGTGCCGCCCGCGGGTGTGGTCGCCGCATCCGGTGGCAATCATGGTGCGGCGGCGGCTTATGCAGCGCAGACGCTGGGTTATCCTGCAAAGATATTTGTGCCGGAACTGGCAGGCCCTTCCAAGATCGCACTGATCCGGCAAACCGGCGCCGACCTGAGCGTTGTTTCCGGTGAATACGCGAACGCGCTGACCGCAGCGCAGGAGCATGAGGCGACGACGGGGGCAATGCAGATCCATGCTTATGACGCCCCGGCCACGGTGGCTGGGCAAGGAACCTGTTTTGCGGAATGGGACGCCCAGGGCTTGCAGGCGGATACGGTACTGGTCGCTGTTGGTGGCGGCGGGCTGATCGCCGGGGCGCTGGCCTGGTTCGGTGGCGCGCGCAAGGTTGTGGCGGTCGAGCCGGAAACGTCCTGCGCGTTGAATGCAGCGTTGCGCGCTGGTGAGCCGGTTGATGTTTCCGTGTCGGGCATCGCCGCAAACGCGCTGGGCGCGCGGCGGATCGGCGAAATTTGTTTTGAATTGGCACAGGGTATGAGTTCGGTTCTGGTGTCAGACGATGCCATCGCGGCGGCACAGCAAGCGCTTTGGCGCGCGCATCGCATTCTGGTAGAGCCTGCGGGCGCGACCGCATTGGCCGCCTTGACCTCGGGTGCGTATCGACCTGAACCGGGTGAGCGCGTGGCCGTTCTGGTTTGTGGTGCAAATATCGCGCCGGACCCGTTCGCTGAGTGAATTATCGGGTTGTGGATGTGGATGGTGGATTTTATCTATAATCCATGACTGCAATGATCTCCGACACGATTTACCAAAGCCTTAGCCAGCGGATCATCACCGGAGAGCTGGCGGCCGGTGAAAAGCTGCGGCAGGACCATATTGCCCGAACCTTCGATACCAGCCATGTTCCGGTGCGCGAAGCCTTGTTGCGGCTTGAGGCGCATGGGTTGGCCCGGCATGAACCGCGCAAGGGAATGCGTGTTACAGCGTTAGACCCGGCAGAGGTTCGGGAGGTGATCGAAATGCGTGTGGCCTTAGAAACGCTGGCGTTGCAGCAATCGATACAAAACATGTCTCCGGTCGCGTTGGAAAAGATCGAGAACGCACGCATCGCCTGTGACGAGGCGCAGTCGATGCCGCAATGGGAGGCCCTCAACAGAACGTTCCATCGCGCCATCCTGACACCTTGCGGGCTGCCTCGGCTTTTGCACGCAATTGACGATCTGCATATCGCAAGCGCACGCCATCTGTTCGCGCAATGGCGGTTGAAATGGGTGCAGCGGGCTGACACGGATCATGCGGCCATTGCGCGAGCGTTGAAGCGCAAGGAAATGGCCACAGCAACGGCGATCCTGACCCGCCATATCCGGCGCGCAAGCTGATGACCCTGAGCCTCAGACGTAATTGGGCTCGTCTACGTCGCATTGCGCCATGGGTCGGGCTTGCGTATAGGCCAAATCAACGTGAACAGATTCTGTAGGGAGACACCCCATGTCCAACGCGCAACTGGAAGCCGCCATCGAAACCGCCTGGGAGGCACGCGAGACCATCACGCCCGCCACCACAGGCGAGCAGCGCGAGGCGATCGAGGATACGCTGAATGCGCTGGACAGTGGCTCGTTGCGCGTGGCGGAAAAGCTGGAATCCGGTGACTGGCACGTAAACCAATGGGCCAAAAAGGCGGTTCTGCTGGGCTTCCGTATCAAGGACATGGAAATCCAGCCGGGCGGTCCGCAGGACGGCGGCTGGTGGGACAAGGTGGACAGCAAGTTCGCCGGTTGGGGTGAAAACCAGTGGCGGTCTGCCGGGTTCCGCGCGGTTCCAAACTGCGTTGTCCGCAAATCCGCTTACATCGCACCGGGCGTGGTGCTTATGCCGTCTTTCGTGAACCTTGGGGCCTATGTTGACGAAGGCACGATGGTTGATACCTGGGCCACCGTCGGATCCTGCGCACAGATCGGCAAGAATGTGCACCTGTCGGGCGGCGTTGGTATTGGCGGAGTGCTTGAGCCGATGCAGGCTGGCCCGACCATCATTGAAGACAATTGCTTTATCGGCGCGCGCTCGGAAGTGGTGGAGGGATGTATCGTCCGCGAAGGCTCGGTTCTGGGGATGGGCGTGTTCATTGGTAAGTCCACCAAGATCGTGGACCGCGAAACCGGAGAAGTCATGTATGGCGAGGTTCCGCCCTATTCGGTTGTGGTCGCGGGTTCCATGCCGTCGAAGAACAACGTCAGCCTCTATTGCGCTGTGATCGTGAAGCGGGTTGACGAAAAGACCCGCTCGAAAACGGGCATCAACGAATTGCTGCGGGACTGATCGTTCTGATTAACGCGCAAGGCCGGGGCATAACTGCTCCGGCCTATTTGTTTTTTGGGTCAAGCCGACTGAACCAGATACGAAGTTCGTGGCCGCGATCAGCTTTGAAGTGCTGCTTAGCGGTTCTCACCCTGCATGGCTTCGACTTCAGTGCTTCCTGTGTTTACTTCAGCACTTTCGGTTTCGCTGCCGCCTTCGGATTCACCGTTGCCTTCGGTTTCACCATCGCCGCCGGATTCAACTCAACAGCTTTTCGGGCCGGAGGTCTTCAATCAATGAGGGAGGCCGAGACTCGCGTTCACTGAGTCTCTCGCCCAGCTAATCCCTTGATCGGATACCGGTCCGGTTCCTCGAAAACATCGATAACCCGTGTGCCAGCCTTGATTTTGCCGCCATGTTCCACGCCTGACGGGATCGAATAACTGTCGCCAGAGCGGTAGGTTAGGGTCTGCCCGTCGATGGTCAATTCAACCTCACCCTCGACCACTGTGCCCCATTGGGCTTTGTGAGAATGTAAGGGCAATTCGAAATCCTGAAGAAAAGTAAAGAACGCCACCAACCCTGCATCCGACCGGATCACGGCCGTTTGCACCACGTCGTCGGGGAACGGTACGTCGAGGCTGGGAAAACTCGTTATGAAATCTGGGTAGGGCATGAAGGCGTCCTTTGGTATCCGGGATCGGTTTATTCCGGGTACTATGGGCGCAAGGCGGGGCTCCTGCAATTGTTGGCTGCTTGACCGCGAACCGGCGCGGGGCTATGGCCCGGTGCATGGAGAAGCAAAAGAAACCCTCACGTCAGCAAGTCTATACCCTTTTGGTCCAGATTGGCCGCAAGGAGGGCGACGGCCTGCCTGATGGGGCGACCGGCGCGGCACTGATGTGCTATGCCAGCGGCGTGGATGAGGCCGAGGCCGTGCGTGAGACGGTTGCGATCCTGAAGCAGGCAGACACCGCACCGCTGGATGTCACCGGATATGGCACATTGGCCGAGCGTGAAGCGCAAGGCCACGATATCGAGCCGGACGAACGTGCGCTGATGCAAAGAGCATTGGATGAAAACGCAGTGATCGTCGCGCAGATGACACCGTTTTTCGAAGACGAAGCACAAGCTTAGTTTCGCGACCCGAACCACTTGCGATAGATTTCGTCATAGGTTCCGTCTTCACGCAGGCCGAGCAATGCCTGGTTTACATCCTCGACCAGCGGTGATCCGGTCGGAAATGCGATGCCGTAATTCTCGCGCAGGAAGACGCCACCTGTCATCGATGCAATCCGCCGCCCTTCATGAACTGCGAAGTAGGACAGGATCGGCGCGTCGAACACGACGGCATTCAGTTCTTCGGCTTTGAAGGCGTCCAGCATCTCGTTCAGTCCGGGGTAGCCGGTGAATTCGATCTCGCGCCGGTTCAGAAAGCTCGCCGCTGTAGACCCCGAGATTGTCCCGACATTCTTGCCGTAAAGGTCGTTCACCGAATTCACGCTGCCGGTAATGGCGTCCACCGTCATGACCGAGGTGATGCGGGCGGTAAACACCGACACGATGAACAAGGAAGACACCACCAGGGTAACCCCCAGCATACGACCGAACGGTGTTCGCGGCATTCGTTCTTCGAACCCGCCATTCACAACCAAATTCAGTGCCCACCAGAACGATGGGAACCACGCCTCGTTAAGGTTGCGGTCGAAATAGGGTTGGGCACGGCGTTCAAAGCCCCACATCAGCATGCCGCCACCGAGGAGAATGGCAAAGGCCAGCCCGATAGCGATAAAAAGTTCTTTCGATAGCAGAGCCTGCAAAATCGAAGGTTTTCGTACCGCGTCCGAGGGCACCATGATCTGAAGACCCGCTTCAAAGATCGGCTGAGAGAAGTCCATTTGCGTTTCGCGCAGGGCGGTGATCGAGATATTGGCGATGGCAAGGTCTGCAGATCCGCTCTGCACGGCACCCAACATGTCAGAAAACGCGTCGACGCGGTTGACCGTGTAGTCCCAGTTCAGAGCCTCGGCCAGGGCCGCCAGCAAATCCATAGAGAAACCGGTTTCGGCGCCATCCTCGACATAGGAAAATGGCGGGCGGGTCACGGTTGTGACCGAAAGGGACTGTGCCAGGCTTTGCTGTGCGATGACGGCGAAAGTCAGGCAGATCAGTGCGAAGAAGGCGCGCTTCATATTCAATTCACCTGTTTCGCGGCCCTGTAACGCGAATTTGTGGCGGGCGGCAAGGTGGTCGCAGGGTAAAGTTCCATGTTTTATTGGGGTGCCGCTTTGACATCTACATATTCGGATGACCGTTTTTTTACGGATTGGGGTTGGAAAACCGGCCAAATCGTTGAATCTGTGCGCGAACCCGCGTCAGACACAGTTTCAGAGGTCCCCGCATGACTGATCCCGTCCAATTGACAGCCGAACTGATCCGTTGCCCTTCGGTCACACCTTCAGAGGGCGGAGCACTTGTTTTGCTTGAGACAGTGCTGTCGGAGGCAGGTTTCGAATGCTCGCGTGTCGATCGCGGCGGCATCAGTAACCTGTTCGCGCGTTGGGGGCAGAAAGGTCATGCGCGTAGTTTCGGATTTAACGGTCACACAGACGTCGTCCCTGTCGGCGACGAAGCTGCCTGGACTGCGCCGCCCTTCGGGGCCGAAGTGCGGGATGGGGTGATGTATGGGCGCGGTACTACCGATATGAAATCCGGTGTTGCGGCTTTTGCGGCTGCCGCAGTGGATTTCGTGCGTGACACCCCGCCGGATGGGGCAATTGTCCTGACGATTACCGGTGATGAGGAAGGCGATGCGTTGGACGGCACCACTGCGCTTCTCGATTACATGGAAGGCGCCGGAGAGCGTATGTCGGTCTGTCTGGTGGGTGAGCCAACATGCCCGAACAAAATGGGCGAGATGATCAAGATCGGCCGTCGGGGCTCAATGACTGCATGTTTTAAGATTACAGGTGTTCAGGGACATTCGGCTTATCCCCATCGGGCCAAAAACCCTCTGCCCGCCATGGCGCGGCTGATGGATCGGCTTGCCAGCCATGAACTGGATCAGGGCACGGACCATTTCGACGCCTCAACACTGGCTGTTGTCACTATCGACACCGGAAACGCCGCAACCAACGTGATCCCGTCGCAATGCAGCGGCGCGGTCAATATCCGCTTTAACGATCTGCATTCCGGGGCCAGCCTGAGTGACTGGTTGCAATCAGAGGCGGATCAGGTGGCAGCCCAATACGGTGTCGACATCGGTGTCACGATCAGCATATCGGGTGAAAGTTTTCTGACCCCACCAGGGCCTTTGTCCGATCTGGTGGCCAAAGCGGTCGAAACCGAAACCGGCGTTACGCCTGAACTGTCGACAACCGGCGGCACCTCGGATGCGCGCTTTGTCAAAGACCATTGTCCGGTGGTGGAGTTCGGCTTGGTCGGGCGCACGATGCATCAGGTGGACGAGTGCGTTGAGGTTGCGCAGATCAAGCAACTCAAATCGATCTATACCCGTATCCTGACGGATTATTTCGCCTGATCCATGCAGCGCACATTGGTGATCATGGTCAAGGAACCTCGACCGGGCCGTGTCAAGACGCGGCTGGGGCGTGATATCGGCATGGTTGGTGCCGCGTGGTGGTTTCGGCACCAGACCCGCGCTTTGATCCGAAAGCTGCGTGACCCTCGCTGGCAGATCGTGCTGGCCGTGTCGCCCGATGCAGAAGGTCTTGCAAGCCGTATCTGGCCCGTTGATCTGCCGCGCGCGCCGCAGGGGTCCGGCGATCTGGGGGACCGGATGAGACGGATGTTGCGCGGAATGCCCAAGGGGCCGGTTTGCCTGATCGGAGCGGATATTCCGGGTATTTCGCGTGCACATATAGCCCGCGCTTTTGGTGCGCTTAGGCGAACCCAGATGGTGTTCGGCCCCGCGCCGGATGGCGGCTATTGGCTGGTCGGTGCGCAGCGCTATGGCGCGCTGCCCGCAGGTCTGTTCCACGATGTGCGCTGGTCCACAGAACATGCATTGGCCGACACACTTGCCTCAATCCCAAACTGCCGTGTGACCCTGCTGGACCAGCTGCGCGATGTGGATACGGTCGCTGATCTGAAGCCCTGAGATTTTTTGGTCATGACGCGGTCGCAAACGCGTGCTACGCCGGAAGCATGACTCGCATCCCCACCAAGCAGGAGGTCCTTGACTGGATCTCGGCGAACCCCACCCTGACCTCGAAACGCGATATCGCCAAAGCCTTTGGCATCAAGGGCGCGGATCGTATTGACCTCAAGCGCATCCTCAAAGAGCTTGAGGCCGAAGGGCATCTTGAAAAACGCAAACGCAGCTATCGCGATCCGGACCGTCTTCCACCTGTCAGTGTCTTGCAGGTGAAAGAGCCGAATGCCGATGGTGATCTGTTCGCCCGACCACTGGAATGGCATGGCGAAGGGGTCGAGCCCATCGTTCTCATCATCGCGCGGGCCAGCGACCCGGCCCTGGGTGAGGGTGACCGCATTCTGGCCCGCCTGACCGTCGTGCACGAGGAAGATCACAATTACGAAGCCCGTCTGATCCGCCGGATCGGAACCAACCCGCGCAAGATCGTGGGCATATTCCGTAAAGGGGCCGAAGGGGGCAGAATCGTCCCTATCGACAAGGCCGGCCAGACCGAATGGCTGGTTGCCGATGGCGCGGTGCATGGTGCCAAAGACGGCGAATTGGTCGAGGCCGAACAGGCCGGGCCAAAAAATCGCATGGGCCTGCCACGCGCCCGCATTGTTGAACGGTTGGGTGATCCGACCGCGCCCAAGGCTGTTTCGCTGATCGCGATCCATCAGCACGGTATCCCGGATGACTTTCCCGACAAGGTCATAGCCGAAGCAGACAATGCCAAACCCGTTGGCCTGAAGGGCCGCGAGGACCTGCGGGACATGCCGCTGCTGACCATCGACCCCTCGGATGCGCGTGATCGTGATGATGCCTGCTACGCGCACGCGGATGACGACCCGAAGAATCCCGGCGGACATGTGATCTGGGTCGCTATCGCCGATGTTGCTGCTTATGTGCTGCCCGGCTCGGCCCTGGACCGCGAGGCGCGCAAGCGGGGCAATTCAAGTTATTTCCCTGACCGAGTGGTCCCGATGCTGCCTGATCGGCTGTCGGGTGATCTGTGTTCCCTGCATGAAGGCGTCCCGCGTGCCTGTATCGCTGTGCGGATGCAGATTGACGCGGACGGTAACAAGATTGGTCATCGTTTCGTGCGGGGGTTGATGCGTTCGGTCGCGTCGCTGAACTATGCCGAAGTGCAGGAGGCCATCGACGGCAACCCGAACGACCGCACCGGGCCATTGGTGGAGACGGTCTTGAAATCGCTTTATGCCGCCTATGCCGCGCTGAAGAAAGCGCGGGCTGTGCGACAGCCGCTGGAACTGGACCTGCCCGAGCGTAAGATCGTGCTCAGCGAAACGGGTCATGTTGAAAGCGTGGCGTTCCGTGACCGGTTGGATGCGCATCGGTTGATCGAAGAGTTCATGATCCTCGCCAATGTCTCGGCTGCGGAGACACTGATCGCCAAGCGCCGTCCGCTGCTGTTCCGCGTGCACGAGGAACCCGCGCCCGAGAAACTGGAAAGCCTGCGGGAAACGGCGCAGGCTGCCGGATTGAACCTCGCCAAGGGGCAGGTGCTGCAAACCCGCCACCTGAATGCGCTGCTGAACGCCGCCGCCGGGACCGAGGATGCGGAACTGATCAACCTGACCACCCTGCGGTCAATGGCACAGGCATATTACAACCCTGAGAACTTCGGCCATTTCGGGCTGGCGCTGCGGAACTACGCGCATTTCACCTCTCCTATCCGGCGCTATGCCGATCTGGTCGTGCATCGGGCGCTGATCTCGGCCCACGATTGGGGCACAGACGGTTTGACAGAAGACGAGATTACCCGGCTCGAAGAAACGGCCACTCATATCTCGGACACCGAGCGCCGCTCGATGATGGCTGAACGGGACACGACTGACCGCTATCTGGCCGCGTATCTGAGCGAACGGGTTGGCAATGAATTCACGGGCCGGATCAGCGGCATTGCCCGGTTTGGTGCTTTTGTCAAAATGGACGAAACCGGTGCGGATGGCTTGGTTCCGGTGCGATCACTTGGGCGCGAGTTTTTCCATTTCGACCGCGAGGCCGGGACACTTATGGGGGCGGACACGGGGCTGACTATCGCCATTGGTCAACGTGTCACCGTTCGACTGACCGAAGCGACACCAGTGACCGGCGGGTTGGAGCTGGAGCTGCTGTCCATTGACGACCAGGCCCTGCCGCGCGGACAGGGGCCAAAAGGGCGATCATCCCGGCGCAAAGCGATCAGCACCAAGCGCAAGAAGGACAAGATCAAGCGCAAGGTCGAACGCAAACGCCGTCAGAGGTGATAGGTCAACGCCCGGGCAATCAGCCATCCGTGGCGTGTTGGATCGATTTGTGTAGTGTCATCAAACAGAACGGCACGGTTCCCATCTATCTGGTCCTCGCCCGGAAAGGCGTATGTGAAATCGCTTATCAACCGGGTTTGGCAGTGCACAAACAAGGCGAAACTTGCCGACTTGTGCGCGCCCAGCCGGATCGTTGACCTTTTGGGTGCAAGATAGGCGGGCTGACCCCAGCGCAGTTCCTCTCGCACCGTGGGGGCGGCAGGCAGAGAGGCTGCCGTGTCAAACACAAGTGCCCGCAAGGCCAGAGCCCCCGCACGGGTTTGCGGGGGCAGGGCTTCAAAGGCCGAAGCGACCAAAGGGTTTTCAAAAGGTTTCACGCAATTGGTATCGCCTGTTCCAACCGATCCACGTAGCTGTTTAGCAGGTTATCCTGTTTGATCCGGCGGGTCAGGGGGGTGTCCGCAGGTGTGGCGCGCATAGCGGCAAGCATTGGACCAACGCTCATGTCAGCCGATGTCGGCCGGTCCCCAAGCAGGAAAGAGGATTGCCACAGATAGGCCGAGATCGCCTCGAGGTCACGTTCGATCCGGTCCAGCCGTTCGGACAGCGAAAATCGCCCGATTCCCTGTGACGTAATTCCCTTCAGAACGGATTTCCGGATCGCATTGGATGCGGGTTTTCGGATCAAAGCCGGAATTCCGGTAAAGAACGTATCGCGTAAGATTGGCCAGACTTGGTCATTGCCCCAGCGATCCAGAACGATGTGAAAATACAGATGCTCTTCGGCCATGCGCACCAGGGCGCGGGACTGCGCCTTTTCGACATCCGTCAACCCTTTGTCGAAATCCGCGCCCTGCTGTTCCAACCAATCACGGATCAGGTCGCTGTCCGGGACCAGGCGTTCCGGCGTCCGCAAAACGGGCAGCTTCTGGTGGGGCATCTTGCGGGGGTCAAGCATGTCCGAGCGCTGCCAGGTCTGGCCGGACTGCTGAAGCATCAATGCTGTTTTGACGCAGAAGGGGCTGGCACTGAACAGGCCGAAGGCAGAGGGGAACGTGAGAAGGGTCAGCATTATAAGGCTCCGTGTTATGGGGTGCTGACTGAGTATCGGGGCCTAATGACAGTTTCTGTCATTAGGGATAAGCTATAATACATCATGTCCCGCACCGCCCGTTTGTTCCAACTGATGCAAGCCCTGCGTTCTGGCCCTTCGCCCAGAACATCCGAACAGTTGGCGCAGGATTTGGGTGTTTCGGCCCGAACAATTCATCGGGATATTGATGCATTGCGCGGACTGGGTGCCGTGATCGATGGCGAAGCGGGGTTTGGCTTTACGCTGATCGAGGACGCAACCCTGCCCCCATTGGGGTTCACTGATGATGAGCTTGAAGCGTTGGTTCTGGGCCTGCGCGAAGTTCAGGTGATTGGCGATCCGGCTTTGTCGGGCGCAGCGGGCACGGCCCTGCGGAAACTTCAGGGACGCTTGCCGCAACGCCAGTCCCACCGGCTCAGCCATGCGGTTCTGGCTGCTACGCGGTTCAACCGCCCGCCTGAACCCACGATTGACGTGGCCACTCTGCGGCAGGCGACGTGGGATGAGCGCGCGGTTGAGTTTTTCTATACGGACGCGAAAGGCGATGCTACGCACAGGCGCGTCAACCCGTTGAGCATCGTCTATCTGGATCACTCGAACGTGTTGTTGGGCTGGTGCCACCTGCGACAGGATTTTCGCGTTTTCCGGTTGGATCGCTTGCAGGACATGTCAGTGACGGAACAAAGTTTCAGGCCGAACCGCGTGCCCCTGCTGCGCGAAGCATTGGAACGCATTCGGGCAGAGCGTGCCGCGCAGGAGCGTGAGGCGAACGTCTGAGCTCTTTGTGAATTTCCGATTTTGCGCTACCCTGTGGCCGAGCAGTAATCAGGAAAAACGGAATGCGAAAATGCGTAGGCGGCGTCATGACCGTCGCATTGTGGGCATCCATAGTGCAGGCGGAAACAACAGAGAACACCAGATGGGCAGACAGCGGGATATCGCGCGATGCGTTGCAACTGGCTTCGGCGGATGTGACCGTTTCGATCCGTCCGGTCCCGCGCCCGTTGACTGAGGCCTTGCCCGTGGCTTCTGCGACAACGGCACGGTTTCAGACCTGGCTTGGCGCGTTTCAGGGCCGCGCGCGGCGGCAGGGCATTTCGCAGGGAACACTGACTCAGGTGTTTTCGGGCATGAGCTATGACGCAGATGTCCTGGAACGGGATCGCAATCAGGCGGAGTTTTCGAAACCCATCTGGGAGTATCTTGAGACCGCAGTTTCGGAAACGCGCCTGTCGAATGGGCGCGCCGCCCTGCAGCGGCATCGGCAGGTGTTGAACCGGATCGAGGCTGAATACGGCGTTGAAAAAGAGGTGGTCACAGCCATCTGGGGACTTGAAACCTCTTTCGGGTCTTATCGCGGCAGCAGTCCAACGCTTCGTTCATTGGCGACGCTAGCCTTTGATGCGCGGCGGGCACAATTCTTTGAAACGCAGTTGGTCGCTGCCCTGCGGATTGTGCAGGCTGGTGATATCAGTGCCGGCAACATGCTTGGCAGTTGGGCGGGCGCAATGGGGCATACGCAATTCATGCCCACGTCATATCTGGATCACGCGGTAGACTTCGACGGTGATGGCAGGCGCGACATCTGGTCGGATGACCCGACGGATGCGCTGGCTTCGGCGGCGTCTTATCTGGCGCGGCATGGTTGGACGAAGGGTCAGCCGTGGGGCGTGGAGGTGCGTCTGCCCACGGATTTCGATTACGCCTCAGCCCGTCGTGATTTTACGCTGATGCCGTCCGAATGGGCTGCAAGGGGTGTCGTGGCGCGGGATGGCACCGTCGTGCCGGATCATGGGAAGGCCGCGATCCTGCTTCCGGCTGGAAGTCAGGGCGTCGCGCTGATGATTTTTGACAATTTCAACGTGATCGAGGCGTATAACGGGGCCGATGCCTATGTGATCGGCATCGGGTATCTGTCCGACCGGCTTGCGGGGGGCGCACCGTTTCAATCTGACTGGCCGCGCGGCGATCGGGTGCTGAGCTTTGCCGAGAAAAAGGAACTTCAGACACGTCTGACGGATGCGGGCTTTGACACAAAGGGTGTCGACGGGCGCACTGGGCCAAATACTATCAACGCGGTTCGAGCGTATCAACTGGCGCAAGGGTTGGTCCCGGACGGATACCCCACGCCAAACCTGCTGGAGCGGTTGCGATGACAAAAAAAGGCGGCCCATATGGACCGCCTTTTAAGATGCATAAATCGCTGAGTTAGGATGCGGCTTTCATCAGCCCCTGCGCAATGATCTCGGCCTGTGCTTCGTCCAGCGACTTGTAGATCCGCACGAACATCTCGTCGATATCCGCAGGCGTCAGGATCAGCGGGGGTGAGATGATCATCCGGTCGCCGACATGGCGCATGATCAGGTTATTGGCAAAGCACCGATCACGGCAGATATAGCCGACCGTGCCGGGTTCGGATGCGAATTTGGCGCGGTTTGCTTTGTCCGGGGTCAGCGCGATAGACGCCATCATGCCAACGATCTTAGCCTCACCCACCAGCGGATGATCTGCCAGTGCTTCCCATTTCTCTTTCAGATAGGGGGCGGCAACGTCGCGCACATGCTCAACGATCTTCTCTTCTTCGAGGATGCGCAGGTTCTCCAATGCCACGGCAGCCGCGACCGGGTGGCCGGAATAGGTATAGCCATGGTTGAATTCGGTACCGCCGATTACTTCGGCGATTTCGTCGTTCACGATGGACCCGCCGATGGGCGCATAGCCCGAGCTAAGGCCCTTGGCGATGGTCATGATATGCGGTTTGATGCCAACGGTTTCAGAGCCGAACCAGTTGCCTGTCCGGCCAAATCCGCAGATGACCTCGTCAGCTATCAGCAAGATATCGTACTTGTCGCAGATACGCTGAATTTCCGGCCAGTATGTATCGGGCGCGACAATCACACCGCCTGCACCCTGAACCGGCTCGGCGATAAAGGCGGCTACCCGGTCTTCGCCCAACTCCTCAATCGCCTCTTCCAGCTCGCGCGCGCGGGCCAGACCGAATTCTTCGGGCGACATGTCGCCGCCTTCGGCCCACCAGTTGGGTTGGTTGATGTGGTGGATGTTCGGGATCGGAATGCCACCCTGTGCGTGCATCCCGGCCATACCACCCAGCGAGGCCGAGCCCACGGATGAGCCGTGATAGGCGTTCTTTCGGCTGATGATAATGTTCTTGTCAGGCTGGCCCTTCTGGGCCCAGTAGGTGCGCACGAGGCGGATATTGGTATCGTTTGCCTCGGACCCGCCTGCTGCGAAAAAGACATGGTTCAGGTCGCCCGGAGCTAGTTCGGCAATCTTGGCAGCCAAAGCAATCGCCGGGACGTGGGTCGTTTTGAAGAAGGTGTTGTAATAGGGCAGCTCGCGCATCTGGCGCGCGGCAACATCAGCCAGCTCATCACGCCCGTACCCGATATTGACGCACCACAGGCCCGCCATCGCGTCCAGAATTTCTTCGCCTTCGCTGTCAGTCAGATAAACGCCAGTGGCACGTGTGATCACGCGCGCTCCTTCCTTCCCCAGCGCACCATTGGCCGAGAAGGGGTGAATGTGATGCGCCGCATCCAGCGCCTGCAATTCGGCGGTCGGCATATGGTTGGTGATGGTAGACATCGGAGAATCTCCTTCAAGAACGCAGTTGGCGAACACAATATGATCAAATTTTTTCGTGTCAATCGAATCAGGCTGAATCAGACGGACGTCAATGCTTCCGCCATCAGGTCCATGCCTTGTTCGATGTCCTGGGCGGTTGCCTTTGCGGTCATTTCAGCGTCACCGACGCGCAATGCGGCAATAATGTCCTTGTGCCGATCCGGAAGGCTCTGTGTGCCGAAGCGCCCGCAGACAACACGCAATGAGGGGCCAAACCGCAACCAAAGTCTTTCAGCCAGGTCACTGAGGATCGGCGCGTTTGCGTAAGAATACAGCGTTTCGTGAAAAGCCTGGTTCAAACGCAGATAGCCACCGACATCTCCATCGGCGATCATGCGATCCAAATGCCTGTCCAGGCGTTCCAAGTGATCAATGTCCTGCGTTTTCAGGTTGTCGGTTGCACGTCTGGAAAGCTCTGATTCTATTGAAATTCTGGCGAAGATCATCTCTTCAATATCGTTGGAGTTCAGCAACGGTACACTGACGCGCCGATTGCCCTGGAAAACCAACCCTCCATCCGAGATCAACCGGCGAATCGCTTCGCGGACCGGAGTCATCCCAACACCCAGCGAATCAGTCAGACCCTGGATTGTGACGGGCTGACCTGGGACCAGTTCACCGAACAGAATCTGTGATCTGAGTGTTTGGTAAACCTGCTCATGCGCGGGTTGTTTGCCCCCTTCAGTCGACGGCGCATATGCCTTATTTTTGATCAAATCCAATTGGTTCTTCCTATTTCGACTAAGCCTGACTTGTCAGGTGACTGGCCACGTGAAACCATACGCTGGATCGAGGGAAAACGCAAAACTTGATCAAATCCAAAAAAACGGGAAAATACCCGTACACTTGCAGGGAGAAGAATATGACAATCAAAACGCTGACCATGACAGCGGTCATCGCATTGGGGACTTCGGCGGCATTTGCCGAAGAGGTGCGTGTTTACAACTGGTCCGACTACATCGACGAAGAACTGCTGAGCAAGTTCGAAGCAGAAACAGGTCTGACCCTGATCTATGACGTGTTCGACAGCAACGAGGTTCTGGAAACCAAGATGCTGGCCGGTGGCTCGGGCTATGATGTGGTTGTACCGTCAGGTACATTCCTTCAGCGCCAGATCCAGGCCGGCGCGTTTCAGCAGCTGGACCAAAGCAAGCTTTCGAACGCCGGAAACCTTTGGGATGTAATCGAAGAGCGAACTGCCGGTTATGACCCGGACAACGCGTATTCGATCAACTATATGTGGGGAACAACCGGGATCGGCGTGAATGTCGGTAAGGTCAAAGAGGTTCTGGGCGACGACATTGCCCTGAACAGCATGGACTTGGTCCTGAAACCCGAGAACATGGAAAAGCTGGCCACTTGCGGTGTGCATTTCCTGGATGCCCCGGCCGAGATCATTCCCATGGTGCTGCAATACCTTGGAGAAAACCCTGACAGCCACGACGCGGACGTGATCGGCAAGACCGAAGCGGTTCTGACAGCAGTCCGCCCGCATATCCAGAAATTCCACAGCTCGGAATATATCAATGCGCTGGCAAATGGCGACATCTGCGTTGCTGTTGGCTGGTCGGGTGACATCCTTCAGGCACGCGACCGTGCCGCAGAGGCAGATAACGGGGTGGAGATCGAGTATCACCCCTTCGCCGAAGGGTCACTGATGTGGTTCGACCAGATGGCAATTCCTGTCGATGCTCCAAATCCCGAAGGCGCACACACGTTCCTTAACTTCATTCTGGACGCCAACAACATGGCGGCGGCATCGAACTATGTGTATTACGCCAACGGCAACAAAGCGTCTCAGGAATTTCTGGAAGAGGACGTGATCGGCGATCCGGCCATCTACCCGGATGATGCCACGATGCAGAACCTGTACATCACGACACCTTATCCGGCGAAAACGCAGCGGGTCGTGACGCGTCTGTGGACCAAGGTCAAATCGGGCACCTGATCCGAATTGCACCGGCAGGGCGGCGCCGCCGCCTTGCCTCTCTTTTCAGCTATTCGAACGAGGGCCGTAGTGAATTCTGACGTCTTTGCGCCATGGGATGACCCGCAGGCGAAACCCTTGATCCAGTTCCGAAACGTGACCAAGCGTTTTGGTGAATTTACTGCCATCGACAACCTGTCTCTGGATATCTTCGAGCGAGAGTTCTTTGCCCTGCTTGGTCCGTCTGGATGTGGCAAAACGACGATGATGCGGATGCTGGCCGGGTTCGAAACACCGACCGAAGGCCAAATCCTGCTTGGAGGGAAGGATATCGACCCAATCCCGCCCAATAAGCGTGCCGTAAACATGATGTTCCAGTCCTATGCCCTTTTTCCGCATCTTAGCGTCTGGGAAAACATCGCCTTTGGCCTGCGCCGGGACAGAATGCCCAAACATGATCTGGAAGACCGGGTCGAAGAAATGCTGCGCCTGACCCGGCTTGAACAGTTCGCCCGCCGTAAACCGCATCAGATTTCGGGTGGGCAGAGGCAGCGTGTGGCGCTGGCGCGCTCGCTTGCCAAGGCACCCAAGCTTTTGCTGCTGGATGAACCGCTGGGCGCACTGGACAAGAAATTGCGCCAGGATACCCAATTCGAACTGATGGATATTCAGGAAAAAACCGGCACCACATTCGTGATCGTTACGCACGATCAGGAAGAGGCCATGACAGTCGCCAGCCGTGTGGCGGTGATGGATCAGGGTCAGCTTATGCAGGTTGCCACTCCGGACCGGATTTACGAAAATCCTGCCTCGGTCTATGTCGCTGATTTCATCGGGGACGTGAACATCATAGAAGGGCGCGCGACATCTGTCGGAGAGGATACCTATCAGGTAGACTGGGCTGAAGGGCAAGCGCCGCTGACCGCAGCGTCAGCGAAGAACTTTGAAAACAGTCAGTTGTGCCATCTGGCGATCCGCCCGGAAAAAGTGACAATCTCGGCTGAGCGTCCGGCGGATGCAGTGAATGCGGTGCAAGGCAAGGTTCATGACATCGCGTATCTGGGCAATCTGTCCACTTATCACGTTGAACTTGCAAACGGCACAATCATCAAGGCGCAGACGGCCAATACCCGCCGCATCTCGCGCCGTTCATTCACCTGGGAAGACCCGGTCTGGCTGTCCTGGACGGCCACCGCTGCGGTTCTGCTGGTCGACTGATGCGCCGTGCTGTTCTGATTGCCATACCTTATGTCTGGCTGTTGGCGCTGTTCATGGTGCCATTCTTCATCGTTCTGAAGATTTCGCTGTCGGATACCGCGCTTGCGATCCCGCCCTATACACCGACACTGGATTTTTCAGCTGGTTGGTCGGGGATCAAAGAGTTCTTCAGCCAGCTTGATCTTGAAAACTTCATCTGGCTGACCGAGGACGACCTGTACTGGAAAGCGTATCTGTCCAGCGTCAAGATCGCTTTGATCTCAACCTTCCTGACTTTGCTGGTTGGTTACCCCATCGCCTATGGCATGGCCCGTGCGCCCGAGGAATGGCGCCCAACGCTGATGATGCTGGTGATCCTGCCTTTCTGGACGTCATTCCTGATCCGGGTTTATGCTTGGATGGGCATTCTGTCGAATGAAGGGTACCTTAATCAACTGCTTCTGTGGGCGGGTATCATTTCGACGCCTTTGACGATCCTGAACACCTCGACTGCCGTCTATATCGGTATTGTTTACACCTATCTCCCGTTCATGATCCTACCGATTTATTCGTCATTGGAACGTATGGATGGTTCGCTGATCGAGGCGGCCGAGGATTTGGGCTGCTCGAGGGCACAAGCCTTCTGGCTGGTCACCGTTCCACTGTCCAGACCGGGCATCATCGCAGGTTGTTTTCTGGTGATGATCCCCGTGATCGGCGAGTTTGTGATCCCGTCACTACTGGGAGGGTCCGGTACGCTGATGATCGGCAAGGTGTTGTGGGAAGAGTTTTTCTCGAACCGAGACTGGCCCGTGGCAAGTGCTGTCGCGATCGTGCTGTTGCTTATTCTGGTCGTTCCCATCGTGCTGTTCCAGCGCAACCAGCAGAAACAGGCGGAGGCTGACGGATGAACAGATTAAGCTGGTTCAATACGGTTTCGCTGACGCTGGGTTTTGCGTTCCTGTATATTCCGATGATCATCCTGATCATCTTCAGCTTTAACGAAAGCAAGCTGGTCACGGTTTGGGCCGGGTTTTCGACCAAATGGTATGGCGAACTGGTTCAGAACGAGGCATTTCTGGATGCCGCATGGGTCACGGTCCGGGTTGCGGTGTTTTCTTCGACATTGGCAACCATTCTGGGGACTGCGGCCGCTTATGTGCTTGTCAGGGGCAAGCGGTTCTTTGGTCGGACACTGTTTTCCGGCATGATCTACGCACCGCTTGTGATGCCCGAGGTGATCACCGGCCTGTCGCTGCTGTTGCTCTTTATCGGGATCGGGCTGGACCGGGGTATCCTGACCATCGTTCTGGCTCACACAACATTCTCGATGTGTTTTGTGTCGGTTGTCGTCTCGTCACGGCTTGTGACATTCGACAAATCGCTGGAAGAAGCCGCTCTGGATCTGGGTTGTTCACCCGCGCAGGCCTTTGGTCTGGTCACCCTACCGATTATCGCGCCCGCGGTAATCTCGGGCTGGCTGCTGGCTTTCACATTGTCGCTGGATGATCTGGTTATAGCGTCGTTCACATCGGGCCCGTCGGCGACGACCCTGCCGATCAAGATCTTTTCGGCCGTGCGGCTGGGCGTCAGCCCCGAGATAAACGCGCTGTCGACGATCATGATTGCGGTCGTGACGGTTGGGGTGATAACGGCCTCACTTGTGACCAAGCGCGCCATGATGCGTCAACGGCAGGACGAGCAGGCCGCTGCGCGCACCGAATGAAACGGATATTTCCCGAATACACCTATGGTGCGGGTCCTCGTGATGGTTGCTGGTGGGACGAGACCATTGCAAACCCGAACTGGCCAGAGTTTCAGGGCGATCTGAACGTTGATGTCGCCATCGTCGGTGGCGGCTTTACAGGGGTCTCAGCGGCTTTGCATCTGGCTGAAAACGCGACCTCGGTTGCTGTGCTCGAGGCAGGCCCACCGGGGTGGGGCGCATCAGGTCGCAATGGCGGTTTCTGCTGTCTTGGCGGATCGAAGCTAGGGCAAAAGTCCATGGTGCGCCGCTATGGCCGCGAAGCGGCGCAGGCCTATGAGACGGCTGAACAGGACGCGGTCCAGCTGGTTGCCGATCTGCTGGCGCGGCATCGGATAGATGCGGATACGCATTCCAATGGTGAGACCCAACTGGCCCATTCGCGACATGCGATGGATGTCCTGCGCCGACACGCGGACGAGACCGGCATTCTGCACCAAGCTGCTGATTTGCCAGCGCTTGGTATGTGTGGTGCATTCTTCGGAGGGTATACTCTGCCGGTCGGCTTTGGGCTCAATCCCCGGAAATACCTGTTCGGGTTGGCAAGCGCTGCGGCGGCTTCGGGTGTGAATTTCTTTCAGAACAGCCCCGTTTTGAACATTGAAAAAACAACGTCCGGCTTCAGACTGCAAACAAGCGCAGGGCAGGTTAACGCTCAGGTCGTGCTGATTTGTACCAACGGGTATTCTAGCGAAGACATCCCCGATTGGATGTCCGGACGCTACTTGCCCGCGCAATCGACCGTGATGGTAACGCGCCCGCTTAGCCAGGCTGAACTATCGGCGCAGGGCTGGAACTCGGACCAGATATGTTACGACACGCGTAATCTTCTGCACTATTTTCGCCTGATGCCGGATGGGCGCTTTTTGTTCGGAATGAGAGGCGGCTTGTTATCGTCGCCCCGGTCCGAGGCCGCGATCCGGGCAAAGGTTCAACAGGATTTCAAACGCATGTTCCCGGCCTGGGCGGCGGTTGAGGCGACTCATATCTGGTCAGGTATGGTGTGCCTCTCGCGAAGCCTGATGCCTTTTGTTGGTGCCGTGCCCATGCAGCCAGGCATGTTTGCCGGATTTGCGTATCATGGCAACGGCGTCGCTATGGGCACATACAGCGGACGCGCATTGGCACGGCTGGCTTTGGGCAAGGATGCCCGTTTGCCTGCCCCGATGAGGCAAACTCCTGAACGGTTTCCGTTGGGCCGCTGGCGTCGCGCATTGATGCCACCGGCATACGCCTTGTTTGCGCTTTCGGACCTCAGGTGAATTCGTTCGGTTTCAGGGTTTCGATTTCCAGTTTCAAGCCTTCGGAATAGTCGGGTGCACCGTTTTCCGCGCGCCACAGGCAATAAGCGGCCATGCGCCAAGCATACCATGGCTTGAGCCGTTGATAACGGGAAACAATCTCAGGTCTGCGATAGGCGGACAGAAACTGAACTTCTTCCGCGTCCGACAAAGGTGAGCCCCGGTAAAGCCTTTGCATCGCCGGGGACAGAAACATCGCAAGGTCTTCGCACGGGTCGCCAAAGGCAGGGCATTGCCAGTCGATCAAGGTCAGGCCGCGGGATGCAACCAGAATATTCCCAGCGACCGGGTCGCCATGGATCAGGCAAGTCTTGGTCGTGGAAGGGACAGATATCGAGGGTTGCAATACTGCCAGTTCGTTTCTGGTTTCTGACCTGCACCCTTGCAGAATTCTGTACCCATGGGCCATCAGATCCGCGCTGCCGTTGCACCCGGCAGGCGCTGGAATGGTGTTGGGCAGCGAATGCAGCCTGCGCAGCAGTTCACCAACCTTGTCCGAGCCATTCCGCCAGGGTGTTCCGGGTGCGTGGTCGTAAAACACCCAATGCGCGTCCTTGTGCTGTCCTGCGGCGCGCAGCCTTGGCACAAAACCGGTCGGACCAAGCGCCTTAAGGCAGAGGGTTTCCAGCTTTGCATCATTTCGAAACAAGGGGTTGCGCAGGGTCGGGCTGTAAAGCTTCAGCACTTTGTCGCCGTCGTCCCCCAGCACTTTCCAAACCCTGTTGGTCCGACCGCCATACAGGATTTCGAACTGCGCATACATGTTGACCAGCCCAAGAGAGCTGAGGTGTTCAACCAGATCATGAGGGGGGGCAGGCAGGTTGGGCAGAGGTCTTTTCACTTCTTCTGGCGAGTCAAGTTGCCAACCTTTGGCCCGTCCAGCCCAACAGATCAAGCGCCCGTTCGAACAGCCGTGACCAGATCTGCGGGAATCACCTGACCGCCTTGCAGGGTCAGCAGAACAGCATCTTCTCCCACCTGCGCCTCGACGACCCGGTTATAGGCAGCGACGGGTTTCTCGGAAATCAGCCGGTCATTCTTGTAGCTTTCAAGCGTCGCGGTGTAGTTGCCAGCAGCCATCGGATCACCTGAGGAACTTACACCTGCCCAAGCAAACTCCGTCGCCGTTGTAGGAACAGAAACCGTGTCGACGACTGTGCCTTCATGATCACGGATCACCAGTTTGGTTGCGTCCGCGTCAGAATCCGCGCGCGAAAACAGGGTCACTGGCTGGCCGTTGAAATGAAAACCCGAGGCAGATCTGACGTCCATTCCGACCCAGCTTGCAAGGTCGTTCAGATTGACACTGCCAAGCGTGCTGGTCAGGGCGGAAAGCAGGTCATTGGTTTGAACCTGTTGTTCAACCATCGAAAACTGCGCAAGTTGCGATGCGTATTCGGTTGAGTCCATCGGCTCCAGCGGGTCCTGATTCTGGGCTTGCGCGGTCAGCATCAACAGAAACGTTTCGAAATCCGAAGTGATCGCAGAACTTCGGGACGGACCGGCAGTTTCCTGAGATGTGGCAGCCTGTGTGGCAGTGATGGGTGTGATCATCTTTCAATATCTCATATCGATGCCCCTGACCGGAGCAGGAGTTTGTGGATGTGGCGTGGCTTGCGCGAGGTGTACGTTCCGAACCAGTTCGGATTCCGGTGTGGCCTGAGCGTCGAATTCATTTGCCGGTTTATCCCGTGCACCTGAATCCGACGGAGTCCCCAGATCGATGTTCAGGTTTCCATAGCCCAGTTTCTGAAACTCCTCCGTAAGAACGGACAGGTGGCGGCGTATAAGTTCCATCGTGTCCGGGCGTTCGGTGGCGATTGTCATCTGGAGCCCGTCATCCCTACCGTTCAGCACAATGGATACACGCCCCAGTTCTTCGGGGCTTAGCGAGATTTCCATGATGCCGGTTCCCGGTCGGGTCTGAATCGTTGCCGCCAATTGCCCGGCTATAGCACGAGCAATTTCAGCACGGGCGGACGGAGAGGGCATCGCCGTGTGTTGTGCCACCTTGCGGGGGGCTTGCTGAACGGGTTCGTTTAAGGCGATGGACCCCGCGTCAACCTCCTGCGCCGGTGTCGCCTGTTCCGCTTCGATTGAGTTGAGGATCAGTTGAAGCTGCGCAACCGGTGTCGCGCGGTTTGGATTTGTCGGCTTGGGCGTGGCAGCGACTTCTGCTGTCTCGGGCGCCGCCTTTGTGCTTTCAAGGAGCCGTTCGGTTTTCACCCCGGTTGTCTGGTCCTTAGATTGGGGTGGCTGGCCCAAAACAGGCAAAGCCTCTGTGGGTTTTTGGGCAGGCACGACCTGGGTCGAAGCGGCGTGAACCTGCCTTTCGGTTGGATGCCCAGGCACAAAGGGTTGAATGTCGGTCTGACGGGGTAGACCCGTTGACGCAACGGTTTGTTCCGGTTCTGTCGTGCCCGTTGCGGGGATATCCGCCCTAGCAGGTATAAACGGCGCGGGATGCACCGTATTCGCCGTAGGCGTTTCAAACGTTCCGACAATTTCGGTCTGCGGTGAAATGTTATCTGCCAACTCTGGTGCCCGAGGTGAAATCGCCACGACAGATGCCTCAGCCGTGTTTGGCAGAATGGCCTCCACCTCAATCTCGGCAGTTTCGTCGGTGGTTTCGATAGAAGCGTCCAAAACCGTATTGTCGGTGGCGGGACTTGTTTCGTTTCCCTGTTCAAGGATGTCCTCGAAACTGCCCACCCCGGTAGCACGACCCGGTTCTTTTGCGGGCGAATTGGGTTTCGCAGTTGCTGTTGGCGCTGCGGCCGCCAGCGTTAGTGGTTTGGGCATTTTGCTCTGGCTCCGTGTGACTGATCAGAACTCTGCCCGCAGGAAGTTACGTTTATTTTAACCGCTTTCACCTTTGATCGAGAAAGTTCGAAGCATTTTCGGAGAATACCATGCAGGTTTCGACATTTCCCCAGGCGGTTCAAACGCCCTTGACCCAGACCCGACTAAAAAGCGCGGCCATCGAGTTGGAGGCCGCATTCCTCAGCGAAATGATGAAGTCCGCCGGATTGGGCAAAACGCGCCAGTCCTTCGGTGGCGGGGCCGGTGAAGACCAGTTCTCTTCGTTTCTAGTTCAGCATCAGGCCCGGCAACTGGCCCGGGCTGGCGGAGTGGGCTTATCAGAAATTCTGCTGAAATCTTTGATGGAGAAAACCGATGACGTCTGAGGCCGACATGGCACTGATCAAATCTCTGGAAGAAGTTTTGGATCTGGAGCGTGCGGCGCTTGTCCAGGGTGATCTGGATCGTCTGACGCATATGGTGCCGGAAAAAGAAAAACTGATTGGCGCGATCAACGACCTTCAGGTGCTGAACAGCGATGCACTCATGCGGGTGCAGCAGAAAGTCGAACGCAATCAGGCATTGCTGAACAGTGCCGCCGACGGGATTCGGGCCGTGGCCAGCCGCATGGCCGAACTGCGGCGGGTTCGGCAGGAATTCAGCACTTACGGCGCGGATGGGCAACGAAGTGAATTTCCCGTTCGTAACACGGCAAAGCTGGAAAAGCGCGCATAGGCCTGGGTTTGATTCAAATCTGAAACTTCTGGTTCGGGCGTTTTAGCACTCCGTTAGGGGATCGGGCTCAAAAGTGATGCTGCACCTGGAAGCATCAGGTGGCGCGAACAGCCACGCGGCGCGTCGCACAAGTCAGAAAGACACCAATGCCCGCAGATACTGTGGGGTGAACATGGGCGAAAATGGCCCGAAGGCAAAAGGATAAAAGCTATGTCCAGCATTCTGACAAACAATGGCGCGATGGTTGCGCTGCAAACTCTCAAGTCGGTCAACAAGAACCTGGCAATGACCCAGAACGCGATTTCGACCGGTAAGGACGTCGCGACAGCCAAGGACAACTCGGCGGTTTGGGCGATCTCGAAAGTGATGGAATCCGACGTCAAGGGCTTCAACGCGATCAAAGACAGCCTCGCGCTGGGCGAATCGACAGTAGCTGTTGCGCGAAATGCGTCTGAAACCGTCACCGACCTGTTGACTCAGATGAAAAGCAAGATCGTCGCGGCGCAGGAAGACAACGTTGATCGCGGTAAGATCAATGACGATGTGACCGCACTGAAGGATCAGATCGCATCGGTTGTCAGCGCTGCCCAGTTCAACGGTCTGAACCTTGTTGACGGCTCGACCGGCTCTGCCTCGATCCTTGCATCGCTGGATCGTGACAACACCGGGGCGGTGACTGCGTCGTCAATCTCGGTCTCGGGGCAGAACCTGTCGACCGGTGGGTATGTCACCAAACAGGTTTTCGACGGCTCTACCGGTGCATCGACCGGCAACGACCGCGTGGGGGCAACCATTGACAATGGTGCAACGGCTGCGACGGCGTTGGTTACCGATGAATCCAGTGGCGCTTTCGCTGCCGGAGATAAGGTTGTCGTCGCCATTAACGATCAGGTTGTGTCCTATACCGTTTCTGCGGAAGATGCTGCCGCGACAACGACCGGTGACCTTGTTGCCGTCGGATTGAAATCGAAGATCGAAGAGCTTGGAATTACCGGTCTGACCGTCGATTACGACTCCGGAACTGCGGGTACGTTGTCGGTTACAAACGGCACAGGATCTGACATTTCGTTCTCGGCTCAGTTCGTGAATGCGGGTGCCGGTGGTTTGGGCGCGCTGGCAGGTATTGATGTGTCGACAGGTGCGGGGGCAACCGCTGCGTTGGCGGCCGTCGAATCGCTTATCGATACGTCGATTGATGCTTCGGCCGCCTTTGGCTCGGCGCAGGGGCGTATCGAGACCCAGAAAGAGTTCATTTCGAATCTCTCTGACTCGTTCAAATCCGGTATCGGCGCGCTGGTCGACGCTGACATGGAAGAAACCTCGGCGCGTTTGCAGGCCCTTCAGGTACAGCAGCAGCTGGCAACACAGTCGCTCTCGATTGCCAACCAGGCTCCGCAGTCGATCCTGTCGCTGTTCCGCTAATACGCAACGCGGTCCGGGGCGCGATTATCGCACCCCGGTCGTGACCACCTGACGACGGCTTTTTGGAAGGAATTCAAGTGACCCCGCAAACCCTCGCTCAATACACTTATGCGCAAGCCGCCGCGCCGACGCGAACGCCCCGTGACACTGAATATGAGGCAATTTCCAGGATTACGCGGCGTCTCAAGGCGGCTACCGCACGCAAGGCAACGGATTTCTCAGCGTTTGTTCAAGCCGTTCACGAGAACCGCCGGTTATGGGGCGTGATGGCAACAGGTGTCGCGGATTCGGCAAACGCGTTGCCAAACGATATTCGCGCCAGGATCTTCTACCTTGCCGAGTTTACGGAACTGCACAGCAGCCGCATTTTAGCGGACGGCGCATCCATCGAACCATTGCTTGAAATAAACACGGCGATTTTGCGCGGATTGCGCCAGATGAGCGCAACGTGATGAGCGGGCTGGTTCTGAAACTCGCCCCGAAGGAAAGGGTGTTGATCAATGGTGTTGTGATTGAAAACGGCGACCGCCGTGGCCGGTTTTCGATCATGACGCCGCAGGCCAATGTCCTGCGGCTGCGCGATGCGATACATCCGGATGAAGTAAATACTCCGGTGCGCCGTGTCTGCTATGCCGCACAGCTTGTTCTGTCCGGAGACATGGATCCGGTTCGGGCACGTCAACACCTGTTGCGCAGCGTGGAAGAGCTGAGCCAGGTTTTAACAGATACAGACAGCCGCCGTGTGTTGTCTGAGGCAACAGACGCGCTGGTGGCCGAGCAATACTATAAATGCCTCAAGTCACTTCGCTCGCTTCTTCCGCGCGAAGAACGGTTGATGGCTTATCAGCAATGAGCTTTCAACCGGTCATCCCCACTGGCGGGATCGTCGGCTGGCGGTTTCTGCAACGTACTTATCAAGGTCAGTTTCAAAGTTTCTCGTCTTCGGCAGTGAATGAGAGGGAGACGAAGTATTTCCTGGACAACATTGGGAAAGTGAAGACCGCCGAACAGTTGGTTTCGAACCGCAGATTGTTGCAGGTCGCTTTGGGTGCCTTTGGGTTGGAGGCGGATGTGGACAACCGGTTCTTTATCCGGAAAATTCTGGAGGATGGAACACAGGCGGAGGACGCTTTGTCCAATCGTTTGGCGGATAAACGGTACCGGGAATTTTCGGATGCTTTCGGGTTTGGCCCGGGGGCTGTTCGAAAAACGGTGCTGGTTACCAATATGGAAAAGATAGCCCAGGCCAATCTGTCTGCGCGGTTTGAGGTTGCGGTCGGACAGTCGGATGAGACGATGCGCATTTCGCTCTATGCCCAGCGCGAGCTGTCTGATCTGGCGAAAAGCGGAAGCAGTACAGATACGAAATGGTTCGATCTTATGGGATTGCCACCACTGCGCAAAATGATGGAAACGGCGCTTGGGCTGCCACAGTCATTCGCCCAACTGGATATCGACAAACAATTGGTCGAGTTCAAAAGCCGGCTATTCCATCTGACTGGATCGGATGATCTGGCACAGTTTTCGGACCAGAAAGCAGTTGAGAAACTGACCGACACCTATCTGGCCAGAAGTCAAATCGCGGGTCTTCAGAGTACGATCTCGCCAGCGCAGACCGCTTTGATCTTGCTTGGGGCTGTGTGATCAGAAGACGCGGGGCAAAAGCCCGGGCCGCAATCAAGTATCCGACGTCTCTCGTTTAACCTGCACAAACCACATGTTAACCGTTCAAAATCTCGTCGGCCGTGGTGTGCAAAGCGTAGCATACAACGGGTCGAGACACGTTGTGCAGGTTGACCGCGCCCAATGGCAAGGCGTTGGAACAGGCAGGCTCGATATCTTCGGAAACGACTATGCGATGCCCTTCGGTTTTCCCATATTCGCCCAACCGCGCGGCTATGTTGGCCGCTTGTCCAATAACCGTAAAATCAAGACGTTCACGAGAGCCCACATTGCCATAAGTGACGCGCCCATAAGCCACGCCAATCGAACAGTCGCAATGTAAGCCGGTACCTGCTTTGCGCAACTCACCCAATGTTTCGACGATATTGATTGCCGAGCGCTGTGCGTTGGCACGGGCCGCGCTGGCGTTTTCATCGGTTGCCGGGAATACCGCCAGAACAGCGTCACCAATGAATTTCAAAACTTCGCCTTCGTTCTCGTGAACGATACCCGAGACGGTTTCAAAGAACTCGTTCAAAACACAGATATACGTGCCCCGACCCAGTTTCTCTTCGAGGCTCGTCGAGTTGCGGAGGTCACAGAACATGATTGCCGCGTCGATCTCATCCCCGTCACCGCGCCGGATCTCGCCCCCCAGAACGCGTGCGCCAGAGCGTTTTCCAACATATGTTTCCAGCAAAACCTGCGCATTCTCGCGTTGCATGAACACTTCGTAAAAGCGGGCGAGCACCGAGGAGCATTCGAACACAAGGCCCAGATTCTCGGTGGTGAAGCCGTTGGGGTGGTCACAGGTCAGCGTCAGAACGTTGGTCCGCCCGTCAGAGAAGGGCAACGGCATCGCGACATAGTCGGTGGCACCCTTGGCCCGCAACTCCTCCATGATCGGGAAGCTGTTATGCGGGTTATCGTCGTTCAGCCTTTGCCGTACGCCGCCTAACCCGTTCGAGACATGGCGCAACGGGCTGTTGATGAAAGCCGGGTGATCATAGATTTCGTAGGTCGGGGCGCGGGTCAGAATCTCGTCCTGATCCTTTTCCCAGATATAGTGTTTGCCCGCGATCAGGGGGTGCAAGGACCATGCCAGAATGCTCAGCCGCTGGATGGCGATGCCGTGCTCCAGCATCTTCTCGGCCAATGCCTTGGTAAAGCTTTCGGGCGTAGTCGCGGCCGAAGCACCGCGCATCAGCCAGTCGATCAGAGGTCCGCTGATATTGCCGTCGTCCGGCTCGCGCAGGCGATTGTCGCCCAGGTCAATCCGGGTGTAGGCGCCGGACACAAACCCGATACATCCCCGGATATCCGCGCTTTCCGGCAGGGCTTGTTCATAAGCCCAGACGGAATTGGTCAGAGGCCCCGAGGCCAATTGGATGTCGTGGTAAGTAGCGGTGCCTTTGAACGGGCAGAATGTTTGCAGGTCTGTTTCTTCGCTCAGATCCACACAAACATCTGCGCGGGGAACGTAAATCGTTGGCGGCAAACGCGTTTCATACATCACCTTTGCGTTTGTGCTTTCAGCCAAAAGAATGTCGTTCCGGTAAATGGCAATCCTGCCATCCAGCGACTCAACCGAGATTCCATATCCATTCATCTGTGGCGCGGCGTGGACGTTCATAAGCGACCTCCTCTGCCTGGGGTTTGTTTAGAATGGGGTTTTCCATCTGACATTCCAAGAGGCTGCAACGGGAATTTACCGGGTGCGAGCGACGCGTCAAAACATCAGACCATTTGAATGACGTCCTTCTCGATCGACAGCATGTACCCCTTCTTGGCAATATTCTTGACCAGCAGTTCGCTAACCATCTGGTTGCCAAGCGCATCGCGCAACCGTTTGATCCGTGTTGCGCCAGCGGCTTCGTCACAATCGGCAGCATCGCGACCGGAAATCATGGCCTCGATCTGGGCGCCGGACAACACCTCGTCATCCAACCGGGATTCCGCCAGAATCGACAGGGTTTCCATGGCGGCGGGTGTCAGTTTGAAATCCATGTTGTTAAGGTAAACAGTGTTTTCTTCGCGACTGATCAGCAGCGACGTCACCTGAATGCCGGTACGTTCGATCTGCGCCATGCGCCGGTTCAACAAGACCAGCATCACCAGAAAGACCAACGCCGAGATCATCATCGCGCTGGCAAAAACCAGCAACACATAGATCACCATCCGGTAACTGGACAGGGTGTCAGCAAACGCGGTGCCCGATTGGGCCAGAATTTCAAGCAGGCGAATCTCGGTCTGTGACGTCAGATCGGCCTCGACAAACAGCCGTTCGACACGAGCGTTGAACGCATTTGCGTCCGGCAAGGTCCAGAACAGGAAAACGGCAGCGGTGATCAGAATGACGACAATGGCCGCGATGCCCAGCACAACCAGGCGGACACCCGACCGGCGTGCATCAGAAACGGAGATAGAATTGTCCGGCATTGCCTTTCCTCTGATCCAACCCTTCCGGCCCGAAAACGGACTGCACTTCAAGCAAGGTCCAACCTGATGCGTTCAGGCGCTGGGCGATTTCTGCCCGGGCCTGCCCCTTGTCGCAGTTTGTGACCTGCATAACGCCGTAATGCAAACGCAGCGGGTTGTCCTTCTTGGCTTTGTAGTCCGCATAACAATCTGCCGCTGTCGCAGCAGAACCAAGCGATAACAGGGCCGCAAAGGTCAGAGAAGAGAGGATCTGTTTCATAGGCCGCATCCTGCGCATGAGTTGCCACGATATTCAATAACTCAAGGGGATTGCGGCACCTGATATCCGATAACACCGGGCCGTTATTGCTTGTCTGGGGCAGGTGTCCCCACTTTCAGGGCAATCAGCACGCGGTCCGTCATACGGTCGCACGAACATCCGAAAGGACAGGCATCATGCATAAGAAATTCATCGCTTTGATCATTGCAACCGCAGTTGCGATTACCGGTGTTTCAGCTTCTCAGGCGAAGGCGGCCGACGCAAAGGACATTCTAGGGGGGCTTGCGGCCATCGCAATTATAGGTGCCGGTGTTCATTACTATAACAAGGAAAAGAAAAAGGACCGGGCGACGCGTCAACAGACCTATTCCCATACACCATATGTGGCGCAGCCAGTGCGCCCGTTGCCGCCGCATGTGGCGCGTTACGACCTGCCCCAGCGCTGCCTGCGCACCTATGATGGGTATTCGCAGGATCATCCACTGCTTGGGCCGAAATGTCTCGAGAAACATTACAAACATGCCAATAGCCTGCCGCAAGAGTGCAAGGTCGGTTTCTGGAATGGCAATAAGGTCAGGCAGGCCTATGAACCTGCATGCCTGCGCCAGAAGGGATACCGCGTCGTTTATCAGTAGTTTGGGTTGAGCAGGAAGGGCGCCAAAGAAGTGCCGTGAGAGAGAGGGTGGTGTGGGCCGCCCTTTCTTTTCTTCTTGCGGTGCTACGCGAAACGCGGTTTTCCAAGGGAATGACAATGCCAAACTTCGAACTTGAGCAGGCGCTGCAGGACATGGGCCACATCCGTATCGCCGGTGTGGATGAGGTCGGGCGCGGCCCATTGGCCGGGCCGGTTGTGGCTGCCGCCGTGATTCTGAACCCGAAGCACTTTCCTGACGGCTTGAATGACTCAAAAAAGCTGACCGCAAAACGCCGAGCTGCGCTGGACGCTGAGATCCGAAACACTGCGGAGTTCGCGGTAGCCGATGCTTCTGTCGCCGAAATTGATGAAGTCAATATTCTGAGGGCGTCGCACTTGGCGATGATGCGCGCGGTGGAGGCGTTGACCCCGGCACCTGATTTTCTGCTGATTGATGGCAACCTGATACCGCAGGGTCTGAGAATTCCGTCACAGGCCGTTGTGAAGGGCGATGCACGGTCGGTGTCGATCGCGGCTGCTTCGATCCTGGCGAAAAACTGGCGCGATCAGGTGATGGTGGATTTAGCGCAACAGCATCCGGGTTATGGGTGGGAAACCAACGCGGGCTATCCGTCAAAACAACACAAGGAAGCGCTGCGAAATCTTGGCGTGACCCCACACCATAGGCGTTCGTTCAAACCGGTGCACAATATCTTGTATCAAGAGTAAATCGTAAGTCGCTGATTCAAAAAAGAATTTGACGGCGAATCGACTTTGACTCATCCTTGTCTCAACCAAATGAGCGCAAAAGCGCCGTGGACACTTGAGGCAGTGATATGACAACAACCACCAAAAAGGGCGCAAAAGCGCTCCCTTTAAACACGATTCTCTCCGGGGACTGCATCGATGTGATGAACAGTCTACCCGAGGCGTCCGTGGATCTGATTTTTGCGGACCCGCCGTATAACCTGCAATTGAAAGGTCAGTTGCATCGTCCGGATAATTCGCAGGTCGATGCGGTGGATGATCATTGGGATCAGTTCGCAAGTTTTGGAGCGTATGACCAGTTTACGTGCGAATGGCTGAAGGCGGCGCATCGTCTGCTGAAACCCAATGGTGCAATCTGGGTAATCGGGTCCTATCACAACATATTCCGCGTGGGGTCAGCGCTGCAGGATGCCGGATACTGGATCCTGAACGACGTTGTGTGGCGTAAGTCGAACCCGATGCCGAATTTTCGCGGCAAGCGGTTCACCAATGCGCATGAAACGATGATCTGGGCGTCCAAGCGCGAAGGCGCGAAATACACCTTCAACTATGAGGCGCTGAAAGCTCTGAACGAAGGTGTGCAGATGCGCAGCGACTGGGTGCTGCCGATTTGCACCGGGCATGAGCGCCTGAAGGACGAAAACGGCGACAAGGCGCATCCGACGCAAAAACCGGAATCGCTGTTGCACCGCGTGCTGGTCGGCTCGACCAACCCCGGCGATGTGGTGCTGGACCCGTTCTTTGGTACCGGAACCACCGGGGCCGTCGCCAAGATGTTGGGGCGCGAGTTCATTGGTATCGAGCGAGAGGAAAGCTATCGCAAGGTGGCTGAAAAACGCATCGCCAAGGTCCGCAAGTTTGATCGCGAAGCTCTGGAAGTCAGCGCCAGCAAACGTGCCGAGCCACGCGTGCCATTCGGTCAGCTGGTCGAACGCGGAATGTTGCGCCCGGGTGAAGAGCTCTATTCCATGAACCAACGTCACAAGGCGAAGGTGCGTGCGGACGGAACGCTGGTGGGCGACAATGTCAAAGGGTCAATCCATCAGGTCGGCGCGCATCTGGAAAACGCACCGTCCTGCAACGGCTGGACATACTGGTGCTTCAAACGGGACGGCAAGACCGTACCGATTGACATCCTGCGGCAACAGATCCGCGCAGAAATGCACAACTGAATTCACGAACACCGCCGGTGCCTGTGGCCTGACACATGGCACTATACCTTGCCCCGCCGATCAACCGGCGGGGTCTTTTGTTTTGCCTTCAACAGTGATTGCATAAGGCTGCCAAGCCTCTGCAAGAAAGACCACGGCCATGACCGAGACGACCGCACAGCCCCGCCGAAGCCTGTTTTTCACCCAGCCCGATGCGTTTGATCTGGACAACAAATATACCGAGGCTGCGTTGGAACGGCACAAGCGCGAGGGTCTGGAACTGGCTGTGCGTGCGCGATGGGTGGCGATGGCGCTGACTGCGGTGCTGCTCATTTTTCTGAACCCGCAATGGGAGGTGCTTTGGTATCACTTCATTCTGCTGCTGATCTGCGGCAACGGGTGGTTGATCCGCCGTGCAGGTCGTGTCGGGCAATCGCGGGGCGAGTTGTTTTTGATTTTCGTCGACCTGCTGATCATGACGCTCGGGATGATCGTGCCCAATCCCTTCAGCGATGATGTCAGGCCATTGGCCATGCAATACCGGTTCGACAACTTTCAGTACTTCTTCGTCATTCTGGCCGCAGGCACGTTGGCTTATTCCTGGCGGACCGTGATCGCCATCGGAACCTGGACGGCGATGATGTGGACGATCGGTTGGATCGTTGCGTCGTGGGTCGCAACGCCTATTCCGGGGATCAGCGAAAAAGTTGCAGCCGCCCTGCAAGGCTACCCAGATGTTGCCGAGCTTCTGGATCCGAACAGTTTCATGGCGCCTCAGCGCATCCAGCAGGTGATCGTGTTCATGATGGTGGCCGTGACTTTGGGCATTTCGATGCAGCGGCTGAACCGGCTATTAATGAGCAACGCAGGGCTGGAACGGGAACGGGCCAACCTGTCACGCTATTTCTCGCCCAACGTGGTAGAGGAGCTGAGCCAGAATGACGAGCCGCTGAAACGGGTCCGAAAAGAGAATGTGGCCGTTCTGTTCATCGACATCGTCGGGTTTACAAAATACGCGGCCGGGCGTGACCCCTATGATGTGATCGAAGTGCTGCGAGGCTTTCACGCCCGCATGGAAACCGAGGTTTTTCGCCACCACGGAACCCTGGACAAGTATCTGGGGGATGGTCTGATGGCGACCTTTGGCACCCCGGTGCCTACACCGCTGGACGCAAGCAATGCGCTGGGATGCGCACGCGCGATGGTCGGCGTGATTGATCGATGGAACCTGGACCGCCGCCGGACGGGAGAGCCGGAAATCCGCGTCGGGATTGGGGTGCATTATGGCTCGGTCGTATTGGGCGACATTGGTGCGAACCGGCTTGAATTTGCTGTCATCGGGAATGCCGTCAACGTCGCAGCCAAGCTCGAGGCGCTGACGCGTGACTTGCAGGCGCGTATCGTGGTCAGTGATGCCGTGCGCGTGCGGATTGCAGAGGAAAACCAGTCTGCGTCGGTCGCCATGACTGGTTTTGCAGAGCTTACCGATCAATCCGTGCGCGGCGTGGAAACACCGATGGATATCTGGGTGATGAAAGGCTGAGGACCGTACACCCCACCAGAACAGCACCCTAAGCGCCGAGCCTGATGGGCAGGGCTGCGCATCGGTTACGCATCAGGTACCGGGTTCAGGGCCTTGTTATAGGCGTGCCAATCGGTGATCTCTGGGTAGTACTGGCGTCGCCATTCCCGGACCCGCGGGTTCATGACCCGCCGCCACAGCGGTGGGATCATCGCAGCCACAGTCATGACGGGATAGCCAAAGGGCAGTTGCGGTGCCTTTTCGGGCGTGTGGTGTTGAAGCAGCGGAAACCGGCGGTTTGGTTTGTAGTGGTGATCCGAATGGCGTTGCAGATTGATCAGCAACCAGTTTGAAGCCTTCTGTGATGCGTTCCAGGAATGCCTGGGCAGGACGTGTTCATACCGCCCGTCCCCCAGATGTTTCCGGGTCAGGCCGTAATGTTCCACGTAGTTGACCAATTCCAGCTGCCAGATCGCGACACCGGCCTGCAACAGAAAAAGGGCCAGACCTGACCAGCCTCCGATCAGCGACGCCAGTGCCAGCATCCCCAATTGCAACGCCCAGTAACGCCAGAACGGGTTGGAGCGGTCGGTCCAGGGTCGGTCCTTGCGGGCCAGTTTTCCGCGTTCGGCGATGAAGGCCGAGACCAGACTTTGCCGCAACACCCTAGGGTAAAAGCGGTGAAACCCTTCGTTGTATCGCGCCGTCACCGGATCGCGTGGCGTTCCTACATAACGGTGATGGACCAGCAGATGCTCGGACCGGAAATGAGAATAAAGCACCATTGCAAGAAGGATATCGCCCAGCCAGCGTTCCCAACGGCTTTTCTGATGCATCAGCTCGTGGCTGTAATTGATACCGACCGTACCCGAGATAACACCCATGCCAAAGAACAGGCCGATTTTCTCAGGCGTCGAAAGCTGGCTGCCGTGGCTCGCGTACCAGATCAGGCCAAACAGGGTAAGGAACTGAAGGGGTGCCCAAAGCTTGGTCAGCAGGATGTACCGTTGCAGATCGCCGTCCGGCGTCTCGGGGTCCGCATTTTCCACGTTGAGCCCGGTGATCCGGTCCAGCACGGCAAAGACCCACCAGGTCGAGATCGGGATCAGCAAAACCCACCATCCGCCCGCGAAAGCAGTGAACCAGATCAGCGGGATCAACAGCAGGGACACCCAGAAGGGTGATGCTGATTGCCAGCGTGCCAACGAGACTGTTGCGTTCATCTCTGGTGCTCCTGCTAGATGGGAACAGCCTAGCCGCGAGGCCAAGGAATGCACAGCGGTCTTATTGTCCTTTCCACAGATCATAGGCTTTGCGCATCACCGTGGGCAGGTCGCTGGGTTGGAAGCTGTGCTTTCCCACTGCGATCAAGTGTTCGGGAACATCCTGACCGGTGGTTTCCGCGGCCCAGATTCTTAAAATCAGATGAAAATGCGTAAAGGTGTGGCGCACCTCGCCCGGCACCATTTTCCAATCTGCCGCAAGCGGGGGGTGCTCGACCGGATCGTCAACCCACTCCGTTCCGGGCCAGCCCAGCATTCCGCCCAGCAGACCTTTGTCCGGTCGGCGCTCCAGCAGCATGGCCCCATCTGACATGCGCACAATATAAACGTGACCGCGACGGGTGGGTTTGGGCTTTTTCGGTGTTTTTCGGGGAAGATCAGCCTGTGTTCCCGCGATCCGCGCTTCGCATGGTTCGCGCAGCGGGCAAATGCCACATGCCGGGGATTTCGGCGTGCATATCGTGGCCCCCAAATCCATGACCGCCTGTGCGTAATCACCGGGCCGAGAAGAAGGTGTCAGCGCTGAGGCTTTTTCCTTCAGCAGGGGTTTCGAGCCGGGCAGCGGCGCGTGGATGTCGTAAAATCGGGCCATGACGCGTTCGACATTGCCATCCAGAACCGTTTCAGGCTGATCGAAGGCGATGGCCGAGATTGCCGCAGCCGTATAAGGGCCGATGCCGGGTAACGTCAGCAGCGCAGCATATGTATCGGGGAACTGACTATTGTGATCCCGTGTCACAGCGCGGGCGCATTTCAAGAGGTTGCGCGCACGCGCGTAATAGCCAAGACCGGCCCATTCCCCCATGACCTGATCATCCGGCGCGGCGGCCAGCGCCTGAACCGTAGGCCAACGTGTCACGAAGCGCAGAAAGTAATCCCGCACTGCTGCTACAGTCGTTTGTTGCAACATCACTTCGGACAACCAGATCCGATAGGGGTCGGGACGCACCCCGGCGGCGCGCTCTGCCGGTCCTGTGCGCCATGGCATGGCGCGAGCGTTGTGGTCATACCACTCCAGAAGCGCAGCGCTGGCGGTGAATTCAAAGGAATCACGCAAGTTTTATTCGTCTCCCTGTCAGGTTTCGCTGGCACCCGGTGTTCTGCCTATTACAATAGCGGCGCAGGAGTTGGAAACCAGATGCAACGCAGACGTTCGTCAACCCGCGGGTTCAAGCGCACCGCGTCTTTGCTGAATGACCAGATCAGGCGTGCCGGGGAAAGCCGGGGCTTTGCTGTCTCACGTCTGTTGACCCATTGGGCCGAGATCGTGGGTCAGGATACCGCCGCCATCGCGCGCCCAGTCAGTGTCGGCTATGGCAAAGGCGGTTTCGGCGCGACCCTGACCGTTCTGACTACAGGCCCGCAGGCCCCGATGCTGGAAATGCAGAAGGAACAGCTGCGTGGTAAAGTGAACGCGGTCTACGGCTTTAATGCCATCAGCCGTGTCCGGATCACCCAGACCGCTCCGACCGGATTTGCCGAGGGGCAGGCCAGTTTCGACCATAAACCGAAACAGGCAATACCCGAGATTGCACCTGAGATTGCTGCCGAGGCAGACAAAGTGTCACGCAGTGTAAATGATGAAGATTTGCGCGCGGCCCTTGAACGTCTTGGGCGCAACGTTTTATCCAAACAGAAACGCTGAGAAAGGGCTGAGAATGAGCCGTATTGCAACCGTAATCTGCGCGGCCGTCGCCGTGGCCGCTGGCGGCTATTGGGTGTCGCTGTCAAATTCCAACACAAGTTTTCCGCTGGTCAGTGCCGCCGAGGCGCAAGAGGCGGACCTGGATACATCCACAATCATTGACATGGTTCAGGGGGCCGAAGGGGCGCCTGTCGAAATCATCGAATACGCATCCTACACCTGCCCGCATTGCGCGAATTTCCACAAGAGCGCGTATAAACAGCTCAAGAAGGATTTCATTGACACCGGCAAGGTCAAGTTCACCTATCGTGAGGTCTATTTTGATCGCTACGGTCTGTGGGCGTCGATGGTGGCCCGCTGTGCCGGCCCCGAGAAATTCTTTGGCATCACTGATCTGATTTACGAAGGTCAGGCAGAATGGACGCGCGCAGGTGGCCCGGCCGAGATCGTCGATGAACTGCGCAAGATTGGTCGTCTGGCAGGTATTGATGGCGACCAGCTTGAGGCCTGTTTGCAGGATGGCACCAAGGCGCGGACATTGGCCGCGTGGTATCAGGAAAACGCTGAACGCGATGGAATTCAGGCAACCCCGTCCTTCATCGTGAACGGCAAGAAAGTTGACAATCAGTCCTACGCGGACTTCAAAAAGCTGATCGAAGCAGAGCTCGGCAGCTGACCCGAACCCGGCTGGCGCCACCGGGGGCCAGCCTGAGTTACTTTGGTGAAGGGACGGTTTTCAAAAGCATGTCCCTGACCACGTCGGCGTCTGAAATCTGAAGCCGAACCGGCAAAGTGATCACCTTGCTTCGGAAAGCGGGCGGCAGGCGAACGGCGTCTTTTTCGGTGGTGACCATCTGAGCGCTCAGCAAACGCGCCTCGTTTTCCAGCCGGGTCATCAGGGCCTGTGTCAACGGTTGGTGATCGTCCAACGCCTCGGCCCGGACCAGATCCACACCCAACCGACGCAGGGTTTGGAAGAACTTTTCGGGATAGCCGATTCCTGCAAACGCCAACGCACGCGTTTCTGACCAATCCATACCGGTTTGCAGGGGTTCGACTGCCCCGGTGACATGAGGAACGGTCAACCGGCCTTTCCAGTTGTCGGAAAATACCTTTTGCGCCGCCTCTTCCCCCAAGGACAGTACAAGATCGGCCCGTTGCAGGCCGGTATCGACCGGCTCTCGCAATGGACCGGCTGGCAGGCATAATCCGTTTCCAAATCCGCGCTGGGCGTCCACAACGATAATCGAGAAATCCTTGGCGACCGAAGGGTTCTGAAAACCATCATCCAGAACGATCACTGTTGCCCCCGCCGCGGCCGCTGCACGCGCACCCGCCGCCCGATCCTTGGCAACCCAGACCTCGGCAAACATCGCCAGCAACAGCGGCTCGTCCCCCACCTCGGCTGCGGTATGCCTGCCCGGATCGACCTGCACCGGGCCTTCCAGTGACCCGCCATGTCCTCGTGTCACGACATGGGGCTTGTGCCAGGCATTACCCAGTTGTTCGAGGGTCCAGATGACGGTGGGCGTTTTCCCGGTTCCACCTGCATTCAGATTGCCGATGCAGATCACGGGCACACCGGGATTTTCCCCCGATTTCGAGGCAATCCTGCGGGCTGTCGCTGCGGCATATAAGCGGCCCAGCGGGGCCAGCAGCCGTGCCCTCAGATCCGGCTGGTCCGGAGGAGTGTTCCAGAAATCAGGTGCCCGCATGATCTGCGCTCCTCTCGTCCAGAATATCCTGCACCATTTCGATGAGGGTGTCTGCCTGCGGCGCACCTTCGGTGATTATCTGCCATCCTGCCAAAGCCATGTCAGCGGCGCGGTCCGGTGCCAGAAGCTGTACGACGGCATCGCCCAACTCGGTTGCTGACTTGACCTCCTTGGCTGCGCCTGCCTGTTGCAGGTGGGCGTAAAGCTCGTGATGGCGATGCACGAATGGTCCAGAAATTATGGCAGACCCCAGCGCGATTGCGTCGGACGGGTCCTGACCGCCTGCACCGCGTTCCAGTGAACTGGCCATGAACGTCACTGCCGACACACGGTGCCACAACCCCAGATTTTCTGGGTCCGCAGTCAGAACGACCTGCGTGCTGTCTTCGATCAAGTCGCCATCGTCCCAGTTGACACAGCGTAGATCCATCGCCTCCAGCCTCCGTTTTAGGGGGGCAGCTTCGTGAACGTCGGCGACGTGAAGTACAAGAACCAGCCGGTGCAAAAGGCGCAATGCCTGACGATGTGCTGTCAGAACCGAAATGAACTCTTTGTCCTGCACCCAGGCAGCCAACCAAACAGGTCGCCCTGCAAGCGTGTGGTTGGTTTCGATCAGCTCGTCTTCTGGCCAAGGTCTTGGATTTGGGCTGATGCGCAAAGGCGGCGATTCTTCGACTGTTGAAAACGGGATGCCAAGTCTCCGGATGTGACGGGCGGTTTCAGAATTTGCAGTCAGTATCTTGCGAAAGCAGCTAAAGGTCACTCTGGTTATGTCTGGCAGCCAGCGCGCGTTCCGGGACAGTGCAACGGTAAACTGGGCGTCAAACAACACAAGGGGTACAGCCTGTTCATCGGCTCGGGTTATGATGTTGGGCATCAAATCACCGCCGACCCAAATCCCGATACCTGGGCGCCAGTATTCGATAAAGTCACGCGCGGCCCCGCTCTGTTCCTGAGGCAGGTTGATCAGGGGAAAGCTGCATTCCGGCCAGGCAGACAGATCCGCGTCCGGCGGAGCGGTCAGTAGAAAATGCAGCTTGGATCGGGACTGAAGCAACCGGCGACAAAAATCACTCACCGCCCGCAGGCGGTCTGGCGTGGCGACGTGCATCCACACGACCTCGCCTTCGGGGCGTGGCAGGTCGGTTTTTACACCAACGCCGTTCCGCATTCTCCAGGACAGCACCCGATAAGCGGCAAGGCTTAATGAGCGCGGTTTGCTCATGCGCTGATTCCGGGCCCGATCGGGTCCAGCTGAGCAGACAGTTGCGCATGGATTGCGGTGCTGGCGGCGATTACGCCATTCAGCCTGGGGTGGGCATTGTTGAAGATCAGAGGATGACCCAAACGGTCTGAACTGACGCCGCCTGCCTCTCGGATGATCAGATCGCCAGCGGCAATATCCCATTCCCAGCTTGGGCGAAGGGTCAGCATGGCATCGAACCGCCCCTGCGCGACCAGCGCCATGCGATAGGCAAGCGAGGGACGGTACGCGCGGTGGAAGGCTGGAACATTCTGATTGCGCCAGTGCTGTGCGTCCAGATTTGGTTTGGCGGCCAGAACCTGCGACTGCAATAACTCAGACGTTTTCGACGTCGTGATCTTTTGCCCGTTGAGAGTTGCGCCCTGACCTTGCGCGGCAGCATAAAGCAAGTCGCGCATCGGCAGATAGATTACGGCGGAAGTCACAATGCCATCCACTGCAACAGCCAGCGAATGCGCCCAGGTGCGCGCGCCTTCGGTAAAGCTGCGGGTGCCGTCAATCGGATCGACGATAAAGGCATTGCTGCGGTCCAGCCGCTCGGGCGAATCCTCGGATTCCTCGCTGAGCCAGCCATAGCCCGGTCGCGCAGCGCACAGCTTTTCTTCCAGCATCGCGTTGACGGCCAGATCGGCCTCGGTCACCGGACCGGCGCCACCGGGTTTGTCCCAACGCTGTGCCTGCGTCCCGGAATAGCGTGTAGCGATCTTGCCGGCCTCAATCGCGGCCTCAATCAGAAGGGGCAGATCAGTTGCCGGCAAGTGTCATTCCTTCGATCAACAGCGACGGGACCACGCGCGACAAATATGGGCGGGCGTCATTGGCGGGAATGATCCGCCGCAGCATATCACGCAGATTGCCTGCGATTGTGCATTCGTTGACAGGATGCGTGATCACACCGTTTTCGACCCAAAAACCTGATGCACCACGGGAATAGTCGCCCGTATTGGGGTTGATCGTCGATCCGATCATGGACGTGACCAGCAAACCGGTGCCCATATCGCGCAACAGATCGTTGCGACTGCGGGTTCCCTGCGTAAGGCTCAGGTTCCAGTTGCTGGGTGAGGGTGGGCCGGACACACCGCGCGCAGCGTTGCCTGTTGAGTCCATTCCCAGCTTGCGGCCACTCGACAGATCCAGTGTCCAGCCCGTCAGGACACCGTTTTCCACGATCACCCGGCGCTGCGTGGGCAGACCTTCGGCATCAAATGGGCGCGAGCCAGAGATACGCGGGCGGTACGGATCTTCGATCAGTGACAGATGCGCGGGCAGCACGTCTTGCCCCAGGCAATCCTTCAGCCAAGACGCGCCGCGCGCAATCGCGGCCCCATTGTTGGCGGCCAGAAGATGCCCGATCAGCGAAGACGAGATACGTTCATCAAACAACACCGGGAAACTGCCGGTCGCCGGTTTGCGCGCGCCAACCTGTTGCACAGCGCGTTCCCCTGCTGTGCGCCCAATCTCAGCCGCGTCGCGCAGGTCGGATTGAAACGTCCGGCTGTCACCGTCATAGTCGCGCTCCATCCCGGTGCCTTCACCCGAGATCGCAACGCATGAGATGGATCGGCTGCTGCGCTCATACCCACCGGAAAACCCGTTTGTAGCCGCCAGATGCACCCGGTGCGTTCCATAGCTTGCAGCCGCATCCGACACCTGCGTGACGCCTTTTACCGCCAGTGCTGCGGCCTCGGCGGCCAGCGCATCCTGCATCAAGCTTTCTGCGGACGGGGCCGGGGCGGAGTCCAGCAATTCCAGTGACTGAATATCCCAGTCACTGGCCAGTTGGCTTTTGTCCGCCAGCCCGGAATAGGGATCTTCGGGCGCTTCTTTTGCCATGGCCACGGCGCGTTCGGCCATCGCCGCAAGGGTTTCCGGGCGCCTGTCAGAGCTGGACACAATGGCTGACCGCTTGCCCAGAAACACACGCAAGCCCAGATCAGCGCCTTCCGAGCGTTCCGCATGTTCCAGTGCTCCGCCCCGCACATCGACCGAGACCGAGGACCCTTCGAGAACGATGGCATCTGCCGCTTCTGCGCCTGCCCGGCGAGCAACATCGAGCAATTGTTGGCTGATTTCTTCTGGTGAGCGGGTCATGAGGTCTCCGGGTTGATTGCCAAGGACCTAGCCTTGCACCGCCCGCCCCGCAAGACCTGTGACCGGATTGTGCTGTGTGGATCGGGATAAATCCATGCCGCTACCGGGTTTGGCACAAGGTTCACAGGAATGGAAAGGGCCGCACTGCGCGGCCCTTTCAGATAGGTATCACTTGATACGCTGGCCATTCGCCAAAATCTGACCGTCTTCCGTGAATTCGATGGTCGAGTTCAGGGTGTCAGGCTCATCGCCGGGGACAGCCATCAGACCCATCATCATCCGCGCGCCCAGCGCATCGTCGTCCGAAATGAGGCCCATGCCGATCAGCGTATCGATCAGCTGATTGGCGCCAACAAGTTCCAGGTTTGCCACGCCGCTTGGGCTAGGCATTCCGCCAAACTCTTCTGTGTTCGAATTGTCGAAGGCGAAATCGCCATCACCGGTCAGTTTGGCACCAACCAACGAAACCAGAAGCTGGCTGATTTTCAGCGAATGTAACTCACCCGGAGCCTCATCCGACTCAACGTCGATTTCTGGATCGAAGATGTTCATCAGAACTTTTGCCGTGCCGGTCGTTTCCAGTGCGATTGTCGCCGGATCGCGGGGCAGCGCGCCTGCCGGGTCAAAAATGCCCCACAGGACATCAGACATGGTGAAATCGGTCATGTTGAGGCCAAAGGCGAAGGGCTGTATTTCGTCCGATTGCTGGATCGGGAATTCGAAGTTCAACCCTGCACTGGCCATGGACAACTCGATCGGGAACGGCAGATCCGCTGTTGTCACCGCCAGTTTGGTGCTGTTCTGCGCGATGTCATAGGCGATGCGCTCGGCGTCGATGCTGGCGGCAAAGTGCCCACCCTCCGAGGTGCTGTTCATCGAGAACGCCTGGCCTTCGCTGGTCCCGCTCAGATCGGTGCTGCCGGATGCATAGGTAAACGTGCCATCAAAGGCGAAACCCGCTTGGTAAAACGCCTGCGGATCAGACATGTCAAAATCCAGTGGGATCACGTTTTTGCCTTCAAAGGCCAGTTGGCCCAGTTGGCCATTGATCAGCCCGCTTTCACCACTTTCCGGATCCTGAAAGTTCAGGTTATAGGTCAGTGTATCGCTGTTGAATGTCTGGGTGATGTTTCGGTGTTCGCCGATTTGCATCCGCGACCGACCGGCCAGATCACCTGCCTCGATCGCGATGCTGAAAACCTCGTTCGGCAGCGGTTCGCCATCAACTTCAATCGAATCCAGCGCAATGCCCAGTTTGTCAGCAGTGTAGTCATAGGTCATGTCTTCGGGTGTACCCGAAACGACCATGTTAAGCTGGCTGTGCGAATAAATCACTTTGGCTGCAAACTCTTCATCGTCGGCTGTTCCCGTGACCTCCATGGGAAAGCTCTCGGGCAATCCGATGGTAACGGTTCCGTCACCATTTTCGGTCAGCGTCATTTCCGGCATGACCATCTGGAACTTCCCGTCTTCTTCCGGAAAGGTCAAAGAAAGTGTCATGTTCGAAATTGTGGTGACGTCACCGGCGATGCTTTCGTCTCCTGTAACGGTGTAGCCCATTGATGTGAAATAGCTTTGCCAGTCGGACCAGACATCATTTGCTGTAAGGTCGGCGAACGCGCCCTGGGTCGCGACGGCATAGGCCAGAACAGCACCGCAGCTGCGGTGGAGGAAAACGGACATAAGGTAACCCTTCTTGATCAATTTGCGGCGCATGGTCGGGGTTGTGGCACCTATCGTCAAGGGGGCAAGGGCTGGACCATTTCCCCGTTTCCGCGTTACGGCTGTTGCCGGGATCAATAACAATGCGTGAGGAGAGGCGAATGCAGGGGAAAACAGTTCTGATAACCGGGGCCAGCCGCGGCATCGGGGCCGAAGCGGGGCGCGTTTTTGCCGCAGCCGGTGCCAATGTCGCATTGGTGGCCCGCAGCCGAAATCAGATAGACGCCTTGGCCGCTGAACTGGGTGATCAGGCCATCGCGCTGGCCTGCGATGTCAGCGATTTCGCGCAGGTCGAGCAGGCTGTGGCCACATGTGTGGATCGGTTCGGCGGGCTGGATGTTCTGATTGGCAATGCCGGTGTGATCGATCCGATCTTTCATCTTTCCAACGCCGATCCTGAGGCCTGGAGCAAAGCCATCGACATCAACCTCAAAGGCGTTTTCTACGGGATGCGTGCGGCATTGCCAGTGATGCGGGCCGCCGGGGGCGGAAGCATTCTGACCGTCTCGTCCGGCGCGGCGTCCAACCCGGTTGAGGCGTGGAGCCATTATTGCGCGTCAAAGGCCGGGGCAAAAATGCTGACGGAATGCCTGCATCTGGAAGAAGCCCAGCACGGCATTCGCGCAATGGGGCTGTCGCCGGGGACGGTTGCCACGGATATGCAGCGGTCCATCAAGGCAAGCGGCATCAATCCGGTCAGTCAACTGGATTGGGAAGCGCATATTCCTGCTGATTGGCCAGCACGTGCCCTGTTGTGGATGTGTTCCAAGGACGCGGACGAATACTTGGGAACGGAAATCTCGCTGCGCCTGGAAGACATCCGAAAAAGGGTCGGGTTGATATGATCGACCTGACGAAAGAGGATGGCCTGTGGGTCGTTACGATCAACAATCCCGAAAAGGCAAACGCCCTGACCGGAGCGATGCTGAATGAACTGGCCGGGATTGCCGAGGCCGCAACCAGCGCGCGGGCGCTGATCCTGACGGGCGCGGGCAAAGTGTTCAGCGCCGGGGCCGATCTGGACGAGGCGCGCGCCGGTCTGGCCACCTCTGACGTCTGGGAAAGACTGTCCGGTGCCATCGCCGCATTGCCCTGCCTGACCATTGCGGCATTGAACGGTACTCTGGCTGGCGGGGCCAATGGCATGGCTTTGGCCTGTGACCTTCGCATTGCGGTGCCAACGGCCAAGTTTTTCTATCCGGTGATGAAGCTTGGGTTTCTGCCGCAACCGTCCGATCCGAAACGGTTGGCGGCATTGGTGGGTCCGGCCAGAACCAAGTTGATCCTGATGTCAGGTCAGAAGATCACCGCGCAAGAGGCGTATGACTTTGGTCTGGTTGATCGGATTGTCGAATCCGATCACCTGATGAAAACCGCGCGTGAGCTTGTGACAGACAGCGTGAACGCTGACCCCGTTATTGCCAAGGACATCGCAAGGATGTGTTCATGAGGATTTCGGCCATTCGGTTGCGGGTCACTGACCCGAAAAGACTGGCAGTATTCTATCGCGACGTTCTGGGTATGCGGGTTTACCCGCAGGGGTCAGGTTGCCGCGTCGGCTACAACTCGGAAGATGCGGACCTTCTGCTGCTGCCGGGTGGCGGCGGATACACCCATGACCGGGGCCAAAGATATTGGAAGATCGGAATTACCGTCCCTGATGTCGATCTTGCGGCAGCGCATTTGCGCGCGCTGGGTACTGCGGTAAGCGCGCCGAGCCAGTTTTTGGATATCGGGTACATGTGCCATCTGGCTGATCCCGAAGGGTTTGTCATCGAATTGCTGCAGCATGATTTCGAAGGCAACAAACCGGCGCAGGTGGCAGATCCGGATGCTCCGTTTGCGCAGGCCCGGATCGGTCAGATAACCCTTCGGACCGGTGATATCGCGGGTGAGGACGCGTTTTGGCGCGCGCAAGGTATGTCCTTGCTGTCGATGCAGGAGGTGGCCCCCCATGGCTTTGATCTGCATTTCTACGCCTTTACCGACGAAACCCCTCCAAACCCCGATTTGTGGGACGTCGAGAATCGCGAATGGTTGTGGAAGCGACCGTATACGACATTGGAGTTCCAGCATCTTGCGGGTGCGCAGTTTGCGCCCGTACCGGATTACCGGGGAATAGAAGTCGAGGGGTTGGCCGCACCTTTGAAAGACGCCTTTGGCGATCCGGTTCTGCCGGGCTGATCACCTGTTGCGTCGCTTGCCCGGAACTTTCGACCGAAATCCGGGTGGGCGTTTACGCACCCAGATCAGGAATTTCTCAAGCCTGGGATGCGCGCGCAAGGCTGCGACCGTGTTGTAACTGCGCGCAAGTTCGGCCTCGGTCAGAGTGGCATGCACTTCATTGTGGCAAATCTGGTGCAGAAGGACGGTGGGTCCGCCCTTGCCTCCTTTGAGTTTTGGGATCAGATGATGCAGGCTGCCACCCCCGCTGGGGATTGGGCGGTCGCAGAGCGGGCAGATCGGATCGTTGTTCGCCATGTTGGTTTGAAACTTGCGCCGATGGATGGCGAAGGCAAGAGGGTGCGAATGGCGCAGGCAGTCGTGATCGGAGCAGGCCCCGCAGGGTTGATGGCGGCCGAGCAACTGGCCGAGGCCGGGCATTCCGTGCTGGTTGCCGAAGCCAAGCCCTCGGTTGCGCGCAAATTTCTGATGGCAGGTAAATCGGGGCTGAACCTGACAAAGGACGAACCGCCTGAGACACTGATGCGGTCTTATGCCGATGCGGCGGACTGGTTGCGCCCGATGATCACCGCCTTTGATGCGCAAGCCGTGCAGCACTGGGCGCGTGGACTGGGACAGACATTATTTACAGGTTCTACCGGGCGGGTTTTTCCCGAGGCCATGAAGGCGTCGCCTTTGCTACGCGCATGGCTTGCGCGACTGGGCGCAGCCGGGGTTGAGATCAAAACCCGTTGGCGATGGAAAGGTTGGGAAGCTGATGCGCTGGTATTCGACACACCGGACGGGCCGCAAAACCTGACTGCTGCTGTAACCGTGCTTGCGCTGGGTGGGGCCAGCTGGGCCCGCCTTGGATCGGATGGTCATTGGACGCAAGTCCTTTCCGGCAGGGGCGTGGAACTTGCACCGTTTGAACCTGCGAATTCAGCCCTGTCGGTGGACTGGAGCACTCATATGCAGCCACATTTCGGGGCGGCGCTGAAGTCGGTTCGGTGGAAGGCCGGTGACCTGGATAGCCGCGGCGAGGCTGCGATCTCGGCAACCGGGCTGGAGGGAGGGGGGCTTTACACTCTCACCCCTGCTTTGCGCAAAGGGCAGCTACTTTTTGTCGATCTGGTGCCAGACCTGGAACAGCAGTCCTTGCAGGCGCGTTGGTTTTCCAGAAAATCGAAAACCACACTTTCGCAATGGTTGAGAAAGTCGTTGAATCTGTCACCGCAGAAGATTGCCGTGTTTCACGAGATGGCAAAACGAAGTCATCTGCCGCTGCCCGGCGAAGTGGCGGTCCTCAAGAAACTGCCAATCCTGCACGCGGGGCTGCGACCGATGGATGAGGCCATTTCGACGGCAGGTGGCGTGACACGATCCGCGTTGGGTGACGGGCTGATGCTGAAGACCATGCCGGGCGTGTTCTGCGCCGGTGAGATGCTGGATTGGGAAGCGCCGACCGGGGGGTATCTTTTGACAGCCTGTCTTGCCACTGGCCGCTGGGCCGGTCGGGCCGCTGCCGATTGGCTGGATCAGGGCTGATAACTCAGCGCGACCGCGCAAGCATCGCCAGACGAATCATTGCGCGCTCGACCAGTGCCATTGAGGGGGCGGTCTGTCCGGCGGAGCGCAGGGAGAGGTCGGTATCCGTCAGAACGGTCAGAGCAGTTTGCAGCTTGGGCGCGCCCCAGCCCTGTGCCTGACGCAGAATACGGTCACGCCGTTTGCCGTAAACCGGCGGACGCAACTTGCCGATACCCTGCGCCGCACCACCGGGATCCGAGGCGCAGGCATAAAGGGTGCGGAAATGCCGGGTTGCCCCAATACACAGAGTTACCCCGTTGGTACCCTGTGCCTGCAAACGCCGGATCAGTGGTCCGATCTCACCGGCGCGGCCTTCTGCAACCACGTTCAGCACGTCGTCAAGCGCCGCCTCGGTCGAACGCGGGGCGCAGGCTTCGATGTCTTCCATGGTCAACTCAGAGTTGTCACCGCGCTTGTAGAGCGACAGTTTCTCAATGGTTTGGGTAAAGTCACCAGGGCTGAGACTGTTGGCCAGTTCGTTGATGGCAGACGTGACATCGCGGGGGATGTTATTCAGATGCGCCTCGGTCAGAACCCGCTCGACCTCTGCACGCGATGGCGGGTCGTCATAAATGCCTATCGCATAGGCCGCGGGATGCCCTTCGAACGCTTTGCGGATTTTCGAGTTTGGTTTCAGCTGACCAGCCGTCACGATGATCTGAGCGTCGCCGGGGGTCCAATCTTCAAGTGCGGCCAGAATCGCAGGCGAGGCGGTTTCGGTGGCGTCTTCCACAAACACCGCGCGCGGGCCGGGGAAAAACCCAACCGCCTTGACCGCGTCCAGCAGAGACGCCGGATCGCCGCGCAAGTCGCCACCCGGCAGGCGGGTCAGGCGCATTTCCTCTTCCGCACCAGGACCAAGCAGGGCGGCCAGAACCTGCTGCCGCTTAAGCGCCACCCGCATGGCATCTGCACCATAGATCAGCAGCCCGGTCTTGTCCGCATCCGGCTTGGCGAAATACCCGTCAGCCTCGCGCGGGCTCAACTTCATTTGGACAAGCCCGGTGTTGAATACAGGCGGTTCACTATATGCCCGGACAGGATCACCATCAGGCGTTCTTTCGCATCGCGTTCGTCAGCCAGCGTCGACACGGTAGAGCCCGAAGCAGAATAGCCCACAAAATCGGTTACGGTGCCGGACGCTGCGACTTGTCCAGTTTCATTAGATTTCAACGCGTATTGGGCCCGTCCATCAATCGTGTACCGCGTTGTCTCGTTCGTCGTGGTGATGGCCGCGCCGCGGGTTTCGGTCGAGACCTGAACATCCAGAGCGTAATCGCTGATAGAGCCCGCGCTGCGGCCCAGTTGTTGTTCAAGGTTCTGAACCAGAAGATAGCTTTCAACGGTATTTGGCGCAGATACCGCCACCCGACCGAACAAGGCAGAGCCTGACCCACCCGGAGCATAAACCGGTTGAAAGCCGCAGGCAGCCAGCGCCAGCGGCATCACAAGCAATGTTCTGCGATCAAACAACGACATTCACGATCCGGCCCGGAACAACGATAACTTTCTTCGGCGCGTTGCCATCCAGCGCCTTTTGGACAGCTTCGGTGCTGAGCGCGATATTTTCAACCTCGGCTTTGTCCATATCTTTTGGAACGCTGATTTCCGCGCGACGCTTGCCGTTGATCTGGATCGGCAGGGTGACGGTGTCATCAACCAGCATCGCTTCATCCGCGACGGGCCACCGGGCGACAGCCACAAGGCCCTCACCGCCCTGATGCGCCCAGATATCTTCCGCCAGATGTGGCGTCATCGGCGACATCAACTGGGCCAGTGTTTTGATTGCCTGTTTCTGAGCCGCCGCACCGGCCTTGGATTTTGCCAGTGTATTGGTGAAGGCGTACAGTTTGGCGATGGCTGCGTTGAAGCCAAAGCTTTCGACACCCAATGTCACGTCGCGGATGGTTTTGTGCATCTCGCGCAACAGATCCTCATCGCCTTCGCCCGCTGCATCGGCGTCCATGGCGCCGATCCTGTCACACAGATTCCAAACGCGATTCAAGTGCTTATAGGCGGCTTCGGCCCCTGCGGCCGTCCATTCCACGTCCCGTTCGGGTGGCGAGTCGGACAGCACGAACCAGCGGGCCGTGTCGGCCCCAAAGGCTGAAATGATGCTGACCGGGTCGACCACGTTCTTCTTGGATTTCGACATCTTGGCCGACGGGATGATTTCGACCTTTTCACCAGTCTCCTTAAGGTAAACGCCGTCTTCTCGACGTTCTACCTCCTCAGGAAGATGATAAATCGGCCTACTGTTTTCAAATCCGTCGCTAAAGGCTGATGAGAACGCACCTTTTTTGTAGGTGACATAAATCTCATGCGTCACCATGCCTTGCGTGAACAGCGCGTCGAACGGCTCGATGGCCTTCTTCGGCAAGTGCCCGGTGAGGTGCATCGCCCGCGCAAAGAACCGGGAATATAGCAGGTGCAGAATCGCGTGCTCAATGCCGCCGATATACTGGTCGACATTCATCCAATACTCGGCCTCAGCCAGATCGGTGGGTGTTTCCGCACGCGGAGCGGTAAAGCGCGCGAAATACCACGACGAATCGACGAAGGTATCCATCGTGTCGGTTTCGCGCTTGGCCGGAGCACCGCAGGAGGGGCAGGAACAATCGCGCCAGGTCGGGTGGCGGTCCAGCGGGTTGCCGGGTTTGTCGAATGTGACATCGTCAGGCAGGCGGACCGGCAGGTTTTCCTTTTTCTCGGGCACCACGCCGCAGCTTTCGCAATGCACGACGGGAATCGGACACCCCCAATAGCGCTGACGGCTGAGGCCCCAGTCCCGCAGACGGTATTTGGTGACACCCTCGCCCCAACCGGCTTGTTCAGCAAAATCGACGGTGGCGTTGATGGCTTCTTCGCCTGTCGCCTCGGTCAAACCGGCGAAGTGGTTCACCCAGCGGACTTTCTCGGTTTTCGGCGGGACGAATGCAATTTTGTCGACAGGCGCGTCGTCATCCAGTGCAAAGAATGTGTCGACCACAGGAAGGCCGTATTTGCGGCAAAAGTCGAGGTCACGCTGATCATGCGCAGGGCAGGCAAAGATTGCGCCCGTGCCGTAATCCATCAGGATGAAATTGGCGATCCAGACCGGCAGTTCCCAGCTCGGGTCCAGCGGGTGCTTGACCTTGATGCCTGTGTCAAAGCCCAGCTTTTCGGCGGTTTCTATGGCTTCCTCAGTGGTGCCACCTTTGCGACATTCGGCCACGAATTCAGCCACTTCTGGATTTTCGGCTTCAAGCTGTTTTGCGATCGGGTGATCGGGCGAGATGCCAACGAAAGATGCGCCCAGCAGCGTGTCGGGGCGGGTTGTATAGACGGTGATCGGATCGCCGCCGTCTGTGCGTTCAAAGCCGAATTGCAGACCACGGGATTTGCCGATCCAGTTCTCCTGCATCAGGCGCACTTTGGCGGGCCAGTTGTCCAGAGTGTCCAGCGCATCCAGCAATTCTTCGGAATAGTCCGAGATCTTGAAGAACCACTGGGTCAGCTCGCGTCGCTCTACCAATGCACCCGAACGCCAGCCACGACCATTTTCAACCTGCTCGTTGGCCAGAACGGTCATGTCGACCGGGTCCCAGTTCACCACAGCGTTTTTGCGATAGACCAGCCCGGCATCGAGCATATCGAGGAACAGCGCCTGTTGCTGGCCGTAATACTCGGGGTCGCAGGTCGCGAACTCACGAGACCAGTCGATGGACAGGCCAAGTGGTTTCATCTGGTCGCGCATGTCGGCGATGTTGCTGTTGGTCCAGTCCTTCGGATGACCCCCGATGGCCATCGCGGCATTTTCCGCAGGCATCCCGAATGCGTCCCAGCCCATCGGGTGCAGCACGTTATGGCCTGTCGCCAGCTTGTGCCGGGCGATCACGTCACCCATCGTATAGTTGCGCACATGCCCCATATGGATTCGGCCAGACGGGTAGGGAAACATCTCAAGCACATAGTATTTCGGCTTGTCCGCCTTGTGGTTAGCGGTGAAGATCCCGGCCTTGTCCCAGGCCTCCTGCCATTTTGCTTCGATTTCAGTGGCCGAGTAGCGCGACATTGTGCGGTCCTTCGTGAATGAAAACGCCGGGTAGGAACCCGGCGTGGTAATATTGTGATTTTCGGCGGGTTGCTAGAACTTGTTGTCTGCTATGCGTAGTTGCCGGGCGCGCGACAGAATCGCATCCTCGACTGCGCGGGATGTTGCAGCGCTTACCGGGGCCCCTCCGCTTGATTGCAGCGCAACCGACAAAGAGCGCGCGGCAAGCGCCGGATCGCTGATATGAACAGTTGCCCGGTAGGATCGGCCGCCGCCCGGAGGCGTGCCATAACCCGTTACGATTACACCGGTAAACGGATCAACCTCTTGCACTGGCAGGAAGCTCAGCACATCCAGCGAAGCCGCCCAAAGATACCGGTTCACGTTTGTTGTCTGTTCGGCGGTGCTGCGGTCAAAGATGTCCCAGATAGTTGCCCGCTCGGGGTCATTCAGCTCCTGTTCGTCCGAATTGCCGCCAGCGAGGTTGGGGGAGTACGTTGTCGAAGTGTTTCGATTCTGCCCACATGCCGAAAGAGCGGCGGTCAGCAGGATCATTCCCAAAATCGTCGGCAGGCGCATTGCAAACAGGTCCTGTTTCACATGTTCTACAGTATTCAGGGGATACTCCTAGCCAAGGACCCCCGCTGCAACAAGCCCATTCTTCTGAAATGTAAGTGTATCAGCTGCATCGGGGCGAAAACTGACTGTGGCATCCTTGCACCAATTTGACCTCAATGACGCTGACGTCTTTATGCCAAGCTTGCGCAAAGGGGGCAAAAAGAGCGAAACGGTGTCCGTGCTGAGACATGTGCCGAGGCATATGTCGAGTAGATAACTCTTTTGAAACCGAGGGAAACAAGATGAAAAAAGTTCTCTTCGCATCGACGGCGCTGATCGCGACCGCAGGCGTTGCAGCAGCTGAAGTTAACTTCAGCGGTTATGGCCGCTTTGGTATTGGCTACGTTGAAGATCGTAGCGGTACCGTTGTAAACGTCCAGACAACCGGTACCAACACAGGCGTTGGTACTGCGGTTGTTCAAACTGACGACGCGATCCTGGTCTCGCGCTTCCGTCTGAACATCGACGGTATTGCAGAAACCGACGGTGGCGTTCGTTTCGAAGGCCGCGTTCGTCTGCAAGCTGACGAAAACAGCGGCAACGGTGAAGCAAACTCCGCCGGTCTGAACGGCGCACGCTTCTCGGTCATCTACGGTGGCCTGCGTGTTGACGCCGGTAACGTTGCAGGTGCCTTCGACAACCTGGCAAACTACTACGGCAACGAAGTTGGTCTTGAGCTGTTCGCAGGTCAGTACTCGGGTGTTGACTACAGCTTCCTGGGTTACTCGTCGACCGGTTCGGGTTCGAACGCCGTGTTCTTCCAGTACTCGGTTGGCGACTTCTCGTTTGGCGCATCGTACGACCAAGCGACTGCAGCTCTGAACGGTGCACCTATTAGTGCAGACCGTTGGGACATCAGCGCAACCTACACCTTCAACAACATCACAGCTGCTTTGGCCTACGGCCAGACCGACGCTGGTGTTGCTGGTGTAAGCGATCCGAGCCTGACCGTTCTGACCCTGGGTGGCGAATGGGGTGACTTCGGCGGTACTCTGTTTGTTGCAGACGACGCAACTCAGGTTGCAGCAACTGACGGCACCGCATGGGGTCTGTCGGCAACCTACAACGTTGGCGCCGCAACAACCCTGATCTTCGCTTACGGTGACGGTAACGCGTCTGCTGATACTCAGCAGGTTGCTGTTGGCGCGATCTACGACCTGGGCGGCGGTGCATCGCTGCGCGGTGGTATCGGTGTCAACGACTGTGACATCTGCGCAGACTCGACCATGGTTGCTGACTTCGGTGCTCAGTTCAACTTCTAAGCTGATCTGAACCGCAAGGTTTAAGGGCGGGTCTTCGGACTCGCCCTTTTCTTTTGCGCCGACTTGGTGTTTTTCTGCGCAAAACAGGATGAGGGTCTCATGTCGCTGCAAGACATCACCGCACGTATCGCCAAAGCCGAAGCCAGGTCGGACAGACCGGCTGGTTCTGTCAAACTGATTGCCGTGTCCAAAGTGCAGCCGAATGAAAGGGTGCAGGCGGTTCTTGAGCAGGGGCACAGATGTTTTGGCGAGAATCGCGTGCAGGAAGCAGCAAGCAAGTGGCCCGCGTTCAAAGAACAGTTCGAGGGTATTGATCTGCACCTCATTGGCCCGTTGCAGACCAACAAGGCCCGTCACGCAATGGAACTGTTTGATGCGATCCATTCGGTAGATCGACCCAAACTGGCCAAGACACTGGCGCGTTTGGCACAGGAAATGGGAACCTGTCCGGACCTGTTCATTCAGGTCAACACCGGTGAGGAAGACCAAAAGGCCGGTATCCTTCCTGCGGACGCGGATGGTTTCATTGCCGAGTGCAGGTCATTGGATCTGCCTGTGTGTGGATTGATGTGCATTCCCCCGGTCGATGAAGAGCCGACTTTGCACTTTGCGCTATTGGCCAAAATCGCCGCACGCAACGGGCTTGATGGATTGTCTATGGGAATGAGTCAAGATTTCGAACAGGCCATCGCCCTTGGCGCGACACATGTGCGCGTTGGCTCGGCCATCTTTGGCGAACGGGTTAAACCTCAGGAATGATCAGCCGTGATCCGGGGGCAATGCGCCCTGCGATCCAGTGCAGATGATCCCGGCGAAAGGCAATGCAGCCTTCGGTTGGATAACCGGGTCTGCGCCATTGGTGCAGAAAAATCGCTGACCCTCTGCCCGGAACCGCGTTTGGCCAGTTCCAGTCGGTCAACAGAATCAGATCATATAACGGGTCGGCGCGGCGCAGCTTTTCGTGGCTGAATGCATAGGGTGCGCTGACCATGTGGTTGTATCTGCTTTCAGACACGTCGTCAGACCACAAGTCCCGTGGGCCAATGGCACGGGCCCATTTGCTGGGGGCGGCCATTCGGTCGGCCCGGTACAGCATACCGACGATTCGATGATGTCCGGTTGGGGTCGCGCCATCGCCTTCGCGTTTTGCGTTGCTCAACCCGCCTTTGCCCACGGAACAGGGGAACTCCCTGCCAAGAAACCGGATGCCGCGCGGGGTCAGAACAAGATCGTTTGGGGTCAAAGCAGATGGCCCGACTTCTTGGCCTTGGTTGCCAGGTATCCCCGGTTGTGAGAGGTTTCGCCAACCCTCAGAGGGACACGCTCGGTTACTGCGATACCTGTTCGCTCCATCATGGCGATCTTGGCCGGGTTGTTGGTCAGCAAGCGGACAGAATTGAAGCCCAGCGACTTCAATATGTCCGACCCAAGCCGAAAATCGCGCTCATCGTCCTCAAAACCCAGCCTGTGGTTCGCCTCAACAGTGTCAAAACCCTGATCCTGAAGGAAATAGGCGCGCATTTTGTTGGCCAGACCGATACCGCGCCCTTCCTGATTCAGGTACAAAAGAACGCCTGCACCTTCTGCCCCCATCTGTTCCAGGGCACCGCGCAGTTGCGGGCCGCAATCACATTTCAGGCTTCCCATCAGATCGCCGGTGAAACAGGCAGAATGCAATCGGGCCAGCACAGGCTTGTCGCGGTCCGGGCGTCCGATCTCGACGGCGTAGTGCTCTTCACCACCGTCTTCAGGTCGGAATACGTGCAACCGACCGGCTTCGGACACCTCCATCGGAAGGCGGGCCGCGACGACTTCGTGCAAAGTGCTGCGATCCGCCAGATGAGGTGTGGCGCGCGTGTGATCAATGCATGTCAGACCGTGCGACGCGGCAAATGCCCTGCCGTCCTCGACAGGTACCACGACCACAGCGGGAAGGATGCGCGCGGATTTGGCCAATGCAATTGCGATACGGTGGAGATTGGCATTACCGTGCCGCTCGGTCATCAACGGGCCCTTCATGGGTGCGTTCAGATCGTCGGAAGGATCGGCAACCGCCTGTACCCATGCGATATCCGCATCCGCCGGGATCGATACACGTGCCAGATCCCCGTCGTACGCCCGCGCTTTCAGGGTTTCAGCACGTCGCCCAGTTATGGCCACCACCGGACTCCCTAGTTTTTTCAGGTCGGCCAGACGCTGCGGGCTGAGCGTTTCGGCAGAAACCGCAAGCACGCTGAAGCCGCTGTCATCAGTCAGTGCAACGGGAACGCCCATGCGCAGATCGGCCCGGGCCCGGGCGAGAAGTTCCGTGATGTCGGGGATGAGACTCATCAATGTTACCCTATAACGCTCAATCTTTCTCCTAGCTCTTTCGAAAGGAAATGTGAAACATTTCCGCGAACTCTGACACGAAGGCGTGAAACGGTTGCAGCAAATCTTGTTGATTGCATATTCCACGCGCAAGTGATGGAAAAGCGTTTGGAGGACCGGGAAATGGCTCAACTCAAGAAAATCCTGCTAGTGGACGATGATGAGGATCTGCGCGAGGCGCTCAGCGAGCAACTTGTCATGACCGAAGACTTTGACGTGTTCGAGGCGTCGGACGGTCACTCTGCCATGGAGCGCGCGCGCGAAGCGATCTATGATCTGGTCATTCTTGATGTGGGTCTGCCGGATACCGACGGGCGCGAACTGTGCCGCCTCATGCGCAAACAGGGTGTCAAAAGCCCGATCCTGATGCTGACCGGTCATGACAGCGATGCCGATACGATCCTGGGCCTGGATGCCGGCGCGAATGACTATGTCTCGAAACCATTCAAATTCCCGGTGCTTCTGGCACGTATCCGTGCGCAGCTTCGCCAGCACGAACAGTCTGAAGACGCTGTATTTGTCCTTGGCCCCTATACGTTCAAACCGGCGATGAAGATGCTGATCACGGAAGAGGACAGAAAAATCCGCCTGACCGAGAAGGAAACCAACATCCTCAAATTCCTGTACCGCTCGACTGACGGCGTGGTGGCGCGGGATGTGCTGCTTCACGAAGTTTGGGGATATAATGCCGGTGTTACAACGCATACGCTGGAAACCCACATCTACCGCCTGCGTCAGAAGATTGAGCCCGATCCGTCAAATGCGCGCCTTTTGGTCACAGAATCCGGTGGATATAGGCTGGTGTCTTAACTGGGTGTGGATTGACTTGGATCAAAGTGATACCCTGTACTCATAATTAGGTTACTCCCAACCCGCGCATGTCCGGGTTATGACATGCACCTCCCTGTTGGACTGCCGGGCCGAATGGCCCGGCTTTTTTCTTTTCTGAAGGGCGAGATCATGCGCCGCCTATACCGTCACAGGCGTTGCGAAATCCATTTTGTTCCTGTAATGTTCTAATTCTTGCGAAAGGTTGGAGGAGCGCGTGATGATCGAAGGAAGCTGTTTGTGCGGGGCGGTGAAGTTTAACCTGAAGTCTCAACCATCCGTGATGGGAACCTGCCATTGCTCAAGATGCAGAAAAGCCGGGGCCAGCACAGTCGTATTTGTCAACAAAGAAGACTTGGTGTGGGTTCGGGGAAGGGAAAACGTAACGCTGCACCAGCCTGATCCGCCTTACAAATACGGCAGGTGTTTCTGCACGAAATGCGGGACATCTTTGGGCGAAATCACTTCAGAAGCAGACAGTTTTCCAATCGCTGCAAACGCATTGGATACTGGGTTAAAGCAGAAAGTTCAGTTTCACGAATTTGTTTCGGAAAAGCCGGACTGGTACGAGATTTGCGACGATGCCCCCCAAAATGAAAGCCACCCGTCCTAGCTTTTCTTTTCTGATGGCACCCCACCCCCCACCGCGTTAACCTTCGCCAAATCGCGACAGAGGAATCCTCGCCATGCCATTCACACTTGCCACCTGGAACATCAACTCGGTCCGACTGCGCGAACCTATCGTGCTGAAACTGTTGGAAGAAGAGGCACCGGATGTTCTGTGTTTGCAGGAATGCAAGTCTCCGGTTGAAAAGATCCCGACCGAAGGGTTCGCGGAGCTGGGCTATACCCACATGATTGCCCGTGGCCAGAAAGGATATAATGGCGTCGCCATCCTGTCCCGCCTGCCGATAGAGGAGGTGGGCGACATGGATTTCGCAGATCTCGGCCACGCACGCCACATAGCCGGGCGGTTGGAGAATGGTGTCACGATCCACAACTTCTATGTCCCCGCTGGCGGTGATGTGCCAGATCGTGAAGTGAATGAGAAATTTGGCCAAAAGCTCGACTATCTCACGGGCATGCGCGATTGGTTCCACGCAGAAAAGCCGGAAAAATCCATCCTCGTCGGCGATCTGAACATTGCCCCGCGTGAAGATGACGTCTGGTCACACAAACAATTGCTCAAGATCGTCTCGCACACTCCGATTGAAGTGGAACATCTGGCCGAGACCCAGGACGCGGGTGGTTGGGTCGATATCACCCGGCAGGATATTCCCGAAGGGCAGCTTTTCAGCTGGTGGTCCTACCGGGCCCGCGACTGGGATGCGGCAGACAAGGGGCGGCGGCTGGATCATGTCTGGGCCACGCCCGATATTTCGAATGCGGGTCATTCCAGTCGCATTCTGCGGGATGCGCGTGGGTGGGAGAAGCCCAGCGACCATGCGCCGGTCTTTGCGAGTTTCGACATCTGAACTGAAACTCTGCCCTTGGTTTCTGCGACAAGCGATTGCATATAGAGCGCAAGTTCGAACGAAAGAGTGATTGCCATGGACATCCTGAACGGCGCAGCCGCCCCAGCCACCGATCTGATCAAGGACGGGACCGAGGCCACTTTCATGGTCGATGTGGTCGAAGCCTCGCAGGAAACGCCTGTTATTGTTGACTTCTGGGCACCCTGGTGCGGCCCGTGCAAGACGCTGGGCCCGATGCTGGAAGACGCTGTTACCGCAGCCAAGGGCGCGGTGAAGATGGTCAAGATCAACGTAGACGAGGCACAGATGATCGCCTCGCAAATGCGCATCCAGTCGATTCCAACGGTCTACGCGTTTTTTAAAGGGCAACCCGTGGACGGTTTTCAGGGCGCGCTGCCGGGGTCCGAGATCAAGGCTTTCGTAGACCGCGTGATCGAGGCGTCAGGCGGGGAAAGCCCCGGTGGTCAATTGGATGACGCGGTAATTGCCGCCGAAGAAATGCTGAGCGACGGCGCAGCGGCAGATGCCGCGCAGACTTTTGCCGCCGTTCTTGGCGAAGACCCGAACCACGCGGCAGCATATGGCGGGCTGGTGCGGGCACATATCGCCACTGGCGATCTGGAGCATGCCGAGGCCATCCTGAACGGTGCACCGGCTGAAATATCCAACTCGGCCGAGGTCGAGGCTGCGCATGCGCAATTGCAACTGGCCAAGCAAGCGGCTGATGCGGGTCCGGTGGCTGATCTGACAGCGGCCGTTGAAGCAGACCCCGAAAATCTTCAGGCCCGGTTTGACCTGGCACAGGCATTGCATGCGAACGGCGAAGTGGAAGAAGCCGTGGCGCAATTGCTGGAATTGTTCCGCCGGGATCGTGAGTGGGATGACGGGGCCGCCAAGACCCAGCTTTTCACGATCTTTGATGCGCTCAAGCCCAATGACCCGATCGTTCTGAACGGTCGCCGCAAACTCAGCTCGATGATATTTGCCTAATTTCTGATCAGAGCTAGAATTGGGACATGATGCATCCCGCCGATCTGCCGGACACCGTATCCGTGTTCCCCTTGCCCGGGGCGCTGTTGTTGCCCCGCTCGCGCTTGCCGCTTCACATCTTCGAGCCGCGCTATTTGCAAATGCTGGACGATGCGCTCAAGACCAAGGAACGGCTGATTGCGATGGTCCAGCCAAATCCTTCGGCCCATGATGAGAACAAACTGCACCGCATCGGATGCGTCGGGCGTGTGACCCAGTTTTCCGAAACGGAAGATGGCCGTTATCTGATCACGCTGACCGGTGTGTCCCGGTTCCGCGTGGTTTCAGAGTTGGACGCTTTCACGCCATACCGGCGGTGCGAAGTTTCGTGGGACGGCTTTGACAGGGATCTGGGCAAGGCCGAAAACGACGACAGGTTCAATCGCACCAAGTTCCTAGCTTTGCTGGAACGCTTCTTTTCGTCCCGGCAATTGTCCACCGATTGGGCTTCTCTGAAAGATGCCGAGGATGAATTGCTGGTGAACTCGCTGTCCATGTTGCTGGACTTTGACCCGGAAGACAAACAGGCCTTGTTAGAGGCCCCTTGCCTGCGCACACGGCGCGAGACGCTGATGACATTGATAGAATTCGCAATGCGAGGCGGATCGAATGAGGAAAAACTGCAATGACTGACCCTGAACACGCCTTTGATCGCCGCATGCTCGAAGCTCTGGTCTGCCCGCAGACGCAAACGACCCTGCGCTATGACGCCGAAAGGCAGGAACTTGTGTCACAGGCCGCAGGTCTGGCTTTTCCCATCCGCAACGGCATTCCGGTCATGCTGGTCGACGAGGCACGGCAGCTGGACTAAATTGGCTGCCCTTGCAGCAGCTTGGGCAAATCTCCGGTCAAACCGGCGGCTTCGCGGACGAAACCGCGCTGCAACCCCGGCAGTGCGCCGACAATTCCCATACCAACGTCTCGCCCAATGCGCAGCAACGGGTTGTCGTTCGAGAACAGTTTGTTGAAAACATCCGTTGCCATCGCAAGAGCAGCGGTGTCGAACCTGCGCCATTCCTGATAGCGTTCCAGCACCATAAGCGACCCGATGTCTTCGCCGCGCCGCCCTGCCAAGGTCAGAACCTCTGCCAGCGCGCCGACATCACGCAGACCGGCGTTAAGGCCCTGACCGGCAATCGGGTGCATCCCGTGGGCGGCATCCCCGACCAGTGCCAGACGATCAGCGACAAAGGAATTGGCGATGGTCAGGTTCAAAGGATAGGTGAAACGATCTCCTGCCAGGCGGATTTCACCTAGGAAATCGCCGAACCGTGGGCGTAGGACTTGCAGATAGTCGCCCTCGGGCAGGGCGTTGATCTGTTGCGCGGCCTTGGTGCGTTCGCTCCATACAATGGAACTGCGATTGCCGGTCAGCGGCAGAATCGCCAAGGGGCCTGGCGGCATGAAGAACTGATGGGCAATGCCGTGATGCGGCAGCTCGTGTTCAATGGCGCAGACAAGTGCGGTCTGGCCATACTCCCAACCTGTGCGCTTGATACCTGCGCGGCGCGCGGTGCCGCTGTGGCGGCCGTCACACCCAACCAGCAGGCTGCTGTTCACAGTCGAACCATCGTCCAGCGTCACGGTCACTCCAGTGGTGTCGGCTTGTTGCGACACAACAGTCTTGCCACTCAGCTGAGTGATGCGGGGCTCATCAGCCATAGCGTCCAGAAAGGCGCGGCGCAGGTGACGGTCTTCGACCATATACCCCATCGGGCCTTCTTCTATTTCGGCGTGGTCGAAATGCATGAAAAACGGTGACGGGCCTGTACCGGCGTGGCCGTCTGTGACCTTGATCTCCAGCATCGGTTGGGCGTGTTCCGCAACGCGGTCCCAGACACCGATGGCAGCCAGCAAGCGCTGTGACGCCAAGGCCAGCGCATAGGCTCGCCCGTCGAATGCCGCATTCTTGCGGACCTTCTCTTCCAGCGCATCAATCACTGTGACCGAATGTCCGGTTTGTGCCAGAGCCAATGCCAAAGCCGGGCCGTTCAGCCCGCTGCCCACGATCAGAATGTCAGATGCCTGTGTCATGCCCTGCAATATGCGCGCCCTTTCGGGATTGTCCATGTGCAGTCCTGTCGCTACCGTTCTTTCAAGCCAAAAAGCAGGAGGGGGCGGGATGCAGGATTGGTTGACCATGACGGCGTGTGATTTGGGCCGTGGAATTGGGATGGGCCAGATCGATCCGGTTGAATTGACGGAAACCTACCTGTCCGCAATAGACGCCCATCCGCACCGCGACCGCATCTATGCCCGCGTCACCCATGACCGCGCCCGCGCCGAGGCCGAAGCCGCGCAGCAACGCGCGAAGATGGGATTGCGGCGGTCGTTGCTGGATGGGGTTCCCATTAGCTGGAAAGACCTGTTCGACACCGCTGGTACTGCGACCGAGGCCGGGTCGGCGCTTTTGAAAGACCGGGTGCCGGACGCGGATGCACTTGTGGTACGCAACGCAACCCAGATGGGAACGGTCTGTCTGGGTAAGACGCATATGAGCGAGCTGGCCTTTTCCGGCCTTGGATTGAACCCGATCACTGGTACGCCGCCTTGCATTGACGATGAGGACGCCGTGCCTGGCGGTTCATCTTCAGGCGCGGCGGCTTCGGTTGCGTGGGGTTTGGCAGCTGGGGGTATCGGGTCCGATACTGCTGGGTCAGTACGCATCCCATCGGCTTGGAACAATTTGGTTGGACTAAAAACCACCGCCGGGCGGATAAGTTTGGAAGGGGTTGTACCTCTGCGCCTTCGGTTTGACACGGTGGGCCCTTTGGCGCGCTCAGTTGAAGACGCAGCACATATGCTGGCTTTGCTTGAGGGCGGAACGCCTGCCGATCTGCGAGGTGCAAACTTGAAAGGCCGCCGTTTTGCAGATTTGCAAAACGTGGTTAAAGACGATTTGCGCGATGTACCGCGAGTCGCTTATGAGGTTGGTTTGGAACGACTTCGAGACGCAGGCGCAAAGGTTATACCTCTTGAGGTTCCCGAACTTCACAACGCAATGTCCCTGTCTAGTGTTGTCGATCCCACCGAATCGTACGGACTGTGGCGAGATGTGATCGAAGCGAATCCTGATGTAATGTATCCTCCGATACTGGAACGGTTCCGGGCTGGAAAAGACGTATCCGGTCCGGACTACGTCGCTGCGTGGTCGAAGCTGGAAGCCTGTCGCGCGGCATGGGATACCGCCACCGCCGGGTTCGATGCCGTTCTTGCGCCAACCGTTCCCAATCTGCCACCCAATCTGGACCGGTTGATGACCGATCACGACTATTACGTGACTGAAAACCTGCTGGCCCTTCGCAACACGCGGATCGGCAACCTGATGGGGCTTGCGGCGCTGACCCTGCCCACCGGAACGCCCGGTTGTGGGCTGATGATGATGGGGTATCCGAACTCGGAAGAGGCCCTGTTGCGGTTGGGGTCAGCGGCAGAATCGGCATTGGCTTGAATGCCACAATCCACTGATTCGGAACCTCTTTGTCTGGACGAAGAGGTATGCGGGCTGTAATCTGCCAAAAAAACGGGGCGCAAATGACCCCGATATTGAGGCAGTAATATGGATTTCCCCGAGCGGTTTTCGAACCTACCGGAATATGCATTCCCGCGTTTGCGCGCCCTGTTGGATCACCATCAACCGGGCGGTGACGTCGTTCATATGACGATTGGCGCACCCACGCATGACTTTCCGGCCTGGGTGACGGATGTCATCATGGAAAACGCGGCCGGGTTTCAGGGCTATCCGCCGAACGAAGGCTCGGAAGACCTGCGCGGTGCAATCACGGGCTGGATCAAGCGGCGCTATGGGGTCGAAATGGACCCTGACACCAACGTCATGGCGCTGAACGGCACACGTGAGGGGCTGTATAATGCGGCCATGGCGCTGTGCCCGGAACAGAAGAATGGCAAACAACCGATCATCCTGTGCCCGAACCCATTTTATCAGGTCTACATGGTCGCGTCGATTTCGGTGGGTGCGCAACCTTATTTTGTCCCTGCAACCGCTGCGACAGGTCATCTGCCGGATTATTCCAGCCTGTCCGAAGATGTGCTGAACCGAACTGCGGTGGCTTATGTCTGTTCCCCGGCCAACCCGCAGGGTGCAGTTGCGTCGCGCGACTATTGGGCTGACCTGATCCGTCTGGCCGAGGCTTATGATTTCCGGATCTTTGCCGACGAGTGCTATTCTGAGATTTACCGTGACCAAGCCCCGACGGGGGTTCTGACCGTCGCGCAGGAACTGGGGACTGATCCCGAACGGATCACGCTGTTTAATTCCCTGTCCAAACGCTCGAACCTTGCCGGTTTGCGCTCGGGCCTGATTGCAGGTGGACCAAAGTCCATCAGTCAGGTGAAAAAGCTGCGCACCTATGCCGGGTCCCCACTGCCTTTGCCCTTGCAAGCCGCCGCCGCGCGCGTCTGGGCGGATGAGATACATGTCGAGCAAAACCGCGCGCTCTATCAGGAGAAATACGCCATTGCTGATGAGGTGTTTGCGGGCGTGCAAGGTTACATGTCGCCAGAGGCCGGGTTTTTTCTGTGGTTGCCGGTCGAGAATGGCGAGGACGCGGCATTGAAGGTTTGGAAGGAAACCGGGGTTCGGGTTCTTCCTGGCGCATATCTTTCACAAGGCGATCCGGGAAATAACCCGGGCGAAGGCTTTATCCGGGTTGCATTGGTAGCCCCAAAAACAGAGTTGCAGCGTGGTCTGATCACACTCCGCGACTGCATCTATACGTGAGGTACGAGGGCAAAATGGCATCATATAATGCGCGAAACCGCGACCCATTGCTGGACAGCACAACACAGGCAGCCCTGGAGCGACGCAGTAAGGAACTGATCGGTATCGCGCTGATCCTGTTGGGCTTGGCCGCGGCTGCGATGATCTGGTCCTATACGCCCGATGATCCCAACTGGATGGTTTCGACCGATGCACCGGTGCAGAACTGGATGGGACGGGTGGGCGCGTCTATTGCAGCCCCCTTGTTCATGATCGTGGGCTGGGGAAGCTGGGGCATCGCGCTTGTTCTGGCTGGATGGGGTCTGCGTTTTGCGGGCCATTTCGGTGAAGACCGGGCCATTGCCCGCCTGATCTTTGCCCCGATCTGGATCGCTGTAGCCTCGGTCTATGCCGCAACCCTTGTTCCCGGTGCCGAGTGGCGTGCAACGCATAGCTACGGTTTGGGCGGTTTGTTTGGCGACACGGTCATGGGCGCGTTGCTGACGCTGTTGCCGATCTCCTCGCATTTTCTGGTCAAACTGATGTCTCTGGCCATGGCCGTCGGTATGACCGCGCTGGGTGTTTTTGTGCTGGGCTTCACCAAGGCCGACGTGAAACGTGGCTTCCGGGCCTTCATCCTGGGCCTTGTGATGTCTTATGACATGCTGATGACGCTGATGGGGCGCGGTGCGGCTTCGGCCGCGCAAGCGGCACGGGATCGCCGGGCGCAGTGGGAAGAACGCAAGCTTGCTCGGGCTGAAGCGGTCGAGGCGATGTTTGACGACGAACTGGTCTATGCCGACCCTGTTTTTGAAGAACCTGAATTGGGACGCCCTGAACCTCCGGTCAAATCGGGCCTGTTGGCGCGAATGCCGTCGCTTATCCGTCGCCCCGATCCAATGCCCGAACCCGAGCTGGTGGACCCGGAACCGATCGCGGGCTTTGACGACATGCCCGGCGAAGATCGCATCCGCTCCAAAATCTCGGCCGCCGTGCGAAATCGCAAGGTTGCTGTGGGCGAAATGACACCCGAGCCAGATCCCAGCCTGCCGTTGACCAAAGGTCGTGGACGCCGTCCCGATCCGCTGATCCTGAACCAGCATACCTTGTCCGAATTGCCCCCGGAACCGCCGGTGACGGCGTATGGTCTGCGCCCCGAGCCGCAGGTGTCCACTGGTGACACGCCAGAGGCACCAGAGCTTGCTTTGATGGGTTATGAGGCCGGGACGGAACAATACGACTACGCGTCCGAGTTGGATATCGATGATGAATCGGTTTTCGAGGATGTCGCCGATGCCATGCCGCAACCGCGTCAGGCGATGAAGATCCCAGTGGCTGAACCGCGGAAGCCTGTGGTGGCGCAGCCCGTGCGCCGGACACCGTTGCCGTCCCGTCGTGCGCAGGCCGAAGCGCAACCGGCATTGTCCTTCGAGGAACGACACTCTGATTTTGAACTGCCGCCTCTGGGCTTATTGTCCAACCCCGCAAATATCCAGCGCCATCACCTGAGCGATGAGGCCTTGGAAGAAAACGCGCGGATGCTGGAAAACGTTCTGGACGATTACGGCGTCAAGGGTGAGATCGTCAGCGTACGCCCCGGCCCGGTCGTGACCATGTACGAGCTGGAGCCCGCTCCGGGCCTTAAGGCGAGCCGTGTGATCGGTTTGGCAGACGATATTGCGCGCTCGATGTCGGCCCTTTCGGCACGTGTTTCGACACTGCCCGGCCGTTCGGTGATCGGGATCGAGTTGCCCAATGAAAACCGGGAAATGGTGGTTCTACGCGAAATCCTCGCCAGCCGCGATTTCGGCGATGGCAATCAGGCGCTGCCGTTGGCGCTGGGCAAGGATATCGGCGGCGCGTCCGTGGTGGCGAACCTGGCCAAGATGCCTCACCTGCTAATCGCCGGGACCACGGGTTCAGGCAAGTCGGTGGCGATCAACACGATGATCCTGTCGCTGCTTTACAAGCTGACGCCGGATGAATGCCGCCTTATCATGATCGACCCCAAGATGCTGGAACTGTCGGTTTACGATGGCATCCCGCATCTGCTGTCGCCCGTTGTGACCGATCCGAAGAAAGCGGTCGTGGCCCTGAAATGGGTCGTGGGCGAAATGGAAGACCGCTATCGCAAGATGTCCAAGATGGGCGTGCGCAACATCGCTGGCTACAATGGCCGTGTGAAGGATGCGCTGGCCAAGGGCGAGTTGTTCAGCCGCACGGTGCAGACCGGGTTTGACGATGAAACCGGTGAACCAACATTCGAGACGGAACAATTCGCGCCCGAAGCGATGCCCTATATCGTCGTCATTGTTGATGAGATGGCCGATCTGATGATGGTCGCGGGCAAGGAGATCGAAGCGTGTATCCAGCGTCTGGCGCAAATGGCGCGGGCCTCGGGCATTCACCTGATCATGGCAACACAGCGCCCGTCTGTTGACGTGATCACCGGCACGATCAAAGCCAACTTCCCGACGCGGATTTCGTTCCAGGTGACCTCAAAAATCGACAGCCGTACCATTTTGGGCGAGATGGGCGCCGAGCAGCTGCTGGGGCAGGGCGACATGCTTTACATGGCCGGTGGCGCCAAGATCACCCGATGCCACGGGCCGTTTGTGTCGGATGAAGAGGTCGAGGAAATCGTCAACCACCTCAAACAATTCGGCCCGCCCGATTACGTGGGCAGCGTTCTGGATGGACCGGCCGAGGACAAGGTCGACAACATTGACGCCGTTCTGGGGCTGAATACAGGTGGCAACACGAACGGAGAAGACGCGCTGTACGATCAGGCGGTGGCAATTGTGATCAAGGATCGCAAATGCTCGACCTCTTACATTCAGCGGAAACTCGCCATCGGGTACAACAAGGCGGCGCGGCTTGTTGAGCAGATGGAAGAGGAAGGTGTTGTTTCGTCAGCAAATCATGTCGGGAAACGCGAAATCCTCGTCCCCGAGCAATAGGATATTTAATAACAAGGGCAGACAGCCTATCTGTACGGCATGAAACAGATTGCTTTTGCCCTTGCTTTGACACTGGCTGCACCAGCCGCCTGGGCGGCGGAAAAACTGCCGCTTTCGCAAATCTCAAGTTACCTGAATGGATTGAAAACGGTTCAGACAACGTTCACGCAGGTGAATGATGATGGCTCGTTGAGCACCGGGCAGCTGTGGATGCAGCGCCCGGGCAAGATGCGGTTCGAATATGACCCGCCCAACAGCGCTGTGGTGCTGGCGCGCTCGGGCAGTGTACAGATCTTTGATCCCAAATCGAACCAGCCGCCCGAGCAATACCCGCTGAAGCGCACGCCGCTATCCATTGTGCTGGCGCGCAATGTGAATCTTGATCAGGCCAATATGGTTGTCGGCCACAGCTTTGACGGCACGGCCACAGTGGTCACTGCACAAGACCCCAAGAACCCTGAAGCAGGCCGGATTGAATTGATGTTCACCGATAACCCGGTCGAACTTCGCAAATGGGTGATCCATGACAACGCGGGCAGTCAGACCACAGTTCTTCTGGGCGCGCTGATGGAAAGCGATGACCTGGATCAGGGCCTTTTTTCGAACAAGGAAAGACGCGGGTCAGTCAATCGCTGACCCGTTGAGTATGACTCAGTACCGGCAGTTCGCTAATTGCGCCTGATACAGTTGCGCGCGTGCGTCCACGTCATTGGCCACGCTCAACAACCATGATTTGCTGTTGTGGGTGCCGCGTGCGTACCCCGTGTGGCCTTCGTGATAGGCCAGGTATTGATTGCGTGTGTCGCCGGGGTGGATGCCGTTGCGCTCATAGCTTTTGTTCATATACCAGCCGATGAAGTCCGACGCGTCGCGGATGCGATCCCGCTTGGCCCGACGCTTGCCGGTTTCGCGCTGATATTGATCCCAGGTGCCGTCCAGTGCTTGGCTGAACCCATAGGCGCTGCTTTGCCGCCCCATCGGGATCACGCCCAGCACGTAACGGTGTGGGGTACGTGCATCGTGGCGATATCGGCTTTCCTGATAAATCGTGGCCATCTGAACGTGAACCGGAACACCCCATTTCTGCTCGGTGCTTTTGAAAGCCTTGATAAAATCCGGTCGCTCGTGCGCAATACTGCATGCGTCGTTCAGTTTGCTGGGCGGTTGTTTTGACCCGCCGCCACAGGATGCCAAAAGCAGCACCCCGAAGAGTACGATAAGAATTCTGCTCATGTGCCTCATGCCTTTTTTTGTTTATTCTAGCGTAGATTGAGCTCTGAGGAAATCACAATCGCTACAAAACAATGGCAAGAATTACGGGTAACGCCGCCACGGAAAGCACAGTGGACACCATGACCATGCCGGCAACGGCATCGGAATCGGCCTCAAATCGTTCTGCCAGCAAATATGAGGTCACAGCGACCGGCGTACAAATTTGCAGGACCAGAACGCCAAAGGCGACAGTGTCCAGATCAAACAACACTCCAATCCCCCAGCCCAACGCAAAGCAGACGATAAGTTTCAGGACTGACAACCAGAGTGCTTGCCCCAGACTGCGCGAGGTCAGGCGGGCGATTGCCACACCGACCGTGACCAACATCAGCGGAACAGCCATTTGCCCCAAAAGCTCTAACGTGTTGGTTAGAAATGTCGGAGTTTGCCACCCTTGCCACAAAAACACTGCACCCAGAATGGTCGCCCACGCCATCGGCTGGCGCAAGACTTGTCCCCATGCGCCTTTTCCGGCGACTAGGTATATTCCATAAGTGAAAGAAAACAGCGCAGTTACAGACAGAAAGATGACTGCGTAACCCAAGCCAATCTGTCCGAACGCAAAGATACATAGCGGCAAGCCAAGATTGCCGGTATTGCCGAAAATCAGCGGTGACAGGTACGTGCGCTGATCCAGTTTCAAGACGCGAACCAGCAACCAGAACACCCCTGCCAGCAGAAGATTTGCGACCAGGGTCGCGGATGTGAAACGCGACAAATCTCCGCCCAGGATGTCGGTTTGCATGAGCGCAACAAAGATCAGACTGGGCATTGCCAGCGTCGTTGCAAAGCGTGTCACAAATTGCAGCCGGTATTCGAACCCCAGTTTGACCCAGGTAAAGCCAATGGCTGCCAAGAGAAAAACCGGGGCCACGATTTCGAACACTGTCAGTATTAGGTTCACAGACTGTTTCCCTGAATTTCACATCAATGATTGGCATTTCGGGCCAAAAACCGTTAGTAAATGCGGTGGGGGCTGAAACAATGTTAAAGACACGCGCGAAATACGGATTGGGCCAGGTGGTCCGTCACAAGAAACACCCTTTTCGAGGGGTGATTTTTGACGTGGACCCAGAGTTTTCGAACACAGAAGAATGGTATCAGGCCATTCCGGAAGACAGCCGTCCAAGGAAAGAACAGCCGTTCTACCACCTGTTGGCAGAGAACGACCAATCTTTCTATGTTGCTTATGTTTCAGAACAAAATCTGGTTGCAGACTATTCCGGCGAGCCGGTTGAACACCCGGATATCTCCAACATGTTCGGCCCATTCGAAGACGGTGCCTACCCTCTGCATTTCCACCTGAACTAGGTCTGGCGAACCGGTCGGCATTGTACTGCCGCTGATCAGTATCCAAGGGCACACCCATCCTTGCGCGGGTCGCTGGCACCTTCCAAAACACCGTCTTTTCGGATTCGGATCGCTTGCGCTCCACCAAGCGGAGTTTCCGGAATTTCAATATTGTGGCCGATTTCAGACAATTGTTTCGCCACTTCTTCAGAATAGCCCCGCTCCAGTTTCAGGACACTTCCATCAAAAAAGGCACGCGGCGCGTTGATGCTTTCCTGTAGCTCCAGCCCAAAGTCCCTAAGGTTCGAAACGAAACGCGCGTGCCCGGTCGGTTGATAAGCACCGCCCATCACGCCGAATGGCATCGAGACACGGTCATTCTCGGCCAACATCCCCGGTATGATCGTGTGCATCGGGCGTTTGCCGCCAGCCAGTTCATTGGGGTGACCCGGCTGAAGCGTGAACCCCGCGCCCCTGTTCTGAAGCAGAATGCCGTATTTCTCGGACGCGATCCCTGACCCAAAGCCATGAAAGATCGAGTAGATCAGCGACACAGCCATAAGGTCGCGGTCGACCACCGTGATATAGACCGTGTCTTTGTGTATGGCTTCCGTCAAAGGTGCTGCTGCGGGCATTGCGCGTTTTGGGTCAATCAATGCAGCCAGCCTGACTGCTACATCCATATCAAGAAACCGCTCGGCCCGCGCGACATGATCGGGATCAGCAATAAACCGGTTGCGCGCGTCATAAGCCAGCTTGGTGGCTTCAGCCTCGATATGAACCCGTTCTGCTCCAAATGGATCCATACTGGCCAGATCGAACTGTTTTAGAATGTTCAGCAGCAGGATCGCGGTTGCACCTTGGCCGTTCGGCGGGTGTTCGACCAGATCAACACCCTTGTAGGCCCCGCGCATGGGCTGCGTTTCAGCGCACTTGGTGCGGTGGAAGTCCTCGGCGGTGTGGACACCTCCGAGTGCGGACAGAGCCCGGATCATATCCTCGGCAATGTCTCCTGAATAAAAAGCGTCGCGTCCCTGGCTGGCGATCCTGCGCAAGACCTCAGCCTGACCGGGGGCGCGAAAGATCTGCCCGATTGCGGGTATTTGCCCATTGACCAGATAATGATCACGCGCAGCGCCCTGTAATGTGGCCGCCCCTGTTTTCCAGTCAAATGCAACCCGAGGGGCCACCGGAACGCCAGCCTCGGCATAGTGGATTGCGGGTTCCAGAATCGCGCCCAGCCCCAATCGCCCTTCGGTTTCTGCAAGGTGACAGAAGGCGTCCACGGCACCGGGAACAGTCACCGCGTCCGGGCCGTTCAACGGTATTGATGACAGACCCTTGTCTCGCAAGGGCTGCGCCCGCGCAGCGGCCGGTGCGCGACCCGATCCGTTCAATGCGCGTATCCGGTTTTCGCCCGCACGGCTGAACAAAACGAAACAATCGCCGCCCAACCCGGTCATCTGCGGTTCGCAAATCCCAAGCAGAACTGCACCTGCAATCGCTGCGTCCATGGCGTTGCCGCCGCGCTCAAGAATATCGATTGCCACCTTGGCGGCCAGCGGGTGCGACGTTGCGCACATCCCCCGCGTTGCAAAAACTTCCGACCGGCCAGGTTTGTGCAGATCACGCATGGTGGTTCTTTCTCCTTAAAACAGGGGAAAGCTATTCTCTGATTGCCGGTTGTCCAGTCAATTCAAGTTGGGGGGAGATCCTCGGCGCCGTTCACTGGGTGGGGGCTGTGATAATTGGCGCCGAGGGAAGCTATCTGAGCTACGAGTCACTGTATGGCGGCGATTTGCGGCGCGACAATGTTTCGAAAATGGCGTTATTGTGGCCAATTGCGGCTGATTACCCGTTCTTGTCAAAGTTAAATCGCAAGGATAGCCGATTGCACCCGTCGCGACGCTCATAACAGATATCGCTGGTAAGTTGATGAATCAGGAACCAGCCGAACCCGCCTTCGGGCAAATCCTGAATGCGGGTTCCCAGTGGTGCTGGTGTTCCGTCTGGTGGTTCGTAGCCGGGCAATGGATGGCCCGTGTCCGAGATCAGAATGTCCAGGCGGTTTCTGTCCAACCGGCATGTGACCTGAACCCCGGCCGGGGCCACGTCCATATAGGCATGTTCCACAACGTTGTTGATTGCTTCTGCCAGTGCGATCTTGACGTCGTCCGCCTTGTGCGGCGGCAACCCTCGTTTCGCCAGTCCGGCACTGAGTTTCGCAATCCCCGCGCTGGCTTCTGTTTCCGCTGCGGGAAAGCTCACTTCCAGGCAGGTCGCGTTACAAATGGGCTCCATGTTGTCGCACTCCTGCTCTTGTCACCTGTCCGGTTTCGACAGGGCGTCATCCAGTGTCGCAAACAACCTGAACACGGTATCCATGCGCGTCAGGCGAAAGACCTTTTCCACCACGGGCTGCGGGCCTGCCAGATCAAGCCTTCGGTTCAGCCCCAGTTGTTTCATGGAGGCCACGATTGCGCCCAGCCCGCTTGAATCGATGAACTCGACACCTGAAAGGTCAAGGATAACCCGATCAGCGCAGGCCTCGGTCTCTGCGCGCATGCCTTCTTTGAACTGAATGGCCATCGCAGCGTCGATCCGGTCAGAGTGAACGGTGATAATCTGTGTCGTACCGTCTGATGTGCTGGTCAGCCCCATGGTCCGGCCGCCCTCCAATTTGAAAATGAGTCGTAGAAATACGCTAGACGCGAATTCTTACCATTCGGTATTCAAGGACCGGACGGCAGGAGGATTATCCGGATGAGAGATGTTGTTATTACAGGTGCTGCCAGAACGCCAATGGGTGGTTTTCAGGGCATGTTCGACGGTGTCGCAGCATCCGAGCTTGGCGGCGCAGCGATTCGTGCCGCGTTAAAGCAGGCAGGGGCACAGACGGTTGACGAGGTGTTGATGGGATGTGTCCTGCCCGCAGGTCAGGGGCAGGCTCCGGCGCGCCAGGCGGGTTTCGCGGCGGGCTTGGGCGAGGAGGTTCCCGCCACCACGCTGAACAAGATGTGTGGTTCCGGGATGAAGGCGGCGATGATGGCCTTCGACCAGATCGCATTGGGTTATGCGGATACAATGGTCGCCGGAGGTATGGAGAGCATGACCAACGCGCCCTACCTGCTGCCGAAAATGCGGGGCGGTGCGCGCATCGGTCATGGTCAGGTGATCGACCACATGTTCCTTGATGGGCTGGAAGACGCCTATGACAAGGGCCGCCTGATGGGAACCTTTGCCGAAGACTGCGCTGAGGCGTATCAGTTCACCCGCGAAGCGCAGGATGAATATGCCTTGAAATCCTTGTCCAACGCACTTTCCGCGCAAGAAAGCGGTGCTTTCGCGGGCGAGATCGTCCCCGTCACAGTGCGCACGCGAAAGGGTGAGATTGTACAGGTGGCTGACGAGCAACCCAAATCTGCCCGTCCCGAGAAAATTCCGACGCTGAATCCCGCTTTCCGCAAGGACGGGACAGTGACCGCCGCCAATTCCTCGTCAATATCCGACGGCGCGGCGGCGCTTGTTCTGGCATCGGCTGAGACGGCAGAAGCGCGAGGGCTGACAGTTCGGGCCCGTATTCTGGGACATGCCAGCCATGCGCAGGCACCCGGACTTTTCACGACTGCGCCGGTTCCGGCGGCGCAAAAGCTCCTGTCCCGCATCGGTTGGAACAAGGATGATGTCGACCTGTGGGAGGTCAATGAAGCCTTCGCAGTTGTCCCGATGGCTTTCATGCACGAGATGGGATTGCCGCGCGACAAGGTGAACGTAAATGGCGGTGCCTGTGCCTTGGGCCATCCTATAGGAGCATCTGGCGCCCGTATAATGGTCACCTTGTTGAACGCGCTCGAGAAACGAAATCTCAAGCGGGGGGTTGCTGCAATCTGCATCGGCGGCGGTGAAGGAACAGCTATCGCGATCGAACGCATTTGACCCTTCATCTTTTTCGAATTACTCCGGGGGTTTCGGGGGCAGCGCCCCCGGGGGTTTTCCAAGGGGTTCGGGACCTATGACCGTCGATTACAGTACGCTGGCCAGTACAATTGCAGCATTGACCGAAGGCGAAACCGATCAGGTTGCCCTGATGGCCACCGTTGCTTGCGAGGTCCATTATTCTGACAACCGTTTCGACTGGACCGGGTTTTACCGGGTGACAGAACCGGGTTTGCTGAAAATCGGCCCGTACCAGGGTGGGCATGGCTGTCTGGTCATCCCGTTCGCGCGCGGCGTCTGCGGGGCGGTAGCGCGCACTGGCGAAGTGCAGCTGGTGCCGGATGTCGACGCGTTTCCGGGTCACATCGCTTGCGCCAGTTCAACCCGGTCCGAACTTGTTCTGCCGGTGCGGAACGCAGCGGGCGAGTTGATTGCAGTTTTCGACATCGACAGCAATCAACCCGATGCGTTCTCAACTGAAGACGCGGATAACCTGTCCGCGATCCTGTCAAAGACCTTCGCACAAGCCTGATTGATTCTCGGTCCGTACAAGGTGCGTCTACCGGTTTCCTCTTTTCGATTTCGCTCGGGGCCTGATAAAACCGGAAAGCCCGATACGTATTGGATTAACCATGGTTCCAGGCCATTTCCGAACTCCGCGCCTTTCGGTTCGCAACTGGAAGGTTGAACTCACCGATCCGCGATTGCGAGCTCGGCTTGAAGATGATCTTGTCGCGCTTCTGACCCCTGCGGTCCTGAAACACCTGCCACCGTCGATGCAGTTGCAGGGCCGGGATATTTCGAACTGGATTGATGACAGACGTGCTGAAAGCGATATTCTGCTTGCGCGCTATAACCGCGGTAACCACCTTATTGGCCTATTCGTGTTGGCCATGAGTACAGAGGCCGATTCAATTCCAAACCTTCACGTTGGCTATCTGATTGCAGAATCCGCTTGGGGGAATGGCTACGCCTCCGAGATGTTGCAAGGCTTGCAGGACGCATTGACGCCTGGGCCTGCCGTGCGTCTCATTGCCGGGGTCGGGCGTGACAATCCGGGTTCAGCCCGCGTTCTGCAAAAAACAGGCTTCACGCTTTGGCACGAGCGCGCCTCTGCCACCACCGATACATATGTTTGCCATATCAGCTGAGTGACCGAACCGTCAGGGCATAGCCAATCCGGAATACGGGCTTGCGTGAAAAAATGCTTGGAAATTTCACGGAATCGAGGCATCGTGAAAAACGAGATCAAATTTTCACGAGAGTTGGAGCCCCCTTGAACAGCCAGGCCCCGCAAAGTGCAACACTTGGTGCAGATATCCGCGCGCTGCGCAAGGCGCGTGGATTGACGCTGAGTGCTATCGCAACCCGGCTGGACAGGTCTGTGGGCTGGCTCAGCCAGGTCGAACGTGACATGTCTGAGCCGTCGATCTCGGACCTGAGGCAGATCGCCGAATGCCTTGGCGTACCCATGTCGATGTTGTTTGCGCATTCGGCGGCACCTGCGGACGAGCAGGGATATGTCGTGCGTGCCGGCTCGCGCCGGCCCATGGGGTCGGGCGAGGAAGGGTTGATCGAAGAACTGCTCTCGCCGGATCTGACCGATGATTTCGAAATGGTACATTCTACCTTCAAACCCAACTCGCAGATGCAGACACCGGCCAATCGTCCGACACAGGAAGTCGGATACATGATCTCGGGCAAGTTGGACCTGACAATCGGGGCGCGCGCGTTCACGGTTGGGCCAGGTGACAGTTTTCGGATCCGACACGAACCTTATCAATGGGCCAACCCTTACGACGAGCCCGCTGCGGCCATCTGGGTCATCGCCCCGCCGGTCTACTGATGTCGTTCGAAGCCTGGACCATATTTGCGTTTTTCTGGGTGGTTTTCGTAACCACGCCGGGCCCAAATGCGGTCAATTGCATCTCGAACGGGATGAGCCTTCCGTTCCCAAAGGCAATGCTGGGCGTATTGGCAATTCTCACGCAAGCCAGCGCCTTTCTGATCCTGTCTGCGCTGGGTGTGACGGCGCTGATCGCCGCATCGCCGACCGGGTTCTTTGTCGCCAAGCTGATTGGTGCGGGGTTTTTGATCTGGTTGGGCATTCGCGGATGGATGAATGCAACAAAACCCGCACCAGCCTCCGAGCGTCCGGCGCGACATGTCTATCTGCACGCGCTGGCAGTGGCAACGATCAATCCCAAAAGCGTCGCCGGATACCTGGCCGCGTTTTCGCAGTTCGTTCAGCCCGAGGTCCCGGTCTGGCAGCAGATGGGGGTTATCATGCCTACCGCGCTGATCATCACCACACTCAGCTACACCGGCTTTACGGCGCTGGGCGCCTTGATGGGCAGGGCAGCGCTGAGCGCCGTGTTCAATATCTGGGTGCGCCGGATCATGGCGGTCTGTTTTGTCATCTACGGTGTGTTGTTGGGAACCAGCACCACACCCGCAATAAGGGGGTAGTCAAATGCACAAGGGATCCTGCCTTTGCGGCTCGGTCGCGTTCACGATTGACGGAGACCTGTCGCTGCCTTCGGTCTGCCATTGCGGACAGTGCCGCAGACAGTCGGGCCATTTCTGGGCTTCGACCTCAACCCATCAGGACAACCTGAGTTTCTCGGCCAGCGACACGCTAAGCTGGTATCGCGCGTCTGACATCGCCCGACGGGGGTTCTGCAGCAAATGTGGCTCGTTTCTCTTCTGGCAACACAACCAGGAGGACACGATTTCGATCTCCATGGGCGCACTCGATGCTTCCACGGGTTTAAAGCTCTCAAAGCACATCTTTGTGGCTGACAAGGGCGATTATTACGACATCACGGACGATCTGCCTCAAGAGGCACAGTAACAAGGATCAAAACGCATGAGTGATTTTCCAACAAAAGCCCGCGTGGTCATTATCGGCGGTGGCGTGGTGGGGGCTTCCTCGCTATATCATCTGGCCAAGAAGGGCTGGACCGATTGTGTTCTGCTGGAAAAGAACGAGCTGACTGCCGGGTCGACCTGGCATGCGGCAGGGAACGTTCCGACCTTTTCGACCTCATGGGCGATCATGAACATGCAGCGCTATTCGACCGAGCTGTATGCGCGTCTGGGTGAAGAAGTCGATTATCCGATGAACTACCACCAGACCGGTTCGATCCGACTGGCGCATTCGAAAGAACGTGTGCAGGAGTTCGAGCGCGCCATGGCGATGGGCCGGTATCAGGGGATTCCCATGGAGATGTGGACTCCGGAAGAAGCGAAAGAGCGCTATCCCTTCCTGGAAACGCACGATCTTGAAGGTGTTCTCTACGACCCGACGGATGGTGATATCGATCCGGCGCAGCTGACGCAGGCGCTGGCCAAGGGCGCGCGCGATATGGGGCAGAAGATCATCCGTTTCTGCCCGGCGACTGGCGTGACACAGCATGACGACGGCACCTGGACCGTGCACACGGACAAAGGCGATATAGCCTGTGACTATGTTGTGAACGCAGCCGGGTATTATGCGCAGCGTGTGGGCGAATGGTTCAAGCCCTTCGGTGGCCGCACCGTTCCGGCAATGGTCATGAGCCACCAGTACCTGCTGACCGATGAAATCCCCGAGATCGAAGCATGGACCAAGCAAAGCGGTGCCAAGCTGCCGCTGCTGCGTGATGTGGATGTCTCTTACTACCTGCGGCAGGAAAAGAACGGCTTCAACCTTGGTCCTTACGAGCCCAACTGCAAGGGCCACTGGATGACCGAAGACGATCCGATGCCTGACGATTTCAGCTTTCAGCTGTGGAATGACGATCTGGACCGCATCGAAGATATCGTCACCGATGCGATGGAACGGGTGCCGCTGATGGCAACCTCGGGTGTTGGGCGCGTTATCAACGGGCCGATCCCCTATGCGCCTGACGGGCTGCCGCTGATCGGCCCGATGCCCGGTGTGAAAAACGCGTTCGAGGCACATACTTTCACCTTCGGCATCGCGCAGGGCGGTGGCGCAGGCAAGGTTCTGGCCGAATGGGTCGTTGATGGCGCGACCGAATGGGATATGTGGGCCGTCGATCCGCGCCGCTATACCGATTACACCGATCAGGATTATTGCAACCAGAAAGGCATGGAAGTCTATGGCAACGAATATGCCATGCACTTCCCGCACCATGAATGGCCCGCCGCGCGCGACAAGAAACTGTCACCCGTGCATGACAGGGTCAAGGCGCTGGGTGGCGTAATGGGCGCCTATAACGGCTGGGAACGCGCCAACTGGTTTGCCCAGCCCGGCGATGACACCTCGCTCGAGGCGACCCACACCTGGGGTCGGTCCGGTCCGTGGGAACAGCGGATCAAGGAAGAATGCGAAGCTGTGCGCGATCATTGTGGCGTGTTGGACCTGCCGGGCTTCTCGCGCTTCATGGTCAAGGGTAACGGCGCTGCCGAAGCTCTGCGCGGCCTTGCAACCGGCGGGCTGCCAAAGGTCGGTCGGATGAACCTCATCTATGTCTCGGACGACCGTGGCCGCATCCTGACCGAAATGTCCTGCATCCGGCTGGGTGAAGAAGAGTTCATCATGATCACGGCGGCGACTGCGCAATGGCATGATCGTGATATCCTGATGAAGGCAATGCCTGCCGGGGTCTCAATCGAAGATGTCACCACCACGCGCGACACGCTGATTGTGACTGGCCCGAAATCGCGTGAGATCCTGTCGTCAATGACCGACGCCGATCTGACTTCGGGATGGCTGACCCACCAGTCCGCCACCGTCGCCGGCCAACCCGCCTATCTGATCCGCGTTTCCTTTGCCGGTGAACTGGGATGGGAGGTGCATGCACTGAACGAACACATGCCTGCAATCTACGACGCGATCATCGATGCCGGTGCCAAGCCGTTTGGAATGTATGCGCTGAACTCGCTGCGGATCGAAAAAGGGTACCGCGCCTGGAAGGGCGATCTGTCGACCGACTATTCCCTGCTTGAAGGCGGGTTGGAACGGTTCGTCAAGCTCGACAAACCACAGGACTTCCCGGGCAAGGCGGCAATCCTGGACGAAAAGCAGCGAGGCGTGAAAAAGTCCTTCGTCACCCTGACCGTTGATGCAGGCGATTGCGACGCGCCGTATATGTCCTGTATCTGGCAAGGCGATGAGATCATCGGCGAAACCACATCCGGCGCATGGGGCTACCGCGTTGGCAAATCCATCGCGCTGGGCATGATCCGGGCCGAGTTTGCCAATCCCGGAACTGAGCTTGAGGTCGAAATCTACGGTCAGAAATGCCGCGCCGTGGTAGAGCTGGATCAACCGCTCTGGGACCCCGAGAACGAGCGGTTGCGGGCGTGACGCGTTTGGCGACCATGTCCGGCGTCTATCTGACCGGCCATGGCGGACCAGAGGCGCTGGAATGGCGCGACGATATCCCTGTCCCGGCCCCTGGGCCGGGGCAGGTGCTTGTTCGGGTCGCCGCGGCAGGGGTCAATAACACGGATATCAACACAAGGGTCGGCTGGTATTCATCGGATGTCACCGGCGGGACGGATGCCGTCGATCAGGATATTGAAGCCGGAGGGTGGGGCGGCGCACTGAACTTTCCCCGCATTCAGGGCGGCGATCTGTGCGGGATCGTTGAAGAAGTCGGGCCAAACACGGGGTTCAAAAAGGGCCAGCGTGTGACGTGCCCGATCAACCTTCCGCGTCCGCGCCCCGGCAACCCTCAGGGCTTTATTGCGCTCGGGTCAGAGATTGATGGGGCCTTTGCCCAATACTGTCTGGTTGAAGCAAATGATCTTTACGACGTAAGTGCATCGCCCCTGTCTGATGTTGAAATTGCGGCCATTCCCTGCGCCTTTGGTACTGCCGACAACCTGCTGACGCGCGCGGGCGTGACGTCTGGCCAAAAAGTTCTGATCACTGGCGCGTCAGGCGGCGTCGGTCTGGCGGCGGTGCAGCTTGCGGCGCTGCGCGGAGCATCGGTTTGGGGTGTGACGGCTGCAGAGAAGGCAGAGGTCGTCAGATCCCAAGGCGCGTTGGGCACATTCGGCCGGGATGAACTGCCGCCGCAGGATATGTTCGACGCGGTTATAGATGTTGTTGGCGGGCCCGCATGGGCATCGCTGATCCTTGCTCTAAAACCCGGCGGGCACTACGCGGTTTCTGGGGCAATCGCCGGCCCGATTGTCGAGGCTGATCTGCGGGACATCTATTTGCGCGACATCACCGTTCACGGCTGCACGCATCAGGCACCCGAAGTCTTTGGCCGCCTAGTGGAGTTGATGAATACCGGACGGATCAAGCCACTGGTTTCCCGAACCTACCCGTTGAAGGATATCGTCCGCGCACAGGCTGATTTTCAGGCAAAGACCCTTCCGGGTAAACTCGTGCTGCTGCCTTAAGGAGCTACGACATGACAAAGATCACTCTGTTGGACGGTTCAATCGGACAGGAATTGGTCAAACGCAGCGGAGACCGGGCGACGCCACTATGGTCCACACGTGTGATGATCGACCACCCTGATCTGGTCGGCGCGGTGCATGGCGACTACTTCCGTCGTGGTGCCACGGTTGCCACCACCAATACCTATGCCGTCCACCGTTCACGCCTGGTGCGAGTGGGGATGGAGGACCAGATGCCCGCCCTTATCGACACTGCCCTGACACAGGCCGAACGTGCTCGTACTTCGACCGGGGGGCGGATTGCGGGGTCTCTGGGGCCGCTTCTTGCATCTTACCGACCCGACCTGAATCCCGACCCGGCAGATGCGGCGGGAAAGTTTGCTGAACTTGTGGCTTTGATGGCTGCGCGCGTCGATCTGTTTCTGATCGAGACAGTATCTTCGGTGCAGGAGGCCGAGGGTGCGCTGCGTGGAACGACCGGATGTGGCAAACCAGTCTGGCTGTCATTCACGGTCAATGACGAAGATGGCAGCCGCCTCAGGTCCGGCGAACCGCTCAGGGATGTCGCGCCCTTGGTTGCAGAGTTTTCACCTGATGCGCTGCTGATTAATTGTTCGCGCCCCGAAGCGATCCCAGCTGCTCTGGACATCCTGTCCGGCATGAACAAGCCTTATGGTGCCTATGCCAACGGCTTTACACATATTTCGGATGAGTTTCTAAAGGACGCGCCGACAGTGGATGCGTTGGATCAACGCCATGATCTTGGTCCCGATGCCTATGCGGATCACGTCATGCGTTGGGTCGATCAGGGGGCCACGATTGTCGGTGGATGCTGCGAGATCGGCCCGGACCACATCGAAGCGCTGGCCAAGCGGTTGCGTACTGCCGGGCATGAGATCGTCTAAGGTGACAGCGATGAGGAAAGTTGCTTCTGAATCACCGCAGGCGATACAGCAACATTTCGATATTTTGGTCGCACCCGGATTTGTGCTGCTTGAACTGGCCTCATTGGTCGAGGTTCTCAGGTTGGCAAATCGTGTGTGTCCGAAGCCGCCGTTCACTTTTGCCTATCGGTCGCTCAAAGGTGGCCCGATCTCCAGCAGCAGCGACGCGGTGGTGCAAACGGAACGCGTGCAGACGCAGCCCAAGGCGAATTATCTTTTTGTGATCGGCAATTCTGACCCGGATCACCCGGACTTGTCTTTGGGGCGGGTGGTGTCGGATTACACCTTCCGGGATGCCAAGGTGTTTCTGCTGGCGGAAGCCGCCAGCCGGTATATCGACGAACAGGGTACAGACGACTTGGCAACCCACTGGGAGAATGCCTCGTTCCTGCGGGAACGCGGGGCCCGGTTTGAAGCCAAACTGTCGATTGCAACCGAACAGGGCGCCGTTGTGACCTGTGCCGGAATGGAGGCGACAACAGATATCGCGCTGGCAGTGATCGGCCGTCATATCTCGGGGCCCGCAAAAATGACCGTGGCGGACATCATGTTGCATGAAAACATCCGGGATTTCGCCTCGATGCAGCCATTCTCTGGGGTAAAGTTGACGGCGACCGGAGATGTGAAGCTGGATCAGTGCATCAAGCTCATGCAGGCCAATATCGAAGACCCTCTGCCGATCAATCAGATCGTCGATTCGCTGCAACTGTCGAACCGCTCGCTTGAGCGTAAGTTCAAAACCTTCTTTGGCACCACGCCCAACGGATTCTATCGTGAAATGCGGCTGGCCAAGGCCAATAACCTGCTTCTGAACACCACTATGAGCGTTCGCGAAATCGGATTGGCCTGCGGTTTTCCGAACGGGTTTTCCTCTGTTTACAAAAGCTTCTTCGGAGTCACGCCTTTTGTCGTTCGACGTGAAAAGCGGGCCGCGACACATCGGTGAAAACTGCTGATCTTGTGACGTTTTTGGTGCATTTGTTGTCGATCTTCCGTGGCAGTTTACGCCAAACCTGACACAGCGGAGATTTCAGGATGGTTGATCTTCCCAGCAAGGCCCGAGTGGTCATCATCGGTGGCGGCGTCATCGGATGTTCGGTCGCGTATCATCTGACCAAGAAGGGCTGGACTGATGTTGTTCTTCTAGAGCGCAAGCAACTGACCAGCGGCACCACCTGGCACGCGGCGGGCCTGATCGGGCAACTGCGCGCGTCTTCCAACATGACCAAACTGGCGCGCTATTCCGCAGAGCTCTATCTGGGTCTCGAGGAAGAGACCGGTGTCGCTACCGGCCTGCGTCAGGTTGGATCCGTTTCGGTCGCCCTGACCAGTGAGCGGTTGGAAGAGCTTCACCGAAATGCGGCAATGGCCCGCGCCTTTGGCGTGCCGGTCGAAGAGCTGTCACCGACCGAAGTCAAAGAGCGATATGAGCATATCAACCTCGACGGTGTGGCAGGTGGCGTCTGGTTGCCGACCGATGGCCAGGCGGATCCTGCTAATATTGCCTTGGCGTTGGCCAAGGGTGCGCGTCAACGCGGTGGGATGATCAAGGAACGGGTGAAGGTGACCGGGATTTCCCGGCACGGACGGCGTGCAACCGGTGTCGACTGGGTCAGTGATGACGGGCAGTCCCAAGGGCATATCGCCTGCGATATGGTTGTTAATTGCGCGGGAATGTGGGGGCGCGAGATAGGCAAGATGGCCGGTGTGAATGTGCCGCTGCATGCCTGCGAACATTTCTACATCGTCTCTGAACCCATTGAAGGGTTGAGCCAGATGCCGGTTCTGCGGGTGCCAGATGAATGCGCCTACTACAAGGAAGATGCAGGCAAAATGATGCTGGGCGCATTCGAGCCCAATGCCAAACCCTGGGCCATGAACGGTATTCCAGACAGCTTCGAGTTCGACCAACTGCCCGAGGATTTCGACCACTTCGAACCGATCCTCGAAGCGGCCTGCAACCGGATGCCAATGCTGTCCGAGGCGGGTATTCACACCTTCTTCAACGGCCCTGAATCCTTTACTCCCGACGACGCCTATCACCTGGGTCTGGCACCCGAGATGGACAATGTCTGGGTCGCGGCCGGGTTCAACTCGATCGGTATCCAGTCCGCCGGTGGCGCGGGCATGTCGCTGGCCGAGTGGATGGATACCGGTGAAAAGCCCTTTGATCTGGGCGACGTGGATATCGGTCGGATGCAGCCGTTTCAGGGCAATAAGAAGTACCTTTTTGAACGCTCAAAGGAAACGTTGGGACTGCTCTACGCCGATCACTATCCCTATCGCCAGAAAGCCACCGCGCGTGGTGTGCGCCGAACCCCGTTCCACCATCACCTGAAAGAACAAGGCGCCGTTTTTGGCGAACTCGCAGGTTGGGAACGCGCCAATTGGTACGCGAATGAAGGGCAGGAGCGCGAATACCGGTACAGCTGGAAACGCCAGAACTGGTTCGAGAATTCCGCTGCCGAGCACAGAGCCGTGCGCGAGAATGTGGGCATGTATGACATGTCTTCCTTCGGCAAGATTCGCGTGGAAGGCCCTGACGCCGAAAAGTTCATGAACTACATCGGCGGGGGAGACTACTCGGTCCCTGTCGGCAAGATCGTCTATACGCAGTTTTTGAACCGCACGGGCGGGATCGAAGCGGACGTCACCGTGACCCGCCTGACCGAAACTACCTATCTGGTCGTGACCCCCGCAGCCACGCGCTTGGCGGATCAGACATGGATGATGCGCCATGTCGGGAATTTCAACGTGGTCATTACGGATGTCACAGCGGGTGAAGGCGTTCTCGCTGTCATGGGGCCAAACGCTCGGGCTCTGCTGGAAAAAGTCTCGCCCAACGATTTCACAAACGCGAACAACCCCTTTGGCACCGCGCAGGAAATTGAGATCGGCATGGGCCTCGCCCGCGCTCATCGTGTGACCTATGTGGGTGAGCTTGGGTGGGAAATCTATGTTTCCTCGGACATGGCGGGCCACGTCTTCGAGACGCTGCATGAGGCCGGTCAGGACATGGGGCTGAAGCTGTGTGGTATGCACATGATGGACAGCTGCCGGATCGAAAAGGGATTCCGCCATTTCGGCCATGATATCACCTGTGAGGATCACGTGGTTGATGCTGGTCTTGGCTTTGCCGTCAAGGTGGACAAAGGTTGTGATTTTATCGGGCGTGAGGCGGTGATTGCACGAAAAGAAAGCGGCCCCAAAAGCCGTCTGGTACAGTTCCGTCTGACCGACCCTGAACCGCTGTTGTTCCACAACGAGCCGATCGTGCGTGATGGCGAATATGTCGGCTACCTGAGTTCCGGCAACTACGGTCACAGCCTCGGCGGTGCCATCGGAATGGGCTATGTACCGTGCGAAGGTGAAAAGGCCGCAGACGTTCTGGGTTCAACCTATGAGATCGATGTTTGCGGCGTGAAGGTCAAAGCCGAAGCATCGCTTAAACCGATGTATGACCCGAAATCCGAACGGGTGAAGGTCTGACAGACAGGGCTGGGGGCTCTGCCCCCGCCGCCCGTGCCGGGCGACTCCCCCGGGATATTTTGGGCCAGATGAAGTGCGGATCCCTTGCTTCACCTGGCTCTAAATATCCTGGAGCGCGAGGCAGAGCCTCGCATTTTGGCGGCAACAGCTGCGGTCAGCTAACTTATCACAAATCGTTATGTGACACTTCACTGTTTTCAGAGTTTTCAATCCGTTCAGTTCTGCCGTAAACGAAACCGGTATCAACCGGAGAACATTCGTGACAGACACGCCTTTACCACCACAGAATGCGGACACGCCCAAAGGTCTGGCTTTGGCTATCACGGCGTATGTCCTGTGGGGATTTCTGCCGCTTTATATGAAGGCGATGGATCACATTGGACCGGTTGAGGTGGTGGCGCATCGGGTTATCTGGTCTGTTCCGGTTGCAGGTTTGCTTCTGGTCGCGCTGGGGCGTACCCGGGACTTGAAAGCTGCACTGGGCAATCCCCGGATGCTGGCCATGGCGGCTTTGACGGCGGCGCTGATTTCCGTGAACTGGGCGATTTATGTTTGGGCGATCTCGACGGGGCACGCGCTGGAAGCGGCGCTTGGGTATTACATCAACCCGCTTTTCAGTATTGCGTTGGGCGCAATTCTGCTGCGTGAGCCCTTGACTCGGACCCAATTGTTTGCGGTGGGGCTTGCCGCGCTGGGCGTTCTTGTGCTTGTGCTTGAGGCAGGGCGGCTTCCCTGGGCGGCGCTGAGTTTGATGGTCAGCTGGGGTTTCTATGCGTTCTTCAAGAGATCCCTTCCAATTGGTCCCAACCAGGGCTTTCTGCTTGAGGTCCTGATCCTTTTGATCCCGGCCTTGGCTTATGTCACCTGGCTGGGCGTGCAAGGCACAGGCCATTTTGGGGTCGCGATGTCTGATACCCTACTGTTGTCCTGCGCCGGTATCGTCACGGCGGTTCCATTGCTGGTCTATGCGAACGGGGCCAAGCTGGTGCGCCTGTCGACCATGGGCATCCTGCAGTACATTGCGCCGACTATGATTTTCATTACAGCCATCACTCTGTTTGGTGAGAAAATCGACACCGGACGCATGATCGCATTCCCCCTGATCTGGGTGGCTTTGGTCATTTACTCGATCCCGATGATCCGGCAGGCGCGGGCTCAGGCCTAAAGCAACAGGCGTGCTGCAGCGTCTGCCCACAGCGCATAGGCCCGGGGGCTTGGGTGATACCCGTCCGGTGCCGCCAGGGCCGGGTCGTCGGGCAGATCAAGCCTTAGATGTTGCACGTGTGAATGGACGGAAACAACCTGTTGCAACGCGTTATCCAGCCGCGCAGCCTGACGGCCAAGCACCCAGGCCAATGGGTGTGGCAGGGCCGGAAACCTGTTCATTTGCGGAACGCCGGTGATGATAATGCGACGCGCCCCCAGGTCTTTTGTCAGGATGTTGATAAGCTGCGCCTGACGATCCGCAAATGTGCGGCAAGAGACGGCGCGGGTGACGTCATTCACCCCCAAAGCGGTGACCACCGCATCGAATTCGCCCTTTATGCGCCTCAGGCGGTCAATTGTGTCCAGCGTCGTGTGCCCTGTGGTGGCCTCAAGTTGCCATTCAACCGTATGATGTCCGGTCAGCCGGTCCACAAGCTGCCCCGACAAGGCCTGCGCCTGAGTTCCCGCGCCCACTCCGGCCGCCGAGCTGTCGCCGGTGATCAGCAGACGCAGGCGGGGGCCACGCCCTGTTCGGCCCGCTCGCGGGCCAGTCGGCTCCGGCAAAAGTCGGGCATTGCGGCGCACCAAAAGGGCTTGCGCGGCCAGAATGGGCAACAAGGGCACACGTAAAACCTGGTCGGGTGCTATCAGAGTGCGCATCATCAAGTCACGTCAGGGCGTTTTTGAATTCCAGAAAACGAGCGTCAGTCATCACGCGCGCCATCATCGCCTCGCGTAGTGCGCCGACTGTTTTGTAGGGGCGCATGGCCACTTCGAAGATTTGGATCAAACCATCCTCGTTCAGCGTAATGAGGTCAACGCCAATGCCGTCCAGATCTCCAATCTTGCATTGAAACTCCAGTGCCCAATCGTTGCCAGCGCCCATGATCCTGCGATACCGGAAGTCGGAAAAGACCTGCCCGACATGACCAAGAACGGCAGCCACAGGTGAGCGCCCGGTCCAGGTGCTGTAATAGGTTGGTGGCAGGAACTGCACATCTTCGGCCAGCAGATCGTGGATCAGCGCCTCATCGCCCTTGGCGACAACCTCTTGCAGTCGTTCAATTGTGGGGTGCATGTCCTGTCCTCCTGCGCAGAAGTTCACCGAACATGATCGGGCGCGCAAGGACGACGTTGCGGGAAGGTGCGTGCTGAGATAGGCAGGCCCGCATGAGCGAAACCTATGCCCCCCCGCAAACCGCGCTGGACGTGCTGCACGAAGATGCGCAGCTGATTGTGGTGAACAAACCGTCAGGTCTGCTTTCCGTGCCGGGGCGGGGCGAGCATCTGGCTGATTGCCTTCTGACACGCGTGCAGGCAGCTTTCCCTCAGGCGTTGCTTGTGCATCGACTGGACCGGGACACATCAGGTGTCATGGTTTTTGCCCAAACACCCCATGCGCAGCGGCATCTGAGTATGCAGTTCGAGAAGCGGCAGACCCGGAAAACCTATATTGCCGGTGTCTGGGGGCGGATGGAGCCAAAGACCGGCACCGTTGACCTGCCGTTGATCGTGGACTGGCCTAACCGACCCAGACAAATTGTGTGTCATGATACGGGTAAACCTGCTGTCACCGATTGGCGCGTCGTGAAACATGAGGGCGAGACCTCTCGCCTACGTTTGTTTCCCAAAACCGGGCGGTCTCATCAGTTGCGCGTTCATATGCAGGCATTGGGTCACCCGATTCTGGGCGATCCGTTCTATGCAACAGGTGCGGCAAGGGAATTTCCCAGATTGATGCTGCATTCCGAAGAACTGCGCCTGAAGCATCCCGAGGGCGGGCACTCGATGAAATTTCGCGCCCAGCCCGATTTCTGATCTCAGACAATTCCGGCCCACAGCATCTTCAGGTTGCCCAGCGAAATGCGTCTTGTTCGTTTCGTCGAAACCGGCTGGCGGCAATGGCGCTCCTGCGCGAGCTCACGTTCAATCTCGAAGGCACGCAGTGTGTGATCCTGTGACCATTGACCAAGCTTCAGTGTCATCATGACGTGGTTGTCGAGGTGCGGCATTTCTTGGCTCCTTGTGTGATATCCACCCATTATCGCGCGTCACTGCTGACAGCATGTTGTCAGTGGGGTGTGCTAGGGTGTCAGCAGAGTGTCAGGAGAATGCGATGCGCCGTTCGACCCGTTTGTTTGAAATCATCCAGATTCTGCGGGCCGCAGGTGCGCCGGTCACGGCAGAAGCGCTGGCTGCCCGGCTGGAGGTGTCCATGCGCACCGTCTATCGTGACATTGCCGAATTGCAGGCCCAGCGACACCCATCGAAGGTGAGGCCGGTGTCGGCTACATGATGCGGCGTGGTTACGATTTGCCGCCGCTGAATTTCGACGCCGAAGAGGTTGAGGCTCTGTGGGTTGGCCTGTCTCTTCTGGCGCGCACCGGCGACAGCCACTTGCAGCGCGCTGCAAGTCGAATCTGTCGGAAGATCGATGCACTGCATAGCCCGACCGATTGGTTGCAGGTTTCACCCTGGGGGGCTCCGGCGGATGATCCCGAGAAGGGATGTGTTTCTGTTTCGCATTATCGCGAAGCTATTCGGGCAGAACGGAAAATTCGCATCACTTACGTAGATGGTGAAGGCGAACAAACCATCCGCGTGGTGCGCCCGCTGGCGCTGATCTATCATATCGAATGCACGTTGCTGGCAGGGTGGTGCGAAATGCGAAACGGCTTTCGCCATTTCAGAACCGATCGCATCTGGTCCAGTGAATACACTGACGAAGGATTTCTGGGACAGGGTAAATCTTTGCGTGATCTCTGGCAGGAACAACAGCACGCGGGCACCTTTGCGGAACCGGTATGAATGGCCTTTGGCGGGTATTCGCCTATTTCACCGCATTGTTGCTTGAGCCTGTGAGCAAGCGCAGTGATATACTGGGTGAAATGGATCAAGCCCGAAGAACGGGTACCGGAGCAGAAGGTGATATCATGACGATTTCAAAGTTTTTTCTGGCGACAGGCCTGTGTTCAATCATGGCGGTGACGGCCTGTACCGATCCGGGCACCCTGACCGTTCAGAACGACCCCAACAAAAATACGAAGCAGGGTGCGGTTCTGGGTGGCCTTATCGGCGCGGGTGTCGGCGCGATTGCCAATAACTCGAACCCGGGTCTTGGGGCGCTGGCCGGTGCCGCCATTGGTGCCACGGGTGGCGGTCTGATCGGCAACCAGTTGGACAAGCAGGCTGCGGAATTGCGTCAGCAACTGGCAAATGACGGGATTACAATCGTCAATGCGGGTGACCGGCTGATCGTGACCGTCCCGAATGACATTACGTTTGACACGGACAGCTCGACCGTGCGCCCGGCGCTGCGGGCGGATCTGGTGAAAGTGGGCCAGAACCTTGTCAACTATCCCAACTCGAACGTGCAGATCATTGGTCATACCGACAGCGACGGCGACGCGTCTTATAATCAGGGATTGTCCGAGCGTCGCGCAAACGCGGTCGCGGATATCCTGCAAGCCAATGGTGTCAGCTACAGCCGTATCAGAACCTACGGTCAGGGTGAAAACAACCCGGTCGCGTCCAACCTAACGCCGCAAGGAAAAGCGCAAAACCGGCGGGTTGAGATTGTTGTGGTCCCCAGCGGAAACGCGTGATCCTGAAACGCAGGACCGGTCTGGCCCGGCCGCTGTTGCGCAATGACTGTGCGTCAATGGGGGTTTGGTCGGGGTCAATCTCGGTCTAACTATTGGGAAACACTGAAACGGAGTTGTCCCTGATGTCTCAACCGACCCTGCTTGGCCTGTCCGGCTCCCTGCGCAAGGACGCGACGAACCGCAAGCTGCTGCGCGAAGCGGCCCGGTTGTTCGACCCTGTCAGCTATGCCGAAGCAGACCTGAACCTGCCGCTTTATGATGGCGATCTGGAGGATGCCGTAGGGATACCGGCATCTGTTCAGATGCTGGCCGACCAGATCGGGCAGGCGGATGCGGTGATCATCTCGACGCCCGAATACAACAAAGGGCCTTCGGGCGTTCTGAAAAACGCGCTGGACTGGGTCAGCCGGACGAAAGGCAATCCATGGGCGGGCAAGCCGGTTGCCGTGATGTCGGCGGCGGGTGGCCGCGCTGGTGGGGAAAGGGCGCAGATGATCCTGCGCGCTTGCATGGTGCCCTTTCAGCCCCGCATCTTGCAGGGTCCGGAAATCCACCTCGCTGACAGTTCGAATGAATTCGACGAACAGGGAAAGTTGCTGTCCGAACGGTATGAAAAGTCACTGCACATGCTGATGCAGAAACTCAGGGTCGAGGCCGGTTTCTGAGCTTGGACTGCGCATATGTTGGAACAAAGTCAAAGCGATATCCTTGACCCGGCCCGTGCCGCTTCGTTTCAGGTTGCGTTGGGCTCTGAGCCAACAATTGCCAAAGGCTCAGCTCTGCCGCCATTCTTCCATCAGCTCTATTTCTGGGCGCCGCAACCGCCTGCTGCGCTGGGCCGGGATGGGCATCCCAGGGTGGGTGGCCTGATCCCGGATATGGGGTTGCCCCGCAGAATGTGGGCCGGTGGGCAATTGGAGTTTCATGCGCCGCTGATCGCAGGAGTCACTGCCGACAGGACATCGGTTCTTGAAAACCAAAGCACAAAAACAGGGCGCTCCGGACCGTTGGGTTTTGTCACGTTGCGGCATGAGATACGGCAAGGTGGCCAACTTTGTCTGACAGAATGGCAGGACCTTGTTTATCGTGAAGACCCCACGCCGGACGCAATAACTCCGACACCGCCTCGTTCACGCACGGATGAAACGGATATCCGCGCGGTTGCGTTCGATACCACCCTGCTGTTTCGCTACTCAGCGCTGACCTTCAACGGCCATCGCATTCACTACGATCTGGACTATGCGCGCGATGTGGAAGGATATGCAGGGCTGGTTGTGCACGGGCCACTTCTGGCGCAGCTTCTGATGCTGTTTGCAGTTGATCTTGGCGGACCACTCAAGTCGTTTTCTTTCCGAGCGACCTCGCCGTTGATGCATTTCGAGACTGCCCAGCTGTGCCGGAACGGTCAGGACATGTGGGTGCGCGGCCCGGATGGGCGGCAATGCATGAAAGCTGTGGCCCTATCACAGTGAGGCTCCGGGGCGGAAGTCATCGGGGATCGAATCCCTGTCCTCCAGCATCAGATCGGCCATAACATCGGCCACTTTCGGAGCCATGCCAAAGCCGATCTTGAAACCGCCATTGGCGATGAACTGACCCTGATGCAACGGATGCAGGCCTAACATCGGGGCGCGGCTTTTGCTGCGGGGACGCACCCCGGCCCAACGTTCGATCACCTCGGCCCCGTGCAAAAGCGGCAGCGCGCGCGTGGCCCGGTCTATGATATCGTCCAATGCACTGTCTGTGCTGGTTGGGTCGTCATAGTCCCGTTCAGACGTTGATCCGATTGCAAGCGTTCCGTCCGCATGTGGCACGATATGGACCGCATCCGCGAAAAGCTGTGGCACCTCTCCCGCGTCAAAGCGCAACAGGGCGGCCTGACCTTTGACACCGTTTCCGACGGTCTTTCCGTAGGCGTCGTTCAGTTCAAGTAATCCGGCTAGGCCCGTGGCGTGGACAACCTGCCCTTTATCATCAGCGCTACTGACAACGTGGACACCCATGACCTCAAGGGCTGCAACCAGAGCGGCGCAGGCCCGCCGGGGATGCATGCGCGCCGTCAGCGTATCGCGGATGACAAAGCCGGTGGGGCTGGGCGGGCACCACGATCCGGCCTGCGATGTGCTGATCACCCGCCATTCTGCCCGCCCCTGCCAAAGCTGATCGGCTGAACCTTCGCGTTGCCGGGCCAGATCCAGACTGCGGGCGTCAGGAATGGGTTGAAGACGGCCCAGCCGCCCGTAGCCGGGAGAAACGCCGCCGGTACCCTCGACCTGATGCCAAAAGGGTTCGGCCATGATCAGGCTGTCGAATTGGAAAGCTTTCTTAGCATTCCAGTTTTCAGGCACGTGCGGGGCCAAGGCCCCCACCAGACCGCCGCTGGACCCGGAGCCCGGCCCAAAAGGATCGACGACCTGCACCTTCGCGCCCCGACGGGCGCAGGTCCAGGCGATGGACAGGCCGAAAATTCCTGCCCCGCGAACCGTCACATCGATCATTGCCAATTCCCTTTTCCTTGTTCAGTGTCGCGCCGCTTAGCTACAGGATTCCCCGATGGCAGACCAGCATGCCGAATTGACGTGGACCGAGGATCAGATACCGGTCTCGGACCGTTTCGACGATCCCTATTACTCGTTGCAGAACGGGCTGGAAGAGACGCGCCATGTGTTTCTTGCAGGTAATGATCTGCCAGAACGTTTTGCGCCGGGGTTTCATATTGCCGAGCTGGGCTTTGGCACCGGTCTGAACCTGCTGACGGTCTGGTCTGAATGGGAGAAATCCGGCCAAACAGGGCCGCTTCGGTTCACCAGTTTCGAAGCCTTTCCCATGGCCACGGATGATATGCGTCACGCGCTTGAGGCCTTCCCCGAGTTGCACCCGTGGTGCAGCCGGTTTCTGGCCCATTGGACAGGTCGCGCGTGCAGTCTTGAAACCCTTCAATGCGAAGTGATCATCGGCGATGCGCGCAACAGCCTGCCGCAATGGACTGGCCTGGCCAACGCCTGGTTCCTCGACGGGTTCTCTCCTGCCAAGAACCCAGAATTGTGGGGGGCAGATCTGATGCAGCAAGTGGCGGCGCATACAGCCACCGATGGTACCGCAGCCACATATACGGCCGCCGGGTTTGTTCGACGCGGGCTTCAGGATGCCGGTTTCACCGTCACCCGTACATCCGGTTATGGCCGAAAGAGGCACATGACGCGGGCGCTCAAGGCATGACGCAGAAAAACAATGCAGGTGCGGGTATCGCCCTGATGGTGGGCGCGACGATTGTCTTTGCCTTGCAGGACGGTATCTCACGCCATTTGGCCGGAACCTATAACACCTACATGGTGGTGATGATCCGCTATTGGTTCTTCGCGGCCTTTGTCATTGCGTTGGCGGCGCGATCCTCAGGCGGGTTAAAGGCGGCCATGCAGACGAACCAGATGGGTCTTCAGATCCTGCGGGGCCTGCTGCTGGCCACCGAGATCTGCGTCGCCGTATTTGGTTTCACAGTGCTCGGTCTGATCGACAGTATGGCCGTTTTCATAAGCTATCCCCTGCTTGTCGCGGCGCTGAGCGGTCCGGTTCTGGACGAAAAGGTCGGATGGCGGCGCTGGGTCGCGATCGGCGTTGGTTGCATTGGTGTTCTGATCATTCTGCAGCCGGGCGTTGGTGTCTTTGATCCTTGGGCCGTCATACCGCTGATCTCGGCGTTTTTGTTTGCGATCTATGGCCTGCTGACGCGCTATGTCGCACGTCAGGATAGCACGGCCACCAGCTTTTTCTGGACCGGCGTCGTTGGCGCCGTCGCCATGACTCTGTTTGGAATGTGGTTCTGGGAGCCAATGGCCAGCAGCGACTGGCTCTGGATGGCGTTGCTGTGCGTCAGCGGGGCAACGGGGCACTGGCTGCTGATCAAATGTTATGAGATGGCCGAAGCCAGCGCCGTCCAACCCTTTGCCTATTTTCACCTGGTCTGGAGCGCGATTCTGGGGATTTCGATCTTTGGTGAAACACTGCGCCCTGAAGTTGTCGCGGGCGCAGCGATTGTTGTAGCCGCAGGGCTTTTTACCTTATGGCGCGAACGCCGCCAGCGATGATCCGATCAGTTCCTGCGAAAACGGAACCGGCAGGGCGGGCTGCCCCAGTCGGGCGCGGTAGACCGGCAAGCTTTCGGTCACGCGCATCACATAGTTGCGCGTCTCATCGAACGGAATGGTCTCGATCCAGTCTACGATATCCACCTCGCCGGTGCGTGGATCACCATAGCGTTCCATCCACGAGATCGGGCGCTTTGGACCAGCATTGTAACCCGCCGCCATCATGACGACATTCCCGTTGAACTCGGTCGCAAGGCCCGAAAGATAGTTGGCGCCAAGCTTGGCGTTGTATTGCCAGTCCGACGTCAACCGACCGGTCTGATGGCCGCTGAGTATCCCCAGCTCTCCGGCCACCAGCTTGGCCGTTGCGGGCATCACCTGCATCAGGCCGCGCGCACCCGCGCCGCTGACGACAACCGGATCAAATTCGCTTTCGCGCCGTGCGATGGCCAGCGTCATTTCCTTGGCCATTGGCAGACGCATGTCGGCCACCGGATGAACCGGGTAGTAGGCCGCAGGCAAAATGGTGCCCGTGGTCGCAGCCCGCTTGGCGATCATCACAGCCAGATGCGGCTGCTTAAGTTCAATTGCAAGGTCGCCCAACTGGTTGGCCTGCACAGGGTCAAGACCTTCGACAAGATGGGTCAGGAACCTCTCGGACAAGTTGTCTTCCCCGGCCTTCAGCAACAGCAGCCCGGCTTCCAGGACGCTGGATTCGGCGAACTCAGCCTGACGCCAGTGCGGCGCGCGACGCGGATTGGCCAGTTCCTTGTCAAATGGCCGTCCGATCCGTTCCGCCGCAAGCAGACCATAAAAAGAGGTCTGATGATCCGCGCCCATCGCATAGGCCTCATAGGCTTTGTCTGCTTCCCCAAGCTCGGCGTAAGCTCGCCCCAGCCAATAGCCGCCGCGCCCTTTCGAGATCGGCGATTGCACGGCATTCGAAAAATTCTGGAAGTGCCGCACGGCTGTGGCAGGGTCATTCAGTTTGCGCAGGGCCAGAAACCCGGCCAGCCACTCGAGATCCGCATAGGAATATCCCATTTCGGGGGTCATATGGTGCTTGGCCGCCACGTCATAAGCGCGCGCCGCTCGCCCCGATCGCATCTCGAGCCGGGCCAGACGGCGGCGTCCCTCGGCCCATTTGTCAGGCTCGCCCAGAGCCTCCGGTCCGGTTGACCGTGCCAGCATCAGGTCGACGGCGCTGTCATCCAGTTCTTTCTTGTCCCGCCAGACAAAACGGTCGAATGCCAGCCCCGGCGCATCTGCCAGCGACTTCGGTACCGCCGCCACCTTGCCGTCTACGCCTGGCTGGCGTTTCTGCAACGCGATTCGCGCTTCGGCCAGCTTGCGCTCATCCGTGCTGACCAGGGGCAGCATCTGTTCTGCGCTGACCAAATGGCCATCCCACAGCATCCGGTCCAGCCGCGCGGCATGGTGTGGCTTCAGCAGTTTGGCAAAATTCTCCAGATAGTCCTTTTGCAACCCCGACCCCATCGGCATGGTACGCCAGGCTGTCACGATGTCGGCTTCCGCCTCGCCAATGCGCCCTTTGGCCTTAAGGGCCACCGCATAGTTCAGCGCGCCTTCAGCAGTCTGAGGAGTCAAGCCAGCGTAAAACTTCAGAACCCTGTCGGGATCGGCCCCGGTAAAGACCGGCTCACTCTTGCGGCGCAGCCAATCCAGCCCGGGCCAATCCGGGCGGCGTTCGAGAAACACCAGCACATCGCCCGAGCTGCCAAACCCCTCACGCAGCCAGTGCCAGACAATGACATCGCGCGGGACCGAGCCGCGCTGGCCCGATACGCGCAGTGCCGCGTTCCAGTCGCCCTTGCGCATTTCATACAGCCCGGCGCGCAAATCACCGGCCGCATCCGCGCGTGCGGCTTGCGGTGTCGTCACTGCGTATAGAATCACACCAGTCAACAGTGCCAGAAAGCGTGTCATCCCTTGCATTTCCCAACCAACCGAGGATAGAGCCTGTGAGGATAAACCCTGCGCCGGCGGGATCAACTCACAAAGCTGGAAACGTGAGAGGCCGAGGCGCAAAAACCGCAATGTGCACCTTAAGGAGCGTGTCATGTTCAAAGGCTCGATGCCAGCTCTCGTCACTCCGTTCAACAACGGCGAGTTGGACCTGAAGACGCTTAAACATCTGGTCGAATGGCAGATCTCCGAAGGCTCGACCGGGCTGGTGCCCGTTGGAACCACCGGCGAAAGCCCGACGCTCAGCCATGACGAACACGAAACGGTCATCGAAGAAGTGGTCAAAACGGCTGCTGGCCGTGTTCCGGTTATTGCCGGTGCCGGGTCGAACAACACGGTCGAAGCCGTCCGGTTCGTTCAGTTCGCCGAAAAAGTTGGGGCCGATGCGGCGCTGGTTGTCACGCCTTACTACAACAAACCGACTCAACGCGGCCTGATCGCGCATTTCCAAGCCCTGCACGAGGCTGCGGATATTCCGATCATCATCTACAACATTCCCGGGCGATCGGTCATCGACATGACCCCCGCCACCATGGGCGAATTGGCCCGGTTGCCGCGTATTGTCGGGGTCAAGGATGCGACGGGCGATCTGGCGCGCGTCAGCCAGCAGCGTGCGATCTGTGGCAAGGACTTCTGCCAACTGTCCGGTGAAGACGCCACGGCACTGGGTTTCAATGCCCATGGCGGTGTCGGATGCATTTCAGTTACCGCAAACGTGGCCCCCAGACTCTGCGCCGAATTCCAGCAGGCCACATTGTCGGGCGATTATGCAAAGGCACTGGAATACCAGGACAAGCTGATGCCGCTGCACGAAGCGATCTTTATCGAACCCGGGTTGGTCGGCGCCAAATACGCGCTCAGCAAACTGGGTCTCTGCAGCACTGAAGTCCGATCGCCTCTGACCGAGCTGGAAGACAGCACAAAGGCCGCGATTGAAGCAGCAATAGCACACACGGGCCTCATCTGACCCGGTCTTCAGAAACCGGAAAAGGCGGCCTCGACTACCGAGCGCCGCCTTTTTCTTTTTCAGGATCCAGACTTCATCTGGCCAAAAATATCCCAGGGGAGTCGCGGTGTGCCGCGGCGGGGGCAGAGCCCCCTCAACGTTTGCCGTAATAAAGCCCCACGACATGTTCAGCCTGCGCAAAGAACAACCAGCGCGAGGTCGCGACACCCGCCAGATGCGATGCCACCGCCAGCAAGGCCAGTAAATGGTTGAATGGCAGGACCAGCAACAGAACCGGCAGGACAAAGGCCAATACAAACGAGATCACCCGCAATTTCTGTGCATGTTTGCGCCCGACCACATGAACAAACTCACGCAGCAGATAGTTGGTACCGGTATGCGGTGGTTCGAACGCTCTGACTGTGCCCCGGTTACCCAAACCTGTCGCCGTGCCCAGATCCGTTCCGGATGCCTCCAGCGCTATGTCGCCTTTCTTCCAATACAAGAATTGAACCAAAGCGGCGATCAGCAGAAGCGGAATAGCAACACGTGTCTGGCCCGCCAGCAACGCACCACCCGCCAGGCTGAAGCTCAGGAACATGGCGGGGGTCAGGTTCATATTCCAGCGCGGGATGGTCTTGAGTTGCGTGTAGATCATCGATGTCGTGAACACGGTCGCCAGTGACATCAACGCTCCGACCCAACCCAGCAGGCTCCAATGCCGATCCAGAAACACTACGCCAATCGCATAAAGTCCCATGACGACCAGGGCGAGCACGGCACACCAGCCCTCACGGCTAAGCCAGCTGGTTTTCCATTGGGTAAAAGCCTTCCAGGCCCGTTCCGGGTGGCCGAGGTGGAAGGTCGAGGCCATCAGCCCTCCGACGGCCAGACCGTAAGCGATGGCGAAAAACACAAAAGCCACCCAACCCGAGACAGCCGGAAGGCCAAGACCAAGGAAGAAGAGCAGGCCGAAGCCCAGACCGGACAGAGTGGTGAAGAGGATGACGGAGGGTGCAGGATGCATCAGAGTTTCTCCAACGTCTTGTCGAGCCAGCCGAGGAAGCCCTTGGGCTCTTCAGCGACAGGTGCCAACAGTGGGGCCAGGATGTCGATCTGATCTTCCACCGTGTCTTTCGGGCGCGGTGGAAGATATTTGTTGACGGGTTTGGTGCCCATTTCGGGCATCAGGTCCATTCCGCCGCGTTCCGCAACAAGCTTGCTGACGTCGCTCTCCGGATTGCCCAGATCGCCAAAGTGCCGCGCGCCCGCCGGACAGGTTCGAACACAAGACGGAATCCGGTCCACCTCGGGCAGGTTCTCGTTGTAAATCCGGTCGACGCAGAGGGTGCATTTCTTCATCACCCCCTCGGCCTTATCCAGTTCACGCGCGCCATAGGGGCAGGACCAGGCACACAGGCCACACCCGATGCAGTCGCTTTCATTGACCAGCACGATGCCATCCTCGACCCGCTTGTAACTGGCCCCGGTTGGGCAGACGGTAACACAGGGCGCGTCTTCGCAGTGCAGGCAGGATTTCGGGAAATGGATCAGTTGCGCGTGCCCTTCCGCCGGTTGCACCTCGTAGGAATGCACGCGGTTCAGGAAAGTGCCCGACGGGTTGGCGCCATAGGCATCCTGATCGGACAGCGGCGCGCCGTAATTTTCCGTGTTCCAGCCCTTGCAGGAAATCACGCAGGCATGGCACCCAACGCAGGTGTCCAGGTCGATCACCAGACCCATCTTGCGCTCGGTGGAGTTCGGTAGCTGGGTCATGTCAGGATACCTGTGCTGTTGAGGACGGGTGAGGGGGCCAGCCCCCTCTTGAGCCTGCGGCTCAATTCACCCCCGGGATATTTGTGGCCAGATGAAGAGCGGGTCCGGGTCATTCGCCCACCTTCCACGCCAAATTCGCAGGGCCAGCTCCTACCGGTGATTTGATCGGGTCAAAATGAGGCTGGCTCTGAGCATCGGCGGGCGCGTCGGCCTTTTCGATTTTGACTTTCAGGTCAAACCATGCGGCCTGACCAGTAATGGGGTCGGAGTTGGCCCAGCGTAGCCCGTCGCCTTTTGGCGGCAATAATTCGTGGATCAGGTGGTTGAGCAAAAAGCCCTTAGTGGCCTCGGGCGCGTCATGCTGCAGGGCCCAGGCGCCTTTGCGTTTGCCGATGGCATTCCATGTCCAGACGGTGTTTTCGTTCAGGGCGGCCATTTCCATCACAGGGACGGTAATCTCACCATGAGGGGATGTGATTTTGGCCCAATCTCCGTCGCTCAGGCCGTGCTTGTGCATCAGCTTGGTCGGAACATAGAGCGGGTTTCGCCCGTGCAACTGCCGCAGCCAGGCGTTTTGCGTGCCCCAGCTGTGATACATCGCCATCGGGCGCTGGGTCAGCGCGTTGACAGTGAAGCCGTCGTTGCCCTGCTGGTCTGTTTCGTACCAGATTGGAAGTGGGTCCATCGTGTCTTTGATCCGCTGGCGCAGATGATCAGGCGGCTGTCGGTCGCCATGGCCTTCGGCTGCCAGCTGAAACTTGCGCATCGGCTCGGAGTAGAGTTGGAATAGGTATGGCTGCGGGCTGTCATAGAGCCCCATGCCCACGGCCCATTCCTGATAGGCCGCATTCCATGGTTTGTAGTAATCCGCGCCTTGCGGGATATGCGCCACGTAGAAGCCGCCGTTCTCTATATAGCGGTTCAACTGATCCGGGTTGACTTCTCCGCGCCCTTCCTTGTCGGCATTTTCGCCACGGAACCCGGCTAGTGGGCCAATACCCGGCTTGCGTTCGTGATTGACGATATAGTCGGCGTAATCGACCCATTTTGCGCAGCCGTCTTCATGGGTGAAGCCCGGAAGTTTCATACGGTTTGCGAGATCGATCAATACTGACTGAAACCCGCGCACGTCACGGTCCGGTTCGATCACAGGCCAGCGGATTGCGTCAGCGGCCGCATCCGCCTCGCAAATCGGGCGATCCAGCAGCGAGATACAGTCGTGGCGTTCGAGGTAGGTTGTATCCGGAAGGACGAGGTCCGCGTAGGCCACCATCTCGGAAGAATAGGCGTCCGAATAGATGATGCGCGGGATCACGTAATCGCCGTTTTCACCCTTGTCCGTCAGCATCTCGATGACACCCTTGGTGTTCATGGTCGAGTTCCACGACATGTTTGCCATGTACATGAACAGCGTATCGATCTTGTACGGGTCGCCCGCATGTGCGTTCGAGATCACCATATGCATCAGCCCGTGGCTGGACATCGGGTTTTCCCAGGTGAAAGCCTTGTCGATCCGTGCGGGGCTGCCATCTTTCTTCAGCGCAAGGTGTTCCGGGCCGCGGACGAAACCCAGATGCGGGCCATCCAGGGGCGAGTTGGGCGTCACCTTGCAATGCGGTGTCGGGTGCGCCTCGATCGGTTTGGGGTAGGGGGGCTTGAAGCGGAAGCCGCCGGGAACCTCGACCGTGCCAAGGATGATCTGCAGCACATGCAGCGCGCGGCAGGTCTGGAAACCATTGGCATGAGCCGAAACGCCGCGCATCGAGTGCATCGCAACAGGGCGGCCAATCATCTTGGTGTGTTTCTCGCCCCGGAAATCGGTCCATTCGTGATCCAGCTCGAACGCCTCGTCAAAGGCGACGCGCGCCAGTTCCGCAGCAATCGCGCGAATGCGCTTGGCGGGAATACCGCATTTTTCGGCAACAGCTTCGGGCGCGTGTTCCTCAGACAGGTATTTTTCCGCCATCAAGTGAAACACAGGGCGATGAACGACACCGTCGTTTTCGTAGATCGCTGACAAATCCGGGCGAACGCCAGGCGTGTCGAAGGCCGTCAGCTTGCCTGTATTCCGGTCGATGACCAGGGGCTTTCCGTCATCGTCGCGCAGGAACAGGCCGTTTCCGGCGCCTTCGGACGCGTCCACCAAAACCGGGGCATTGGTGTAGCGGCTCAGATAGTCGAGATCGATCTTTCCGGCTTTCATCAGTACATGGATCAATGACAGGATGAACAGCCCGTCAGTTCCCGGTGTGATGCCGACCCAATCATCGGCGACGGCATTGTATCCGCTGCGGATGGGGTTGACGCCGATTACACGTGCGCCGCGCGCTTTGATCTTGCCAATACCCATTTTGATCGGGTTGGAGTCGTGGTCTTCGGCCACGCCAAACAACATGAACAGCTTGGTATGGTCCCAATCAGGCTGGCCGAATTCCCAGAACGCGCCGCCCATCGTATAGATGCCGCCCGCGGCCATGTTGACCGAACAGAAGCCGCCATGCGCCGCATAGTTGCAGGTTCCGAAATTTTGCGCCCAGAAGCTGGTAAAACTCTGACTTTGGTCCCGGCCGGTGAAAAAGGCCAGCTTTTCCGGGTTGTCTTTACGGATTGGCTCCAGCCAGCTGACAGCCAGTTCCAGCGCTTCGTCCCAGCCGATCTCCTCAAATTCACCCGAGCCACGCGGACCGACCCGTTTCAGTGGCTTGCGCAGGCGCGAAGGGGCGTTGACCTGCATGATCCCGGCGGACCCCTTGGCACACAAGACGCCCTTGTTCACCGGGTGGTCGCGATTGCCTTCGATATAAGCAACCTTGCCGTCTTTCATGTGAACGTTGATGCCGCATCGGCAGGCGCACATGTAGCAGGTGGTCCTGCGGATTTCGTCCGAGACTTTCGGTGACGTATCAAGGATCGGCTGCTGATGGGTCATTTGCGGGTCCAGTTGGTTATGTCAGGAGGATTTTGTCAGTTTCCTCGGTATTTTAGAACATCGTTCCGGGAGCGGTGCGAAAATTAAGTGTTACAGTCTATTTGCCTGTAATGCGGTCACGGCGATCATCTGGGTCACATCCTCGGCGCTGCATCCGCGGGACAGGTCGTTGGCGGGTTTGGCCAGCCCCTGTAAGACCGGTCCGATGGCGGTGTAGCCCCCCAGTCTTTGGGTGATTTTGTAGCCGATATTGCCAGCATCAAGATTGGGAAAGATCATCACGTTGGCCTGCCCGGCGACAGACGAACCCGGTGATTTACGCTCACCAACCGAAGGTACAAAGGCGGCGTCGAATTGCAGTTCACCGTCGACGTTCAGGTCTGGCGCGGCCTGGCGCAGCATTTCTGTAGCCTCAATCACCTTTTCCACGTCCGGATGCTTGGCGCTGCCCTTCGTGGAAAAGCTGAGCATCGCGATCTTTGGATCGACCTGCAGCAGCGTCCGGGCCGATGTGGCGGATGCCATGGCAATCTTGCTCAGCTCGCCCGCGGTCGGATTGATGACCAGCCCGCAATCGGAATAGAGCATCGCCCGCGCCCCGGGCTGAGCGTTTTCCGGCGGGTACATCAGGAAAAAGGATGACACCATTCCTGCATCGGGGGCCATGCCAATCACTTGGATGGCTGCACGGACGATTTCGCCGGTCGTGTGAACGGCCCCTCCTACGGTGCCGGTGGCGCGTCCGCTGCGCACCAGCATGGCGGCATAGACGGGGGGTGTTTCAACGGCAGCACGGGCTTTGGCCCGGTCGACGCCTTTATGCTGGCGCAGTTCGAAAAAGGTCTGGGCAAATTCTTCGGTCAGGTCCGAAGTCACAGGGTCATGGATCTCAACTCCGTGAGAGGCAGCAGCCCCCTGATCTTTCAGGGCTGCTTCGACCTCGGCGTACGGGCCAACCAGAATGATATCGGCCAGATTGGCCCTCTGCGCGTTGAGGGCTCCTTTGGTGATGCGGGGGTCGTTGCCTTCGCTGAGGGCGATTATGGGACGGGTGGCCGGAGCGTTTTGCCGCAACAGCTCGAC
>NZ_JBXWQT010000027.1:0-7754 GCF_059612525.1 Ruegeria sp. SAZD013 | reverse complement strand
CCCCCCCCCCCCCCCCCCCCCCCCCCCCCCCCCCCCCCCCCCCCCCCCCCCCCCCTCGGTCGGACCGGCAACAGCCGGTCCGATCCCATTCACCGATGCATCCCCAGACCATTGGCAATCTTCCAAATCCGCCAGTGGTCGTGCGGCATATGGCTCTGCACCAGTCCAAAGGGTCGGAACGCGTCATGCACTGCGTTCGAGAACGCGGGCACACCGCCGACATTTGGGCTTTCCCCCACACCCTTTGCGCCAATCGGATGGTGCGGGGACGGGGTCACCGTATGGTCGGTAGTATAGTTCGGCGTCTCCCACGCGGTCGGCAGGAAGAAGTCCATCAGCGTACCGGTTTTCACATTGCCCATGTCATCATAGGCAATCTCCTGACCCATCGCGATGGCCAACGCCTCGGTCACACCGCCATGGACCTGACCCTCGATGATCATCGGGTTGATCCGGGTGCCGCAGTCATCCAGCGCATAAAACTGCCGGACTTCCCATTCACCAGTATCCACGTCAATCTCCATGACACAGATATAGGCCCCGAACGGATAAGTCATATTGGGCGGGTCATAGTAACTGACGGCCTCCAGACCCGGCTCCAACCCGGGAATGGCCTGATTATAGGCGGCGAATGCGATTTCCTTCATGGTCTTGAACCGCTCAGGCGCGCCTTTGACAGCGAAGCGATCCACGTCCCATTCGACATCGTTGTCGTGCACCTCCAGCAGATAGGCCGCGATCATCTGGGCTTTTGCCCGAATTTTGCGGGCCGCCATTGCTGTGGCCGCGCCAGCGACCGGAGTAGACCGGGACCCATAAGTCCCAAGCCCGTAAGGTGCGGTATCCGTGTCACCCTCTTCCAGCGTGATGTCATCGGCGGGCAGGCCGATTTCACTGGCGATGATCTGGGCAAAGGTTGTGGCATGGCCCTGGCCTTGGCTGATCGTTCCAAGCCGCGCAATCGCTGATCCGGTCGGATGAATGCGAATCTCGCAGCTGTCGAACATCCCCAGCCCGAGGATATCGCAGTTCTTCACCGGTCCGGCCCCGACGATTTCCGTGAAATGTGTCAGACCAATGCCCAGCAGCTTGCGCGTTTTTCCTTCCTTGAAATCCGCAATCCGCTGTGCCTGTTCCGCCCGCAGACCCTCATAGTTCACAGCCTTCAGCGCTTTGTCCCAGGCCGTGTGATAATCGCCCGAGTCATATTCCCAGCCCAGCGCGGATTGATAGGGGAACTGATCTGCCTTGATGAAGTTGATCCGACGCAACTCGGCCGCGTCCATGTTCAGCTTGATGGCCAGAACCTCGATCATGCGTTCGATGAAATAGGCAGCTTCGGTCACGCGGAAGGAACAGCGATAGGCCACACCGCCCGGCGCCTTGTTGGTATAGACACCATCCACTGCCAGATAGGCAGTCGGGATGTCATAAGACCCGGTGCAGATATTCATGAACCCGGCAGGGAATTTGGTCGGGTCGGCACACGCGTCGAAACCGCCGTGATCCGCCGTGGTATGACACCACAATCCAGTGATCTTTCCATCTTTGGTGGCGGCAATCTTCCCCTGCATCCAGTAGTCACGGGCAAAGGCAGTGGACATCAGGTTTTCCATCCGGTCCTCGACCCATTTCACCGGTTTGCCGGTAACTATCGAGGCCACCACCGAGCACACATAGCCTGCGTAGGCCCCCACCTTGTTGCCAAACCCACCACCGATATCGGGGCTGATCACGCGGATATTGTGCTCGGCCAGCCCCGAAATCAGCGACACTACTGTCCGGATTGCATGAGGGGCCTGGAACGTTCCGTAGAGCGTCAGCTTGCCGGTCACCTTGTCCATCGACGCCACGCAACCGCAGGTCTCAAGCGGGCACGGATGAGTGCGGTGGTAATAGATCATCTCTTCGGCGACCACGTCTGCCTCGGCCAGCACAGCTTCGGTCGCGTCCTTGTCGCCCTGTTCCCACGTGAAGATGTGGTTGTGATGCTTACGCGGCCCATGTGCGCCTTCGGTCTGACCTTCCAGATCTTCGCGGAGCACCACGTCCGACTTCAACGATTCGAACGGGTCCGTGATAACTGGAAGCTCTTCGTATTCGACCTCGACCAGTTCAACGGCATCCGCCGCGACATAGCGGTCTTCGGCCACGACATAGGCAACTTCCTGGCCCTGGAACAGCACCTTGCCATCGGCAAGCACCATCTGCTTGTCACCGGCCAGTGTCGGCATCCAATGCAAACCCAAAGGCGACAGGTCTTCGGCGGTCAAAACGGCGATCACGCCGGGCAGTGCCAAGGCCGCCTCTTTGTTCACGCTGACGACGCGGGCATGAGCGTAAGGAGATCGCACAAAATCACCAAACAGCATCCCGTCCAGCTTGATGTCATCGACGTAATTACCCTTGCCCTGGGTGAAACGCACGTCCTCGACGCGCTTTCGGGCGCAGCCCATACCTTTGAGGTTGGCTGCGCGTTCTTCGGGGGTCAGAGTCTGGTCGTTCATTCCGCGGCCTCCTTCTGTGCATGGAGCAAGTCAGCCGAAGCCGAGATCGCCTTGACGATATTCTGGTATCCTGTGCAGCGGCATAGGTTTCCGGCCATACCGAAACGGATTTCCTCCTCGGTCGGGTTCGGATTCTCCAGCAACAGACGATGCGCCCGGGTGATCATGCCCGGCGTGCAGAACCCACATTGCAGCCCGTGATGTTCACGAAACATTTCCTGCAACACTCCAAGGCTGCCATCATCATTGGTCAGGCCTTCAACGGTTGTGATCTCAGCACCGTTTACCTGCGCTACAAAGGCGGTGCAGGATTTGACCGACTTGCCGTCGATATCCACGGTGCAGGCACCGCAATGGCTGGTTTCACAACCGATATGTGGACCGGTGATTTTCAGGTCTTCCCGCAGGAAGTGGATCAGCAGCGTACGTGGCTCGGCCAGACCTTCTACCTGCTTGCCGTTTACGGTCAGTTTGACATGCATTTTAGACATTGGTTCCCTCCCCCTCAGCCCGCGCGGCTTTGAGCATGGTCGATGGCGCGGCGCAGCACCACGGCGGCCACGTGTTTCTTGAATTCGACGGGGCCGCGGTTGTCAGCGACCGGATCGATCGCGTCTAGCATTGCGGCAACGCACCCTTCGACATCGCCACCGGCCAGCGCCGTGCTGGCCTCATCCGACCAGATGGGCGTGTCGGCCAGATTGGTCATCGCAACAGAGGCATGACCGTTGCCAACCATCACAGCCGCGGCGGCGGTCGCATAATCCCCTATCTTGCGCTTTTGCTTTTTATAGGCCTGCCCCACGCCCGTACCCGGTACAGGGATCGAAATCCGGGTCAGGATTTCTTCATCTTCGCGGGCGGTAAAATACGCGGCCTCATAAAAATCACGCGCGGCAACTGTCCGCTTCCCGTCCGGGCCGGACAACTCGAACGAGGCGTTCAAGCACTGCATCAGCCCCGGCATGTCATTGCCCGGGTCACCATTGGCCACATTGCCACCGACAGTACCCATGTAGCGCACTTGCGGATCCGCAATCTGAAGAGCCGCCTCGCGGATCAGCGGAATGGCACCGGCCAGATCCCCATGGGTGATCAGCTCGTGCTGCGTGACCATCGCACCCAAAGTAACGGTGTCAGGCCCGACCTCAATCCCCTTAAGCTCTTCGATGGCCTGAAGATCGACCAGATGACCCATCTCGGCCATGCGAAGCTTCATCATCGGGATCAGGCTATGCCCGCCCGCGATCACGCGCGCCTCGTCCCCGTATTCCTGTAGAATGCCGATGGCCGAGGCAATGTCGCCTGGCCGGTGATACTCAAAGCCGGCTGGTATCATGTTTTTCCTCCCTGGGTCCGGGCGATATGCCTTGAGGGACCTGAGGTAAGGAAAGAACGGCGGATTTAACTGATCCAGTTAAGGAAAACGGAGCGCGCGGCTTGTTTCACGAAATGCGAAAGAACTGCACGAGTTGCGCCTACAATCCCAGTGCTTCGCGAATATCCGTCAGGCGGGACCGGCTGACCGGCACCTTGCTCAGCGCGTCAACGCCATCGAAATAGCAGGTGCCATTGTCCTTGTGACGTTCAAAGCGCGAGACGTGTTTCGGGTTCACCAGATAGCTACGATGCGCCCGCAGGAAGCCTTCGGGCAAAAGTCGCGTTTCCGCATCCGTGATCGACCAGGGGCAGAACAGTTTCTCTGCATCCATATAGAGAACCGTATAATGCCCCTCGGCCCGAATGGCGGCGATCCGCGCGGGATGCGCAAAAAAAGTCTGGCCTTCGCGCTCATACGGAACACCAGCGCGCATTGGGGCGGGTTCCGACACAGGTCCCGAGGCAGGTGCAGCCACGGGCTTTGGTTCTATGAACGTGATACCGGTCAATAGGAAAGCGCCACAGATCAGGAAAACGGATACCGTCACCCCCATTGCCAAAACCTGATTATCCAGCGCTGGACCCGCCCCGCCGAGGCTGTCGCTCGCGACGAAATCAGTCAGGCCCGTGGCAACAAAATGCATTGTGAACACCGCCAGTCCGAAACAAACCGTGCCAAGCAGGATGTTCCGTTGTGTCCGGTTGCCATAAGCCACCCAAATTGCAGCCACCGACAAGATTACTGATGCCAGTGCTGACAGAGCAACATCGAAAATGTCATAGACAGGGCGGCAAAGCTGCATACCAGCCATCCCGACAAAGTGCATCGCGACGATGCCCAGCCCGACAATCACACCAGATCCGATCATCGTCTGAACCGAGCGAGGCCGGAAATGCAGCAGCAGCAACGCCAGCCCGACCATCAGGATCGCGACCAGTGCCGACATCAGAGTGATCAGGGCATCATAGTAAAACAGAATTGGCAGTTGCAGCCCCAGCATCGCCACGAAATGCATCGACCAGATGCCGCCGCCCAGAATGACAGCGGCCAATGCCACCACGAACTTGCGCCGCTGGCTATCCAGCCTTGACGCGCCGTGCGTCAGGTACAGACCCGTGAACCCGGCCATGAGCGCCACGGCAAGCGAAGCCACCACCAACCAAGTGTTGTGAGAGTAGTCCAGCATTTGGATTTGAACGCCCTCCCCGACGCGAGGATGACGTTAGCAAACCGAATTGATTGCGACAATTCACAGTTAGCAACAGCAGGGCTCAGACCTGTTTCTGAGCCTCTGCGTCGTCCGCCACCTCTACAGCATCCACTGAGACTTCAACCACATCATCGTCTTCCGCAGGCTCGACTGTTTCGGGTTCTTCGGTCTGGCTCTCAAGTGCACCGACGATCAGGGGCAGCATGTGAACCCCGGTCGCTGTTGCAATCTCGGGTGTCTGTGGCGTTTGCCAACTGAGCGTATCGAAGCTGTGGCAGTTCTGACAAACAGGTCCCCATTCGGGTTGAATGTCATGACAGTTGTCGCACACCCATTGCGGGCCGCGCGGCGCGTTCAGTGCCTTGGCAAGCCAACCTTGGACAACGGCGTCGGTGGCACCCTCGCCGCGTTCAATGGCGGCCATCAATGTATAGGCGCGCGCGTCACCCCGTTTTTCCACGACATCACCCAGGGCACGGCGGGCTTCGGGGAAGTCTTCGGCCACAATGTTCAGTTCGGCCAGGATTAGACGGGTTTCCAGATTTTCGGGATGGGTGCGTGTCAGCGCCGTAAAACGCCTGACCCGTTGTTCCGGGGTTTCATCCGGCGCGATCTCGGCAAAGGCATGGGCCAGATCCGGATGTGGACGAACTTCCCACGCTTTTTTCAGGATTTTGGTCGCTGCCCGGGACTTGCCCTTGGCGATATACGCTCGGGCCGCCATGGCGGCGGCAGGCACCAGGTCGGGCGACAGGCGATTGGCTTCGATCGCGCGCTCCTGTTGCTCGACAGTCGCGCCTTCATCCAGGATTCCCTTGGCTTCGGACAGCGCCAGAACCGCATCGCGGCGTTTGAATACGTCGCGCGGCAGATACCCGGCTTTCAACTTGGAAGTCAGCGTCGACCGGGCACCAGCCCAATCCTGCGCCTTGGTCTGCAATTTCAGCAGTACGTCCTGTGTCTCTTCGTGGCGCGGTTTGATGGCCAGCGCCTTTTCGGCCAGCTTGCGGGCGGTTTCATCATCTCCCTCGGCCAGCTTTTGTTTCATGATACCGCGCACACCGACAAACCGGGTCGCACTGTTTGTCACCAGTTTCTTGTAGGTGTCCGAAGCTTTCTTGGTGTCACCCGTCATCTCGGCAGCTTGGGCCACCAGAAGATCCGTCAGTTCCGGCTTGTTCAACAGCTTTTCGGCTTTACTGGCCTTGGTCATGGCAATGCGCCCCTCGCCCGAGGCCAAAGCCATCAACCCATCGGCCAGCGCCTGATAGCCGCGCTGTTCCCGGCTGCGGTCGAAATACCGCGACAGGGCGGTTTCGTCGCCGTTGAGGAATTTGAGCGTCGCAACCAACAGACTAAGCAGTTTGAAGAACAGCCAGACCGCAAATACCAGAACACCCAGCGCAATCACCGACTGAAGCGGCCCAAGGGTGAATTCCGTGCCCGCGACGGTGATCTGCACCCCACCGCTGGTTTGCATCAGGAAGTGACCGCCCAGCGCCAGCAGGCCGATAATCGCAACAAAAACGAGGATCTTAAACAATGACCACAGCATGGCAGGTCCTTCAGTTCGAGTTCAGGCTGGAAGCCAGCGTATTCACGGCGTCAATGGCGGAGGCTCGTGTCCCGGCCGCCTGCTCCCAATCGGCCATCGCAGCCTGCGCCACTTCGGGAAGTGATTTCAGTTCATTCAACGCTCTGGTCAGGTCGCCATTCGCAAGCTCAGCCTGCGCACGCGACAGAACAGCGTCTGGACCATCACCTTGCTGAGGCGTGACGGAACGGGCACCCGTTTGACGTTGCAGGAAGGCGACCAAACCCGTTCCTTTGTCGGCCTCGCGCGCCTCGGCCAATGCATTTCGCGCCGCAGGCTCGAACGACGCCCGTAGCGCGGTCAGAGTTTCCACGCCTTTTTCCGACGGGCCGGACAGGGCGTCCGGTACATTCACACCGCCTGCCTTCAGTTCAGCAACCAGTTCCGAAAAAGGCTGGCCGGTGTCCAGCTGTCCACGCAGACGCGCCAGAATGGCAGCATTCATTGCAGCTTGTGCATCTGCCGAGGCTTTCGCTTCGAGAGCCTGAGCGTCCGAAACCATTTTTTCGACTTCAGCCCGTTGCGCCGCCAGCGAGTCCTGAAGTTTCTTCAGTTCCGCCTCAAACGCGGCGGTTGCCTCGGGCGAGGCAGTGGAGGCGATCGGGGCTTTTTCCAGCGCAGCGACCCGGTCCGTCAATGGCGCGACCTGACCGGACAGCGCATCAACCGAGGATTTTACCGTGCCGAGGTCGCTCTCAACCGGTGTCAGCTTGTCCGACAACGTTTTGACCTGATCTGCCAGTCCAGACACATCAGGGCTGTTTGCAAGCGCCTGTGACAGCTTGGCGATCTGGTCCGACTGTTCTGTTAGCTTTGCTTCCAGCTCTGCCAGCGCTCCCGAGTTGTCCGGGCCGGTTGGCAACAGCCCTCCATTGCCCAGCGCGAAACCTGCAACGGCGGCCAGCGCCCCACCCAACAGGGCCGGAACGAAACCGCCGCGTTTTTCAACTACGCGTTCGACGGTCTTTTCAGCGACCGGGGCTTCGGCTTCGGCTTCGGCTTCGGCTTCGGCTTCGGCTTCGGCTTCGGCTTCGGCTTCGGCTTCGGCTTCGGCTTCGGCTT
>NZ_JBXWQT010000026.1:0-68408 GCF_059612525.1 Ruegeria sp. SAZD013 | reverse complement strand
GCGACCTATGAACGTGTCGCATAACGAACCGGGGAAAGGGGCAAATGCGGCCCAAGCGCTATTCGTGCAACGCGGTCCGCCAAAGCCTTTCGACGCGCTTGTCATTCACCTGTCAGCCCGCATCTCTCGGCAAAGCCGCGATCCGGCGATAACCGTAGCGGCCATACTGGCGGGCCAATTCTATCATGTCCGCCACCAGGCGCTTCTCATCAGTTCGACCTTTCGGCAGCTTTCGCTGTGTGGATCGGTGCTGTTTCAGGACACGACACGCCCGGCGTTCTGAGACACGCAGTTTGCGGCGCACATGGTTGATGCAGGCACGGCGACGGGCGGGGCTCAGTAGTTTCCCTTGGCCGCCTCCGTCAGGATCAGTTTGTCCAGGGTAAGATCCGAGACGGCCTTTCGAAGACGCTCATTCTCTTTTTGAAGGCGCTTGAGTTCCTTCAACTGATCCGTACCCATTCCGCCGTACTTTTTCTTCCAGCGATAATAGGTCTGTTCAACAAGACCAATCTGCCGGATTGCATCCAGGCGGGACATGCCTTGCCCCATCAATATCTCAACCTGTCGCAACTTCGAGACAATCTCTTCCGGCTTCGGTCGCTTGTTTGCCATTCGTGGTCCTCCGTTTCCTAAACATAACGGTGGACCAGTTCAGTTGGGGAGGCTCACTGCGTTCAGTAAAATTGGATTGCCACTTGGAAGAGGATGGCGGATTGGTGGATCAGAGTAAACGACCCCAAACTTACCAGCCGTCCGCACATTTCGACCAACCTGGAACAAGGGACGCATCGTCGGCCAGAAGCGACGGCACTGGCCGAAACAGGTTTGTGCATCAGATATCGTCAAAGGATGAACTGACTGCGCTCGTCACACTTGCGTTCCTCACCAATCCTCCTATGAAAGTGCAATAAATTTATCGGGGGAAAGCTTGCGATGCGCATGCGCGATACGTTCATCAAACCGATGCACCCTGAAGGTATTCGGTTTGTCGCAATCTTTGCCGCAATAGCTGTCGGCCTGTTTTTACTTTCTGACATTCTGGGTTGGATTGGCGTCGGTCTCACGATCTGGTGTTACTATTTCTTTCGCGACCCGGAACGGGTGCCGCCGACGGAAGAGGGTTTGATCGTCAGCCCGGCGGACGGGGTGGTTTCGCTGATCGAAGCAGCGGTACCTCCGAGCGAACTTGGGATGCCCGACGCGCCGCTTACCCGTGTCAGCGTGTTCATGAGCGTCTTCAACTGCCATGTAAACCGAACGCCAGTTGAAGGTGAGATTGCCGCTGTTGCCTATCGCCCCGGCAAGTTTTTCAACGCATCCCTGGACAAGGCGAGTGCCGACAACGAACGCAACAGCTTGCGTATTCGTATGGCAAACGGTCAGGATCTGGCTGTTGTCCAAATTGCGGGCCTAGTTGCCAGACGGATCGTCTGCTTCGTAAAACCCGGTGACAAGCTGCAAACCGGAGAACGGTTTGGATTGATCCGGTTCGGATCTCGGTTGGATGTTTATCTTCCTGATGGTGTCGTGCCACAGGTGCGTGTCGGGCAAACGATGATTGCGGGCGAAACCGTCCTAGCTAGTTTGCGCACACCTGAACAAAAATAGGTGGTGGGATCTGTGGCAAAACCATCTAAGCAGGAAGAGACCGGGTTCGCGCTGATCCATTTGTTGCCCAATGCGCTGACCATAACAGCTATATGCGCGGGCCTGACGGCGATCAGATTTGGTGTACAGGGCAATTACGTGCTTGCGGTGCAGCTCATTATTGCTGCTTGCGTGCTGGATGGGTTGGACGGGCGTATTGCGCGCCTGCTCAGCAGTGACAGCAAAATCGGAGCGGAACTAGATTCACTCGCAGATTTTCTGAACTTCGGAGTGGCCCCGCCGCTCGTTCTTCATTTTTGGGCCTTGCAGGATATTCAAAACGCAGCGTGGCTTGCCGTCCTGTTTTATGCGGTATGCTGCGTGATGCGCCTTGCCCGTTTCAACGTGGGTAGCAAATCCGAAGCCTGTGATCAGAACGATGCCTATTTCAAAGGGGTCCCGGCCCCTGCGGGGTCGCTGTTGGTGATGCTGCCAATGTATGTTTCCTTCGCTTTTGCAGATGCCCCGCTGCTGCCCGGCATATTGATTTGTCTTTACATGGTGGTCATCGGTCTGCTGCTCATCAGCCGGATACCAACCTGGTCTTTCAAGACGACGCGGATCTCGCGCGAGAATGCAAAATACTTTCTCATCGGGGTCGCTGTTGTTGGCGCGGCGCTGCTGACCTATCCCTGGGTCACGCTGATCGCGCTTTGCGTTGGATATGTGGGAACGGTTGCCTGGGCCTGGCGTGGCAAGGAAGTCTCTTCTAACCGTTAAGGACCTGATATGGACATAAAAGCCGTTCAAAACTCCTATGCTCGATGGGCGCCCGTCTATGACAAGACGTTTGGAGCCATCACCTGTGTTGGGCGGCAGCACGCGGTTGACTATATCAATAGACACCCGGGCAAAGTACTGGAGGTCGGCGTGAGCACTGGTCTGTCACTGGAACACTACAAGCCCGAGATGCAGGTGACAGGGATCGATTTCAGCGAGGAGATGCTGAAAAAGGCCCGCGACAAAGTGGAAGCCCAATCACTGAGTCACGTCGAGGAGCTGCGGCAAATGGATGCCCGCTCGCTTGATTTTCCGGACAACCACTTCGATACGGTTGCGGCGATGCATGTGCTGTCCGTCGTTCCCGAACCGGAAAGGGTGATGGCAGAAATAGCGAGGGTCTGCAAACCGGGCGGCAGAGTGGTAATCACCAACCACTTCCAACGAAAGCGGGGTTTGATTGCTTCCCTTGAACGGGTTTTTGCCCCGCTTGCAAACACAATTGGTTGGCATTCTGATTTCGAAATCGACACAGTATTGCAAGAGGATGTACTGACCGTCGGAGAGCAAAGAACCCTGCCACCGCTGGGGATGATGACCTTTTTGGTTTTGACGAAAACAGCATTTGCATAACGGCCTTGTCAACAATTCTCGTGGCCCACAAACTAGGAATTGAGCAACAGGCATTGCCAAGTTGATCGCGCTGTCCTTTTCGGATAGCGCGTAACATGACCATACCGACTTCATTGCTGCGGCTGAAAGGCTTCCGTTTTCCTCGCGAAATCGTCGCTTATGCGGCGTGGGCATATCATCGGTTTGCGCTCAGCTCGGCAGATGTGGAGGGTTTGTTGGGGGAGCGCGGCGTGATCTTCAGCCGCGAAGCCATTCGCCTTTGGGTGAACCGTTTAGGGTCTCAGTTTGCCGATTGTATCCGACGAGACCGGCCCCAGCCGCACGACAAATGGCATATGGACGAAGAGGTCGTCCCGATCAACGGCGTGAAACATTGGCTGTGGCGTGCAATCGATGGCAATGGAGATGTACTCGACATTCTGATCCAGCCTCGCCGCAATGCCAAAGCCGCAAAGCGTTTTTTCGGTCGATTTGTTGTTGCCTATGGCGAACCACGTGTCGTTATCACGGACAAGCTGCGTAGCTATATACCAAGCCGTTCAAGGTCATCGCGCCGGGCGCCGACCATCGGGCGCACAAGGGGCTCAACAACCGGATCGAAGGGTCACACCGGCCGACGCAAAAGCGGGAAAAGATGATGGGTCGGTTCAAATCACTAACCTAAGAGCAACGATTTCTCGTCGCCCATAACCAAATCAATACGATCTTTCGTCCCCGCCGCTATCGCCTTTCCACTCTCTCCTACCGCCATGTCAGCGCCGACGCGTTCAAGCTGTGGCAAGGTTATGCTACCGGGCTATCGGCTTGATTGCGCGGTCTCACGCTTATTCCAATCCACTTCTGATGACTTGGCAATGCCGGTCAACATAATCCGCAAAGGTCAATTCACGCCTGGGCTCCGCCCGTTTCAGCAGTTTATCCAACTGGTAGGATAATCGCCTCTCCAGTTCCATCCTTTCAGTTCTCGAAGAAACTTGCGGAAGACCCAGACGGTCCCAAGTTTAAGTCCGAGAGGCTTCAAACGCCGCCCATGCTTTTTCGAAGGCATCGAAATCGAACCCGGTTGCGCGGGCGGGATTCAGAATCAGTTTTTCGGTTTCAAGCAACTTGATGATCGCCCGTTCAAGCTTGCCCACGACTTCGGGCGGGATAACCAGCGCGCCATGCCGGTCCGCGTGCACGAGATCGCCATCCTTGATCACAAGGCCGAAAACTGTCACCGGTGTGCCAATCTCTTTTACGTGCACAAACCCGTGGCTTGGCCCGACAGACCCTGCAACTACCGGGAATCCATCCGGCAGGTCGCCGAGGTCCCGCATCACGCCGTTGGTCAGAGCGCCGCTGATGCCAAAGCCTTTGTGGACCGTCGTATTGATCTCGCCCCAAAAGGCGCCGACGCAATCTGGATAATCAAGATCCTCAACCACGGTGACAGCCGGGCCACTCCCACTTGCCATATGCCTGTAATAGTCCATCCGACGTTGGCGGATCACCTCAGGCGGTTCTGACGGCGGGCTCACAGCAGCGATCTTCGCTGTACGGGCATATCCCACCATCGCCCCCGCATCGGGATCAGAACACAACATCGTGCCCCAGGTAAATTCACTGAATCCGCGCTTGCCCTGCGCCACTTCGATGGCGTTACAAACAGTCGGAGTGTCGACCTTTTTCAGCAGGTCCAGCAAGGATTGGTTCATATCATCTCCAGCCAGCGGATCAGGGCCGCCGTTGTTTGTTGCGGTTGTTCCAATGTCGGCAGGTGGCCGGCGTTTTCGATGATCTCCAACCGGCTTTGTGGCATCAGCTCGTGCATCAACTCATGCCTTGAGACAGGGCACAGGCCATCGTCGCGCCCACAGAGAATGAGTGCTGTGTCGGTGAAGTTGCGCAGAGTGTTGCTCTGGTCAGGGCGATCACGCAGGGCTTTGGATTGATTGACGAAAACGTCCGGGCCAAGATCCATGGCCATGTCCATGCACAAATCCAGAATGGCGGCGCGGCGCGGACCGTCCGTCAGGTAGTTCGGTTTCATCTCTTCGGCCATAACCTTGCGCAGGTTGCCACGTCCGACGGCCTCAATCTGAGGGCTGCGCGTTGCTTTGACCTCGTCCAATTCAGCAAGTGGGTTCGTGTCCATCAATGCCAGACCAGCCACACGGTCCGGTGCCTGACGCAGGATTTCCATTCCCACGATGCCGCCCATCGAGAGCCCCGCCAGAGCAAAGCGTTTGGGTGCATAGACTAACACATCGGCGGCCAGCGCCTGCATCGTTTCATGGCCTCCGATTGGTGGGCACAGGATCGGGTATTTGCCTGATAAAGCGTCAATCTGCGGAGCGAACAACCGCGCATCGCACATCATTCCGGGCAGGAGGACAAGTGGCGTCATTTGACCAGGGCAGCCCCTTCGGCAAGTGCGCCCAACTTGGCGTAGGCGATATCCGGATCTACCGCACCAAAGCCGGCAAAGGTGCCAAAGCCGCAGTCCGATCCGGCGATTACACGCTCAAGTCCAACGATTTTCGTAAACCGCTCGATACGCTGAGCAATCAGTTCCGGGTGTTCGACAAAATTGGTCGTGGTGTCCACCACACCGGGCACAAGAACCTTGTCATCCGGAATTTCACCCTTGCGGTCACGGAATACCGTCCATTCATGCGCGTGGCGCGGGTTCGAGGTTTCGAACAGTACATAGCGAGATTTGGTGGACATCAGCGTCGAAAACACCTTGTCCATGCCGATGTCGCAGCAATGTGGCCCCTCGTAATTGCCCCAGCAGATATGGACGCGCACCTTGTCGGCTGGGACATTTAGCAATGCGTGGTTCAATGCCTCAACATGCATGTTGGCGATTTTCACGAACTCGTCGTCGGACAGATCGGTGAACAGCATATGCCGCGACAGGGCCAGATCCGGGCAATCCAGCTGCAAATCCAGACCCGCACCAATGATGGTCTCATATTCTTCTTTCATCGCGTCGGCCAGCGCGGCCAGATAGGCCTCGCGCGTTGGGTAGAAGTCATTCTGCAGAAAAAGGGAAATTACCCCTGGGCTGGCGGCGTTCATAAAACCGCGCGCGACCCCGTGTTCGGTCATCGCCGCCTTGAGATTGTCTATGTCCTTCTGCAGCTCAACTTGCCCTATTGAGCGCACCTCGCCCACGCACATGGGCCGTGCATATTGGGGCGTGCCGCCATCATCCGCCAGACGTTGCAGATATCCGGGAAACATTTTGAGGTCCGCAGGCGCATTGCGCGGGCTGTCACCTGCAAAACCGGTATACCGGTCCTTGACGTAAGTGGCGTAAGAAATCTTTGAGGTCTCACCGTCCGAGACGATATCTACCCCAGCCTTGGCTTGTTTCCGCACGGTCTCGGACACGGCAGCGGTCATGCAGGCGTCAAATGCAGCCTGATCGAACGGTTCCTCTCGCTCGCGAGCAAAGATGAAATCAACGACCTTCTGATTTCGTGGCAGACTTCCCACATGGGTGGTTGAAACGCGGGTCATGTCTTCATCTCCTTCCAAATCTTGATCCAGCACCGGGCCGGAAACCCGGCGCTGGATGCGCTAAGCGCGCCCCGAATGAAACCGGGACACGCAATTTTGGCTTTATACACCCGTCCAGGTCGCGCCTGCCGGATCGTCGGTTGCGGTGATACGATACAGCCCCGCTTCTCCGGTCATCGACGGCTCGGCGCTGTAGCTTTCGCCGGGCAGAACCAGTGCGGTGTCGCCGTTGGACAGGGTGGTCTCGACCTCATTGATCCTGATGCGCCAATGGCCGCTGGCCGGCATCAGAACCACGGGTTTGTCCGCCTTGATCTGTTCGGCCACGGCCGAGCCACGGGTCAGGAAATCAACCTCGAACCCTGGCTTGTCCTTGATCAGGCCGTTTTCACCGATCACAACCGCAGGCTTGTCCGCCGCCAGCGCCATCAGGTCCCAGTAGCGGGCGACATATTTGCCGATCACCGCCTCAACGGGAACCTCGGGATAGGCTTTCAGTTCTTCCTCGGTCAGCAATGGCATGGGCTGCACATTGTGCGGCAGTTCCTCGCCCTTCTTGCTGTCATAGAGAACGCCATTGTTGCCCAGCACCAGGCCATGGGCCTGCGCGTCCTCGATCACCTGAGGCGCCCAGGTCACGCCGCCACCGGCATCGTCGCCCCCCAACATCGACATGATCATGCCATAGTCCTGGCCGACATTCTCGAACCCGCGGAAGATGCCGGTCGGGATGTTGAAGATGTCACCTTCTTCAGCGATGAACTCGCCCGCCGTGCCATAACGACCCCAGAAGAACCGCCATCGACCTTTAGCAACAAAGAACACCTCGGCGGTAGTGTGACTGTGCAGTGAGTTGCGGCATTTCGGCGGTTGCCCCGCTGCGCCGATGTTGAACCCGATCTTGTCGGTGATGTGGACGTGCTGATCCGGGCTTTCGCTGACGCCGCCGCCAATGATTGTAAAGTTCTCTTTCTGGTCTGAACCTGGCGTGTGGGCGTCGATGAACGCGGTTTTACAAGGCTTCAGTTCGCCATAACGGACGATGCGGCTTTCGATGGTACTCATATCTTTTCTCCTTTTGATTTGGGTTTGATGAAATCAATCCAAACCACCCGGCGGGCGATTGTTCAGCCGCCGGGCGCGCAGGCTGGCGCGATGGGCGTGGTACCGCCGCAACGCCTGCCCGGCATCCAGATTTGAGATACGGTGCGACATTCTAGAGATCACCGGTCTTCAGCAGAATCTGTTTCCAGATCGAGGTTTCGTCAAACAAGGTGTATTCTTTGCGCAGACCCCACGGACCGAACTCGGCGTGGCTGATGCCCAGCACAAAGACCTCGGCCCCTGTGGGCACGCCGAACACGCCCCAGCCGTCATGCTTGCCGTGCAAAGACCAGCGGATCGCGGCGCGCGGTGGCATCATCGGGTCGTCACGGCCGATCTGATGGTGGATCTTGAATTCGGCACGTGGGAACGCTGCGCGCAGACCCATCCAGAACCTATCAACCGGCCCCCAACTGTGGCCGGTCGTGCCGCCGGGATATTCTGACAGAACAGCGCGGTCGTATTCAGCCTCGATCACCCTCATATCGGCATTCATGATCCGGGTCAGGATATCCGCGTATTTCTGGCCCCATTCACTGTCATTGCCACGGCCTTTATAGGGGCCGGGCCTATCGTTCGCGGGCGTGAGGGGCTGCACGCAGGCGTCTGGCCCACCCTCGCGCGCGATCAGATCGCGGGCGTATTCCTTGGGATCCCAGCCCATCTGCTGCACGATCGCGCTCTGGTCGCGGATGAGCCACTCATCGTTGATCTGGTTGTTTATTGCGTGGCAGTCGGCAAGAATGCGGTAGATCAGTTTCTTGCCAGTCGCCTTGCCATAAACACCGTCACCGAGATGGCTCGCGGTGGATAAAAGGCGATGCGACGACAGCATGCCCTCTTCTGGCGTTCCCGACCAGATCACATCCTCGCCCAACAGTGTACGATCAGGGAACTCTGCAAGGGTCGCCATAGTGGCAGCAATGACATTCTGATTTCCGACAACCACCGACCCAGGCGAACGCACGACGATGTCCGGGGCATAATAGTCGTGCAGCGTCGCAATGCCGCGATCTTCCCAGATTTCTTTGGTGATTCCTATTATGTAATCGGGAAAGTCTTTGAATTTGGGATTAAATCCCTTCATGTCTTCCATCCTTCAGGTATGCGGGCGGAGCCTCGAACAATCAGCGGCCCGTCAATCTCGACCCGACGCGGGCCGGCATCGGGGTCCTCAATCTTGCCAAGCAGAATATCGACAGTTTCGGTGACCATGCGATTGGCAGGCTGTCGAATGGTGGTCAGGTTGTAGGCTGGCCATGAGGCGACAGTGACATCGTCGTACCCGATGACCGAAACGTCGCCCGGAACATTCAGCCCTAATTCGAACCGCAGCGTGTCCATCACGGAAATGGCCATGTGATCGTTGGCGACAAACACAGCATCAGGCGGATCGGCTTCGAACATCCTCAGCGTGGCTTGCCGGGCTTCTTCCGTCGAAAAATTTCCTACCTCACGGGCGTGCAGCGTAACCCCGGCTTTCTGCAAGGCGGCAACAAACCCTGTTTCGCGGTCACGCTGGGTCGAAGCTCCTTCCCACCCGGCGATATATCCAATCTTTTGGTGCCCAGCTGCCAACAGGAACTCAGCCGCCTTTCGACCACCGGCAACGTTGTCGGATGTAACTGACGACATTGCCGTGTCATCTTGTGCCCGATTGAACAACACCATCGGTATACCGGCCGTTCGGCAGCGGTCGGACAAATCCGAGGACAAAGCCACCGAAGCGGCGATGATCCCTTCGACCTGAAAGTCGAGTATTTCTTCGACCACATTGTCGATGTTTCCAGACTCATGCGAAGCCATGAATATCAGCACGTGGTATCCACGTTCCTGTAACGTGTTTGTCAGCTTCTCCAGCGCCTCGGGATAGAACTGGTTGTTCAGATAGGCCACGACAAGCCCGATGATCCGGCTTTTCCCGGACACCACAGCGCGGGCCAGAACGTTCGGGCGATAGCCCAGTTCCTTGGCCGCCTTGCGCACCTTTTCAACGGTTTTTTTCGATGCCGACGCGCCGGGGGTGAACACACGGCTGACCGCAGATTGGCTGACCCCGGCGAGACGGGCAACTTCTAGTGATGTAACTTTTTGTGTCGCCATCAGTCTGCCGTCCAACCTCCGTCAACTATCAATGCCGTGCCCGTCACCAGCGCCGACGCGTCCGAGGCCAGATAAACCACCGCCCCCATGATGTCCTCAATCTCTCCCGGGCGACCCAGTTTTATCTTGTCCAGAATCCAGGCCCGCTTATCCGGATCGTCGAAAGTCGACTTTGTCAGATCCGTCAGAATGAAGGTGGGGCAAATCGTGTTAACCCGGATCTTTGACGGTCCGAACTCAAGCGCCATCGCCTTGGTGAAGCCTTCAACCGCGAATTTCGACGCACAATAAACCGCGCGTTCGCGACCACCAACATGGCCCATCTGGCTAGAGATATTGATCAGTGAACCGGGACGGCCGACGTCAAGCAGGCCTTTGGCAACAGCCTGGGTCAGGAAATATGCACCTTTGACATTGACCCCTATCACCGCATCGAAATCTTCAGGCTGTGTTTCCACGGCCTTGCCGTGTCGGGCAAGCCCGGCTGAGTTCAGCAGAATATCGAACGGCCCATTTTGCGCTACAGCTTCAGCGGTTGCCGCCACGTCCGAAACATCCAGTTCCAGAACCCTGGCAGACCATCCCTGCGCCGACATATCTTTTGCAATATCCTGCAGCGCACCTGCACGGCGCGCTGCCAAAGTGACCTCAGCACCATGTTCCGCCAGCGCCACAGCGCAGGCCATGCCTATGCCCGACGAGGCTCCGGCGACCAAAGCTCGCTTGCCGCTCAGGTCGAAACTGGGGGTGCTGGGAAAATGTGGCATATCAGACCTCGCCGACCGGGAATGGGATGGTGCCCGGTACACGTGCCTTATTGAACTCACGCAGTCGGGCAAAAACATCTACGCCCAATTGCCGATACGCGTCCAGCAGATCGACCAACACCCAATTCTCGCGGATCAGCCCACCTTCCAGACGCCAGAAATCAAGTGACTTCAAAGTGATCCGTTTGCCCGAAGACGCAATCCCCATCCAGCCGTCATGGGTGACGGTCTGGATCATGTTCGGCCAGCCGGTCACAGCGGCGTAGTCGCCATCACCAAAAAAATGAAAGGTAATCTCGTCAGCGTGCTGGCCACGATCGGGCATTCCGTTGAGGAAGGGAACCTGGTGCCAGTTGCGGAATCCCGCGATACCGCGCGCTGTCCCGATCCCGGCGGGGCCGTACCAGTTCATGCGCGGATGCCAGAACCGCTCCATCTCCATCACTTCGGGCCCACCCTGGCTGGGGTGTTTCTCAAGATGTTTCAGCATGTCGACGATATGATTGCACGAGGCCAGAGATTTCACCTCATCCCACGGTCCGGATACAACGCCATCCAGAGACGCCGGGCCGGGGATGCAGAACTCCAGCCCCAGAGACGGGGCCATTGGCCAGGCATTCGCCTGCATCATGACTTCGGGAATATCCCAGAGTGTCTGGATCTCGACAACCTTGCCTTCTTCGAAACGGTAGAATTCGTGGAACCGCATATGGACCAAATGCCCGGTCGGCGGGATGTCCAGCCAGGGGGCGACAAAGGTGCCGAAGTAGTGGCCGCCGCAGCCGACCCAGTCGTTGCCCTGTTCTGTCCGACCACCCATGACGATCCAGTCGCGACGCTCAAGATCGGGCATGGATTTTAGTATCGGCGCATAACAGGTGTCATAGAGTCCCTGCGGGCCGGTCAGATCTCCGAATGGATACAACATGTGGATGGCAGCATCGGGCGCGATTACCGCCTCCAGCGCATCTCGTACCCCGGCTTCGTCGAATTTATACATAGCCTCGCGCAGGGGCGCGATCAGGGCCTTGTGGGTAGAGTGAGTATCCATTGCGAAATCTCGCATCGTGTTAACTTCTTATTCAAAAAATTCTGTTGCGCCCCGGTCGATTCCGGGCGAAAGAATCGTCCCGCTTACGAGGACGCCTCCGCCGTCTCGGGATATGGTGCGCCTTCACCATAGGGCACGTTGATGCCCCCGTAACGCCGGAGGCGGATGTTGCATTGTTCGGCATGGCCGACAAAGCCTTCCAGCATGCACAGGCGCGAGCCGTATTCGCCGATCATCGCCGCGGCCTCATCAGTGACGACTTTCTGATAGCTGTGGGTTTTCATGAATTTGCCGACCCAGAGCCCGCCTGTATAGCGCCCGGCCTTCTTGGTCGGCAGTGTATGATTGGTTCCGATCACCTTGTCGCCGTTGGCCACATTGGTGCGCGGCCCCAGGAACAGCGCGCCATAACAGGTCATGTTTTCCAAAAACCAGTCGTCGCGGTCGGTCATGACCTGAACGTGCTCGGAGGCAATGTCTTCGGCCATTTGCAGCATCTCGTCATAGGTGTCGCAGACGATGACCTCGCCATATTCTTCCCAGCTGACTTTGGCGGTACCTGCGGTGGGCAGGATTCCGAGGATACGGTCGATCTCGCTCAGTGTTTCTTGGGCCAGCTTGTGCGAGTTGGTGACGAGAACGCAGGGGCTGTTATAGCCATGCTCGGCCTGTCCCAGCAAATCGGTCGCACAAAGCTCGGCATCTGCAGCAGTTTCATCGGCGATGACCATCGTCTCGGTCGGACCCGCGAAAAGATCGATACCGACGCGGCCAAACAGCTGGCGCTTGGCTTCGGCCACAAAGGCGTTGCCGGGGCCAACCAGCATGTGAACCGGATCAATGGTCTCAGTCCCGATCGCCATGGCGCCGATGGCCTGGATCCCACCCATCACGTAGATCTCGTGGGCACCGCCCAGATGCATCGCTGCGATTACGGCCGCATTGGGTTTGCCCTGAAACGGCGGGGTACATGCGATGATGCGCGGAACACCCGCAACCTTTGCTGTTGCGACCGACATATGCGCCGATGCCACCATCGGGAACTTGCCGCCCGGCACGTAGCAGCCAACCGACTGCACAGGGATGTTCTTGTGACCCAAAATCACTCCTGGCAGAGTTTCAACCTCGATATCCAGCATCGAGTCGCGTTGTGCCTGCGCAAAGTTCGTCACCTGCTTCTGCGCGAATTTGATATCGGCCAGTTCGCGTTCAGTCAGCGAGTTGATCAATTCGTCGATCTGATCCTGGCTTAGACGGAAGCATTCCGGCGAGTAATTGTCGAACTTCTCTGACAGCTCACGCACAGCGGTATCGCCGCGGGTTTCGATATCCGCCAGCGTTGCCTCGACAACAGCTCGGGTTTTGGCATCGTCTTCTGCTCGGTCAGCTTCTGGTTTGCCGCGTTTCAGGTATTCAATAGCCATTGTCTCTATCCTCAGTTTTCAGGCCGGGGTGGAGTTTTTTCTCCCCGGTCAAATGCTTCCCAGCCTTCGCCATTGAACAGATCAACGCCAAGCTGCGTGGCGACATGGGCGAAGTCGACATTCACCCAATTGTCGATGATCTTGCCATCGACGACTTTCCAGAAATCCATGTAACGGATCTCGACCCGCTTTCCCGTCGGAGCGATGCCCAAGAACTCGCCCGAATGAGTCGCCTCCTGTCGGCCAAAAGCGGCAGCCCACTCGCCCATGTAAAGTCGGGCCTCGTCGATGCAGGTCTTATCAGAAAATGCTGCCTGGAACGGGCGCTGCCAGTTGTTCTGAAACTCCTTGAGCCCAGTTTTGGTGCCGCAGCCCTGGTTGCCGATCCAGCGGAACCCTTCGGCGAAGAATTCGCCGATATCGTCGATGCGGTGATCATTCAAACCATCGACCATGCCCTCGATCACGGCGCGGGTTTCGGTTGTCTTGCTCATGTCCGTGTCTTTGGTCAGCACGGCCTGTTCGGGGCGGGAGCCCTTCATGTGTTTTTTCCTTTTATGGTTACCAAGGGGTTTTCTGTGTCGACTGGGAAGGTCAGCCTGCTGTCAGAAAATCCCTTGGCATCCGGTTGAGCGCCGGGTGGCGCGCAATGGCGTTATGTCTGGCAGAACAGCTCATTGGGTCTGTTCAGAAATTTCGGCAAAAAGGTCGTAACCCAGTTGCAACAGCAGATGTGGAATATCGAGCATGCACCAGTTCTCGATGATCTTGCCGTCTGCGCAGCGCCACCAGTCGCAGTCACGCATAAAAACGCGTTTTCCCGTTGGCTCCAGGTCCAGGAAGGGTTTGACGTGGACGCCGGTGATCTGCGGCCAGCCGCACAGGAACGCATAGTCGCCATCCCCGGCCTTGCAATTCGAACCAACGCCGGTGACGCCTGCATCCGTGCCGTCGCCCCAGCCCTCGAACGTGTTTTCGAAAGGGGACTGGAAGCCGGCAAACGCATCCACAGTCGCATAAGAGCCTAGCCCGCCGGGACCGTACCACACCATTCGGTCATCCCAATAAGGTCGCCAGCTTTGGTCTTCGGTCGTCAGCTGTATTAGCATGTCCTCGACCAGATCTGCTGTGGCGCGTGACTGCGCTGGGTCTGATGGCCCAATGACGATGCCGTCATGAGTTGCCGGACCCGGCACGACACCTTCATAGCCCTGTAGGTTCAAAGGCCAGAGGCCGAGTGCGATGATCAGTTCTGCAAAGCCGAGGAAGACATAGGATTCGACGATCTTGCCATCTTCCATTCGGTGGAACTCACCAAACCGCAGAAATGCCAGTTTGCCACTGGGTGGAATACCACAAAGCGGTCGCGTGAAATGACCATGGAAATACCCGGTTGAGGTGACCCACTCGCTTCCCAGGTATTCGCCACCCGTGACCACATAGTTCTGACGGGTGAGCCCCTCGAACGCCTCTGATATCGCAAAGATGACAGAGCTGACGTAGCCGTTGCCATCGGGGGCTGCATTGATCGGATGGCTCGCTTCGGTAGTGGCCGTTGCGGCGAAAATCTCGCTGGCGGCCGTCTCCATGGTCTCGCCGAGGCCCTTATCAAAGCTTTCGAGAAACTGACGATAAAGCTGTTTGTTTTCAAACGTGGTTCCGGTAGCAATACCCATCGCTGGGCGATTTGCGCGCTTGTTCATGGCGCTTTCCTTTTTAGAACGTGTTCCTATTCGCTGTGACGGTGTGCTGGCACGAGGACCTGCGCGCATCAAAGCAAATGGAATTCGTCCCGGCCGACGGGCCCGGCGCGCAGCCAAGTTCAGGCTGGCTGCGTGCGCGTGGGCAGATACGGACTGAGGATGAGTGCGCCCCATTTGTGTCAGCCTTTCACAGCCCCGGCGGTCAGGCCGCCCACGATCTGACGCTGGAAGAACATCACCAGGAGGAACAGTGGAACTGTGGCTGAAACCACCGCCGCAACAGCAAACATCACGTTGCCCTCAGTCTGTGTTGTACCGAGGAAGGCGGCGATGGCAGGCACCATGGTGCGGTTGCTTTCGGACAGCAGCATCGCGCCCACAGCAAAATCGTTATAGGCCAACAGGAAGGAGAACAGCCCGGTGGTAATGACACCCGGCCACATCACCGGAATGATCACGCGTCGGAAAGCCTGAAACTGGTTGCATCCGTCGACCTTGGCACTTTCATCCAACTCGCTCGGGATGTTCTTGAAGAAGGAATGCAGCATCCACAGGGTGAACGGCTGGTTGATTGCCACCAGCACGATAATGGTGGTCGGAAGAATCCCCCAAACATTCCATTCAAAGAAGGGCAGAAGATATCCTGAGACCAGAGTGATTGGCGGCATTGCACGGAAAATCAACGCCGTGATCAAAAGCCAAAATGTGTAGCTATAGGTTGACCGCGAAAGGGCGTAACCCCCTAACGTTCCGATGGTCAGCGAGATGGTAACTACAAAGAAACACACGATCCCGGTGTTCAGAACATTGCGCCAGAACTCTTCCTGAATCCATGCGCCCTCATATCCGGTGGTGGTGAACGGCGAGCCATAAACCGCTTCGGTTCGGGCGCCGGTCAGGGCGTTGGTCCAGTCAGCGATCGAGAAGAAATCCAGCTCGACCTTGAACGATCCCCAAACCGTCCAAAGGAACGGAAAGGCGGCCAGGATAAACCAAAGGAGCACAAACAGGGACGAGGCGATCCGAAGGCTTGTAGGCATTCTTTGTGCGCGGCTGGCCATATTATCTCGCTCCTTTGAAATCGCGCCAGGTGCGGACAAGCACGGGCGACAGAAGAATGGCGACCCCGATTATCGTCATCACAGAGGTAGCGGCAGCGGAAGACAGTTGCCGAGTCTCGCCACCGAGATCGTAAAAGATGAAGGTGCTGAGTGATTGCGCATGCGCTTGTGCGCTGAAGCCGATGATAGGTTCAAACACCTTGAAGTTATCCATCAACTGGATCAGCGCAACAAATGTGACCAGAGGCATGAGGTGGGGAACAACCACAAATTTGACCTGTTGCCAGCGCGTAGCCCCGTCGATCTGGGCAGCCTCGATCTGGTCTTGGGGCAAGGTTTGCAGACCAGCATAGAACACGACAAAGGCAAAAGGAGCGGCGTGCCAAACACCATAGACCATCAGTGCTACCCACATCAGCCCTGTTGAGGCTTTTAGGCTGAAATTCGGATCTCCGGCCAGATATACGAGGGCGTTTCCGATCACCCCGCGACTGTCAATCATCCAAAACAGGATGAGCGAACCGATCAGCGGGGTCACAATCATGGGCAGAAGAGAGAAAAAGATCATCAGACCCTTGAGTTGCCGGTGCAAGGAGTTGACCGCCAACGCAATCAACAGCCCCAATACAATTGTGAGCGGTGTCACGACAGCTACGAAGGTCAGCGTAAACGCCATTGCCCGATAAAAGGGCAAATTCCCGAGCTCCGAGAAAAACTCGCCCCAATTGTCACTCGAGGCCCAGACTTGACCAAACTCCTGTGTCGCCAGATGGCCTCGATTAAAGTAAATGTCCAATCCCACAAACCGGCCCAGAGGTTGCTCGGCGCGAAGGGCCGCAGTGGCCGCTTGATCAACAGTGGTCTCGGTTGTGCATCCGATAAGCGGGGTGCAGTTCTCAACCTCCAACAGAACGGCCGGGTGCGGGGCGAAAATCGATTGGGTCACCACCGAGACAATAGGCATGGCGATGAACAACAACATCGCAAGACCTGTGGGCAAGAAGAACCAAAGGAATGTCTTATGGCGCACGTTGCAATCCTCTCATCGGTGTGTTTGTGCGGACGCCGTTCAAGAACGCCCGCACAAGGCACATCTTATTGAAGGTAACCTTGCTCGATGGCGGCAGCCCGATAAGCAGCCTCGACATCGGCCAATGCCTGCTCGGCTGATTCCTTACCTTGCATGAAGTCCGCAAGTTCGTTGCCGAGCGCCGTGTGCATCAAGCCCATGTAAGGCAACATCGGATAGGGCAGTGTACCCATCTTGGCTGCCGCAAACACACCTTGGGCATCTTTACCAGGCTGGTAACCTTCGATAAGCCAGACTGCCAGAGGCGTGGTTTCATCATTCAGCATGTCCGGGCGGATGCCGTGCTTCATAGCAATGAACGTGGCCTCAGCTTCTTCATCCGGAATGTTTTTTCCGACAGTCCAACCGTCCCACCACAGGGTCGTCGCTGGTGTGGTGCCGCCGCCAACCGTCAGCGGAGCGCCAATCGCATGGCCATCGATCACCTCCTGTAGCACACCTTCGGTAGTGGTTTGCTGCGATGCGCGCGAGCCCCACATATTCATGATCGCAACGTTGCCAGCGCGGTATTCGGCATTGGTGGCATTAGAGTCATGCGTCAGGAAGTCGGGATTCATGTATTCCGACAAAGCCTTCATCATGTTCAGGGTGTTGACACCGGCCTCAGAATTCACGTTGGGTTCCGCCGTACCGGGTTTAAAATGGCTGCCGCCATAGCCAAGGAACATATTGTTGAATTCCTGCGCCAGGTTCCAACCCGATGCATAGGCTCCACCAACCGGGTTTTGCATGATGCCCTGCGCACGAATGGCCTCGGCCACCTCGAGCATTTCCTCATAGGTGGTCGGCACTTCGACGCCAGCCTGTTCCAGAACATCCTTGCGATACATCAGATGCTGCGCGTTCGCCATAAAGGCGACGGCCATGATGTTGTCGCCAATCTTGATCAGCTGCCCAGGCTGCAGGTCCTGGCCATATTTTTCCACCAGATCATTGAGCGGACGAATAACGTCTTCGTTCATCAGTGCCACAACCGAACTATTGGCGATGATTGCGGTTGTGTATTCCGACGGATTGCCTGACAGGCCAGCCACGTTGATGGTCTGGTGCTCGGATGTCAGGTTGGATTCTACCGGCGCTCCGGTGCATTCCTTTGCTCCGGCTGCGACGGCCTGGATGGCCGCAAATTCATTACCGACTATGTTGACACGTGCGCCGATTTCGCAGGCATATCCTGCGCTTGCGGCAAAGGCGGCTACCGAGCCGGCCAATGCAATATTCTTCAGAAACATCAATATTCCTCCCTAGATGGATGGGTGCATCTTCGAAGTCTGCACCCTGGTTACCCCGTCCCAACGGGTGTCGTTTGCGGTTCTCAGCCTTCCAGGCGAGCCCCAGTTTGCGCATCAAACAGATGGCAGTGGTCGGTATGGATATGAATCGAGACCTGATCGTCGATTTCGGCCCGATAGGTTTTGTCGGCCTTGACCGAGACCAGCGCACCACCGATCCGAACCGAGACCATGGTGCTGTCGCCCAACAGCTCTTGTGTATAGATCGGTGCATTGATCTCGCCGCCGCTTTCCACAACATTGGCGTCCTCGGCGCGAAACCCCAGCGTGATAGGACCGTCGGGCGCGTTCAACCCGTGTACCTCAGTGCTTTTGGCGCGAAACACGCCACCCTGAACCTCGCCATCGACAAGGTTCATTGCCGGGTTGCCGATAAAGCTGGCGACAAAGGTGTTGGCGGGGGTGTCATATATATCGACCGGAGTACCGACCTGTTGCACGACACCCTGTTTCATGATCACCACCCGATCAGCCAGTGTCATAGCCTCGATCTGGTCGTGGGTGACATAGATCGTGGTGACCGCCAATTCGTGGCTGAGGTTCTTGATCTGTGCGCGGGTGGAAACGCGCAGTTTTGCGTCAAGGTTGGATAGTGGCTCGTCCATAAGGAACACGTTCGGCTCGCGCACTATGGCACGAGCCAAGGCAACCCTCTGACGCTGACCACCAGACAATTCCGCTGGCTTGCGGTGCAGGAAGTCATCCAACTCAACCATGGCCGAAGCGCGCCGCACTTTTTCGTCATGGGTAGCAGGGTCAATACCGCGAACTTTAAGCGGGAAGCGAATATTCTCGTAAACGTTCATGTTGGGGTACAGGGCGTATGACTGGAACACCATTGCAACGTCTCGGTCTTTGGGCTCCATGTCATTTACTCGGGCGCCGTCTATCAGGATGTCACCCTCAGATGCGTCCTCGAGGCCAGCAATCATGCGCATTGTCGTGGTCTTTCCGCAACCTGACGGCCCAAGAAGTACCAGAAATTCCTTGTCGGCTATTGTCAGGTCAAAATTGTCAACTCCGACAAACGATCCCCAACGCTTTCCAACATTGCGAAGTTGAATTTCGGCCATTCTGTCCTCCCTGCTGCACTCGTAGTGCATACGCTTGCAAAACCATAGACAACAAAAGAAACATCTGGCAAGCTTTTTTTGCATGCGTGTGCAAAAGCCGACTTCATCTTCCTCGCAATTCGCCCCTTGGCAGCGACTAAAGAACTGAAAGAAAATAATAATGTCCTATGAAATCCAAAAATCGATCATCTTGGATTACTACACGGCGCTCAGCAGCGTAAAAGAATCGGATATCGCCAACACGTTGTCTGAGTTCTGCACAGAAGACTACCTGTGGCGCGGTTTCCACCCGTTTGATGAGCTTCGGGGCACCCATGACGTAGCACAGGCATTCTGGCGTCCCCTGAAGCAAAGTCTAAGGAAAATGCAGCGCCGGATGGACGTGTTCATGGCCGGAAAAAACGAGATGGACGGATTCACCTTGGTCTGGGTTGTTTCAATGGGGCATCTGATGGGCCTGTTCGACAATGCGTGGCTGGGCATCGCCCCCACGGGCAAGATGGCGTTTTTGCGCTATTGTGAGTTCAACAAGATCGAGAATGGCAAGATCGCCGAAACGGCGATGTATTTCGACATCCCGCATTTCATGATGCAGGTCGGGTTGCAGCCCTTCCCGCCTCAAACTGCAGCCCATCTGGTTCAACCCGGACCGATGACGCATGACGGGTTGATGTTCAGCCCGCAGCCTGCCGAAGAAGGCGAGAAAACTCTCGACACGATCAATGCCATGATTTCCGATCTCGGCCAATGGAACAGCGGCCTGAGCCTTGAGGAAGAATTGCGCCAGACATGGAGCGAAGACATGATTTGGTGGGGGCCCGCAGGGATCGGTGCGACCTATACGATTGAGCGTTATGCAAAGCAGCACTCAGGCCCGTTCCGCGCATCCTTAACGGACCGCTCGAAGACCAAGCACATTTGCCGCTTGGCTGAGGGTCACTATGGCGGCTTTTTCGGCTGGCCGAATTTCACGGCGCGGCCCACCGGCGGGTTCATGGGTATGCCCGCCACAGGCAAGGCCGGTGAATTCCGTGTGATCGACATCTATCGTCGCGCGGGTGACAAGCTGGCCGAGAACTGGGTTTTCATTGACCTGCTGCACTTCTGGAAACAACAGGGTGTCGATATTTTGGGGCGCATGTCGAAAGTACCGCGAACATGACCGGCTGGATCGATGCCCATCACCACCTTTGGGACCTTGAAGCTGTAAACTACCCCTGGCTGATGGCGCGCGGGGTGGAAAGGTTCTTTGGCGACCCGACGCCGATTCAACGGAATTATCTACTGCGCGAGTTCCGGTCCGAAGCCGCGCCCTGCGGAGTCGGTGCCTCGATCCATATCCAGGTGGGGGCCAAAAACGGTCTGGACGAAGCCCGGTGGGTTCAAGCTGTCGCCGAAACCAATCCAGACTGGCCAATGGCGCAGGTTGTGTTCTGTGACCTGACCTCGGCTGACCTACACGCCCAGCTTGATACGTTTCAGGCCCTTCCAACTGTACGCGGTGTGCGCCAGATCGTCGGGCGCGCACCCGGAGAGGACGCGCAGACGGGAACCAATTTCCTGTTGGACGATCCGCGGTTTCTGGACGGACTGAATGAGGCTGGACGGCGTGACGTCAGCTTTGATCTGCAGCTCATTCCTGATTTGATCGGAAAAACCACCCGAGTTCTCGCGCAAGCCTCGAATACACGAGTCGCTCTATGCCATGCCGGATCACCATATGACCGCACTCCGGCGGGCCTGAAAAGCTGGGCTCAAAGATTGCGCGCTCTGTCCGATCTGCCGCACGTCTCATGCAAGCTCTCAGGTCTGGGCATGTTCGATCACAACTGGGCGCCTGAGAGTATTCGCCCGATCGTGGAGATTTGCCTTGAACAATTCGGACCAAAGAGGGTCATGTTTGGCTCGAATTTCCCGGTCGACAAACTCTATGGCAATTACACATCGCTGGTACAGGCTTACCGTGATCTGGTTCCGGCTGAGGCCCAATCGGCTGTGTTCAGAGAAACCGCCGCACACTTCTATGATCTCAAGATGCCCTGAGAATGCTATTCATCCTTGAAACAATAAGGTTCTGTCGCAGATTTCTTTGAGAACTGCACAGACGGAGCTGGAGAGGCGATTTTCCCGCCAGTTGTTAGGCCGGTAATCGGCTCTCAGGAGTCATCTCGACTTCCGCCCATCTGACAGCGATGACTTTGACGTTCCGGCACTCAAACGCAACGGGGACAGTCGTTCCGGGGAACCCGTAGGAATGGGGAAGCCTTCCAAAAGATAATGGAGCTCGTTTCGGACCCATGAGGTGTTGGTATTCAAGGCTTGAATTGACAGAATCTTCAACATTGATCCTGTGCAGATGGGTTCGTCACAGATTTATTGGGTTTGCCCGCGAGGGTCCCAAGGCAAAAAACCCGGAAGAGAGCGTGATACGGAGGTAAAGCAGTGACCCAACAGAACTGGAGCCAGGCAATTCTCGACCGGCTCAAGTCCGAAGGAAGTCGTCTGGCCATACCAGACGGATACCAACTGTTTGCACCGGGCGCTTACGGTGAGGTGTTTTTGATCATTCGTTCGGGCATCGTCCGAGTGGAACAAACCAGCCCGTCAGGGCGGACCGTTGTTCTTTATCGGGTTGGCCCGTACGACAGTTGCGTTATGACGACCTCGTGCATGTTGTCGGACATCCCCTATTCAGGGTTCGGTTATGCCGAGGGGCCGGTGACGGCGCTGGCCATCGGGCGGGACAAGTTCAACACGTTGCTGGCCACAGATGCAGAATTTCGAGGTGCGGTCTTCATGGCGTTTTCACAACGCATTGTTGAACTGTCCGAGGTTATCGATGATCTTCTACTTAACCGGATGGACCTGAAATTGGCGCAGTGGCTTTTGGATCAAGGCGCACATTCGGGCGATATCCGCACCACGCACCAGCGCATTGCGGCCGAACTGGGCAGCGCACGCGAAGTCATGTCCCGTATCCTCAAGGATTTTGAACATCGGGGATGGGTCAGGCTTGAGCGAGGTGTGATTTATCTGCAGGATCGCCCAGCCCTGCACCACCATGCCAGAGCGGGAGTTGTGTGACCTCGTCACATAACACGGTTTGGAAAACAGCGAATCTTGGACCAGATAATCAAGGAGATTCGACCATGCAATTCACGTCTAATGTTGGTTCTGTCGACCGGGTTCTGCGCCTGATCCTCGGTGGCGTGCTGATCCTTCTGGCACTGACCGGCACCATCGGCCCCTGGGGTTGGCTTGGAGCTGTGTTTGTGCTGACGGCCTTCATGAAATTCTGCCCGATTTATGCGCTTCTGGGTCTGTGCACCAACAAGCAAGCCAAGCCGTAACACGTCCTACCCTTGCCTCGCGCAACACTGGGATTCGTCTGGGTTCCGGCGTTGTGCGGCGGGCGCGGCGTTCCTCGGGGCATCCACTGTTGTCCATCCCCCAGCTGACAACCGGCACCAAATTCGAAAGGTGTCAGCATTCGGGCCAGCATGTCGCCTTCTACCCCTAGCACCAGACCGCTACGCAGTTGCACAACCCGGATGCCCATACCCACGATTGGCGCAGCGGCGCGCTCCCATGTGTCGCACACCTCATGGATGAAGACGGGGTGGTAGGTGTCGTCTTCGGTGAGGATCTCGTCTTGCCGCGGCCCATACCAGCCCACGGCGGAACCGGTGATTAGGCAAGATGGTTTTTGATCCAGCCTGCGGATCAGTGCGACGAAATCTTTCGTCATCACGACCCGAGACTGCAGGATGCGCGCGTTTCCGACGCGTCCAATGCGCGTTTGCCACCAGCTCACCTGCCAGATTGACGATGGCGTCAAAGCGCTCTGTGTTGTCAATTTGCTCGAGTGAGGTGATCAGGCGTACCGGATGGGGCAATGCGTCGGCCTTTTGCAGGTTGCGGGTCAGGACGGTGACGTGGTGGCCACCAGCAACCAGGGCCTCGACCAGACGTTGCCTGATGAAACCGGTGCCACCCGTGATCAGCAGATGTTGTCGGGGCGCGAGTTGCGTGACCAGAGAGGCCGCGTTGACGGCATTCAACCGCGTGCTGCGTGCGGCCGCCAGCAAATCGCGCGCGCTGAACAGCGCCACACCAAACGCGGCAAGGGTAGCCATGATGCTCCAACTGCCGTGATGGACAGCCATTCGCCGTCCAATTCGCCCTTCGTGCCGATGAAAACGATCTGGCTTCCAGGCGCTCGCACCGTCGAACAGATCGAAGGACTTGTGGAAGCTCTCTCGCACGGTGCGTTGCCGGAACCTGTCACGCAGCAGATCGAAGCCCTGATTGCACGTGAACCGGAAGACACGCCGGACAGGGCACGTTGAAAGAAACCCATTGCGGGCAGTGGGCGAACGCCTGATTTGTTTGCAACTGGCCTTTTTGCCTGAGCGCTACCATCTGGCAGTAGGGCATGCGGCGACCAATCTAATTGAAGTTGAGAGTCCTATTTATCCTATGCTGCACTGTCGTCGAAAGCCGATTGCTGAGAAGCTCTATAAAAGACGCTTGACCTGAAGTAGCTTCAGGACTGTAGGAGCCTGGGCGAAAGGGTCTGATAGTATGATGATTTCAGAAGTTGCCGGACTCACCGGGCTCAGCATCTCGACAATTCGCTTCCATGAGAAATCGGGGCTATGCCCTTCATCCAACGCGGCTCGGATGGCAAACGCAGGTTCAAGAAGACAGATGTCGATTGGTTGGAGTTATTGGCGTCACTTCGCTCGACAGGAGTTCCTTTGACGAAAATGCGATGTTTTGCAGAGCTCTACGCATCTGGCGACGGCAAGGTCCCTGAGCGCAAAGCTGTCCTGTTGGCGCATAGGCGGCGACTTGACGACCATCTCGCCATGGCTCTGCTTGAGTCCGGGTGTCTGTCTCATCTCCACTCCTTGGTGGTTACGATGTGCCAGAAACCCTCTCTTATCAAATCAACCTAAACTGTCCCATTCGCGCTGACGTCAGACAATATAGATCACACCCCAGATGCCAAAGCCCCACCCCGAGGGTTGATCCGGCCAGAAGTCCATGGTGACAGGAAACTGTTCGGGCCGGTAGCCTGAGAATTCATTTGTCATCAATGGCGACGGCGCAAACACAACAGACGCCAGTGCAACTGTCATCGCAAGAATGGGTAGATTTTGTTCATCAGGACAGGTCCTTCTGTTCGGGTCCCATCCCGGTTCAGCGTCGTGCTTCGTGGTCCGGGCGCATGGTCGCGATCAACTCGGCCACCTTGATGCCGAATTTGCGCATCTCGGACTTGTTCATGATGACTCCGTTTTCAGTTAGGTAAAGCCAGTCGGTTGCTGTCAGCGTGTGACCGCCCGCGTCTTCCGGCAGAATGATCTGGTACTCCATCTTGATTGTTGACCCAGAAACGACTCCTCGTGCCTCGCCGACAATGTCGTCGGCGGTGGCGGTGAACGTGTTGCCGTCGCTGAGCTTCAGGAACCATTTGCGACTTTGCTTTTTGCCGTTTGAATAGGTGAACTCTTCGCTCAGCGTACCAGTGTCGCCGTCCCATTCACCGACCATTCTGGCAACGAAGCTGTTCGTCATCTTTCCGGTTGGGCCATAAATCAGACCTTCGGAGAGGATTTCACCGCTCAGGTGGGTTTTGAGCGAAAAGGCAGGGCTTGTATCGGCATAGTCTGACGAGGTTTGTGCGCGAAAACTGAGAAACATGGACTTTGCCGCCATGACCAGAGCGGCAAGAATGAGCAGGGCAGTAAGGAGTTTCATTGGGTTGGGTTCTCCGTAGGAAGCGCCAGGACAAGCGCCAAGGCGCCGAGTTTCAGGATGCAGGGAAGGACGGCATAAGAGATGTTCAATGTATTCAGGGCCTCAGTGCTGTTTGTCGCGCCGGGTCTAAAGCCACTGCTTTCCAGCACGGGCAGAACAGCGAAAGCGGCCACAGCAAGGCCAAGTTTGCCCGCAAAGGACCAGATGCCAAAAGCTAACGATGCCTTTAGACCCGCCCGGGTCAGCGCCACCGAAAACATAGCCGGAAGGATAACCATATCGGCCCCCAGGGCGGCGCCGGATGCCAGGCAGATCACCGCAAAGCCAACCTGACTGCCGGGTGTTAGGAACGCGGCCCCGACAAAGCCGAGGATTGCCAAGGGCATGGCGACCAACAGCGTGGCCTTCGAGCCCATTCTTTGGCTCAGACGGGCCCATAGCGGCACGCTGAAACCTGCGCTGAGAAAGAACAGGATCAACAAGGGGCCGGCTTTGCCCGGCAGTTGTAAGCGGTCTTCCACGAAAAAAAGAAACAATGTCGAGGTAATGGCAACAGGTAGGCTGTTGACCAGTGCCAACACGAGAAGTCTCAGAGCGCCAGTTTGGCGTAGCGCACCAAGGGACATACGGTCGCCTTCGATGGGTTCGCGACGCCAGATCGGCAGGGTGATCACGGCAACGACAAGGGCCAGCGCTCCAAGAAACAGGCCAAACGCTTCGTATCCCTGACCGGTGGCCCCAAGGGTGACAAGGAAAGCCGGTGCAATGGCGGCAATCACCACGCCAGCCAGCATGCCACCCTCACGAAACGCCGCCAGCGTCATCAGAGAGCGTGGCGTCGGTGTGGCTGCCAGAGTGGCGCTGCGTCCATAGAGCAGGATCATGCCAAGACTGTAGGCCGAGAAGAGCAGAACAAGGATTGCCACCAGACGTGGCATCGCGTTTGGCCCCGGTTGAGCGGTGAATAGCAATGGAAAGCCGATCGCCAGCCCAAGCGCCGCGGCGCTGGCAAACAGGATTTGTGCCCGTGGCCAGCGGTCGATTGCCCAGCCAATCAGTGGGTCCTGAACAAGATCGACCAGCCGGATGACCAACAGGATCGTGCCAATTGCCCCCAGCCCGATGCCAAGCTCGACCGAAGCAAACCGCGGCAAGTGGATGTAAAGCGGAATGCCAGCCGCGGCCAGCATCAGCGCATAGAGGCTGACACGCGGGTAAAGCATCACTCGCCCTTCAGTTTCCGGGTGAAGGATTCCGAACGTGTGTTTTCGCCAAGAAAGATCGACATGAACCTGTTCTTGATCCTAGGATGGCTTAGCGTGCAAACCCGTTTTCCATTGTGCCAGAACCCGATTTGGTTTGGCCCCTTGGAGATGGCGACATAGCGGTCACCCTTGCGTACATCGTTGAAACACATTTCCAACTGGCCGCGCGCCGGCAGGGTGGCCCCGGTACGGCTCAGTTCGCGCATGGTGGCTTCGACCAGATCAAGTTCTGTCAGGTTGCGGAGGTATTTCAGCTCGAGCCCGAAATCCTTGCTCCAGTCCAGAGGTGCTCCGGACTTGGTGAAGAGCTGAGCTTCGTAGAGCGGGAGGCCTATATAACGAAAAGTTGCCGTGCCGCGCGTTTCGGCATCGGGCAGCACAGATTTGATTGCGGACGCCTGCGTACCCGTGGGCGACGCGAGCAAGGCAAAAGCAAAGACAAAACTACGCATGGGCCATCTCCACTTGAACGACATTGGTATGCCCCACGGCAAAGGACGCGGCACAGATCTCGAGATAGTACTGCCAGTTGCAGAAGAAGCTCTCGCCATATCCAAATTCCGAAACGCGACGCTTTTGCGCGGTAAGGTTATTGGCCCAGTTCCGACAGGTTCGGGCATAATCCTGCCCGAAAGCAAAGCTGTCGCAAGCTGCGAATCCAGCGTTACTGGCTTGGGCCTCGATAACACGGTCCGACAGCAGCATGCCGCCAGGGAAAACGTATTGGCGGATGTAATCGGACGAGGACTTGTATGTGTCAAAAAAGCTGTCTTTGACGGTGATCGCTTGCATCAACACGCGCCCACCCTCGGCCAAGCTGCGCTTGAGCATGGCAAAGTAGCTGGGCCAGTAGCGCTCGCCCTCGGGGGTGCGCAGGATCAGCTGCCCGTCATGCAGTCGCTCGCAGGTCGATAGAAAATTCGATTTCAGAGCCTTGTTGATTAAGCGCATTTTCCATTCCTGTGATTAGGTGACGTTCATTCAGGGCGCGCACGACGCGCATTGCACTGGCGATACCGTCCTCGTGAAACCCGTGCCGGTTCCATGCTCCGGCAAACCATGTCCGGTTGCGTCCCTGCATTTCCCGAATGTCGCGCTGTGCCTTGAGCGCTGCCTTGTCAAACATCGGGTGGGCGAAGTTCGCTACGTCATAAACTTTGTCCTGAGGGATCTCGGTCGACGGGTTCAGGGTGACGAACAGGGGATCGGATTCAGGGATATTCTGCAGCCTGTTCATCCAATAAGTGAGGCCGATGTCGCCATCCTGCGACCGGTACGCCCAGCTCGACCAGCAGGCGCGCCGCCGGGGCATCTGATTTTCATCACAATGCAGAACAGCCGTATTGGGTTGATAGCGGATGTTACCAAGAGCGGCGGCTTCGGCGTGTGTCGCGTCTTGCCCCAAGATCTGGAGGGCCTGGTCCGAATGGCAAGCCATGATGATCTCGTCAAAAGAAGCCGATAGGCCCTTGTCAGCAAAGATGCGCACTTCATGCGTGTCGCGCTGGACATGCCGAACCGGTGCATCGGTGCGAATGACACAGCCGCGAGCCAGAAGCGCGGATTCCAACCGGCGGACATATTCGATGCTGCCACCTTTCACCGTCCACCACTGATGTTCGCCAGAGCCGGCTAAAAGTGCGTGGTTGCGGAAGAATTGTACCAGCGATTTCGCCGGGAATTGGTCTATATCTTCAACCGGGGTTGACCAGATCGCTCCGCACATCGGCATCAGGTAGTTGTTGCGGAACCAATCGCCGAGGCCCAGCTCCTCGACCAGTTCACCAATGGTCTTGTTGTCATCCGTAGCGGCAGCCTCGGCACGCTTTCCAAAGCGAATGATGTCCGCAATCATCTTGTAAAACTGCGGTCGCAGCAGGTTACGTTTTTGCGCAGTGATCGATCCCACGTTGTTCAGACCGTATTCCAGCCAGCCATCATTGATGCTGGCGCCGAAACTCATCACGCTCTTGATCACCGGAACGTCGAGATCACGGAACAGCCGCGTCAGGTAGGGATAGGTTACGTAGTTGAACACGATGAAACCGGTGTCGACCGGTTGGTCGCCGTTCTTGCCCGCCATCACGGTTCGGGCATGCCCGCCTAGACGCGGGGATGCTTCAAACAGGGTGACGTCATGGTAGGGCGCCAGATAATACGCGGACGAGAGGCCCGATATACCACCGCCGACAATTGCGATTTTCTTTCTTGGGCCGTGAATCTGATCGAACATGCCGTCCTCATCTTTACAACGTTATGAGGCTGTTACGCGGCGCCGGTCAAATTGGATCAGAAAAGCACGAGAATAGTTTTCAACGCGTTCTGATCCATGAGCCGCGCAGCCGCGTATAGGACACATGATGCTGGAACATATTCAGGCCCAAACCCTGCATGCCCGACGCGGAAAGCTGAAGAACACCTTCAGCTACGGTGTCGATTTTGTGTTGACCGATCTTGGTGTTAAGGCGCCTTGGCTGTTGTCGCGAAACCGGTTCAATCTATGGTCGCTGTGGGATCGTCAGCATGGCGGAACACGGGGTGACGGGCGCGGGTTGGCGTGGTTCAAGCAGGTTCTGCAAGAGCGTGGGTTTCGAACCAAGGACGCACAACTTTTGCTTCTGACCCAGCCAAGCTTCCTTTGGTTTCATTTCAACCCGGTCAGCTTTTGGATTGCGCTGGTTGATGGCACCCCGAGGGCCTTTGTTGCCGAGGTTAATAGCACCTTCGGCCAGCGACATTGCTATTTTTGCGCACACGAAGGATTTCGCCCGATCGCACGTAGTGACACTCTGGTTGCCGAGAAACTCATGCACGTGTCTCCGTTTCAGAGAATTGCAGGTCACTACCGGTTCAATTTCGGCTTCAGTGACACACGGATCGACATTCGCATTTCCTTTGAAAATGAAGACCAGGGCGTTCTGGCTACGCTATCCGGAGAGCGGCGTGCGGCAACAAACAGGTCGCTCCTTTGGGCCGCCGTCCGCCGACCCTTGGGTGCGGTGCGGGTTTTGGCGCTGATACATTGGCAGGCGGCGATCCTGTATCTGAAACGCGCGCCGTTTCTTCGGAAACGCCCTGCGCCCGCGGCTCTTATAAGCGAAAGCCAGCCGTTAGGTGACGTCGGCAAATGACCGATTTCCTAAACAAGACATATTGGCTCATCGGAGCTAGCGAAGGATTGGGGCGAGCCCTGGCGAAGCGACTGGACGCAGAAGGTGCGCACCTGATCTTGTCGGCGCGTAATCGCGAGCGACTTAATACCCTGAATGCCGAGTTGACCAGTGCAACCGTGCTTGCGCTGGACGTGACCGATGGCGACTCCGTGCGTCGCGCGGCGCAGGCGGCGGGTGATGTGGACGGTGTGATTTATAATGTCGGCGCCTACGAACCCATGGGCACAACAGAGTGGGACAGCGAAACCGCGTTGACCATGGTGGATGTCAATTTCACCGGGGCGATGCGTGTCCTGGGCGAAGTGGTGCCGAGGATGGTTGCGCAGGATCGGGGCGACATTACCCTGATCGGATCGCTGGCGGGGTATCGCGGTCTTCCCGCCGCGATCGGATATGGCGCCAGCAAGGCTGCATTGGTCAGCCTTGCCGAAACCATGCGATTTGATCTTAGAAACAGTGGAGTTTTGGTGCGACTGGTCAATCCCGGTTTCATCAAGACCCGCCTGACCCTGAAAAACAAATTCCGCATGCCCATGTTGATGACGCCCGAAGATGCCGCGACCCGTGTGTTGAAGGCCATGACAAGGCGCCGTTTCCGCACGGATTTCCCGGCGCCGTTTTCCTGGGTGATCCGCGCGCTCGCAATTCTGCCGGACTGGCTGGTTTATCGCGGGAAGTAACGCCGTTTCCAACTTGTTCCGAAACGATGGGGCTGCCGAGTTTTCAGCAGCCCCAGATTGTTGGCGGTGCCCTGCCATGACGAACAGGTTATTGTCCTTAGTGACGGGCTGGTCGCGTGCCGGGAAGCGACCGTATTGCACGGATCGCTCGGATTCCTTCGGCGGCACGTTTTCAGAAAGGCCCGGCCAGAATGCCCTTTTAGTTCAACGATCCTGTTCGGACGGAGTTTGCGACAGAACCAATTACATGCGTCCGGTGAGTATCTTAGCCAGATCAGGTTCAACCTTTTGGGTTTTTTCCAGATCCAGGCTGTTTTTAACGTGAAGAAGGTGGTGTTGGATGCTGTCTACCGCAGATTGCGGGTCACCACTCGCGATCGCATTGATGATCGACGCGTGCTCATCATCGGGGCAAGATGAGTCCTTGTTGGTTCCAAACAGCGCCACGATCAGAGAAGACCGGGTCACCAGTTCCCTGACGACGCGAGTGAGAACTGCGTTGTTGTGGCATTTAGCTAACTCGACATGAAATTCACCAGAGAGCCTGATAACACACATGAAAGTCCGCCTTGCGAAGAAACATCGATGCGCATTTGAACGCGATCCATGTCTGCTCTTGGCCGTCCGTGTCCTTCGCCCTCAAGCGGATTGGGTGGAAGGATTAAGGACCGCCTAGGACGATGCGCCACTGTACCGGTGTCCGTGATGAATGTCTCTTGCCCGAGCGCTCAGTTTCTCTTTGAAAGCTTGCGGAAAGGCCTTGCTTCTCCGCCCTTGCCGTTTTTGCTTTTTGAACGCGGCGCTTTCGAGTCTTTGGTGTCGGTCTTGAAACGCGCCTTTTGTGCTTTCAGAGATTTGGATGTGTCAGAAGCGTTCTTATCTTGCTTTTGTCGCTTCTTATCCATTGCGACGGGCTGTGGTTTAGCCTTTCCGCGCTCACGCGTCGGTCGTGCTTGCGGAGCCGAGTCCCGTTTTTTCTTGTCTTCGCTTGCTTGTCTGTTCGACGTACCTGCCGCAGATTTTCCTTTGCTCTTAGGGCGCTCGGATGCAGTCCGGACATCTTGGTCAGAACGTTCGGAGCCAGGCACAGCTTTCCACGGTTTGCCTGAATCAAGCGCTCGGGATTTGGCGGGCTCGACCGATGATTGTGGGGCTGCAGGCGGTCCTTTGGGCGAGGCATCGAAATCTGGGGTGCCCACCAGCTCGGTCAACGTCGCACCTTGTTCTATGATGAGATCAGCGCCCAGTTCTTGTTTCATTGCGGGCACAGCATCATTGGCGATCTCGACAAAGGTCTCTTGATACTGAACGCGGATTGCGCCGATAGCGTCTTTGGACAAACCCGCGTTGCGGCACAGCATTGGCAGCAACCAACGCGGCTCCGCACGCTGTTTGCGTCCCAAAGAAAGTGAGAACCATGTGCTTGGCCCAAACGCCGCGCGCCGATCAGTGTCGCGTTTTCCAGACTCTGGTGCCGTTCCAAGGATCTCGGGTGCCGAGTGGCGCTCTCGGTAGAGGCGCATATAGGCTGCGGCGATCTGCTCGGGAGTTCTTCCGCTGAGCAGCCGCTCGGCAAAAGCCGTTTCCTCAGCACTTGGCGGCTCATCCAGGGCGGGATTGGAAATGATGCGTTCCTCTTCCCGTTTAAACACCTCATCGGCTGAGGGTGGTGCGCCCCATTCGGCCTCCAGCTTGGCGGTTTTCAGCAATCGTTGTGCCTTTGAACGCTGCCGAGCCGGCACGATCAGAATGGATGTTCCCTTGCGTCCGGCACGGCCTGTCCGTCCAGAGCGATGCAACAAAGTTTCCGCATTTGAGGGCAGATCCGCATGGATCACCAACTCCAACCCTGGAAGATCAATGCCGCGGGCGGCCACGTCGGTCGCAACGCAAACCTGCGCGCGCCCGTCACGCAGGGCTTGCATCGCGTTGGTGCGCTCTGCCTGACTGAGTTCCCCTGACAGTGAGACGACAGAAAACCCCCGATTGGAAAGTTTCGCGGTCAGGCGCGCCACCATAGACCGGGTGTTGGCGAACACAATCGTGGTTTGAACGTCGTGATAACACAGCAAATTGATGATCGCTTTTTCAATATCCGACGGAGCTACGTTCAAGGCACTATAGGTTATATCCGAATGCTGGACATCTGCGCTTCCGACCTTGATCCGCTGCGCACCCTCTTTCTGGTAGGTCCGGGCAAGCCTGGCAATGCCTCGTGGAACAGTGGCAGAGAACATCAGGGTGCGCCGGTTTTCGGGCGTTTGATCAAGGATGTATTCAAGATCTTCGGCGAACCCCATGTCCAGCATTTCATCGGCTTCGTCGAGGACGACGGTCCGCAGATCGCTCAGGTCGATCACCCCACGTGTGATATGATCGCGCAGCCGCCCAGGTGTGGCGACTACGACATGTGCGCCGCGTTCAAGCGCCCTGCGCTCTGTGCGCGCATCCATACCACCGACAGCCGATGCAGTAACGATCCCGGCTTCGGCAAACAGCCAGTCGAATTCTCTCCGCACTTGCAGAGCCAGTTCGCGCGTGGGTGCGATGACCACGGCCAAAGGCGCTGCTGGTCGGTCAAAACGGCCGTGCTTGTCGAGAAGTTCTTCCGCCATCGCCAGCCCGAAGCCCACGGTCTTGCCGGAACCGGTTTGCGCAGAGACAAGCAGATCTTTTCCTGCCAGCGCTTCATCTGACACAGCCTCTTGTACAGGCGTCAAGTTGCTATAGCCTTTTTGGGACAGAGCTGCGGACAGGGTTTTCGGGAGGGCAGAGAAATCATTCATAGGTCACCAATTGCCGGGAAAGATCTGGCGATAGTGGTTTTTGGTTCAGATGTATAGCCCGTAACGCGCGCCCGAATGTGTCAAGGATATGTCGCAAGCTTTTGTGTCTGGATTGACGATCATGCAGATTCCGGCTTGGACCTGTTACAGTCGTTAAGCGATTGACGCTCGTGCCGCCACCTATCACAGATTTGGGTCGACACCATTAGTGCCGCGGCCTTGTTGACCGCCGAATGATAGTGGTTGAGCGATGACGCGAGGCGAGAATAGGTACTTAACACGATTTCACGCACCTTTTTTGCCCGGGCGACAGACGGGTAGTAGGCCTGATTATCTTTGCTTTGCGGGAAATAGCCTGTGCTTTGCCACCTGTTTTTTCAGTGGCTTGTGTTTCCACGGGCCAATCTAGGTTCTGGACCCTTTAAATCGGTTGCCATGACTTAGACTGCTTGGTTCAAGTGATCAGCCCCACTTGTGCTGCCAGTGGTTGATGGGCTCAAGTTTCAGTCTCAAGCAAAACCCGATGGCCTGGCGTCGCTCGGGTGGAACTGGCGGTTCGAGAAACCCGTCTTCGCAGGTGACACGATCCGGGCTGATCTGATCGTCGTCTCAAAACGCATTACGACATCGGGAAAACGCGGGATCATTGAATTTCAGTTTGATGTTTTCAATCAAGATGATCTGAGAGTTCAGCAGGGAACCAATGAGTTGATCTTTGATCTGCACCTTCATCAAGATTGATGTGCGGACATGTCGACATCACGGATGTGTCAAACTTTTTGAGCGGCCAGAAGCAGCGACTTACCGGGCACACCTATCCCGCAATCTCGGCAAATAGCCGATAGCCAGACCTCGTGGTATAAAAAAAGCCGCTTCGCGATTATTTTGGCGACCGCGATCCCGTTGGTTTTGCAGATCTCGATCAGTGGCGCGATGACTGCCGCAGGTATTTCTTCCATGAAGAGCTTGGTTGAGCGCTTCAGTTGGGCCATTACTCTGAGAGGACGGTGATCAGGAACGCGGTACACCATCTCAATGACCGAGAGCCGAACAGAGCGGTCATGTATTCATTGTCCAGGCCCTGTCCCATGTGTGAAGCGACGTTGGATTTCACCAAATATTCTACGGCCGGGAAATCAGGGTCTGCCAGGGTCAATCCGTTCGCAAGATATGTATCCAAGCCACAACAGAAATGGCTAACCAGACACCCGCGCGAAGGGTCATCGCACCAACGGTGCGCATCTCGTAGGCGTTGCCTTGCAACACATGAACGCCGAAGGCCAGGAAAACCAGAACGGTGGCTACCAGAATGCCTGTTGATATCCAGGCCGCTGACCGGTGCCGAAGAAACAGCCCAATACCGGCCACGACATAGGCGAACCCCGCCAGAAAGTTGAACCACAGCACGAAGGGCACCGCATCGCCAACGGCGGTGCGTGCTTCCTCGCCACCAAACAAGGCCCACCCGCCTGAGAAAACGGTCAACGCGCCGAAAACTAATGCTACGCTTGCCGCTACTTTCAGGGCGCGGTTGCCAAGGGTCGCATTTCTCATGTCACGCCCCCTTCCGTTCCATCAAGTAGGCCGTCGCGCAGGTGGAACAGCTTGTCGAACCGGTCATAAATCTTTTCATCATGCGTCACAGCAATGATGCAGGCGTCTTGCTCAGCCGCGAGCTTGCGCATCAAGTCCATCACGATCCCGGCCCGCTGGCTGTCAAGCGCCGCAGTTGGTTCATCTGCCAGAATAATGCGCGGGCTGTTGGCAAGGGCGCGTGCGATGGCCACACGCTGCGCCTCACCTCCGGACAGAAGCGCGGGCATCGCATCCCTGCGGTGACCGACCTCCAGATAGTCCAGCAGTTCGATAGCGCGCCTTTGCGCTTCGATCGTCGATTTTCCAGCCAGTTTCAGCACCAGGGCAACGTTATCTTTGGCATCGAGAAATGGCAGAAGATTATGGAACTGAAAGATAAACCCGATCTTGTCGAGCCGTAGCTTGCGCAGATCGTTTCGCAGCCATTGCTTGTCGTAAACCACCTCATTGTCCAGCGTAACCTTCCCCGTACTCGGAGCAATGATGCAGCCAATGACATTCAGAAGCGTCGTTTTACCCGATCCAGACGGGCCGAGTAGTGCCACTACTTCACCTGCCTGGACTGACAGATCAACACCCTTCAATGCGTCGACGCGAGCATCACCTTCGCCAAAGTGCTTGGAGACATTGGTAACATCTACAATCACGCGGCGCGGATCATTGAGCATGACGTCACCCTCCGATTGCCGTGGCCGGATCGACCTTGAGTGCGGCACGAACGCCAAGGCCGCTGGCGACGATGCAGACAACGAGGATGATCCCTGCCAAAGCGACGGCGTTGATCGGCTCCAACACAACCCGGCGGGGGAAGTAGTCCTTGACTAGCAGGATAAGGATCAGGCCGAAACTCCAGCCAACCGCACCAAGTGCAATGGATTGCTGCACGATCAGCCCGATGATCGTGCGGTCGGGGGCGCCGATCAGTTTGAGTGTGGCGATCTGCTTCAGCTTTTCCATGGTCATCGTGTAGATAATCAGCGCGATTACAACGGCTGAAACGGACAGTAGAATGCCCAGAAACAAACCTATCTGCCGCTTTGCTCGATCCACCACAGACATTAGCAAGATAGACTCCTGATCGGCTTGTGTCAGGGCCCCAAGATGTTTCCATTGGCGCACCGACTGCGCCACTTCTTGCGGGTCTGCAAGCGGTTCAAGCCGCGCGATCACAGCCGCAACGCTGTCCTGACTTTCGAGCAACCCCGCGCCTCGTGCCTGCTGAATGCGTTGCGCCGACGGGGCCAGTTGCGTCTGTAGCACCTGCGCATCGCGTAAAGTGATGAACGCAGCCGGATCACCGGCGGAATTCATCGTATCCTCGACCAACCCGACCACAGTGAAAGCATCGCGGCCCAGTCGGATCACATCACCGACGGACAGTCCGGATTTGGCGTCTGCCACGATTTCGAAATGCGACTGGTTGATCCCACGCCCTACCGTGATTGCTTCGGGTCCACCGGGGTGACCTGGCTCGTATCCGATCACGTACAGGCGTAACGTTTCGCCGCGAAAGAGCGCCTCGACGGTTTGGTATGTGATGCTGCCCGCTTCGGCCACACCATGCAATCGCCCCACGGCATCACGGGTGCCGTCGGGAATTTTTGAGGCTTCTGCAAACGGCCCGCGTGTACCAGATTCAACAATCCAAAGATCTGCTCGCGGTGCTTTGACAATATTCAGCGCGTCTGCGACCAGCCCATTGTAAATACCAATCATTGCCAGCACGACCGCCATCAGAAGGCTGAGGCCGAGGCAAGTCAGAATGAAGCGGAACAGATTGTGACGCACATCGCGGTAGGCGAGGTTCATGGCGCATCCCTCTCGACGACCCGAACCATGCGCCCTTCAGACAGCCCTTTAACGGGTGCCAAGATGACCTGCGAGCCATCGGGAATACCACTAACCAGCTCGACCCGAGCATCCTCAATCCGGTGCCCGAAAAATGCCGACACCTGATGCGCACGCCCATCCTGCACGACCCAGATACGACCTTTATGCCCATCAAAACCGGTTATTGCGATCTCTGGAACCAACATCGCTTCGACCAGCTCTGTCACTGTGATCCAAACTTCGGCCTGTTCGCCGAGAAAAACCTGTTCCGGGCACCGATTGCATGCAATCCAGACCCGGCGTTCTTCGTTCACCCGGTCGCTTTCTATACCGATCCGCGCGATCTTGCCGGTGAAGACCTTGTGCGGCAAAGACCGCAACCTCACTTCGGCAACTTGTCCGAGTTGCAGGCCCCCGGCCCGCTCCTCATCAATGTAGGCCAATGCCCAGACAGTGTTCGGGTCCACAAGAGTAAAGATAGGTTCACCAGCGACAACAACAGTACCTGCTTCGACATGACGCTCAACAACGACCGCGTCAAACGGTGCCCGCAACACATGATGATCAAGCAGTACACGCTCGTATTGCAGAACTGCCTTGGCGTCATTGTGCATGGATTGGGCAACCTCAACATCACTTTCTGCGACGGCCAGATCAGCGGCTGCAACATCGACATCCCGCTGCGCTTCTTCCGCAGTCTGAGTCGAGACGGCGTTGCGCCCGGCAAGTTCCTGCTGGCGCGCATTTGTCGACTGCCGCTGCGCAAGAATGGCACGCGCGCGGATCACATTTGCCTCAGCCTTGCCCAAGGTGGCCTCTGCGGCGGCAACCCCCGCTTTGGCGCGCGCGACTTTTGCTTGTTGTTCCGTCGGATGAAGCCGGGCAAGGACCTGCTCCGCTTTGATCGTATCTCCACTGTCGACCGAAAGTTCTGTCAGCGTGGCACCAACTTCAAATCCGACATCTGAGACGATCCGGGCCTCGACCGTACCCAGCCCATAAACACGTACAGGGACATTCTTTTCAATTGCGGCCGCGGAAACACTGATCGGGCACTCTGTAAGGACAAACCTGCCAAAGACGGCGAGGACGACAACAAGGCTGACACCCAGGATGATACGGCGGTTCATGGCGAAACCTCTGTACTTGCTATTCGGAATAGCCGCATCTGAGCATCGAGCAATCGGCGTCCTTCGGATTCCAATGCGAAGCCGCGTTTCCCCAAAGTCCAGCGGATCGCCAACCCTTGCACCAGCGAGACCAACAGTAGCGCTCCGTCTTCAGGCGGCAGGTCTGTGTCGAACAGGCCCGCTTTCTGCCCGTTGGTCAGCTCGATGGACAGCAATCCGACCAATTCAGTCATCAGCGTAAGAACAGATTGCCGGAGATCGTCGTTTTCGACCTGTAGCTCGCGCGAGAACAGAATGGACGGGATGGCCGGCATAGTCTCGATCTGGTGCAATTGTGCCAAGATCAGCGCTTTGATCCGATCTGCCGGATCGGCGGATGTCCTAAGCGCGTCACCCCATGCGGTTCGGAGGCGTTCAGAAATCTCTGCTGCCACCGCCAACCATAAATCCTGTTTGGTCGCGAAATGCCGGAAGATTGCGGGCTGCGTCAGCCCGACTGTATCAGCAACCGACTGCGTGGTCAGGCGATCTGGGCCCAACTCGTCCGCGAGACGCAGCATTGCCTGTACGATCTCGGTCTTGCGTTCATCTGCGGGCTTGCGTGCAGGCATTGGACATCATTTTGTTAGTGAGTAATAACTAACTAACTAAGACGAGATACACTTGCCGTCAAGCGCACCTGCATTTGATTTCTGCATCGGGGGCGGAAAGGGTCGCTTGGCACCTTTTAGGAGCGATATGATCGACAGGAAAATAGCGGAAAGCACCCAATAACCGCGGGGCACCTAAAGACAAACTTCGTGAAAAACACGACATCAAGCCGCTTGGGATCGTCGCAAATAGGCCGCATAATCAAACCAGTCAGATGCGCCGGACCCTCTCTTAGAACAGATAGCCATCTGTACCAAAATCCCTGACGACGGACAACAGGTGGGGGTGAAGTTTGCGACAGATCCCGGCGGCAGTCAGTGTTTTAACAGAACACTGGACGCCGCGTTTAGCGGCATCAATCTGAAATCTCAACCAAATCGACCCAGCGGCTTTCTCGGGCGGATTTGAGAACGGCCTCGCAGAAACGCATTTCATAGTGACCGTCTTCAAATGTCGCCCACGTGCTGCCTTGCCCGCGCGTGCCTGCGCAAATGTCCAGATAAACGCTGTTAAAAAAGTTAAAAAAACTGTCCGCGAACCCTTCGACATGGCCCGGCGGTAAAGACGCGGCACGGGTCCCGGCTGCATTCATCAGGGTAAAATCACGCATCAATACCTGATTGGCGGCGTCGCGATGACCTATGAACAGATGATCCGGCTTTTCGCTGTCCCATGCCGCACTGGATTTGCTTCCGGCTATGTCCCAGACTAGGGAGTTCTTGCGTCCGAAATTGATCTGCGACGTCGTCATGACCCCCTTGGCGCCGCCCTCATACCGTATCAGGATTGCTGCGCTGTCGTCTGTATCAATCGCCACGGTCTCGGTTGCGCCACCTGCGTTTGAGAATGTTCCAACTGGCCCCATCGGGCGCTGCCGCTCCGGTAGAAATGTCGTCAAATCCGCGAAAACGGATTTTGCCTTTAATCCTGTAATAAAGCCCGTCAAATCGACCCAGTGCGTGCCAATATCGCCAACCGAACGCAGAACTCCTCCTGACTCGGCCTGCAATCGCCAATTCCAGTCCGTTTGTTTCGCAAGCCAATCCTGATGGTAGTGGCCCGTGACAAGGCGGATATCGCCCAAATCACCTTGGTTGACCATTTCGTGTGCGTGCTGGTTCAGAGGATAAAACCGGATATTGTAGCACACCGCGCAAATCTTACCGGACGCAGCCGACATTTCGACCATTTCAGCCGATTGCTGGCTGGTCATTGCCAGTGGTTTCTCGCAGATCACGTGCTTTCCGGCTCTGAGGATGGCCATGACCTGCGGATAATGCGCCTGGTTTGGGGAAGTTACGTGAACCACATCCACGCTATTATCGGCCAGCAACTCCTCCAAGGACGAGTATGCCTGTGCCACACAAAGTTCTGCGGCGCCGGCTGCGCCTCTTTCTGGAGATGAGCCAAGAACGCCAGCTATCTGCACACCCAAGCGGCGCAAGGTCTGCACGTGAACTGTTCCGATAAAACCCGTTCCAATGACTGCCGCACGAACCCCTGATAGGTTTGCCATGTAGCTCTCCTTTTGAATACCGAACACCGTTCACTGACCGGCATACGCGGAGTTAAGATATTCTCAACCAACAAAAAAGTTCTTGCCACTTGGTGCGGTTCACCGCAACAGACACCGGTAACTTCGGACTGCTTTTTGCTGTAAACTTGCGGGTTTCGCAAAGCTTCTGCGCGAATGAAGCCGCTCAAAGCAGTCTCTAGATCATTTGACCATGCGCCAAGCGGGCGATGTGTTCCATCGGGTCGCGCTGCTGGTCTCCGACCAACGTATACTGCCAGGGTCCGTCCTGCCAGAAGACGACAAGATACCCGTCCTCTTGTCGAAACCGAAATGATTGAGTTTGAGTTGTGTCGCCATGCGTGGCCATCAAACTTAACCGATCACCCTCTGCATTCTCGTACATAAATAAAGCTGAGGCTCGGTCTCCTGCGGGCAAAAGGCGTCCTCCAATCAGGGAGAACCCGGTTTCCCCAAGTTGCGGCGCGATAATGGCAGAGCCCAGACGATTGGAGAGCCAGGTTTGCAAGTGGTCTTTTTCCGCAGCGGCGACTTCTACAGGGTGAAGAACCTCAACGGCGAATAGAGAATGCGCCGCCTTTGCGTGTTGCGAAAACAATGCCAGATCGTCGGTTGTTCCACTGTTCCAAGGTTGCAAATAAGATCCCAAGCCGAATCCGACTGTAAAAACCGCGACCGAAGCAACCAGCCTCAAAGAGACTGGCGAGGGTGGCGTGGCCTGTTTCCGCAGACTTCGAAGATGTGCCGCAGAAGGTACAGGGACCGCCTTGTTTATCAGATCAGATTGACGCTGCATTGCACGAACGCGCGCTGCATCGTCCGGGTGACGGGCAAGGTGACGGTCAAGGCGTTCGCTCTCTTCCGGTGACAACTCACCGTCTATGCTACGCTGAACCAGGTCTTCGATGGATGGGGTGTGCGTCATTTCACGCTCCTGATCTTCACGGCGGTCGAAGCGTCCATTTCAGATTTGATTTTAGTACGCGCGCGCGAGATCCGCGACATCAGCGTACCCTTTGGAATGGACAAAGTTGTGGCCGCTTCGTCATAGCTTAACCCACCAATCACAACAGAAAGAAGGGCTTCTCGCTGATCTTGAGGAACAGAATCCAGCGCCTTCCAGACAGCCTTGAGTTCCAACCGTTCTTCGGCCGTGCTTGTTGTAGCTGCCAGCGTCGAAATGTTGTCGAGATCGACAGTGTTGAATCTAGCCTCTCGACGCCACCTGTCCCGATAGAGGTTCAACAATATTTTAGTGAGCCATGGTTTCAACGGCCGTCCCGGAAGCCATAGCAATCGTTTCCGAAGGGCGCGTTCAACACAATCCTGCACCAGATCATCCGCCGCATCCCGATCACGGGTCAGCGACCAGGCATAACGCCAAAGATCGGGAAGGCAGTTTTCAAGCTGGTTTTCAAATGACTGAAGCATGTACGTAAGCCGGGGGAGGAAACTTTCCCCCGGCACCAAGGTTCAGGGGCGTGCGATATGCCAAACACCTTTTACACCGTCCCCTGTCATGTCCCCAGGGTTTTCGTCTTTGAACCATAGGTAAAGCGGCTTTCCTTTGTAGGCGACCTGAACGCTGCCATCCTTGCGTTCAATCAGGCTGTAGCCTTTTTTCAGTTCCATGTTGGAATCACCCATCAGCGGCGGCCATTTGGCGGCACAGTCATCATAGCAATTCGAAACGCCTGTCTCGTCCTTGTCAAAGGTATAGAGCGTCATCTTGTGCGCATCCATCAGGAAGGTTTCTCCGTTGAGCTGGCCAGTTACGGCTGGCGCACCGGTGTGACCATCCGCAAATGAACCGGTTGCAGTCGCAACCAGCGCGACACCGGTAAAAGTGAGGGATTTTAGGGACATTGGATTCTCCGACTTTTTCAGGTCTGCCGGATGGCAGACAATACAACTACGAAGGCGCCTGGAAAAAATTCCCCAAAGTGAAACTTTTTTTTGTGGCGTGTAGGCATTGTTGTGGTGGCTAAGCCAAAATCCGAGCCTACAGGAAAGGTCACCCATGTCCGGTTTGGGTACGAATAACCTGTATCTGTCGACAAGTGGACAAGCGCCTTAGGCCCGTGGGGCAGGGGGCTTCGTCACCTGACAGTGTCCCAAGTTTGGGTATGTAAGTAATGGCACGGCAGTCGCAGTTGTTTCAAAACGAAAGCACAGACGAGCTGATTGTATGCGCCCGGAACAATTTTCTCTCAGAAACTTCTGTCTCCGAGTTATCCAACTTGAACTAGAACACCGCCAAGGCTTAAACCTAGAATTTTCCGGGGAAAAGTCCGCATAAAAACCTTCGAACAAGGTTGACAGAGCGGCGGCGTGAAAATCCCTGCATATCGGTTAGGTAATTCACCCACATCCCCTCCAGCAAGGCGAGCGTTCCGCTGGTTGCGTCATCTACTAGGTTCGGGTCACGTCCGTTTTTAGGGGCTATCTCTTTGAACGCGGACCGCAAGGTTTCGACAAGTTTGTCATCCTGAGTGCTGCTGTAACGGGCGATACCTGGATGAGAGCTTGCGATACCCCGAAACGCATGCCAGATTTTCGTACTGCGCGGATTGAGCAGTGCTTCTGACAGGTCGGCCTCAATCACTGCCATAACACGGTCTTCGGGCGTTGCGCTCGCGCCCAGATCCATCCTTCTGTCCATCTCGGCATAATACTCGGTGCTGAAATGCCGGGCGGCTGCGGTCAGCAAATTGTCCTTACCCCCGAAATGCAAATGGATCATTCCGCGCGACAGGCCGGAGCGCTCGCAGATTCGGCTGACCGAGGTATCGGTAACTCCAATATCGGCAATTGTGTCCAGAGTCGCGTCGATCAGTAGCTGTTTATTGGCTTCCGGATCCCGCTTTGAACCGCGTTTTTGTTCCTTGGTGCTTTGCACTTTGTTCAATGTTACCAACCGTTTGTGAATGCCTCATAGAGGTAGATCAAAGGAATATTGACACGAAAGGCCTTTCTGGCGCAACATTTAATGGACGATCGTCCATTAGTAACTCGTGAATTTCGGGAAGGGAGGTTGGGTGATCTTTCGCAGCGAAGCGTCCCGGGGATATACCCTCAGCGCGCCAGCCACGGCTTACGTGGGGTTTCTGGTCGCGGCGCCATTGTTGATCCTGATTGCCTATTCATTCTGGACCCAAACCTATGTGACGCTCGACAAGACACCGACGCTGAAGAATTACAGCGATGCGTTTGCGGATCCGCTGGTCCGGCACCTGATGCTTCGGTCGATCTGGATTGCCGGAGCGGTGACCGTAGTCACCGTCGCACTGGCCTATCCCGTCGCGTATTTTATCGCGATGAAGGCCCAGAAAAAGACCATCTGGCTTCTGCTCATCACCATTCCATTTTGGTCCAGCTATTTGCTGCGCGTATTTGCCTGGAAACTCATTTTGGGTTTCAACGGCGTTATGAACTCTGCGCTTCTGGCGCTGGGTCTGATCAGCGAGCCTCTCGACTTCCTGCTTTACAACGAATTCGCAGTTGTGCTGACGCTCGCTCATGCCTGGGCGCCATTTGCGATCCTACCGATCTATGTCTCATTGCAGAAAATCGATCCCAGTCTACTTGAGGCTGCAACAGATCTTGGGAACAGTCCCATTCAACGTTTTATGCGGGTGACGCTGCCGCTGACGATCCCAGGTATCATTGCCGCTTGCCTGATCATCTTCATCCCTACAGTTGGTGATTATGTGACCCCGGCTCTGGTTGGTGGTTCAGATGGGAAGATGATCGCCAATCTTATTCAGGTGCAGTTCGGGGCCGCCAACAACTGGCCCCTTGGGGCTACGCTATCGCTGATCGCAATGCTGTCGGTGGGTTTTGTGGCTATCGTGTTTGTCATGTCCGCAACGCGGCTGGGGAGGCGGATCAGATGAGACGTCCTACAACCCTGACAGCCTATGCGTTCCTGTATCTGCTGTTTCTGTACCTGCCGGTTCTGTTCCTTCCCTTGTTCTCGTTCAACAGCGGCACAATCGTTGCGTTCCCGATCAAGGGCTGGACACTGGACTGGTATCGGAAGCTAGGCGAGCAGGACACGTTGATTCAGGCGCTTTGGAATTCGCTTGCCGTCGGCACTGTTGTTGCCCTTCTATCGACCGCCATGGGATTGTTCGCCGCCCGTGCCTTTGTTCGGTACCGTTTTCGGGGTCAACGCGCGGCAGAAGGTCTGGTGATGCTGCCTTTGGTGATCCCGGGCATAATCGTCGCCTCTTCAATGCTGGTCCTGTTTCTGTTCCTCGGTCTCAAGCCGTCATTGCTGACCGTCATTCTGGGCCATACGTTTCTCGCGCTGCCGTTCTCTGTCTCGATCTTGAAATCCGCCTTTGATGACTTCGACGCATCACTGGAGGAAGCATCTTACGATCTGGGCGTCGGCGTGTTCGAAACATTCCGTCGCGTGACGCTGCCGGTCGTTGCCCCCGGTATCGCAGCCAGTGTTTTGGTCACATTCACCGTCAGTTTCGATGAATTCGTCCTCGCCTTTTTCCTGTCCGGTAACCAGCCAACCCTGCCGGTTTACATCTGGAGCCAAATCCGTTTCCCCGCCAAGCTTCCAAATGTTTTGGCACTGGGGTCGATCCTGTTGCTAACCTCGGTTCTGCTTCTGGTTCTGGCTGAATACTTCCGCCGCCGTTCATCCGCATCTGAGGTCCGATGACAAACAGAAACATCATAGAGCTCAGGGATGTCGAAAAGCGCTACGGCACATTTGTGGCCGCGAGCGGCATAAACCTTGACCTCAGAGAGGGCGAGTTCTTTTCGCTCCTCGGTCCCTCAGGGTGTGGCAAGACCACGGTTTTACGCATGATCGCGGGCTTTCAGGAACCCACCAGAGGGAAGGTGCTGATTGACGGTCAGGATATGGAAGGAGTGCCCGCCAACAAACGCCCGACGAACATGGTTTTCCAAAGCTACGCAATCTTTCCGCACCTCAATGTCGGGAATAACGTAGCCTACGGGTTGCGGGGCAAAGCGCCTAAGGCCGAGATCGATCAGCGCGTCGCCGAAGCCTTGGAAATGGTCGAACTGGGTGGTCTTCAGGATCGCGGCGCAAGCGAGTTATCGGGCGGGCAACGTCAAAGGGTGGCGCTTGCCCGCGCGCTGATCATGCGGCCAAAGGTGTTGCTTTTGGATGAACCCTTGTCAGCGCTTGACAAGAAGCTGCGTGAACAGATGCAGTTTGAAATGCGCAATCTGCAACAGTCGCTTGGCATTACCTTTGTGATGGTCACGCATGATCAGTACGAAGCGATGACCATGTCCGACCGTATCGGCGTAATGTTCAATGGACAACTCAAACAGGTGGACACGCCAACAACGCTTTATGCCCGTCCCTGTGATCAGCAAGTGGCCCGCTTCATCGGTGAGATGAACATATTGCCGGCCCGGTTGCTGGACGAAAGCGGTGACACGTTGTCAATCGATGCGGCTGCCTTCGGGCGGATGGAAATCGAAAGAAATCCCAATGTGGCGACCAGCGCCAGAAACATGAATATCGGTATTCGGCCGGAACAGCTGGAGATTGCTGCGGACCGGCCTGAAGACTACCCATCAACGGTTCAAGGCACTGTCAGCAACGTCGCCTTCTACGGTGAAAATATTCACTACCACATTCAGGTGGCAGGAGCCGAGAAACCAATCTCGGTCTCGGTTCCAAACTATTTTCACACGGTCGATTTTAAACGTGGCGACACCGTTTGGCTGGGGCTTCAGGCGGCCAGTGTGATCGATCTTGGTACGAATTCGGAATAAAACAGAGGGAGGATAGAATGAAACTTCAGGGAATTGCGGCCTTCGCATGTGCGACGGCGTTAACGACAGGCGGTGCCAGTGCAGGTGGCGCTGATCTGACGGTTTTTGACTGGTCGGGATATGAAGATCCTGGGTTCTTTGCCAGTTACATGGAAAAATACGGGGACGAAGCACCAAGCTATTCCTATTTCGGAAGCCAGGAAGAAGCCTTTACCAAGCTGAGTTCCGGTTTTACCGCTGATCTGGCACATCCTTGTTCCGACGCTGTCAGAAAATGGGTCGCAGCTGATCTGATTCAGCCTTTGGACGAAAGCAAGCTGACCAATTGGGCGGATGTGCTGCCCGAGATCAAAGAGGTCGACGCCATCGTTCTGGACGGCCAGCTTTACATGCTGCCGTTTGAATGGGGGAACACGGGCCTTATCTATCGCACCGACAAGATCTCGGGGGATGACATCTCGCTGCAACTGATGGCGGACCCGGCCTTTGCGGGCAAAATCGCCATCCCGGATGCCGCATCGTCTGCTTATGCCCTGGCCGCGCTGGCCACCGGAAACGCGGATGACTACACCAACCTGAGCGATGAGCAATTCAAGGAAGCATCGGATTTCCTGCGCTCGATCCATCCAAACATGCGCTTTTACTGGTCCGATGCGGGTCAGTTTGACCAGGCCATGACCAGTGGCGAGATCGAAATGGGTTGGGCCTGGAACCAGTCCGAACTGAACCTGATCTGGAACGAAGTGCCCGCGGCCATGATGCGCAACGTGGACAAGGGCATCGCGACCTGGGCGTGTGGCTATGTGCATCTGAAATCGTCCACGTCACCGGTCGATCAGGTCTATGACCTTTTGAACGCGCTTACGGACCCTGCCAGTGGTCAGTACATCATCGACAACTGGGGCTACCCGCATTCCAACGCAAAAGCTTTCGAAATCGCCGATCAGGCCAATATCGAAGCCTATGGTTTTTCCGATCCCAAAAGCTTCTTCGAAGGCAGCTTGTTTTTTGATGCTGTGAACCCCGAGCTTGAGGCGAAGATGCTGGCCGAATTCGAGCGGATCAAAGCCGGCTTCTAACACAACCCATCATCCGGGGCCTAAGGGCTCCGGAACCCAACTACAGGAAAACGCGTGATTATGTCGAACGCGAACCCATATGCTCTGCTTTTTGAACCGATCCAGATCGGGCCGGTGACAGCCAGAAACCGCTTTTATCAGGTGCCGCATTGCACCGGGATGGGGCATCTCAGGCCGCGGGCGGACGCTGCCGTGCGGGGAATGAAAGCAGAAGGTGGCTGGGCCGTGGTGTCCAATCAGGAGACCGAGATTCATCCGACCTCGGATTTGTCCCCGTTCCCAGAAGGGCGACTGTGGGATGCGCGCGATGTGCCTGCGCTGCGTCTGATGACGGATGCGGTGCATGCACATGGTGCGCTGGCGGCCATCCAACTGGTTCATAACGGCAACCATGCGCAGAATCTGCTGACCCGCGCTCCGGTTCTTGCACCGTCCGAAATGTCTGTGGATACGACGCAACCAAAGCATGCGCAGGCCATGGACAAGGCTGATATTAGGGAACTTCGCCGCTGGCACCGCGACGCGGCCCTGCGCGCGAAAGAGGCCGGGTTTGACATCGTTTATGTCTATGCCGGGCACAACATGACATTGGCACAGCATTTCATGCTGCCCCATATGAACCAGCGGAGCGATGAATATGGGGGGTCGCTTGAAAATCGTGTGCGGCTGACCCGTGAACTGCTGGAAGACACCCACGATGCCATAGGCGACAGCTGTGCCGTGGCGTTCCGCTTTGCCATTGACGAGATGATGGGCGCCGACGGTATGCAGGCGGAAGAAGAAGGCCGCGCCATTGTCGAGCTATTGGCCGATCTTCCCGACCTTTGGGACGTGAATGTGGCGGATTGGTCCAATGACAGCGCAACGACCCGTTTTCAGCCCGAAGATGGTTATCAGAACGCGTTTCTGTCTCACGTCAAACAGATCACCCGAAAACCTGTTGTTGGCGTTGGCCGACTGACGTCCCCGGACATGATGCTGTCGATGGTCAAAAAGGGAATTGTCGATCTCATCGGTGCTGCGCGGCCATCCATTGCGGACCCATTCATACCAAAAAAGATTGAGGAAGGCAGGATCGACGAAATCCGCGAATGCATCGGCTGCAATATCTGCGTGTCGTCGGACAATCTGGGTGTTCCGATCCGCTGCACACAAAACCCAACGATGGGCGAGGAATGGCGCCGCGGCTGGCACCCCGAGATCATTGCGCCGAAAAAAAGCGAGGCCGAAGTGCTGGTCATCGGTGGCGGACCTGCGGGGCTGGAATGCACCATGCAATTGGCACGGCGCGGGTATCAGGTGACACTGGCCGAGGCCTCGGCCGAATTTGGTGGACGGGTTGGCAGGGAAAGCAGACTTCCCGGCCTCGCCGCCTGGTCGCGGGTGGTTGACTATCGCCTGAACGATCTGAAACAGCGGGCCAATGTACAGTTGTTCACGGACAGCAAGCTCGAAGCCGGACAAGTCGCCGAGCTTGGCATTGAACATGTCTTTGTCGCAACCGGCAGCTATTGGCGCGCAGATGGCGTGGGTCGCAACACGCAGCGCCGCCTGCCCACGGTCACGCCGGGTGCCAAGGTGCTGACGCCTGATGAGATCATGAATGGGGTTCTGCCCCCGGGCGGCCCGGTGATGATCTATGATGATGACCACATCTATCTGGCGGGAGTGATTGCCGAGAAATTGGCGACTGCCGGATATCAGGTCATTTTTGCCACGCCAGAGAGTTTGGTTTCGGCCTACGCCGTTCATACTTTGGAACAGTCCCGCATCCAGACCCGTATGATTGAATTGGGCGTCGATATCCGTTGCAATCAGGTGCTTACGGCGGTTCAGGGCGGCGCGGTGCGGATCGGCTGTGTCTTTACCGGCCGCGAAATTGAAATCCCGTGCGCCTCAACGGTTCTGGTGACCGAGCGCCAGCGTGAAACCGCCCTTTTCGACGGCCTGAAGGGGGCCGGTTTGAAAACCCTTGACCTCATTGGTGATGCCGCGTCGCCGGGATTAATCGCAGACGCGGTTTTTGCAGGCCATCGCGCCGCCCGTGATTTCGAGCGCCCAAAGGCCGATGCAGACAAAGACTGGTTTCGCCGTGAGATTATTGAATTGGCAGAGGATGCAACATGAACAGCACCAATGAAGCACCCCGTTCACGTCGTCGCGGGGGCGGGGGGCGCGCAGCGCGTCTGAAGGTACAACAGACGACCACGGGTAACGAAGCCGTACGCGGGGGTCTGAGCGGCGGACGCTATAGACCGCTGACTCAAACCGATATGGAGAACATCCATCATGCAGCCCTGACCGTTCTGGAACAAACCGGTATTACCGACCATTTCCCGGAGTTGCTTGAGCTGGTGCTTCCCAAAGGTGCTATGTTGAGTGACCTCAACCGGCTGTGCTTTCCACGCGCCCTGATGGAAGACATCCTGGCTGGTGCTGCCAAGGAGTTTTATGTCTATGCCCGCGGAGAGCGTGAAGGCAAAGACGACATGCATTGTTCGGCAGAGAGCGTTTACTTCGCCAACTCTGGAACCGCCGTTACAACATTCGATGCCAAAACCAAAACCTATCGTCCGTCGGTTCTGCGTGATGTTTATGATTTCACCCGCCTGGTAGACCGTTTGGAAAACATTCACATGCTGGGCGACACGGTTCTGGCGACGGATGTGACCGATGATTTCACCCATGACATGAACACCGTTTACGCCATGCTTGCAGGCAGCCAAAAACCCGCCTGCCTGACATTCCGCGACCGCAGCCACATTCCACATGCCATCCGCATGTTTGACTTAGCTCAGGGCGGCGAGGGGGCTTTCCTGAAAAAGCCAAGCGTCATATTCGGCGGCTGCCCCATTGTTTCCCCTCTGCGGGTCGGCAAGGAAAACATGGAAATCTTGATCGATACGGCCAAGCTGGGCCTGACTGTTGATCTGGCCGTGCCGCCTCAAGCCGGGGCCACGGCTCCGGCGACGCTTGCGGGAACACTGGTTCAAACCGTCGCCGAAACACTTGCCTGCGTCGCCATCGTCAACCTGATCACGCCGGGTTGCCCTATCTGCTTTGCGGCCTGGCCCTTCATTACGGACCTGCGCAGCGGGTCTTTCACTGGCGGCAGCGGCGAACAGGCGCTGATCGGTGCCGCAGCAATCCAGATGGGCAACTTTTACGGCCTTCCCACTTCGGTGGGTGCAGGTATGACCGATGCAAAAATACCCGATGCACAATACGGGTTGGAAAAGGCGCTGACCTTTACCCTTGCAGCGCATGCCGGCGCCAATCGCCTGTGCGAGTTTGGTGGTATGATCGGTAGTCTTATGGGATGCAGCTTTGAAAGCATGGTCATCGATGACGAAGCGGGCGGCATGATCCTGCGATCGTTGCGCGGGATAGAGGTTACCGATGAAACCATGGCGGTGGATGTGATTCACCAATGTGCCATAGATCCGGGTCATTTCCTCGGCAATCCGCACACGCTGAGCTATATGAACAGCGAATTCGTCTACCCTCAGCTTATGGACCGCGAGCGTACGGACACTTGGGAGAATGAGGGGAAAACGGATCTTCTGGACCGCGCCCGCGACAAGGCGAATTCCATCCTCGACAGCCATTTCCCCAACTATTTTGGCGCCTTGGACGCTCGGGTACGCGAAGAATTTCCCATTGTGTTAAGCGCGGAAAGCATGGCGCGCCATGGATAATTCCAACGTAAAGCAATGGGACAACGACCACTTCCTGCACCCGTGGGAAGGGATGGAGGCTTTGGGTGAAAACGACCGCACCTTTATCGAAGGTGCCAGCGGCATTCATCTGATAAACGAAAAAGGTGCACGCCTGATCGACGGACCGGGGGGCATGTGGTGCACCCAGATTGGGTATGGACGCGCGGAAATGGCCGAAGCAATGGCCGAGCAAGCCCGGAACCTTGCCTATTTCTCGCCCTTCAACAACACAAACTCGACTGCGGCACAGTTTGCCCGCGAAATCGCCAAACGTGCGCCGGGTGACCTGAATAATGTCTTCTTTACAACCGGCGGTTCCACTGCGGTTGATACTGCCATCCGGTTTGTCCATTTCCGCAACAACCTAATGGGTTGGCCAGAGAAAAAGAAAATCATTTCAAGGCAAAAAGCCTATCACGGAAGCACATATCTGGCGGCCAGCGTCAGTGGGAAGGAACGTGACAGGCTCTGGCTCGACAAGGCCGACGACCTGGCGCATTTCCTGCCGGACGTGAACCCGCTTTACCGCGCGCCCGGTCAAAGCGATGAAAGCTTTCTGAACGAGAAAGTTGCCGATCTCGAAAACGCCATTGTGGCACTTGGCCCGGAAAATGTTGCCGCTTTTATCGCCGAACCGGTTTTGGCCTCGGGCGGCGTCATCGTACCACCAATTGGGTATCACGCACGCTGCCTGAACATCTGCAGGAAGTATGATGTCTTGTATATTTCCGACGAGGTCGTGACGGCTTTCGGTCGTTTGGGTCATTGGTTCGCCTCCGAGGCTGTCTTTGGCATTCAGCCTGACATAATCACCTGTGCCAAAGGAATGACATCCGGGTATGCGCCGATGGGGGCCGCGATTATTTCTGACAGGTTGATTGCGGATGTTGCGGGAAAAGATGCCACCTTTTCGAATGGCTATACCTATTCGGGCCATCCGGTCAGCGCGGCTGCCGGGTTGAAAAACATCGAGATTATCGAGCGGGAAAGGATACTCGAACACGTTCGAAAAGTCGGCCCGGTTTTTCAGGATCAGTTACAGCAGTTGCGCCAGATTGACATCGTGGCCGATGCGCGTGGGATGGGATTGATGGGGTGTGTTCAGTGCTCAGTCGATGGCGATCCCCAGAGCGAGCTGGGGCGCGACTATGAGATTGGCAGCCGTATCGATATGGAATGCCAGAAACGCGGTCTGCTTGTTCGACCCGTGATCAACATGTGTGTTCTTTCGCCGCCCCTCATCATTACACAAGGCGAAATCGAGCATATGTTTACTATCCTGCGGCAAGGGCTAGAAGCGACATCCGAATGGCTCGGCAGAATCAGTGGCCGGTGACTGGTGTGGGCTGTTTCTGTAATAATCTGGAGATCGGGTAATATAGCGGCATTTCGATCTTAGGGATTGCCAAGTTCATTTTTCGCTTAGGAATTGGCGTATTTGCACTGTCAGAACGATTACGGCATCCTAGCATTGGGTCCAGCGATAGAGCGTTTCGGGTCGATCAGTATAATCCTTTGGTTTTGTCGTGCACGCCACTACAGGACCGGCCATTTTGTCCGGAAAGATCCCAAACAAGGCCAGTGGAAGAATGGTGAATTTGCGGTACATCAAGACAGTGGATACATGTTTAACCTCGGGACAGCGTAATCAAGAGAATTCCCAGTGCGATCAGGCTGGCCCAGCCGATACGGTGCAGAAAGCGGGATTCCTTGAGGATGATCGCTGCGAGGGTCACCGAAACCGGGATTGATGCTTGCCGGACCGCGCTGACTGTGGCGGCCTCAGCCCCAAGCTGAAAAGCGGTTAGGATGAACAGGTATGACAGATAGGACACGATCCCGGCAAATGCGATCCGCACCGATGCCTGTACCCAGCCCCGCACGACCCCCAGGAACGGGGCTGACAAGTGGCGATCTTCCCAGGCCCTGATGCCAGCAAGCAGCGGTGTCACAAGAATATAGGTGAAAAACAGGAAAGGTGCCGGATTGGTCAGCTTCATCGCTTGGGCATCGCTTAACGAATAGGCAGCCGACCCCAGCATCGCCATACTTGCCAGCGCGAATGCTCTGTGATCGTGCAGTAGGCCGCCGGGCGACTTCTGGATCATCAGGCTGCCTAAAAGGACCAGCGCGATTCCCACCAATGTGAACCACGAATAATGCTGATCAAGGGCTAGCCAGCTGAAAGCGACAATGGCAATCGGCGACGAACGGATGATCGGATAATAGACCGAAAGGTTCCCACGTCTCAGGGCCGACAACGTGCCGTAGTAATAGAAGGTAAGCCCAAGGGCCGAAATCGCGACAAAGGGCCAGACCTCATAAGGCAAGCTCAGATCATGTCCCATGGCCAGCGTTTGAACCGCCGCCAGAATCACCCAGGTCAGGGACACCCCGACATAGCACGACACCGGATGCGTAACCCCTTTCAGCGCAAGGTCGCGCAATGGGTGGGTTGCCGCCGAAACGAGAACCAATGCGATCCAGTAGGATTCCATGCCTCAGGTCTGATGCAATGGGTTGCGTTGCAGGAAAGTGTTGAAATGCACCGTCAGCTGATCCTCGGCAATCTGTACCACACCGTAGGCCGGAGGTTCGTCGCAGAACTCGCCATCGACGCTGGCCGCATTCAACGGGACCTGGTGGTTGAGGCTGGGCAGGCTGGTAAATGGAAAGCCGAGCCAATTCACGTAGGTCATGCGGTGTACATGACCGTAAAATACATGCCGAATATTGCGTCCGTGTTTGAGGGCATCAGCAAAGGCGTCCGCCTCAACCAGCCTGATATCGTCCACAAGGGGAATGCCAAGGTCAAAGGGTGGGTGGTGCAAAAACACATAGGTGGGCTTGTCCTCGGCTTCGGTCAGTTGCTGCCTGAGCCAGTCCAGCCGGGCAGGGCAAAGCTGCCCTTCATGCACATCGCGCCCGTCTTTGGTTGAATCGAGAAATAAGAAAACACCCTCATCTATTTCGAATCGATGCTGGACAAACCCGTTGGCATCCTTTGGATGATCCGGGAAGACCGATTGGAAAACAGCTCGGTCGTCGTGATTTCCAATCAGCAGAAATGAGCGAAGAGGAAATGCGGCCAGTCTCGCCTTGAGCGCCCGATAGGCCTCTTCCTCGGCAAATTCAGCCAAGTCGCCAGAGATGACACAGAACGCCGCATCGGAATGCCACCGAAGGATATCGTCCAAACAGGCGTCCAACCGCTGGGACGGAAAGCCGCCATTTAGCGGACCGGAGTCGCGGACGAGGTGTATATCAGTGATGTGAATGAACTTCATCCGCCATTTCCCCCGAGTAATGCAAGAAACAAGGTATCGACGAAGCTTGCCGATCGCACGGATTTAGTAAGAATTTCACTGGCATCACTCGCTCATACACGACAAGGTTGGCAGCCGAACACGACAGAGTTTGCGAAACTTGCCTCGACCGGTGTGAAACCGTATTCCAGATGATCCGGCCGTATTGCTATCGCGGTATTCAAATCTGAAACGGGCGTAGTGCCTGGCCGAAACGATCATGTGAAACCAGGGCAGACCTGCACAGTTAAGAAAAGGGTGAACCCAAGTAGCACAAACCGAGAAAGGGAAGTGCGCCTTGGTTTGTCTTCTCTACACTTCCGTTTTACACAGCGCAGCCAGTGTCATCACACCGGCTGGCCTGACTGGGGTGCCGACTTGCGTCCTCAGCAGCAGCCTTACGGGCAAGCAGGCTGCCAATCTCTGCACCCACTTGCAGCTCTGAGACCTGGCCAAAGTGATGTGCTGCAATCCGTCCTGACTGATCCAACAGAACAAGGCTGGGCGTGCCGCGCATTCCGTATGCCGCCATGGTTTCCGGCAAAGGCCCAGTGCCCTGTTTGTCGACCGCCACAGGAAATTTGATACGGTATTCGTGAAGAAAGGCTTTCAGTGATACCGGGGTCATCGCGTCATGATGTTCGAAAACGGTGTGCAAACCGATTACGGCGACGTGTTCGCTGGAAAAATGCTCCCGCACAGCTTGTGCCAGAGGAATGCCATGGAGGACGCAGCCTGGGCACAGCATCTGGAAAGCCTCAATCAGGACAACCTTACCCTGGAAATCCGAAAGCTTTAAATTCTTGTCAGTGTTGAACCATTCACTGACCTGTAGTTCAGGTGCTTGCATATTGGTCTCTCTTGTTCAGGGGCCGGACGCCTGCGTGAAGCGACCGGCTGATACCGTTACTGAAGCTTGCCCGGCAGGCTCAGGTCGCCCGACGCAATGTCGAAAACATCCGTGACGCACAACAGCGGAGCGTGAATGTTGGCGTTTACCCGCAGGGCAGAGGTCACGCCATCATAAGCGATGCCCTCAAGCTGAACGTCGCTGGAAAACCCAGCATTAGCCTGAATTTCCGGGCCATCGAACAGCGGTGTGAACCCAGGGCTGTCCAGAAAGATTGGGAACCCGGGCCAGGTTGCAGGAAGCTTTGGCGTCGACCCTTCGGGAATATCGCGCACTGCAAGGGCGCCCGGGCCGCAAGCTTCTGTCGGGGTGAGTACAACCCAGTGGCTGTGCCACTCGATGCCATCATTGGCTGGATTGCCATCGCCGTTTTCATCAAAAAGAGGCGTGTCGTCAAAATCCGGGTGGCTGGTTGCAGCCATTGCCAGTATGCCGGTGCCGCCTTCGAAACCCACTGCGGACGGATCCAGAGATGTAGGCCACACATAGGACCAGACGTCTGACCCGCCCACTGCCCCGGTTGCCGCTGGAACCGAAGCCCCGGCAGTGCCGTTGGTGGTCATGTGAAACGTAACAATATTGCCGTTGCGATGCGCATGCGCTGCAAGGATGTCGAAGTCAGCCGTCATGCTGGCATCAGCGGGAGAGATAACAGCCCCCTCCTGATGAAGGGCGTGAGTGCCGTCTACGATGCAAGGTGAAGCTCCGATCACAATGGCAGCAAGTGATTTCCAAGTAAGTGTCATTTCTCATCTCCGGTCAAGTAATAGCGACTCGCTACAATAAGAAAAAACACATTGCAACTTTAATTTCGACTCGCTACTTGTTGTAGCATGAGAAACGATCACAATATTCGTATCCTTATCAACCGCCTTGCCAGGATAGATTCCGCTGCGGGCTGGGCGGGCGACCTGAATCCGACGCAAAGAGCCGCGCTGGAGTACCTGTCCGAGGCAAATCAGTTTTCCCGTTCACCGTCACATGTCGCAGAATACCTTGGGACAACACGCGGAACGATGTCCCAGACCCTGAAGGCGCTTGTGCGCAAGGGATACGCCGCCGAACACCGGCAAAAATCTGACCAGCGGTCGATCTCGTATGAGTTGACCGAGGCTGGCCGCGCCGTTTTGGCAGAGGCCAATCCGATTGCAGACGCCATTGGCAATCTGCCCGCCAGCGTTCAGGTGTCCCTCAAGGAGGGCCTTCTTCAGAGCTTGAGGTTGGCATTGGCAGCGAACGGTGGCCACTCGTTCGGGAAATGCATGACCTGCGCCTATCATGAGACAGGTATGGGAAATGACTTTTGCACTTTGCTGAACCTTAGCCTCGAGCGCGGCGAAGAAGAAAAGATATGCATCGAACACAAAGAAGCCTGAATGTTCCTTCCTGAACTATCCTCAGAAATCGGTGGCATTTTCCTGGGTCGTGTCACGAACCGCTGGGAAGCAAGGCCGCCCTCTGCCATTCAAAAGGACCGGGTGTCTGGCCGTCAGGTCATTTCACTTACTGGATTTTCAGATGATGCACAGGCGGACCTGACCGTGCATGGCGGTGCAGAGAAAGCCATTCACCATTATGCGCAGGATCACTATGCGGATTGGCAGAGAGAAGGGCAGCTGCCCCCCGGCGCAGTGCCCGCTGCTTTTGGTGAAAACATCTCAACAACCGGTTTGACCGAGGAAAATCTGTGCATTGGCGACATCCTGAGGCTGGGCACGGCAATCGTTCAAATCAGCCAGGGCCGTCAGCCCTGCTGGAAACTTGGACTGCACACTGGAAATGAAAGGATGCCCTACCTGTTTCAGAAAACGGGTCGCACAGGGTGGTACTACCGTGTTCTGGAAACCGGTGAGGTCGAAGCAGGAGATCGAATAACGTTGATTGAAAGGCGCAATCCGGACTGGAGCGTGTTGTACGTGACCCGCGCCCGTCTAACACGACGAGTTTCCCGTGAAGATGCCGAAGCCCTCGCAAATCTGACAGACCTCGCCCCAGGCTGGCGGCAAGCCTTCGCGCGCATGGCCATGGGCGATGTAAAAGAAGATACGCGTGCAAGATTGGGGAGCATGCCGAATACGTCGTCCGAGGGGTCCACTGGGTGACGTCGGTATGATGGGCGGGCGACTTGGGCAGGTACCCCGCTCGCTGCCGATAAGCTAAGCAAAGACGCACAAACCCAGGCCTCGATCAAACTGTCCGAAGGGTTTTGTCGGGATGTTTTGGTTTACCGGAACCTCAACAACTTCGCGTGGTATATTGGCGATACCTATGTTCAGCACGCCACCGCGTGTGGCGAGGGGCCGGTTGAGTTGATCGAGGCTGTTGCCGGTGAACTGGCCGCCGATCGTGATGTGCAGGTCGATCTGTACCGCGTGCTTGCCGAGGGTCTCTATGCTGCAATCCCGGCAATGTGCACAGGCGAGGATTTCTAAACAGGATGGCTGGAGGTTTGACTGCCGCCGCCAGTACAACGATGATCGCGAATATGCTGGGAACGCGGGCATACGCCAGCGCGGTTGATGGGAAGGGGGTTTCGAATCTCAGAAAAGGAGTCTTTGGCATGAAAAGCAGTGAAGCCCCCGTGTCAATCGGCCGTGTGGCACTGATTGTGAACGATCTGGACGCTGTTGGGACCTTTTACCAACAAGTGCTCGGCCTTGAGGAATTGGCGCGGGATGGCGAAACCCTGAAACTGGGCGCTGGAAACAACGTTCTGCTCGAGTTGCGCCAAGACCGTACCGCGCGTCGCTATCCGCATGCGGCGGGCCTTTTCCATACAGCTTTTCTAATGCCGGACCGCGATTACCTGGGACGCTGGCTGATCTATGCTGCACAAAACCGCATCCCGTTGACCGGGGCGGCGGATCACGACGTCAGCGAGGCGTTGTATCTCAACGATCCAGAAGACAATGGGATCGAAATCTACGCCGACCGGCCTGTTGATACATGGCAGATGGATGGAAAGTATACCCGCATGGGCTCGCATCATCTGGATCTGGGGGCCATTGCAGGTGCAGCCCGGACAGACTGGTCCGGGGCTCCGGAAAATATGGTGGTCGGACATGTCCACCTTCAGGTCGGGGATATCAATTCGGTCGACGAATTTATGACGCGACATCTAGCGCAGGACTGCATGCTGCACGAAGGTTCAGCAGGGTTCTACAGTTCGGGCGGGTACCACCATCACTTTGCAGGCAATATCTGGAACAGCAATGGTGCAAAAGCTCGTCCAACTGACAGCAGCGGCTTGGACGAGATCGTGCTGTTGACGGATGGGACTGTATTGCAACCGCAAGAGCTGACGGACCCTTGGGGAACGCGGTTCTCTGTCGAAAGGAAGTGAACCTGCATGATTGGCTAAGGACAAAGGCGTATCTTGCAGGTGGGACAGAGGTAAACTCCGGCGGCCTGGCCGGAAGGTGGAAGCCGGGCGCGGCTTCCACCAAGGGGGAATACCAAGCGGGTCATTTCCGCATGTCAGTTGCTATCATTCATGATCCGGTTGAAAACATGCGGATCTGTGACGCCCTCTGACCCGATTAACATCACTCGGGATTTTGGTGTAATTTGAAATTGTTGTCGCAGGTCGGTGCGCAATGACGCGCAGATCAAGCCAATCAGACCGGCTACGGCGCTTTCGCCAGCCTCGATTGGCTCATCTCCGAAAGCGCCGTTTGCCAATAGGCGGACGGCCGGTGCCACAAGCTGATCAGGGATCGTCATGAAACCGCTGGCGGCCTCTCCCAAAACGTTCCATGCCAATTCGGACGGCGCGCCGCAGGATAACCCAGCCATTATGGTTTCTTCGCCTACTTCGACGGCTGTAGGCCGATTTGCCTGGGCGCTTGCAAAAAGGCAGGGGGCCAATTCAGGCTCGACCACGATGACGCGCGGAGCATTCTGCCCCCAATCCTGGAGGAATACCGCGGTGACGGCAGCCGCCAAGCCTCCAACGCCGCCTTGCAGGAAGACATGGGTGGGTGGCAAAGCTAAGTCCTGCACGATCTCACGCGCCATGACCCCATAGCCAGCCATGACATCAAGCGGTGCCTGAGTGTAACCGGGCCAGGAAGTATCCGAAACGATCAACCAGCCGTGTTCTGCTGCATCAATGCGGGTCTGTGCTACGGAAGCGTCGTAATCTCCATCAACTCGGATCACTTCGGCCCCCAGCTGGCGCATTGCGTCGGCGCGAAATTCGCTTACTTCTTTGTGAATGTAAATTCGGCAAGGCGCGCCGAAGCGCTGGGCACCCCAAGCCACTGAACGCCCGTGATTGCCATCTGTTGCGGAGATGACGGTTATGTCTGCAATTCCGGCAGCATGGGTGCCGTTTCGAATCTCATCGGCGGTGACTTCCCGGCCTGCCTTTTCGGTCAATTCACGCTGTAATACCCGCAGAACCGCATAAGCGCCGCCAAGTGCTTTGAAACTGCCCAAGCCAAATCTTAACCCTTCATGCTTGTAACAGACTGTGCCCAGATTCAGCGCATCGGCTAGACCTTGAAGGGATAGCATTGGGGCTCTTTCATATCCATTCCAGCTTTGAATTTCCCGCTGCGCGAGGTCAAAACCCTCGCGGGGTAAAGTGGTTGCGGCGGCATGGCCAAAGCGTGGCTTGGCTGCATGGCTTTCAATTCCGACAGTCTCAAAGTTTGCGAGCATTTTGTGATCCTTCCATTGTTGGTGCAAAAATAAATCAATGGCGGTGATGTTTTTGCTCTAAGTTGCAGGTAAAATTGAAACCAACTTGCATAAGGTTGCCGTGAAGCAAAAATTTTCATCAGGAAGTCTGGATAGCTTCGATCTCGCGATTCTTAGGGTGTTGCAGCAGGACAATACGGTGCCGCACCGTCAAATCGGTGAAAGCGTGAATCTGTCTGCGCCCAGCGTACAGCGAAGGATCAAACGCATGGAGGCGGAAGGGATCATTGCCGCGCAATCAGCGCATATTGATCCGGCAGCCGTGGGATTGCCGCTGACCATTTTCGTCGAAGTCGAACTAAAAACCGAGACAGGCGGAAAAATTGATGAAATCAAGAACAGCTTCTATGATGCCCCTGAGGTTCAGCAATGTTACTATGTTACTGGTGAAGTGGATTTTGTTCTGATCGTTATCGTTCGAGATATGTCGGAATATGAAAAGCTTACCCAACGGTTATTCTTCTCGAACAAGAACATCCGAAAGTTCAGGACATTCGTTGCAATGGACCGAACAAAGTCATCCATGCAGTTGAACATCTGACTTGTGCCCCACCAGCGCAGGTAGTGCGGCGGGGTATTTGACGTTGCGCGGCGAGAACAGGAAACAAAGTGCTTGTGCATTCCAAATCTGCCGGCAACCTGGTGATCTGGACAGTAAATCCTGCCGGGACACCTCTTGGTTTAACTGGAAAATGAACACCTTTCCCGAGGTAATGAGGTTGGGACACATTTGCCCCAACCTCATCCAAGCTACAGGGGTTTGTGTTACGATTTGATACGGTCCATTTTGGGATCGTAAAGCGGTTGAAGTGTAACGTCGCAGGGGACACGTTGGGTCGCAACCTCCAACTCATATGTGCCGGACGTAACAAATTCCGCATCGACACCACCCTGGTTTCGGACATAGCCGTAACCGATGGATTTGCCGGTCGTGTAACCATAGCCACCCGACGTTAGCCAACCCACACGTTCTCCATCCCGGTATATCGTTTCGCGGCCCAACAGCACCACATCAGGGTCGACGGTAAAGCAGGCCAGCATCTTTTTGACGCCCTCGGCCTTTTGCTTTTCGCTTGTCGCGCGACCCTTGAAGTTTATGTTTTTGCGCAGTTTCACAGCCCAGCCCAACCCGCTTTCAAACGGCGTGTGATCGGGCCCGATGTCAGATCCCCAGGCGCGGTAACCCTTTTCTAACCGAAGAGATTCAATTGCGCGGTAGCCTGCATTAACCAGCCCTTGCGGCTGCCCTGCTTCCATCAGCGCTGTGTAGACTGTTTGTGCATATTCAACAGGCAAGTGCAGTTCCCAGCCAAGCTCGCCCACATATGTCACCCGCAGTGCCCTGACAGGGCAACCGGCGATACCGATTGTCCGGATCGTACCAAACTTGAACCCGTCATTCGACACATCGTCGCGGGTAACCGCCGCCAGAATGTCTCGTGATTTCGGCCCCATCAGCGACAATACTGCGTTTGAGGAGGTGATATCGAACAGCTGGCAGTTTAGCCCGTCCGGAATACTGCGGCTGATCCAGTCGAAATCGTGGGTGGCAAAGCCTGTGCCGGTGACAATGTAGAACTCATCATGCGCAACACGGCCCACGGTCAGGTCGCATTCAATTCCTCCCTTGTCATTCAGCATCTGGGTATAGACCAGAGCGCCCACCGGTTTGTCCACATCATTGGCACATATCCAGTTCATCGCAGCCAGGGCGTCGGGGCCTTTCAGCGCGAATTTGGCGAACGATGTTTGATCGAACAGCACGGCCGCCTCCCGGGCCGCTTTGTGTTCGCGACCAACGGCGGCAAACCAGTTCTGGCGGCCAAAGCTGTATTCGTCCCTTGGCGCCTCGCCCAGCGATGCGTCGGCAAACCAGTTCGGGCGCTCCCAACCCAGTTTTTCGCCAAAGCACGCACCCTGATCCTTAAGCGAATCGTAAAGCGGTGACTTGCGGCAGGGGCGGCCGGATTCGTGTTCTTCGTGTGGCCATGCCATGGTGTAGTGTTTGCCATATGCTTCGACTGTGCGGGTGCGGACCCAATCGGTGTCGAAATGCGGGCGGCCAAAACGGCGAATGTCGGCGGACCACAGGTCAAAAGGCGGCTCGCCCTTGGCGGCCCATTCTGCCAGCACCATTCCGGCGCCACCGCCCGAGGCGATGCCAAAGGCGTTGAAACCAGCGCCAACAAAGAAATTCTTCAGCTCTGGTGCTTCACCCACGATGAAGTTTCCATCCGGAGTAAAGCTTTCGGGGCCGTTCGTCAGTGTCTTGATCCCCGCAGTTTCCAACGCTGGCACCCGGCCCAGCGACAGCTCCATGATCTGTTCGAAATGGTCGAAATTACTGTCGAGCAAGGTGTAGTGGAAACCTTTCGGTATGCCATTCACCGCCCACGGGATCGGGTTCGGCTCATAGCCGCCCATGACGAGCCCACCGACCTCTTCCTTGTAATAGGTCAGCCGATCAGGGTCCCGCAGGGTAGGCAGATCGCCGGGCACACCAAATGGTTCTGTGACCATGTACTGGTGTTCCATTGGTACCAGCGGCACATTCACGCCGAACTTGGCGGCAAAGTCGCGCGTCCATTGACCTGCACACACGATCACTTTTTCGCATTCGATACGGCCATGTTCAGTGATTACGGCGAGGATCTTGCCGTTCTCGATTTCAAGATCGGTGACCTTTGTATCTTCGAATATCTTCGCGCCTGCCATGCGCGCGCCCTTGGCCAGCGCCTGGGTAATGTCCGAGGGGTTTGCTTGCCCATCGGTGGGCAGGAACGCCGCGCCTATGACGTCACCGATATCCATCAGCGGCCAAAGATCCTGCGCTTCCTTCGGGGTCAGCAGCTGCATGTCCAGACCAAAGGAATGGGCTGTGGTGGCCTGCCGTTTGACCTCGGTCCAGCGTTCCTCGTTGCAGGCGAGACGCAAACCACCATTCATTTTCCAGCCCGTTCCCAGACCGGTTTCTTCTTCAATCTTGTTGTACAGATCGACTGAATATCCCAACAGCTGAGTTATATTGGCGTTCGAACGCAGCTGCCCCACCAGGCCCGCCGCATGGAATGTGGTGCCCGAAGTCAGCTTTTTGCGTTCCAGCAGCACCGTGTCGGTCCAACCAAGCTTGGCAAGGTGATAGGCGGTCGAGCAGCCGATGATGCCGCCGCCGATGATGACGGCTTTGGCTGTATTTGGAAGGTCGGTCATATTTGTCCTCAGGTGTTTTTGTAATCGGTCAGGGCCGTGCGAAACCGTGCGAGATATTCGCTCGTGTAGGCTGCGTAATCGAAGTCGATTTCCGAGGTGATCTCGGACACCATGCTCCACATGGTTTCACGAAGCAGCGAGGCGCATTTCATCGCCGAATAGCGATGACGTAATTGGTTGGTGACGGGTGCCTGGAAATAGGTTTCCAGAACCCAGTCTTCTTGTTCATTGGAAAGGGAGTTGTTCGAGGCCAGCCCCCCCAGATCAAATAGTGGCGAGTTGAATCCCGCGTAGTCGAAATCGATCAGCCACAGGCGGGTGCCATCGTCCAGAAAGTTGCCGCAAAGCAGGTCGTTATGGCCAAACACGATGTCGTACGGCCCGGCTTCGGCTTCCAGGTCATTTCCAATTTGCACAAGTTCCGGGATCAGGCCCTTATGCGAACTTCCACGCTCGGTGAGAGTGGCAGCATAGTCGCGGATGACGTGAAAGACCCAGAACACCAGCGACGGTCCGCGCAGGTGCTTGGGCACTTCAAGGTGGCAGGCTTTCACGAGCTCCAGCACCCGCGGCAGCATACTGGGGTCGCGTATGTCCTCTTCGGTCAAAGTGCGGCTTTCGACGAATTCCAGCACTGTCAATTCGTTGGACGAAAACACTACAGCGGGTGACAGACCCGCTGCATGTGCGGCCTTACTGGCAGCCAGTTCGTTGAAGCGCATCACCTGGTGCAAAGGGATGTCGTCACCGACACGCACCACATAGCATCCACTGCTGTCAGTGACCTTGTAGTTCACATTTGTAATCCCACCCGTCAACGGGGTGGCTTTGATCTCGCCCTGCCAGATCGGTAGCTTTCGAATGCGGGTCATCAGGTCGGATTTGGACATATCAACTCTCCATTCCAAAGCGGATGCGTGCCTGACGAGCGCTAGCGTTGATCAGCCTATCAGCGATGATGGCAATGAATGCGATGGACAGCCCTGCGACCAGACCCCGGCCAGTGTCAGCCTTTGTCAGGGCAATGTAGACCTCCTGCCCCAGATCGCGGGTGCCAACGAGGGCCGTGATAACCAGCATGGACAGCGCCAGCATGATGGTCTGGTTAATGCCCAGAAGGATTTCGGGCAGGGCCATGGGCAAGCGAATATGGCGCAGGAGTTGCGTGCGTGTGCAGCCAGAAACCAATCCGGCCCCGATCAATTCCTCACTGACCGATCGCACGCCGTGGGCCGCATAACGCACGGCCGGGGCCAGTGCGTAAAGGACTATGGCAATCAGGGCAGTGAAATCGCCGACCCGGAACAGCATCACTACCGGGATCAGATAGACAAAGCTGGGCAAAGTCTGCAACGTATCAATCAACAGGTTGATCACTGTCCCGGCGCGTTTGTTCAGTGCGGCCACAACACCCAGCGGAACTCCGATCAGAGTAGCAAGAAACACAGAGGCTCCGCAGAGATAAACTGTCACCATTGCCTTGGCCCACAGTCCTGATACGAGGATCAGCGACGCCAGTCCTCCGCACAGCAGTGCCAGCCGCCAGCCCCCCGCGTGCCAACCCAGCAAGGTCAGCATGGCAATCGCCCAAGGCCATGGGATTCCCAGCAAAACCGTTTTTATCGGGATCATGAACCACGTCAGGAAGAAGATCTTGATCGCCTCGAACGTGTCAAAATAATTGATGTTCAGGTATTTGACCGTGTCATCCCAGAACCCGCCAGTGGTGATCGTCTGGCTTTCAGGATATTCCAGCAGCAGGGGTGAGAACTGCCCTAGAACCCAGGTCAAAATCAGCAGGATCATTACCAGAACTGTCCGGCGATGGCGGGTGATCCACGAGCCGGGGAGCTCGTGATGTACCTGCCCCATACGCTCGGCGAAAGCCTGACTTAGGCGATCGACCGCAATGGCCAGAACCACAATGGCAATACCGGCCTCGAACCCAGCGCCGATATCGAGGCGGCGCAGCGCGGCAAGGACGTCAAACCCCAATCCTCCGGCCCCGATCATCGAGGCAATGATGACCATGTTCAGCGTCAGCATGATCACCTGATTGACACCCACCATCAGACTGTGGCTGGCGGAAGGAACCAAAACGCGCCACATCAACTGCTTTTGCGTCGTGCCTGCCATGCGCCCGAAGTCCAAAATCTCGGGGTCGACGGCTCTCAAGGCAAGCGTGGTGATTCGCACCATAGGCGGTGTCGCATAGATGATCGTGGCGACCAGCGCCGAAATCGGTCCAAAGCCGAACATGAACAGAATTGGTACCAGATAGGCGAAGATCGGGATTGTCTGCATCAAGTCCAGAATGGGCGAGATGATGCGGTCGAAAGTCAGGTGGCGATAGGCCAATATCCCCAACAACAGCCCACCGCCCGCGCCAATGGGCACCGCAATCAGGACCGAGGCAAGCGTAACCATCGCGCTGTCCCACTGGCCAAAGACGGCCAGATAGGTAAAGCAGCCGCCGACCAATGCCGCGAGCCCCCAGTCCCGGCAATACTGTCCCAAAGCTACTACGGCGGTGATCACTACAATCCAGCTGATCGCAGGTAGAATGACTTGCGCATCATTGCCTTGCCCGGTGACAAAACCTTCGGCCAGCAGGGACAAGACAAGGTCATAGGGCTGTTCGATCAACCAAGCGGCAGCGCGGGTAACGTCGGTGAACGAAACTGGGCCGATTGCTGCATCCTCGATCAACCAGGACATCGCAGATGAAATATAAGTTTTGAACGGGACGACCCAAGCCGACGGGAATTTGGTGATCCAGCGCGCATCCAGCGCTTTTCCCAGGTTACTGCCGAAATACCCCAGCAGGATTGTCAGTCCGACAAGCAGTAGAATGACAAGCTGGCTGCGGGACAGGCGGCTCATACCGCGTCCCCTTCACCGAATAGCACATGGGCCACAGCCTTGCGATCAATGGCGCCAATAACCAGACCATTGCTGTCTGTCACGGGAATTGGTGCATCTGCGGTGATGATCCGTTCCGCCACGGCCGAGACGCGGGTTGATTGCACAATGGGCTCACCCTTACCCGCAGCGCCGACGGTCATTACACCACCAACCGTCAAAACCTTGGAGCGCGGAATATGCCGCGTGAATTCAGCCACATAATCTGTCGCTGGATTCATCACCAGTTCCTCTGGGGTGGCAATCTGGATGACTTCACCGTCCTTCATAATGGCGATGCGGTCTGCCAAGCGAACGGCTTCTTCAAAGTCGTGCGTGATAAAGACAATAGTCTTATGCAACCGTTCCTGTAGTCGCAGAAATTCGTCCTGCATTTCGCGACGGATCAGCGGATCGAGGGCCGAAAAAGGTTCGTCCAGAAACCACAGATCGGGCTCTGTCACCAATGATCGGGCAATGCCCACACGCTGTTGCTGACCACCCGAGAGCTCTCGTGGATAGTAGTCTTCACGCCCCTTCAGTCCGACCAGTTCCACCACGTCTCTCGCCTTTGCTTCGGCCTCGTGTTTGGGCGTAGCCTGAATGGTCAGGGGGAACATCACATTCTGCAACACGGTCAGGTGCGGCAGCAGGGCAAAATGCTGAAACACCATGCCCATCTTGTGCCGGCGAATTTCAATCATTTCTTTTTCGCTGGCGCGCAGCAGGTCGGCGTCGTCGAACAGAACCTCTCCGCTCGTGGGTTCGATCAACCTGGACAGACAACGAACCAGGGTTGATTTGCCTGAACCGGACAGGCCCATGATGATGAAAATTTCACCTTCAACGATTTCAATATTGGCATTGCGTACCGCTCCGATAACACCCGCATTTCGAATGTCATCTGCAGATGGGTTCGGATTTTGCGCGAGAAGGGTCTCGGCGTTTGAACCATAAAGCTTCCAAACGTTTCGGCAGGACAGTTTTGTTGTGGGGGTCATCTGTGGTGTCCGGTACTAAGACGGAAGAAGACCGAAGCGGTAGAGGAGAGCGGGGTAACCGCTTCGGCCAAGCAGATTATTTAGAGATCCAGCCAGACCAACGGTCTTTGTTCGTCTCCATCCAATCCGCGACAACTGCATCAATATCCACACCGTCCAGATCGGCTTTGCCGACCATGGCGCTCATCTCGTCGTTATTGATGTTATAGGCTTCGATGATGTCATACGCGCCCGGCCACTTCTCTTGCAGGCCAGCCCAAGCAGCCTTCCAGATCGGACCACGCGGTTTTCCGCAGTCATAGGCCAAATCCGGGTTCACACCAACTGACGGGTCGCTGTAGCACTCGGGCGAATATGGCGGAAACTCCACGAATTCGCCGTCATATTTGGCCGGGGCCCAGTGTGGAACATAGACCCAAAGCATGATCGGATCTTCACGCTGATATGCAGATTCCAGTTCTGCAAAAAGCGCTGCATCCGTGCCTGCGTGGACAACTTCAAACTCTAGCTCTAATGCTTCGACGCGCTCGTCGTCGAAACCGCCCCAGGTCACAGGTCCACCGACATAGCGCCCATTTGGCGAGGTTTCAGCGGTGGCAAATTCCCCTGCGCAGTCTTTCAAAGCTTCCCAGTTTGGCAGGCCTGGGCAGCGGTCTTTCATGTAAGCTGGGTACCACCATTCTTCGATCGCCATCAGACCGGTTTCACCAACGTTCACCACGTTGCCAGAGGCGGTGGCTTCGTCCAGCGCTTCACGCCCGGTGGTTTCCCAGATTTCCATTGCCAGATGTAGATCACCTGTCTTCAGGCCCGCAAACTGAGCGATATAGTCCGCCTGAACATATTCAACGTTGTACCCTGCCTCTTGAAGGATTGCTCCCATTATCTTGGTGTTGATCAGCTGTCCTGACCAATCATGCAGCGTCAGTTTGATAGGGTCCGTCGATTCGACGGCCCAAGAAGCCGAAGCAGTTACGCCAGCGACTAATGCTATTGCGTGTAGTGTATTGAATTTCCTGATCATGTTGTGCTCCCTGAATGTGGCTTTTTGAGTGTTTTTCGTTTATTACACTTCCATGCTGCGCCAATCTGACAACTACGTCAATAAAAACCACATTTCTCCACGATAATTCGTTATAATTCGCACACAAAGCCCCGAATGGCACCGTATTGGGCGCAATATTGTTTTATTGGGATGACTGCCGTATCCCCCTTTCAGGAGGTCGCATGTTAAAGCCACGAAAAACCACAAATCAGCGCGAAGAAGAAATCCTTCGAGAGCTGCAACATGCGGGCGGGTCGTGCAGGGTCAGACTCTTGGCTCAAAAACTGAATGTTTCCAATGAAACGATCCGGCGTAACGTCAAGGCACTGGAAGAGCGCAAGATCGTGCGGAAGGTTCATGGCGGCGTACATCTTAGCGAAGACGCAATAGAACCACCTTTTGAAAACCGCTTGGGAACGCAAGCGCATGCGAAAGAAGCAATAGCCCGGGCAGTCGCAAATACAATTAGCGACGGGGACTCCTTATTTCTGGATATCGGTTCGACAACCGCCTACGTCGCGCTTGCGTTGCGGAAACATAAAGACCTGTTTGTGGTTACCAATTCGGTTTTCGTCGCTTACACGTTGTCAAAGCACAACAACAACCGGGTGTTTCTGGCCGGTGGAGAATTGCGCGCCCATGATGGGGGTGCTTTCGGTGCAGAGGCATTGGATCTTGTGAAGCGTTTCAACGTACAGTTGGCAGTGTTTTCGGTTGGAGCCGTGAATGGAGATTTGGGCTTTATGCTGCATGATCTCGAAGAAGCCAATATCGCACGTGCTGCGGCTGAAAATGCGCAAGTGCGCATCGTCGTTGCCGACAGCGGAAAATTCAACAAGCGGGCTCCGATATCTCTTCACAACATGGCCGGAATTGATGTGTTTTTTACCGACCGCCGTCCTCCTGCCAATATCCAGGACATGCTCGATAAAAATGATATCGAAGTAGTTATCGCAGGGTCGGACTAGGCGCTCTGTCTCATCAGGGCAGATCAGGTCACGTGATATTTCGGGCAAGCCGGTGTGAAGGAACCCTCCGATGCTCCACCTGTTTCATTGCAAAAGAAAGATTGACTACTGAGAGCACATCGTCCCAGCGTCGTGACGTCAAGATCATACGGGCGTTTATGGACTTTGCGGAGCGGGTTCTTGGGGAGAAGGAAACCGC
>NZ_JBXWQT010000025.1:0-1078 GCF_059612525.1 Ruegeria sp. SAZD013 | reverse complement strand
GACCGCGTTGCACGAATAGCGCTTGGGCCGCATTTGCCCCTTTCCCCGGTTCGTTATGCGACACGTTCATAGGTCGCACGACCTAGACGGGTCATGCGGTTGAGGGCTTTAACAGCGATGCGGGCTTCGGTTGTCTGGGTCTCCATGTTGCGGCTGCGCAGTTCCAGTCCGATGACCTGTTTGTATCGCCCGATCTGGGCCTCGCCGCGCGATCTCTGACCATAACCGGTGGCCTTCTGCCATGCCATTCGGCCAGTTTCGGTTATCATGTCGATATGGGCGTTGCGTGCCTGGCAATCTCCGGGAACGGCGTTCTTCGGCGGCGGAATAATCAGCTCGACATCCGGGCCAAACGCATGCCGGATGGTCGCGGCGGTTGGTACACCATCATAAGCCCCGTCACCGATGAAACGGCGCACCGGACCGGACACCTCGGCAAGAAGGTCGGGCAGAGCGCCGGTGTCCCCGACCTGCTGGGGTGTCAGGCAGGACGCCACAAGCTCGCCGCTCTCCAGATCGAAGCCGATATGCAGTTTGCGCCATATCTTGCGGGTCTTTGGTAGCCCGTGCTTCTCCCGCATCCAGTCGCGGCTGCCAACGACACGCAGCCCTGTGCTGTCCACAACCAGCGCGATCGGACCACTGGCTGTCTGGGTGTCGGGCGCGATCTGAAGCGATGGCGCACGCCGGAAAAGCGTCGAAAAATCCGGCACAGGGAGGTCCGTCTGCATGAGCCGCAGCAGACTGCGGACAAAGCCCTGCGTTTGGCGAAGCGGTAAGCCGAACACGGCGCGCAAGGTCAAGCAGGTCTCAATCGACAGATCAGAATATCGTTGTTGACCACCGCGCTTGCCGGAGCGCACTGCGCACCACCCAGACACCGCGTCTTCGCTGAACCAGACCGTTACGTCACCACGCTGGCGGAGCGCCTCGTTGTATTCGGCCCAGTTCGTCACACGGTACTTTGCCTTCGCAAACTTATCCCGCCGCGACGCATTGAATTTGAAAGGCATCACAGCATCCCGCAGTCAAATCAAAGGACCAGCTACGCATCGGAAACGATTTGTGCAACACGCTC
>NZ_JBXWQT010000024.1:0-213030 GCF_059612525.1 Ruegeria sp. SAZD013 | reverse complement strand
TCGGCGTGAAGAGCCGAGCAGGAAGACTTCAGCCGCTATTTCCGCCGCGCTTACACATCGACTTTTTCAACAGCATCCGGACAATGCAGCCGTTTGATCTATCGCTATTGGGCGGCTCGAAACATCGGAAACAGGGGTGGGGCTTGGTCGGCTTTGATTAGACCCATCTCTTGAAAACCATAGCGCTTATACAGCGATAGATTTGTAGGGTTTGTCGACTCTAAGTAAGCAGGTCTTCCATCTTCGTCACAGCGTTTGAGGCAGCATTCAAGCAAGGCGGACCCCAACCCTTTTCCTTGGCGAAATGGATCGACCGCAATAAAAGCTAAATGCCAGCAGTCCTCATCCGGATGATAATTGTCCATCTGCCCAAAGGTTTCGAACAACGCATTATGCTTTTCTGGTGAGACCGTCTGCTCAAAACAGGCGACAAGCCGTTCTTCATCGGGGTAAATGCCTGGCGGAAGCCAAAGTGCGCCAGCGGTGAAATCATCGTTTCGAAACGCGCTGCCCTGTTCAAATGCACGTCCTCCAAAGAAGTCCATTACTCGCGGGAAGTGGGTAAGGAAATCGGCAGGTTCAGGATACAGCCAACGCATGAATGGGTCCGCAGAAAATCCAAGAGCAAGTCCGCTTAACAAACTTTCTGCTTCACTTCGGGTTGATGATCTAAACATGGAATTACCTTTGGTCGTTCCACCTCGATTTTCAAGTTTTAGCATGAGGGCCGCAAACACTTGTTGTCAAATGCGCAATTTATTTTCCTGCTTAAGCAACGAAGGATGACTGCTCCGGGCTCGAACCTGACATTGAAGTGCCGGTGATCTTGGAGTCACTGGCACATGGTTGCCTTTCACTGCGCGGGATGTGTCGGCAGGTTCGGCATCGCCACCCAGCCCGGCAATTCATCCGGCGCGACCGAGACATGCAGGCGTTCCGACTGGTCCCGCCCGACCTTGCGGTGTTTGCGCAGCAGAAATATCTTGCCCCAGCCGCGCCAGGTTCCAACCGATTGCGCATGGGCATCCGTGGGGAAACGGGTGCGCCAGCCTTCGGGCATCGGCAACCCGTGCATCTCGGCCTTGTCCAGCATCCAGATCAACGAGATATTGCTGAGCGGTCGTGCCTCTTCATAGCCGTTCAGTTGGCCGCCGATATCGCCGTGGGTGCCACGGAACCAGACCTGTTCCACATGGCCATTGAACTCGGGCTTGCATCGCCACAGAACCGGCTCGAACACCTCGCGCGTTTCGTCGAGGGCCAGCGCGTGATAGCCATGCAGAGTGGCAGGGCCCAGCTGGTGGTTGTGAAAGGCATGGCGATCCTCGGCCCAGCGCCACAGAAGCGGCAGGCGCAGGCCCAGCGCCTTGACCGTGTCCCAGACACCGACCATCTCGATCTTGACGTTGTCATGGCAGAACTTGCGGCGGAAATCGCGGGCGGCGGTGCCGCTGACATTACATTCATAGTGGCGGTAGGCTTGCAGGATATTCCGCTCGGTCGCGTGTTCGGCCTTGAGCAGGCCGATCATGTCGATCACTCCGGCCAGGCTGCGCACGCCGTAGGCTCCACGGGAATAACCGATGAAATAAATCCGGTCACCGGGCTTGTAGCGTGACGCCAGATAGCCATAGGCGCGGCGAATCTGGCGGTTGATGCCCCGGCCCATCATCACGTCCATGGTGGATTTCCAGCTTTCCCACTGCACGCCCGACTCGTAGAACACCGACACTTTGCTGCCCATTTCGCAGCACAGGCGATAGGTCTGACCGGCATGGGTTTCGAACCCCGGTTCGAGGGTGGACATGGTGCCATCAAGGATAATGACGTGGCTGATCGGCTCGCGGTGCCGCGTTTCGGCGGAGTGCTCGGACCGCAAGGGCCGCCCGAGCCATCCCAGAACCTTCCTACTGAGCCGCGACAGTTCCATGCGTCAGCAATTCCCAAACTTTGTGAGGTGTGAAAGGCATATCCGCCTGCCGCACCCCGTGATCCCAGAGCGCGTCCTGAACCGCGTTCGCCACAGCGGCCAGAGCGCCCACCGTGCCGGCCTCGCCGCATCCTTTCATCCCCATCGGGTTGGAAGTTGACGGCACCGGCGCCGAGGTAAACTTTATCATGGGTACGTCCACCGCGCGGGGCAAGGCGTAATCCATAAACGATGCCGTGAGCAGCTGTCCGTGATCATCATGCACCACATGTTCCGACAGCGCCTGCCCGATGCCCTGAACCACCCCGCCATGCACCTGTCCTTCGGCCAGCATCGGGTTGATAAGATTTCCGAAATCATCAACCACGGTGTAGCGGTCCACACGGGTTTCGCCGGTGAAGGAATCGATCACAACCTCGGCAACATGCGCGCCGTTGGGATAGCTGCGGGCATCCAGGTGCGCGCGGGACTCATGCGTCAGCAAGTCCAAGCGCCCGTCGGCGCGGGCCATGGCCGCGGCTTCGGTCAGGGTCGGCGTCAGGTTCGAGCCCGGCGCGCGGAATGTTTCATGGTCAAATCGCACATCACTGTCCTCGACCCCCATCTTATCGGCCAGATAAGGCGTGAATGCGGCGATCATCTTGTCAATGGTGGCGAGGGTCGCGGTACTTTGCACCGTCACCGAGCGTGAGCCACCGGTTCCGCCGCCATGGCCAAGCCGGTCGGTATCCCCCTGAATGACGGTGATCCTGTCCATCGGAACGCCGGTCTGATCGGACAGGAACTGGGCATAAACCGTTTCGTGCCCCTGCCCGTTCGATTGTGTGCCGACATAAAGGTTCACCGTGCCATCCTCGCAAAACTCGACCTTCGAGTTCTCGGAAGGGTCGCCCAAAATACTTTCGATATAGTAACAAAGACCCTGCCCCCGGATCAGACCGCGTTCGGCATCTGCGGCCTTGCGGGCGTCGAACCCGCTGGTCTGGTTGGCCGCGCGGTGCAGGACCATGTCGAAATCGCCGACATCATAGGTTTCACCCGTAGCAGAGGTGTATGGGAAGTGGCCGGGTTTGATGAAGTTTCTGCGCCGCAACTCCCACGGGTCAACGCCCAGTTCGCGCGCGGCGCGGTCCATCACGCGTTCCAGCACATAGATCGCCTCGGGACGTCCGGCACCGCGATAGGCGTCAACTTGCGTTGTCGTGGTATAGAACCCCTCGACCCGGAGATAGGTGGTCTGAACGTCATAGACCCCCATCAGCACCTTGCTGAACAGGTTTGTCTGGATCGCCTGCGCGAAATGGCTGTTATAGGCACCAAGGTTTACTTTGCTGTGGACGCGGTAGGCGGTGATCCGGTGGTCGGCATCAAAGGCCAGCTCGGCCAGCGAGGTCAGGTCGCGGCCATGGTGATCAGACAGCATTGCCTCGGACCGGTCGGACATCCAGTGCACGGGCTGGCCCAGTTTCATCGCGGCCACGGCCACGCAGAAATATTCGGGATATGGCATCACCTTCATGCCAAACCCGCCCCCCACATCCGGGGTGGTGACACGGATCGCATCCGCATTGAGTTTCAGCTTTTGCGCCAGCTGTGCCTTCATCGCCCAGACACCCTGCCCGCCATAGGAAAAATGCAGACGCCCGCCAGACCAATTGGCCTGACAGCCTCGCGGCTCGAGCGAGCTGATGATGACGCGGTTGTCGTGCACGTTCAGCGAGACGGTATGGGCGGCGGCCTGAAAGGCGGCTTTGGTCGCGGCTTCATCACCCAAGCCCCAGTCAAACGCGCGATTGTCCGGCGCTTGCGGGTGCAGGGCCTCACCCCCCGCGTTCACGTCCAGCTTGGCGGGGCGTTCCCGGATGTCCATCCAGATCAGCTCGACCGCGTCCTGCGCCTGAACCAGCGTATCAGCGATGACAACGGCCACGGGTTCGCCCACAAAGCGCACGCGGTCCCTGGCCAGCATATGCCGATCCGGCGCGGCAGAGCCGGTCCCGTCGCGGTTGGTCAAGGTTGCGGCATTCATCACCGTGTCGATGCCCGAGGCGGCAAGATCGTCCAGTGTCATGACCAGCCGCACCCCGTCGGCATCCCGCGCGGATTCAAGATCCAGCGCAGTGATATCGCCGTGGGCCACAGGGCTGCGGAAGAAAGCGGCAAACAACGCATTGCCGGGCACGACATCGTCCATATAGCGCCCCTGCCCGGTCAGGAACCTCTGATCCTCGGTCCGTTTGACCGGCTGGCTTTTGCCGAATTTTTCCATGGGATGCTCCTGTCACTGCCTTGATGGCGACACTAGCCCTGCGCTCGCTTATGTCCAGCGCCTTGCATGCTTATGTCCAGCGCCTTGCATGAAAGCGTGTGGCGACACCGATGTCGTAAACAGGATTGCAGGAGCGGCAGAGGGATTCGTAGGCTGTTTGAAAATGCAGCCTGCCGGAGGTCCTCCATGCCCGAACCCATTTCCCTGTCACAGGGCCGTCTGGACGCCCCATCGATCGACGCGTATTGGCAAGACGGGTTTGCCTTTCCCATCACAGTCTTTTCGCCGGATGAGACCGCACAGTTTCGGGCCGAGCTGGAGCAGATCGAGAAGACATGGCGTGTGGCCGACCTTCCGCTGCCGCTGAACATGTACAAGCGCCTGAACGCCCATGTGGTGATGCCGCTGGTCGCCCGTATCGCACTGGACCCCAGAGTTCTGGACGTCGTCGAAGGAATACTGGGGCCGGACTTGCTGCTGTGGTCTGCGGAACTGTTCATCAAAGAGCCACGCACGACTCAGGTGGTGGGAATGCATCAGGACCTGACCTATTGGGGGATGGGCGAAACACCGGATCAGATGACCGCATGGATCGCATTGTCGCCTGCCACAATTGCAAGCGGCTGCATGGACTTTGTCAGGGGCAGCCACAAAAACCCGATCCTGCCCCATAACGACACGTTTTCAGACAACAACCTGCTGTCGCGCGAGCAGGAGGTGGCTGTCGATGTGGCAGACGAGGACAAAACGCATATCGAATTGCAGCCGGGTCAAATGTCGCTGCACCATGGCCTCACAATCCATGGCTCGGGACCCAATATGTCGGACGATCGGCGGATCGGGCTGGCGATCCGGTATCTGAACCCGAACGCGCAGCAAAAAGTGGCGGACCGCGATTACGCGGTCTTGGCGCGCGGCGAAGACCGGGTGGGCAATTTCATCCTCATCGAACCACCGACCGAATTGTTTTCGCCGCCAGCCTTGGCGCTTCATGCCCGCATTCGGGAGGATCAGGCCAAGGCGATGACACAAGGCGCAGCACAAAGCACGCACCTGTACGGAAACGAGGTGACCGGCACGGGGTGACATCGGCAATCGTCGCCGCGCAGGGCCTTCCCCTTCCCGTCTCCATTCGCTATTGCAGGCGCTGACCCGAATTTGTTGACGCAGGACGCATCCCATGGCGATGGAAAAGACATTCAACGCGGCCGAGGCCGAGGCCCGTATCTATGAGGCCTGGGAACAGGCCGGAGCCTTCAAGGCAGGCGCGAACCGTTCGCGCGAGGAAAGCTTTTGCATCATGCTGCCACCGCCCAACGTGACCGGCGCGCTGCATGTGGGACATGCCTTTAACCATACACTGATGGATATTCTGATCCGCTGGCACCGGATGCGCGGGTTCGACACTCTGTGGCAACCTGGTCAGGACCACGCCGGCATCGCCACGCAGATGCAGGTTGAAAAGAAACTGATGGCCGAAGAGGGCAAGAAGCGCACCGACTACGCGCGCGAGGAGTTTCTGGCCAAGGTCTGGGATTGGAAGGGGCAATACGGCCGCAAGATTATCGAACAGATGACGCGGTTGGGGAATTCCTGCGACTGGTCGCGCAATGCCTTTACCATGGCGGGCGCGCCAGGTGACCCACGCACCGGGCACGAAAACTCACCCAACTTCCATGATGCTGTTATCAAGGTCTTTGTCGACATGTACGAAAAGGGCCTGATCTATCGCGGCAAGCGACTGGTCAATTGGGACCCGCATTTCGAGACGGCGATTTCGGACCTTGAGGTCGAGAATATTGAAACGCCGGGCCACATGTGGCACTTCAAGTACCCCTTGGCGGGCGGCGAGACATATGAGTATTTGGAAAAAGATGAAGATGGGAATGTGATCTTCCGCGAGGAGCGGGATTATATTTCCATTGCAACCACGCGGCCCGAAACCATGCTGGGCGACGGTGCTGTGGCCGTGCATCCGTCGGATGAGCGCTACGCGCCGATCGTCGGCAAACTGTGCGAAATCCCGGTTGGCCCGAAAGAGCATCGCCGCCAGATCCCGATCATCACCGATGAGTATCCCGATCCCGATTTCGGCTCGGGCGCGGTGAAGATCACCGGCGCGCATGACTTCAACGACAACATGGTGGCCAAGCGCGGCGGCATTCCAATGTACCGCCTGATGGACACCAAGGGCGCGATGCGGGCCGATGGCGCGCCTTACGCCGAGGAGGCGGGCAAGGCGCAGGAATACGCGCGCGGCAAAGCGTTCACCGAGAATGAGATCGACGCGATCAACCTGATCCCGGATCACCTGCGCGGACTGGACCGGTTCGAGGCGCGTGTGAAGGTGGTCGAGGAAATCACTGCTGACGGTCTGGCCGTGATGACCCGCGCGGATGATCCGCGTCTGGGCACCAAACTGGGCGAGGATGACGACCCGGCGGCTCTGGTGCCTTTGGTCGAGAGCAAGCCGATCATGCAGCCCTTTGGCGACCGCTCGAAAGTCGTCATCGAGCCGATGTTCACCGACCAGTGGTTCGTGGACGCCGAAAAGGTGGTCGGCCCCGCGCTGGACGCGGTCAGGGACGGCACGGTCAAGATCATCCCCGAGTCGGGCGAGAAAACCTATTACCACTGGCTGGAGAACATCGAGCCCTGGTGCATCTCGCGCCAGCTGTGGTGGGGGCATCAGATCCCGGTTTGGTATGGGCCGAGCATCGTTGTCGACGCTGACGGCAGTGAGAGCGAAGACTATGATAATCCGAAAGCGTTTTGCGCTGCGGATTTCATCTCAGCTAAAGTACTTGCGCAGAATTATTACGATGGGTTCAAGTTTTCTCTGTTTGTCGATGGAGAAGCAGAAGATCGCGGCGCGTCCGAAGATCTCTCAGATGAGATCTATGAAGAACCAGTTGACAGAATATTCATCTGGCGCGACCCCGACGTCCTCGACACCTGGTTCTCCTCCGGCCTCTGGCCCATCGGCACGCTGGGCTGGCCCGAGGATACCGAGGAGATGCGCCGCTATTTCCCGACCAGCGTTTTGATCACCGGCGCGGATATCCTGTTCTTCTGGGTCGCTCGGATGATGATGATGCAACTGGCCGTGGTGAACGAGGTTCCGTTCCAAACCGTCTACCTGCACTCGCTCGTCCGCGACGAGAAGGGCAAGAAGATGTCCAAGACCACCGGCAACGTCATTGACCCGCTGGAGATCGTGGACGAGTTCGGTGCCGACGCGCTGCGGTTCACCAACGCCTCGATGGCGGCAATTGGCGGCGTTCTGAAACTGTCGCGTGAACGCATCACCGGCTATCGCAACTTCGGCACCAAGCTTTGGAATGCCGTCCGCTTTGCCGAGATGAACGAGGTCTTTACCGACGCCGTTCCGCAACTGGATGTGGCAGACCTGAAGCCCAAGGCCGCCGTCAACCGCTGGATCATCGGTGAAACCGCCCGCGTGCGGGAAGAGGTCGACGCGGCGCTGGAAAGCTATCGCTTCAACGATGCGGCGAACGGGCTATATGTCTTTGTCTGGGGCAAGGTCTGCGACTGGTACGTGGAACTGTCGAAACCTCTGTTACAGGGCGACGACGCCGAGGCTCAGACCGAGACCCGCGCCACCATGCGCTGGGTTCTGGATCAGTGCATGGTCCTGCTGCACCCGATCATGCCCTTCATCACCGAAGAGCTGTGGGGCCTGACCGGCAATCGCGCCAAATTGGTCGTCCACGCCGACTGGCCGACCTACGGCACGGAACTGGTCGACGCCGATGCGGATCGTGAGATGAACTGGGTGATCTCGGTAATCGAAAACACCCGCTCGGCCCGTGCGCAGATGCGGGTACCTGCCGGTCTCTACGTGCCGATGCTGGTGACCGAGATCGACGCCAACGGCCAAGCCGCGTGGGACCGCAACGAGGCGCTGATCAAACGTCTGGCACGCATCGACAGCCTGACTAAGGCGGACGCGCTGCCCAAGGGCACCATCTCGATTGCCGCCCCTGGAGCCTCCTTCGGCCTGCCGTTGGCGGATATCATCGACATCGGCGCGGAAAAGGAGCGACTGGAGAAAGCCAAGGGCAAGCTGGCCAAGGAACTGGGTGGCTTGCGCGGGCGTCTGAACAACCCCAAATTCGTGGCCTCGGCCCCGGACGAGGTGGTTGAGGAAGCCAAAGCCAACCTCGCCGCCCGCGAGGAAGAAGAAGCCAAGCTGAACGAGGCACTGGCCCGTCTGGCCGAGATCGCCTGATCTTCATCTTTTCAAAACACTCATACCCCAAACCCCGCCGCTGATCCGGCGGGGTTTTCTTTTGCGTGTTCAGACCTTGCCCGCCCCTGCCGCCGCTTGTTAGCAATCACCAACCCCAACCGCCCGAGGCTGTCATGACCCAGTTTGCCCCACCGCTCCAGACAGTCTCGACCGGGTTGGTTGTCGCCATTGTCGGGTTCTTCAGTTCCTTTCCTATCGTGCTACAGGGGCTGGCCGCGATGGACGCGTCTCCGGAGCAGGCGGCCTCGGGTCTGATGATGGCGGCCATCGCAATGGGACTGACCGCCATTGTGCTGAGCCTGTGGTACCGGCAACCGATCAGCGTCGCCTGGTCGACACCGGGGGCGGCGCTGCTGGCGGTGTCCGCGACGCCGACGCTGGGGTTTTCCGAGGCAACAGGTGCGTTCCTGTGTGCTGGGGCGCTGACGGTGCTGGCCGGGCTCTGGCGGCCATTGGGGCGGCTGGCGGCCGCCATTCCAACGACTTTGGCACAGGCCATGCTGGGGGGCGTTCTGCTGCCGCTTTGCATTCTGCCCTTTCAGGCCGCAGTCGAATTGCCCGCGCAAGCCCTGCCGGTGATCCTGACATGGTTCATCGCAGGCCGGATCAACCGGCTGTTCGCCGTTCCGGCGGCCGTTGCCGCCGCCGCGCTGGTTGTGGTACTGAACGCAGGCGACACCTCGGTGACCCCGGCGCGATGGCTGGCGGCACCGGTCTGGACCATGCCCGGTTTCTCGCTGGCCTCGACCATCGGAATCGCCATCCCGCTGTTTATCGTCACGATGGCGACCCAGAATATTCCCGGCATCGCGGTGATGCGCAGCTTTGGCTATACCCCGGCGCCGGGCAGGCTGTTTTCATCCGTGGGTGGGGCAAGCCTGTTATCGGCTCCGTTTGGTGCGCCTGCCACCTGCCTTGCGGCGATCACGGCTGCGATGTGTTCCAACGAGGACAGCCACCCCGATCCCGCGCAACGGTACTGGTCGGCCATCATGGGTGGGGTGTTCTATGGTGTATTCGGCATCTTTGCCGTGGCGATTACCGGCTTTGCATCCCATGCCGATCCGCTGTTGATGGGGACATTGACCGGTGTCGCCCTGATCGGCGTGCTGGCCAATTCGATTTTCGCAGCACTTGAGGTTCCGGCCGAGCGTGAGGCCGCGATGCTGACCTTTGCGATCACCGCATCGGGCATCTCGGTCTTTGGGCTGGGCGCGGCGGTCTGGGGCCTGCTGATCGGCGGGCTGGCCTATCTGGTGAGCAACAGAATCCGGTAGCCGCTTTCGCATCCTGCCCTTGCCGGGATTAATCGCCCCTTGGTTGGTTCGGCAGAACGCAAGGTTGTGATGGCGAAAAACGCCGATTTTGAAATGCGTTACAACATGGCCCGCGATGCACGGCGGGCTTTCATCCGCTGATCATTTGAACTCGGGCTTGCGGCCCTGCATCTGCGCCATCACGACCTCCATCTGATGCGGCTTGCCGATCAGCTCAACCTGCTCGGCGGATTCCGCCTTGAGAACATCCGCGCGGGGCTGGGTTTCGGCCACTTCGATCAGCCGCTTGGCGGCACGGATGGCCGAGGGGCTTTGACCGGCGATGTTCTCGGCAATGGCCAGAGCTTCGGTCAGCGGATCATCTGAAAGCTGCGTGACCAGCCCCCAATCCATCGCCTGCTGCGCACCGATGGGCCGGGCCGTGTAGGTCAGCAGACGCAGAACGTCCGAACGCACAAGCCGGGGCAACAGAACCATGCCACCCATATCGGGGATGATACCCCATTTCATCTCCATCACCGCCAGTTTCGCCTCGGGGTGCGCGATACGGATATCCGCGCCCAGCGCAATTTGCAGGCCACCGCCATAGGCGACACCCTGAATGGCGCAGATCACCGGTACCGGTACGCGACGCCAGATCAGGGCCAGCTCCTGCATCTCGTTGGCATCCTCATGGCTGCGGGTCATCAGCCATTCGGTGGGATCCATATGGGCCATCTTTGCAAAGCTCGCCATGTCGAGCCCAGCGCAGAAGCTTTTCCCCTCGCCCGACAAAACCACGGCGCGGGCGTCCGAGGCGGCGACCTCTTGCCCGGCAGAGAGCAATGCCTTGACCATCGCGTCATCCAGCGCATTCATCTTGTCACCTCTGGTCAGGGTGACATGGGCAACATGGTCTTGATAGGTGACGGATACACGTGACATGGGGGACCTCCCGAAATTCAGTTGCGGCGACCATGCCCGGACGGGACGCCGAATTCCACTGCGACGTCAGGGCAGATCGCTGACAGGCATCCGCCCGAACCAGGGGGAATCGAGCGTCATGACATAGAACTGATCGCCCACGATCCGGCCCCCTGTCGTGATGCCAATACGGCCTTGAGGGTCTTGAAGCGTGCGCAGGATCGTGCCTTCACCATCAAACTGCACCAGCATACCCCGATGGATCGGTGCCGGGCGTACAGCCGGACCCAGCCGCCAGACCACCTTGCGCAGGAAGGGGTACGGCATCAGTGCCTCGGACGGGACACGCGGGCTGGCGAAGGCCATCCAGTAGGTGCCATCACCTTGTGCTTCGAGATTGTCGGGATAGCCGGGCAGGTTGTGCAGCAAGACCTCTTGCTGACCGGCTTTGGGCCCGCTGAGCCACAGCTTGTGTACCCGTGCGCGACCGGTCTCGGCGATCAGCAGGAAATCTGCGTCAGGTGAGAGCGCAATGCCATTGGTATAGACGAACCCAGTGGCAATCTTTTCGGTGCGGCCATCGGGTGTGTGACGGGCGACATAGCCTGTATCGGATTGTTCCCAGATGGTCAGGACCGAAGTCGGCTTGGTCCCGCCCATGGTTTCGGGATCGAACCGGTCGGAAGAGTTCGAAAAATAGATCGTGCCGTCCTGCGCCACGTCCAGTTGGTTTGCATAGACCACGGGCGCAACGTCGATATCGGCCACCACGGATTCAAGCGTGCCCGGCCCAGTCCAGCGCATCACGCCGCGAAAGCTGTCGGCAATGTAAAGCGCGCCATCCGGTCCGGCCCTGAGACCCAGAGGACGCCCACCGAGTTGGTCGGCCACAACAGGGTCGGCCCCGTCAATGCGATAGAGCGTGCCAGACCGGCTGGTCGTATAGACCGCGCCGTCGGGCAGGATGGCGATGTCTTCGGGGCCGGTTTCCCCATCGGGCAAGTGGATCAGCTGCGCGGCGTCCAGCACGGTGTTCTCGGCGAAATCCCCTGTGAAACCGACATCTTCCGGCATCTCAACGGCGACGGGGATAACGGGAACGGGCCAGAACAGAAGATAGGCAAGGCCCAGAAGAACAATGGCAGACAGTATGCGCATTTGCGCTCCTTACTTGTGTTTCAATACGTTCTGACGCGCGGGATGATGTGCGCGCTTGCCCGAAGCTCGGGCTTGGGGTTATCTGCAGGCATGACAGGACCACGATACACCCCGCTTGCCCAATCCCTGCCCGCCACCGTGCCCTTTGTGGGCCCCGAAACGCAAGAGCGTCAGCGCGGCGCGGCGTTCATTGCCCGTCTTGGCGCCAACGAGAGCGTGTTTGGCCCCTCGCCCCACGCGATCCGGGCCATGGAGCAGGCCGCGTCTGATATCTGGATGTATGGTGATCCCGAGAACCACGATCTGCGCCATGCTTTGGCCGAGTATCATGGGGTAACCTCCGAAAATATCGTTGTGGGCGAAGGGATTGACGGGCTTCTGGGTTATCTTGTGCGTCTGATTGTAGGGCCCGGGGATGCGGTTGTGACCTCGGACGGGGCGTATCCCACCTTTAATTATCATGTCGCCGGGTTCGGTGGCGTTTTGCACAAGGTTCCCTATGCCGGGGATCACGAAGACCCGGCGGCCCTGTTTGCGAAGGCGGCCGAGGTGGGTGCAAAGCTGGTCTATCTGGCCAATCCGGACAATCCGATGGGCAGCTGGCATTCCGGCGCGGATATCGTGGCGGCAATGGACGCCCTGCCCGACGGGTGCCTGCTGATTCTGGATGAGGCTTATGTGGAATGCGCGCCAGTTGGGACAGCGGCACCCGTCAGCGCAGACGACCCTCGCGTGATCCGGATGCGGACATTTTCCAAGGTCTATGGCATGGCGGGCGCACGGGTTGGCTATGCCATGGGAGCGCCCGACCTGATTGCAGCCTTCAACAAGGTGCGCAACCATTTCGGCATGAACCGCGCGGCACAGGCCGGGGCGCTGGCCGCGTTGCAGGATGGTGCATGGCTGGAGCACATTCAGGCACAGATCGCAGAGGCGCGTGAGCGGATAGGAACGATTGCCCGCGAAAACGGGTTGGAGCCGCTGCCTTCGGCCACCAATTTCGTGACGATTGATTGCGGGCGGGATGGGGATTTTGCCCGAGCGGTTCTGGAGGCTCTGGTTGCGCGGGGCCTGTTTGTCCGGATGCCGTTTGCAACTCCCCAGAACAGGTGCATCCGGGTAAGCTGTGGTGAAACAGCAGATCTGGATGCTTTCGCGGCCGCCTTGCCCAAGGCACTCGCGGAAGTGCGGGCAAAGACGGACTAGCGCTGGTCTGTCTTGCCATCGGGTCAAAGGGGGGCTGTCTGCCCCCATCGCGCAAAGCGCGATTCCCCCCGAGGATATTTTTGGCCAGATGAAGGGGCGGATCAGTGCTGTTCGTCTGAGGCGTGTCAGGCGGCCAGGACGGCAGCGGCGGCCTCGAGCGCGCCTTTGCCACGGGGGATATCAAGCGCGGCCATGGCCGTTTCCATACCGCCCAGCATCGCCATCACCATTTGCCCGTTGACATGGCCCATATGCCCGAGGCGGAAACAGCTGTCGTAATCCTCCATTCCGAGGCCAATGCCCAGTGTCAGGCCCAACTGATGTTCAGTGAACGCGCGCAGGGCCGTGCCGCGCCCCCCGTTCAGGCGCAGGGCAGTGACGGCGTGACTGCGGTGGGCGCGGTCGGCAACGTTCAGATGCAGCGCGCCGCCTTCGGCCCATGTTTCGCAGGCCGCCCAGATGGCGGTCGCCAGACGTTCATGGCGGGCCCAGACCTGTTCGATCCCTTCCGCATGGATCAGGTCGAGCGCGGCGCGCAGACCATAGAGGTGATGCGTCGGCGCGGTACCGTCGAAATACTGGTAGAACAGGTCGGGATTGGCGCGCGGCTGCCAGTCCCAATATCGCGAAACACGCGGCATGGCGGCCCGCTTGGCCTGTGCTTTGTCGTTGAAAAAGACAAAGCCTGTGCCTGCGGGGGTCATCAGGCCTTTCTGGCAGGCGGTGACCGTGACATCGACGCCCCATTCATCCATCTCGAACCGGTCGCATCCCAGCGAGGCGATGCAATCGGCCATCAACAGCGCCGGGTGGTCCAGATCGTTGAGCAGTTTGCGCAGTGCCGGGATATCGTTGCGGATCGAGCTTGATGTGTCCACATGAACCGCGAGAACGGCCTTGATCTGGTGGCTTTTATCCGCGCGCAAAGCGTCGGCAATTCGGTCGAGATCCCAGGCGGATGAGGTGCCGAAATCGATCAGCTGCACCTTTGCCCCGATGCCTTCGGCCATCTCGGCCCAGCCATGGGTGAACCGGCCCGAGGCAGGAGCCAGAACGGTTTCGCCGGGGGCGATCACGTTTGACAGAGCGGCCTCCCACGTGCCGTGACCATTGGCAATATAGATGGCAACGTCATGGCCTGTGCGTGCAACCCGACGCAGGTCACGGGTCAGGGCGGGCATCATGTCGATGAGCGCGCCATCGTAGATATTGGGCGACGGACGATGCATCGCCTGCAGGACCGCGTCCGGCATCACCGACGGGCCCGGGATTGCCAAATAAGTTCGCCCCTGAGAGAGGGCAGATGTCTGTGTCATGGGGTCAACCTGTCTGAGTTGACGCCCACATTACTGAGGGGCTTCGCGGCGTCAATCCGCCAGCTTCGACGCCTCGCGCGCAAGTGTTTCGATCCCGGCCCAGTCACCGCTTTCGACCATCTGCTTGGGCGCGACCCAGCTGCCACCGGCGCAGACCACGTTGGACAGGGACAGGTAGTCGCGGGCGTTGGACATCGACACCCCGCCTGTCGGGCAAAAGCTGATCTGCGGCAGGGGCGCACCGATTGCCTTGAGTGCGGGCGCGCCGCCCGAGGCCTCGGCCGGGAAGAATTTCAGCATGTCATAGCCTTTTTCCAGCAATGCCATCGCTTCGCTGGCCGTGGCCGCACCGGGCAGCAGCGGCAGGCCCTCGGCCTCGCACGCCGCAAGGAGCGCGTCGGTTGCGCCCGGAGAGACGCCAAACTGCGCGCCCGCCTCTTTGGCGGCGCGGACGTCTTCGGGTGTGACCAGCGTACCTGCGCCGACCACGCCGCCGGGCACCCTGGCCATCGCGCGGATCGCGTCGAGCGCGGCGGGCGTGCGCAAAGTGACCTCAAGCGCTGGCAGACCGCCGGCGACCAATGCCTCGGCCAGCGGGCAGGCCTGCGCGACGTCATCGACAACCAGAACCGGAACGATCGGGGCCAGTGCGCAGATTTCACGGGTGCGTTGGGATTTGGACATGAGGTTAAACTCCGAAAATGCTGGCACCGGTGTCGGCCGAGCCGACATTCTGGCGGAACGCGCCAAAAAGATCGCGCCCTGTACCGTGTTGATTGGCGGACAGGTCGGCGGTGACGGGCGCACGGTCCAAAACGCCTGCGGTGAGGATTTCCAGATCACCCCTGACCGCGTCAACGCGCAGGATGTCACCATCCTGAAGGTATGCAATGGGGCCGCGGTCGAGCGCCTCGGGGACGACATGGATGGCGGCGGGTACTTTGCCGGATGCGCCAGACATACGGCCATCGGTGACCAGCGCCACTTTCTGGCCCCGGCCCTGCAGGATCGACAGCATGGGCGTCAGTGAGTGCAGTTCCGGCATCCCGTTGGCCTTGGGGCCCTGGAAGCGCACGACGACGATGACGTCACCGGTGAACTCGCCCGCCTTGAAGGCTGCCTTGACCGCGTCCTGGTCGTGGAAAACGCGGACCGGAGCCTCGACCACCTGATGTTCTGGCGCGACGGCCGAGACCTTCATGACCCCGGTGCCCAGATTGCCGGTCAGGCGCGACAAGCCGCCGGTGGGCTGGAACGGGTCGCGGGCGGGGCGGACGATCTTGTCATTCAGGCTGTGGCCAGCGCCGTCTTGCCAGGTCAGCTCACCATCGATTAGCTTGGGCTCGCGCGTGTAATTGTGCAGGCCCTGCCCGGCGACGGTCAGCGTATCGGGGTGCAGCAAGCCTTCTTCGAGCAACGTGCCGATCGTGAACCCAAGCCCGCCTGCGGCGTGGAAGTGGTTCACGTCGGCCAGACCGTTGGGATAGACCCGTGCGACCAGCGGGACCACGGCGGAGATATCCGAGAAATCCTGCCAATCCAGCACGATGCCCCCGGCACGCGCCATGGCGATCAGGTGGATCAGCAGATTGGTCGAGCCTCCGGTCGCCATCAGGCCGACGATACCGTTCACAAAGGCCCGTTCGTCGAGCACCTGATAAACCGGGGTATAGCTGTTTCCCAGCGCGCTGAGCGACAGGGCGCGGCGCGCGCCCTCTTGTGTCAGCGCGTCGCGCAAGGGCGTGTTGGGATTGACGAAGCTGGAGCCCGGCAGGTGCAGGCCCATGAATTCCATCAGCATCTGGTTGGTGTTGGCGGTGCCGTAGAAAGTGCAGGTGCCGGGACCGTGATAGGCGGCCATTTCGGCGGCCATCAGTTCGTCGCGCCCGACCTCTCCGGCAGCGAATTTCTGACGGACCTTGGCCTTTTCGTCATTGGGCAGGCCGCTGGTCATTGGTCCTGCGGGCAGGAACACGGCAGGCAGATGCCCGAACGCCTGCGCGCCGATGATCAGACCGGGGACAATCTTGTCGCAGACGCCGAGGAAGACTGCCGCGTCATAGGTGTTGTGGCTGAGTGCTACGCCAGTTGCCAGAGCGATCACGTCGCGTGAAAACAGCGACAATTCCATCCCTGCTTCGCCCTGGGTGACACCGTCGCACATGGCTGGCACGCCACCCGCGACCTGAGCAGTGCCTCCGGCGGCGCGGATCGCGTCGCGGATCAAGGCAGGGTACCGTTCAAAGGGCTGATGGGCGGACAGCATGTCATTATAGGCGGTGACGATGCCCAGATTGCCCGCCGTGCCGGTGGCCATGGATTGCTGGTCTTCACCCGCACCCGCATAGGCATGGGCCTGACCACTACAGGACAGGTGCGCACGGGCGGGACCTTTGGATCTGGCCTGTTCCATCCGGTCGATATGGGGGCCGCGCAGACCGGCGCTGCGGTCGATGATCCGTTTGGTGACGTCGGAAATGACAGAGTGAACCATGATTACCCTCCGATCTGACGCCAGCGACGCCCATCGCGATGCATCAGCATCAGTGCTTCTTCGGGGCCTGAACTGCCCTGATCGTACTTGGCGGGTTTGTCCCCGCGCTGTTCCCAGCCGTGAATGATGGGATCGACCCAGGCCCAGGCGGCCTCGGCCTCGTCCCCGCGCATGAAAAGGGTCTGATCGCCCCGGATGACATCCATGATCAGGCGTTCATATGCGTCCGGGGATTGCGAGTCATCACCCAGCGCGTCGGCAAAGCTCATGTCCAGAGCGACATCTGACAGGCGGAACCCGCCCTGCCCCGGTTCCTTTATCGTTGTGCGCAGGGTGATGCCTTCGTCAGGTTGCAGGCGGATCACCAGCACGTTGCCATGCAACGGGCCGACATTGGGAAAGATCGTGTGTGGCGGGTCGCGGAAGAACACAGCGATTTCAGAGGCACGGGCGCGAAGGCGTTTGCCTGTTCGCAGGTAGAACGGCACCCCGGCCCAGCGCCAGTTGCCGATATGGACCTTGAGCGCAATAAAGCTTTCGGTGCGGCTGGCCGGGTTGCCAACGTGATCAAGGTATCCGTCACCGCCCTTGCCCGTGCGATACTGACCACGGGCGATATCCCTGGGTTCGACCGGTTCCAGCGCCTCGATCACCTTGACCTTCTCGTCACGCACCGCGTTGGGAGAGAACTTTGACGGAGGTTCCATCGCGGTCAGGCACAGCAACTGCACCAGATGGTTCTGGATCATGTCCCGCATCGCGCCGGATTGATCGTAATAGGCCCCGCGCCCTTCCACCCCGACGGTTTCCGCCACGGTGATCTGCACATGGTCGACATGGGTCGAATTCCAAAGCGGCTCGAACAGGGAATTCGCAAAGCGCAGCGCCATCAGGTTCTGCACGGTTTCCTTGCCCAGATAATGGTCGATCCGGTAAATCTGGTGTTCCTTGAAACACGCCCGCAAGCCTTCGTTTAGCGCCCTGGCCGAGGCAAGGTCATGACCGAAAGGCTTTTCAACAACGATGCGACTGTCCGGCGTGGCCAGACCGGCGTCATGCAGGCGCTGCGCAATGCCCGAAAACAGGCTGGGACCCACCGACAGGTAAAAGGCCCGCACCACGTCGGGGCGCAGCAGCTTGGACAGATCGGACCATCCGGCATCGCCCAGTGCATCCACCGGCACGTATTCAACATGAGACAGGAACCGGTCCAGCGTGTCCTTTTTGAACTTTGGTGCGAATTCCTGCATCGATACGCGGACCTGATCGCGAAATTCGTCGCTGTCGATATCCGAGCGCGCCGTGCCGATGATCCGCGCCCCATCGGGCATCTGGCCGACCTCGAACCGATGGTACAAGCCCGGCAAGATCTTACGTTGCGCCAGATCCCCGGTCGCGCCGAACAACACAAGATCGAACGGCTCTACCGGAATTACGCGTGAAACCATCACAGGCTCCTTCTCGAGTTTGCCGATATCAGTTCAGCACGGCATGAAACGGCTCTGCGGCACACTGTTACCGCTAACATTGCCTGCGTGATAGAAAGCCTGCGCGAAAAAATCAAGCATAGTTTCCCCAAAAAGCGAGGTTTTGAGGGCTATACCTGACTGCGCAGCCATTCCATCACGGCCGGACGTACGGATTGTTCGCCGCGATGGCGCGCGTCGGCGATGATTTTTCGCACCTCCATCAGGTCGCACCGCAGCAACAGGCTTTTGACCGGACCAATCGACGCCGGGCGCATAGACAGGGTGCGAATACCCATGGCCGCAAGGCACAGCGCCTCGACCGGACGGCCCGCATCCTCGCCACAGAAACTGAGCGGAGTGTCCGAAAGCCCGCAGCGTTCGACAATGCGTTCCATCAGGCTCAGGAAACTGACATTCAACGTGTCATAGCGGCGGCGGACCAGTTCATTTTCGCGGTCAGCGGCAAAAAAGAACTGCTTGAGGTCATTCCCACCGATCGAGATGAAATCGACTTCGTCAAAGAACTTTTGCGGCGCAAAGGCCAGTGAAGGGGTTTCCAGCATCGCGCCGACTTCAAGCGTTTCGGGCAGAACGTGGCCCAGTCGCTTTTCGCGTTCGATGGTTTTGTTCACTTCCCAGCGGGCTTCGCGATATTCCTCGGCCTGCGCGACAAAGGGGAACATGACGGTCAGCGGGCGACCATTGGCGGCGCGCAGAAGGGCCTGCAACTGCATCCGCATCACGCCGCGTTTGTCCAGACCGACACGAATGGCGCGCCAACCCAGGGCCGGGTTGGGTTCGGCCACGTGTTTCATATAGGGCAGTACCTTGTCCGACCCAATATCGAGCGTGCGGAACACCACCCTTTTGTCGCCCGCAGCATCCAGAACCCGCTGGTACTGAGTGACCAGCTCGGACCGTTTGGGCATCTTATTGCGGATCAGGAATTGCAGCTCGGTTCGGAACAGGCCAACACCCTCGGCACCTGACGTTCCCAGCGATGGCAGGTCGGCCATCAGACCCGCGTTCATCACCAGATTGATACGCGTTCCGTCGCGAGTGACACAGGGGGTTTCGCGGATCGAGGCATAGCGTTCCTGTGCCTTGGCCTGCATCGCGATTTTGTCGCGGAAGGCGCTGACCACGCTGTCTTCCGGACGCAGGTGAACAACGCCCTGATCGCCATCCACCAGCACGTGGTCGCCGTTCAGCGCTTCGGTCGTGATCCGGCCCACATGGACCACCAGAGGGATCGCCAGCGCACGGGCCACAATGGTGGCGTGACTGCCGACTGAACCTTCTTCGAGGATGATCCCCTTCAGCGCCCGACCGTATTCCAACAGGTCGCCGGGGCCGATATTGCGCGCGACCAGAATCGGATCGGGTGGCAGATCGGCGCTGTCGGTTTTTCCCTGCCCGGTCAGAATGCGCAACAAACGGTTGCTGAGATCGTCAAGATCCGCCAGCCGTTCGCGCAGATAGGGATCAGACACCTGCCCCATCCGGGCGCGCGCCTGGGATTGTTCTTTCTCGACCGCGGCTTCGGCGCTGAGCCCCAGGGCAATGTCCTCTTCCATCCGGCGCATCCAGCCTTTGGAATTGGCAAACATCCGGTAGGCTTCCAGCACCTTGAGCTGTTCGGTGTCACCATCCCGGGAAATTTCGAGCATCTTGTCGACGCCGACGCGCAGCTCTTCCACCGCCTCATTCAGACGTTCGCGTTCCCGGTGCGGGTCTTCGGCAATCGGATTGGTAACAACCACACGGGGTTCATGCAGCCAGACATGGCCTTCGGCGGAACCTTCCTGCGCCGGGCCGCCGCGCAACAGAACCGATTGCTGATGCCGTGGCGACAGGGCCGCGCCTTCGCCAACAAAGGCACCCAGTTCGGCCATTTCGGCCAGCACCATGGCCACCACTTCCAGCGCATAGATCTCGTCAGCGGAAAATTCACGCGCTTTGCGGGACTGGACAACCAGAACACCCAGCTTTTCCCCAAGGCGCTGCACCGGCACGCCGAGAAAGGACGAAAACCGCTCTTCCCCGGTTTCCGGCATATACCGGAACCCTTTTTCAGACGGCGCGTCCGGGGTGTTGACCACCTTGCCGGTCTTGGCGACCCGGCCCACCAGCCCCTCGCCCATGCGCATCCGGGTCTGGTGTACCGATTCCGGCGCAAGCCCTTGGGTCGCACAGAGTTCCAGGGTCTCTTCATCGCGGAACAGATATATCGAGCACACTTCGCTGCGCATGCTGTCGGCGATCAGATGAGTGATCTGATCAAGACGCTCCTGCCCAGCGGCTTCGCTGGCCATCGCCTCGCGCAACCGCCCCAGCAGCTTGCGGGATTCTGTTTCCGTGCCGTCTGCCATGGCCCAACCAATTCAGTGTGTCAGGCGAAACCCTTGGCCGATCAGCTCAGGCCGCCTTGTCCAGTTCAAAGGCATCATGCAGTGCCTGAACGGCAAGTTCCATGTATTTCCTGTCGATAAGAACGGAAATTTTGATCTCGGAGGTTGTGATGACCTTGATGTTGATCCCCTCATCCGAGAGTACCTTGAACATTTTGGCCGCAACACCCGATTGCGAGCGCATACCGATTCCCACCACCGAAACCTTGCAGACACCGGTATCAGCGACCAGTTCGGCATAGTTGAGCTCGCCCTTGTCCTTGATCGCCAGCAGCGCTTTTTCGGCACGGACCACCTGATCGGTGGGGCACGAGAAGGTCATGTCCGTGCGTCCCTCGTCCGAGATGTTCTGCACGATCATGTCGACATTGACGCCCTCATCGCTGAGCGCGGTGAAGATGGTCGAGGCGATACCGGGACGGTCCGCCACCGAAACGACGGTCATCTTGGCCTCGTCACGGGAATAGGCCACACCGGCCACAACATTGGATTCCATGATATCCTCCTCGTCAACGACCAGCGTACCGGCCTCGTCGGATTGTTCTTCGAAACTTGAAAGAACGCGCAGTTTCACCTTGTAGCGCATTGCCAGCTCGACCGAGCGAGTCTGCAGCACCTTGGCGCCCAGCGACGCCAGTTCGAGCATTTCCTCGAACGAGATCCTGTGCAGCTTGCGGGCCTTTTCGCAGATGCGCGGATCGGTGGTATAGACACCATCCACGTCGGTATAGATGTCGCAGCGTTCCGCACCAAACGCCGCGGCAAAAGCCACGGCAGTGGTGTCCGAGCCACCCCGGCCCAGCGTTGTGATGCGGCCTTCGGGGCTGAGCCCCTGAAACCCGGCCACAACGGCCACTTTCATGCCTTCGCCGAATTTCTGGTTGATGTTTGTGGTCGGGATGTCTTCGATCCGCGCCTGGCTATGCGCACTGGTTGTCAGCAGCGGCACTTGCCAGCCCTGCCAGCTGCGCGCCGGAACGTCCATTTCCTGCAATGTCAGAGCCATCAGGCCAGCGGTGACATTTTCGCCCGAAGATACAACAGCATCGTATTCGCGTGCATCAAAAAGCGGCGACGTCTCGTTCACCCAGCCCACCAGCTCGTTGGTCTTGCCCGACATGGCCGAGACGATGACGATCACGTCATAGCCCTTGGCAACTTCGACGCCAACACGCTTGGCAGCGCGGCGGATGCGGTCCAGGTTGGCGACCGAAGTGCCGCCGAATTTCATAACGAGTACGGGCATGGGGGCAAATGTCTCCGCGCCTTGGATTAGAGGTCCCGAGCCTCATAAGCGAGGGGCACCCCAAGAGCAAGAGCGCAAACAGGACCCGCCTGTGGCACAGGGCCGCTTTACATTACGCAGGTGCGGTGTCAGCCTGCGAGTAACAACCAAATCAAGAGGTTCCCCATGTTTCGCCTAGCCCTTGCCGTTACTTTGTTGTCGTCGCCTGTACTGGCCCAGGTTGCCAGTGTGGCCGGAACGGACGGAAAGAATGCACTGGGCAAAGTGCCCTGTGCCGCAAATGCCGGTGACCCGATGCAAAGCTGCAATGCGGAATTGCGCCGCCATGACGACGGCACGATAACGCTTGCGGTTGCTCTTGGTGGAGGAGAGGTGCGCCGCATCTATTTCAAGGAAGGCGTGCCAGACTCCAGCAGTTCCACCTCGAAGATGTCGTATGAAACGCGCGGTGATTTGATGGTTATCTATATTGAACCCGGTGAAGTCTATGAAATTCCCAAAGCGGCACTGTCCCGTCAGTAAGCGTGCGCCTGTCCATCATAGGTCTCGAAACAGCCGGTTGAACTGATCGACAGGGCCTCAAAGCGTTCCATCAGGCCCGAGACGGCCTGATCGACATCAATATCGGCGGCCGCGCCGCCCATGTCGGTTTGTACCCAGCCCGGATGATAGATGCCCACGGCGATCCCGTCGGCTTTCAGATCCGTCGCCAGGTTCCGCCCCAGATTCAACGCCGCCGCCTTGGAGGCACGGTAGATATAGCTGCCCCCCGGTGCCCGCGTATGAGACGCCATCTGCGACGAGATGATCGCGACCTTGCCGCCTGCGGCACGCAGATTGGGCAACAAGGCCTGAACGGTCAGGAAAACGCCGGTCACGTTGGTGGCAAAGCTTTGCGCCCACATTTCGGCGGGGTAGCCGTCGATCGTGTGCCCCTTGTCCAGATAGACCCCGGCATTGCAGACCAGCAGATCAACGGGCTGGCCTTTCAGCTGTTCGGCCATTGCCGCCTGTTGGGCAGGGTCCGCCACGTCCAGACGCACCTGCGCGCTGCCATCGCGCGCGGTTCCAGTGACCACGTCACCGCGGGTGTCGTAGCGCGAGGCAAGGGTGCGGCCGATACCGCGATTGGCACCGGTGATCACGACATGCATGGATCAGTTGGTCTTTCTGCTGGGCAGAAACGGCAGCGGTGCCACCGGCACGCCATCTTCGATCAGCGATTTCGCTTCATCCGGTCTGGCTTCACCATAGATCGAACGCTCTGGCGCCTCTCCCAGATGCATCTTGCGCGCTTCGCTTGCAAAATCCTTGCCAACGTAGTCCGAGTTCTTTTCCACATGGCGGCGCAACTCGGCCAGAACCTTCGCGATCTCAGGCGAAGGGGTGGCGACGTTGATCTGTTCATTGGATGCTGGCGCGTTTTCAGGTTTTCCCTGCGCATTCCGGGCCGGACGGACACGCGGTGTCATGATCGCCTTCGCAACCTGCGTACATCCGCAAATCGCGCAGGTCACCATCCTGGCAGAGGCCAGCTTGTCAAAGGCTTCTGCGGATTGAAACCAGCTGTCGAATGTGTGGCCTTCACTGCATTTCAACGCGTATTGAATCATGTTCAGTCCAAAATTGCGATTGGCGAATAGATACCGACCAGACTGACAATATCAAGCCTCTCTGGAACTATCTTAATGTGTATATGTCTTAAAGTCGCGTAACAAATCGGCTAGCTCGGGTGATCCGACCTTTTGAGCTGCCTTTTTAGGCGCAAACCACTTGCGCCTGCGCTCGTGCTGTTCAGGGAAATCCTGCGACATAACCTGTACATGCAGCGCAAAAACATCAACCAGTATCAAGGTCGGGGGCTGATTTGGGCTATGCTTGAGGTGCAGAAACTGCCCCAGCCCCGCTGTGCTGCATCGCCCCGTCACGCCCGCTTCTTCCCAAGCTTCCTGCACTGCGGTTTCTGATGGGGTCAGCCCGGGGATGAGCCACCCCTTGGGGATAATCCAGCGCTGGGCCCGGCGCGTCGTGATCAGCAAAACCTCTGGCTGGCCATGCCGGATCCGATAACACAGGGCAGAGGATTGCCGCAAAACAGGGGGTTCCGCAGTCTCAGTCAATACACGCGGCACCGGTCTTGCATTCATTGCGCGAAGCACCTTTTGTTCGGGCAACGGACCCTTTGGCCTTATAGGCGCGCATGACACGCCTATTTAGCGCCCACCCCTTGAAAAACTACCATATGAAGTGGTGTCCGCCAAGTCTGGCGTGACGGAGCATTTGTTGATCACATGCGGGCTGACAGCTGCTTCACCAGCTCGTCATGCGAGATATCGGCGTCAACCGCCAGTCTTCGCAGGCCGAAATGCACACGCGCGATCTGCTGGTAATAGCGCGAATAGACATAGTTCGTTCCACCACCAGCCAATGCGCCGAGCACCGGGACGGACTGTGCCGCTAGTTTTTGCCCCAGAACGATCGAAAAGCGTGGTGCCACGGCAGCAATCAGACGCTGCATGGCCGGACCGGTCAGTGTCAGGCGCACCGAGAAAAAGCCGAAATCCGCTCCGTCATCATGCGACAGCGGACCCGATGCGGACAAAACCCGCACACAATCGAACTTCACGTTCTCGGCGGACGGGTCGAAACCTTCGCGCGCGGCGGCCCCCTGAATGGCACGCAGCAGCATGGCGGTTGTTGCAGGCAGCTCCATCAGGGCTGTTGATACACCGCCCAGCCCACCGGCCGCACCCATGGCCGTGGCAAGCGCGGTATTGACCCAGGGCTGCTGATCAGGGATCGCAAGCCGGGACCCCTGAGCCGCGTGCATCGCAAACCACAACGCCTGCTCGGTAGCCCCTGTCAGGCCGTTCCGAACTGGTTCGGGCAATTGCTCAAGCAGTGACTCGGCTGATCCGCCCAGCTTGTTCAGCAGTTTGACACCGGCCCCTCCGGCAGATCGGTAATAACCCGCCAAACGATCCAGTTCAGCCTCGGCATCCACGTTTTCGACAAGAACCACGTTCTGCATGTGCGTCCTCCTGCCTATCAACATCGGCGTTGAACCGTGTCGATTCAATAGGTCAGCGGGTCCAGCGGGTGACGGCCCCATGAACTCCGGACCAGACCCCGGGCGTCAGTTCCAGCCCCAGCACCCGGTCCGGGTTGGTGGGCGGCGGCATCTCGACACCTTGCAGCCGCGCAAAACCAAATCGCCTGTAATAGGGTTCGTCACCGACCAGCATGACCCGCTGCCATCCGAGTTTGCGCCCGGCTTCAACACCGGCATGGATCAGATACCCGCCCAGACCCTCGCCCTGATGAGTAGGGTGCACGGCAACGGGCCCCAGCAACAATGCATCGTGTTCGCCGACATGGACAGGCCAGAAGCGGATTGCCCCGGCCAGAATGCCCTGACCGTCGCGCGCGACCAGAGACAGACCAGCTACCGGCGGCACATCATCGCGCAACCGGTAGGACGACAACGCCTCACGGCCCGGCGCAAAGCACAGATCGTATAGGGCCTCGACTTCCCACCAATCGTCCGGCTCTTCCGGCCTGATCCCGAATTGCTGCACGTTTGCCCTCTTTTCCTTGCTGGAAATCGCCCTAGCACTTCGTTACGCCTTGGGCAAACGCTTGGAGATATGATGTTCTACCGCCCTGAAGACGGCCACGGCCTGCCGCACAACCCATTCAATGCCATTATCACGCCACGCCCGATCGGCTGGATCTCGACCCGTGATGCGGATGGGATCAACAATCTGGCACCCTATTCCTTTTTCAACGGGGTGGCTTACTCACCACCGCAGGTGATGTTTGCCACAACCGGCACGAAACACGATCAGGTCGGCGGCAAGGACAGTATCGCCAATATCGAGGCGACTGGCGTATTCTGCGTGAATGTAGTGGCCAATGCGCATCAGGATGCCATGAACGCCAGCTCGGCCAGCCTTCCGAAGGAGGTGGACGAGTTTGCCCATGCCGGATTAACACCGGTCGAATGCGAAACCATCCCCTGTGCCCGTGTACAAGGTGCCCCGGCGGCGTTGGAATGCAAGCTCACCCAGATCGTGACCCTGCCCGGCGCGGCCAACCGCGTCGTGTTTGGCGAAGTGACAGGCGTGCATCTGCTCGACGACCACATCCGGGAGGGCAAGTTCGACGTAACCTCGTTCAAACCTCTGGCGCGGCTTGGATACCGGGACTATTCGGTCGTGTCCGAGCTGTTCTCGCTCAATCGCCCGGATGATTGAGGTTGTCGGGGGCTCTGCCCCCACCGCCCGTTCCGGGCGGCTCCCCCGGGATATTTTTTGGCCAGATGAAGCAGGGATCCTTCTTTCATCTGGCTTCAAATATCCCGGAGCGCGAGGCAGAGCCTCGCAAAAGGATCAGTGGCCGCCCAGAATGCCGGTACGGACCGAATAATCGACGGCAAGTTCATAATCCGGGTCATCATCACTGTCGACCATCAGGTGGCCTGCCTTGTTCAACAGCTTGTGGCAATCCCGGCTCAGGTGGCGCAGCATGACGCGTTTACCCGCGGCCTCGTATTTGGCCGCGATGTTTTCGATGGCTTGCAATGCCGACTGGTCCACCACACGGCTTTCAGCGAAATCGACGATGACGGTTTCCGGGTCATTCGGCACATCGAAAAGTTCGATAAAGCCATCCGATGACCCAAAGAACAGCGGTCCCTGGATTTCATAGACCTTCGCCCCTTTTTCGGTCGCCGAGTCGCGGGTGACCGCGTGGATGCGCTTGGCGTTGTTCCAAGCATAGGCCAGAGCCGAGACAATGACGCCGACAACAACCGCCACCGCGAGGTCTTCCATCACCGTCACGACAGTGACCAGAACGATGACAAAGGCGTCGGTCAGTGGAACCTTGCGCAGGATCTTGAACGAGTTCCACGCAAAGGTGCCGATCACCACCATGAACATCACCCCAACCAGCGCGGCCAGCGGGATCTGTTCGATCAGCGGTGAGGCAAACAAGATGAAGGTCAGCAGAAACAGCGCCGCAGCGATCCCCGCGATGCGGGTCCGGCCACCGGATTTCACGTTGATCATCGACTGACCGATCATCGCGCAGCCACCCATGCCACCGAAAAAGCCGGTCACGATATTCGACGCACCTTGCGCGATACATTCCTGAGAAGCCCCGCCGCGCTTGCCGGTGATCTCGCCCACAAGGTTCAGGGTCAGCAGGGATTCGATCAGGCCAATCGCAGCCAGAATGACGGCGTAGGGCAGGATGATCTCAAGCGTGCCCCAGTTCAGCGGAACCATCGGGATGTGGAAGGCAGGCAGGCCACCTTCGATCGAGGCCAGATCACCGACGCGCGGGACATCCAGCCCCAGACCGATCACCAGCGCAGCGACAACCAGAATACCGGCCAAAGGTGCTGGAATGAGACGCGTGATGCGCGGCACCACCCAGATCACCGCCATTGTCAGTGCTACAAGGCCTAGCATGGTGTATAGCTGCGCACCCGAGAGCCATTCTCCACCACCCATGCCGTGACCGGTGTTTTCCATGGTACCCGGCACCTTGAACTGGCCCATCTGGGCCAGAAAGATCACGATGGCCAAGCCATTCACAAAGCCCAGCATCACCGGGTGCGGCACCAGTCGGATGAAGCGGCCCCAGTGCATCGCCCCGGCGATAACCTGGAGGATCCCCATCAGAACCACCGTCGCGAACAGGTATTCGACCCCATGTTCGGCCACCAAAGCCACCATGACGACCGCCAGCGCGCCCGTCGCTCCCGAGATCATGCCGGGTCGCCCGCCGATCAACGCGGTGATGAGCCCCACAAGGAACGCGGCATAGAGGCCCACCAGCGGATGCACGCCTGCCACAAAAGCAAAGGCCACGGCCTCGGGCACCAGCGCGAGGGCCACGGTCAGGCCGGACAGCAGCTCGATCCGCAGGCGAGAGAAGGTCAGCCCCTCATCCGGCACCCAGCGCAGATCGGGTATGGCGATACGGTTGGCAAAACTTGCCAGCAAGGCTCGGGGCATTGGACAGTCCTATAGGATATTATGTTCGCGCGAAGGGGTCGTTGTAGCGGGCGCGCCGCTGTTAAGCCACCGCAGGAGGTGGGATGCAGCCATGCGCACAGCGCATAACTTGCCTCTCGGCAACGTGATTTGCGGCGCCCGGATCAAGCACCCAAATGTGAGTTTATGCGTTGGATTGCCCTCATATTTCTTTCGGCCCTGCCCGCCTTTGCACAGGATTTGCAAGGGAATGACACCGCCGGAAACTGGCGTGTCACGCATCATGAGATTTTCGGCATCTGGAATTCGATTTGTGACGAGCGTGAAGAAGCCGGTGCTTTGGTGCAGCGCTGTTACATAAGGCGCGCTGAGGTGTTTTCCTTGCGTCCGAAATTTGCGGCGCAGTTCATGTTCATCACACCTGAGCCAGATGGATTCAAAATCGAGTTTGGAATTGAGCCGGGTACCTTCTTCAACCCTTCTGGATTCCGCATAGAGAAAGATCAGGATGTGATCTGGCGCTCGCGGCGTCCCGGTTGCCTGACAGGGTTAAGCTGTACGTTCGAGGATCATCGCGCCGACGGCCTGCTGGATGCCATGCTGAACGGGGATGCGTATCGTTTTGAGTTTCGTGACAGGCATGGTCAATCGCAAGACCTGACGTGGCCTCTGGATGAGTTTGGAGCCGCCTGGACGGATTTCAACACGCAATCTCAACAGCGTAACCTGCTGGCAAAACAGGAATAGACCTCTTGTCAATTTCGGGTCGAACCCGCACAAATTCAATATCAGTATCTCAGGCGGAGCAGGACAGTGACCCAAACCAGGATTGCCGTTATCGGCGGATCAGGCATCTATGACATCGATGGGCTGGAAAATGCGGACTGGGTCAGTGTCGATACCCCTTGGGGGGCACCTTCGGATCAGATCCTGACCGGGTCGCTGGACGGTGTCGCGATGGCCTTTCTACCGCGCCATGGGCGCGGGCATGTGCATTCGCCCACCGATGTGCCCTATCGCGCCAATATCGACGCGCTGAAACGGCTTGGTGTGACGGATGTGATATCGGTCTCGGCCTGCGGGTCGTTTCGCGATCACATGGCACCGGGCGATTTTGTCATCGTCGATCAGTTCATCGACCGGACATTTGCGCGCGACAAGAGCTTTTTCGGAACAGGCTGCGTCGCCCATGTCAGTGTTGCGCATCCGACCTGCCCGCGCCTGTCGGACGCCTGTGAGACCGCGGGCAAGGCTGCCGGTATCACGATCCATCGCGGCGGCACCTATCTGGCGATGGAAGGGCCGCAGTTTTCTTCTCTTGCGGAATCGAAGATGTATCGCGAGCAATGGGGCTGCGACGTGATCGGCATGACCAATATGCCCGAAGCCAAGCTCGCTCGCGAAGCCGAGCTTTGTTATGCCTCGATCGCGATGGTTACGGATTATGACAGCTGGCACCCGGAACATGGTGAGGTGGATGTGACCACCATCATTGCGACCCTGACCGGCAATGCCGACAAGGGCCGTGCACTGGTCAAGGGCCTTCCCGCCCTGTTGGGGGCTGACCGCGCGCCCTGCCCGCATGGCTGTGACCGGGCGCTGGAATATGCTATCCTCACCGCACCCGAAAAGCGCGATCCGGCGCTGCTGGCCAAGCTGGACGCGGTGGCCGGGCGAATTCTCTGAAATCAGTTCTGTGGCAGGCGGTCTTGAACGGTCTGCCACAGGCCGTATGACCACAAGTCGTTGTGGGTTCCGCCGGGAATCGAGAAAAACTCGACCCTCTCACCGCCCATCTCGGCAAGGCGCGCGCCGTGATGCACTGGAACGGTTTGATCATCTGTGCCGTGGAAGATCAACGTCGGCATCTCGATTGTCCCGATGATGTCGCGGGTGGCAAACTGGTCGCGCATCAGTGACGCTACGGGCAACCAAGGATAGCGTTCAGCCGCCACATCCACAGTCGCAGTAAATGGCGCTTCCAGCACCAGCATCTCGGCCTCGGGCCGTTGCGCCGCAACCGCCGCAGCCACTCCTGTACCAAGGCTTTGGCCGTGTAGAACAACTGGCTCTCCGGCCCTACGCAAATGGTCAAACAACTCTAAACCGTCCGAGATCAAACCTGCTTGGGACGGCGCGCCTGTACTTCCCGGAAACCCGCGAAAGCTGGGCGCCAGAAGCCCGTAGCCACTGTTCAGTATCTCTTGAAATCGGGCCGCGCGGTCGCTCAGATTGCCGCTCTGGCCGTGAAAGAACAATACGGTCGGGGCACCTTCGACGGCTGCCGGCGCGGCCCAAACCGTCAGAACCGTACCATCGGACATAGGCAGTGAAAGCACATCGATATCCGCCAAAGAAACCGAGGCTGGATCAGGCAATTCACCATCTGGCTTGTAAAGCAGCGATTGCTGGTTGAAGTACATGTATCCAACGATGATCCCATACACGACGCCCCCGGCCAGCATGAGGCCAAGCAGCAACCGTTTGATGCGATTGATCCGCTTCAACGAATTGGCGTCTGTACTTTGGATCTGCACCTTTACCTCCTGCAATGTTGTGCCTTTTAGTCTGGGCAGGTTCAGGACCGTTTCAAGATGAATGAGCAAAGCTTCATCCAAACTTCAAGTCCTTGTCACACTGCCTAAATCTATGAGCTTTGCGATTCAGATGCGAGAAACGCACAGGTGCTCGATCTTGTCGCCTCAAAAACAGCCAAACGATCAAGGCAGATGCTTGACGTTGGCATCATACAAGGGCTTGGTGTGACGACACCTTTACAGGAGACACCATGTCGCTTGAACTCTGGCTGGCCTTTGTTGCCGCCTCCACCGCCTTGCTGCTGATCCCGGGGCCGACCGTGCTGTTGGTGCTGAGCTATGCGCTGTCCAAAGGGCGCAGTGTTGCCGTGGCCTCGGCCACAGGGGTCGCTGTGGGGGATCTTGTGGCGATGACCGCATCTTTGTTGGGACTGGGCGCGCTTGTTCTGGCCTCGGCCACCTTGTTTTCCGTCCTCAAATGGGTCGGTGCGGCCTATCTGGTCTGGCTTGGGATTAAACTGCTGCGCAGCGCACCGTCCGGCGGACTGAACGCGGTCGATACCGACCGCGATGTGACGGCACGCAATGTGTTTGGGCACGCCGCTGCCGTGACCGCGCTGAACCCGAAATCCATCGCCTTTTTCATCGCCTTTGTGCCACAGTTCCTGCGCCCGGCTGAACCTCTGGGACCGCAATTTGCCATCCTGATCGCCACTTTCGTCGGACTGGCCTGGCTGAATGCCCTGGCTTATGCGTTGCTGGCCGACCGGTTGCGGCGGCTGATTGGCCGTGCCAGCGTGATCACCGGGATGACGCGGTTTGGCGGGCTGAGCCTGATCGGGATGGGTGTCGTTACGGCAGTTCTACGCCGTCCGGCCTGATCCCTTTTTCAGTTTTCGGCGTTTTCCTTCATGAACCCGCGGATAAACCGGCGGATTTCGCGGGCCGCAGACGTATCCAGCTCCCTGCACAACTCGACAAACGCGTCGCGTTCATCCTTGTCCAGGCGCAGAACCAGCTGGCTGTTTTTCTTCGTCGATCCCTTGCCGTCTTTCTTTGGCACGCGCGTTGCTCCTAGCAAATGCTTGTTACTTTAGGCGATGCATTGTGTATACATAGCATAGTGATTGTCGTTATCTGGCACTTAACAGCACCGGAACGGAAATGGCAATGAACCTTCGAACCACACGAGCCTTTCTTTTGCGAAATCAACGCAATTGGCGTAAACCGCACTTGTCTTTGCCACCTGTCACACTTCACCGGTATTACGGGCTGCCCAAGGCTGTGGTTTAGCGCCGCTGGTGATCGCGCGAATGAATTGTTCCTTGCATGGCTAACCCTCTTGGGCCAAACACGTTTTGGTATTTGAAGCGGAAAAAGGTTGGTTCATGTCAAGGAACAAGACTGTCAAAGACTACATCCGGACGATTGTCGACTTCCCGCATGAAGGAATCCTGTTTCGCGATGTGACGACGCTGTTTGCCGACCCGCGCGGATTTCGGATGGCCATTGACCAGATGCTGCACCCCTATGCCGGGGAACGCATCGACAAGGTTGTCGGTCTTGAGGCGCGGGGCTTTATCCTTGGGGGTGCGATTGCGCATCAACTGAGCCTGGGTTTCGTGCCGATCCGCAAGAAAGGCAAGCTGCCCGGCACAACGATCAGCCAGGACTACAAGCTGGAATATGGCGAAGCGATCGTCGAGATCCACGATGACGCCATCCAGCCAGGCGAAAAAATCCTTGTCGTTGACGACCTGCTGGCCACAGGCGGCACTGCGGCGGCGGGCATCAAACTGATCGAGCGTTTGGGCGGTGAGATCGTCTCATGCGCGTTCATTATCGACCTGCCTGACCTCGGTGGTCGCAAGCTGCTGGAAGATATGGGCATGGACGTGCATGTCCTGTGCGAATTCGAAGGGCTTTAACGCGGCAAGCTTCGGATAGCGAAACAGGGGTCAGGGCAAGGTTCACGCCTTCAGAACCGCGCCGGGGTTCATGATGCCATGGGGGTCCAGCGCCGCCTTGACGGCCCGCATCGCATCCAGCTTTACCGGATCGCCATAGCGTTCCAGATCGCTCGTTTTCATGCGGCCCACGCCATGTTCCGCGCTGACCGAACCGTCAAAAGCGTGGACCAGATCATGCACGGCCCGCTTGACCACGGCGCTCTGACCTTCAAATTCCGCGCGGCGCTGCCCCTCCGGGGGAAAGACATTGTAATGCAGATTGCCATCCCCCAGATGGCCAAAGCAATTGATCCGGAACGGCCCGAGACTGGAAATCACCTTTTCCCCTTGGCGCACAAAATCCGGAATTCCTGAGATCGGGATCGAGATATCATGGCTCGACACCGAGCCGATCAGGCGGTTGGCCTCGGGGATACGCTCGCGCACGGCCCACAACTCACCGCGCTGCGCCTCGCTTTGTGCAATCACGCCATCCTGAACCAGCCCAAGTGCTTGCGCCCGGACAAAGATATCCTCCAGCGCGTCGGACGGAGACTGCCCCGGAGCCAGCCCCAACTCGATCAGAACGCTCCACTCTGGCGGTGTCTTAAACGGTTGCCGGACGTCCGGCAGAACCTCGGACAAGAACTCTAACCCTTGCTGGTGGATCAGTTCGAAAGTGCTGACAGCCTCGCCCACGCGATCATGCACCAGAGCCAGCAGGGAAATGGCGGCTTCGGGTGACGCCACCTGAAACATCGCCGTCCCGATCGCGGCAGGCCGGGGAAACAGCTTGAGCGCAGCTGCAGTGATGATCCCAAGCGTGCCCTCTGCCCCGATCAGCAGGTTGCGCAGGTCATAGCCTGTGTTGTCCTTTCGCAACCGGCTGAGACCGTGCCAGATTTGACCGTTGGGCAGAACGGCCTCGAGCCCAAGGCACAGGTCGCGCGCATTGCCATATCGCAAGACGTTGACGCCTCCCGCATTGGTGGACAGGTTGCCCCCGATCCGACAGGATCCCTGCGCCGCCAGCGTCAAGGGAAACAGGCGGTCTTGCGCTTCAGCCGCGGCTTGGACGTCCTGCAAAATGGCGCCGGCCTCGGCAATCAGCACATTTTCAGTGGAATAGACGGACCGGATGGCTGTCATCCGTTCCAGCGAAATCACAAGGGGCGCTGGCCCGTGCGGCATCACCTGCCCCCCGACCAGACCGGTTCCACCACCATAAGGCACCACCGGAACGCGCTCCCCGCACGCCACCTGCACCAGTACCGAGACCTCCTCGGTTGTGCGGGGCAAGGCCAGCAGGCCAGCCTGTCCGGCAAATCGCCCGCGCGGCTCTTCCAGATACCGGTCGGCCACCGGGCGCAACACCTGATCGCCCAGTTTCGAGCGGATCAGCGTGGCAATGCGGTCATCAGCGGGGTTCAAACTCATACGCTTTCAATGCCCAACCGATTCCTCCACGGCAAGCCTTATTCCAGATCAATCAGATAGCGCGGCTCCAGCACGACAACCGTTGGCCGATCCGGCAAGTCACGCAGTGAGACGGTGATCTCGGACACGCCGTCACGTTCAACCGGGAACTCATCTCGGATATCCACGAGGAAGCGATCCAGCGAAAACTCCGAGAACCAGTGCATCGGAACGATCACCGAGCTTTTCAGCCGCTTCAGAACCGAGATCATGTCAGGCAAGGGCATGGTTGTTCCGCCATCAACGGCGGCCATGACCACATCCAACCGACCCAGCGCAGCAAACTGTTCGTCTGAAGGTACATGATGCAAATGTCCCAGATGACCGATGCACAGACCTTCGACCTCGAACACGAAGATCGAGTTGCCGCGTTCCTCTACCCCGCCATAGGCCGAGCGGATATCGGTCGGGACATTGCGTATCAGCATCTCGCCCAGATCCAGATGATGTTCGATTCCTTGCCCGAACTCTCCCCATCCCGGCAGGACATGCGGGATCGCCGGGTCGGGATGCGCCGTCCAATGGGTGTCATGGGCATGGTTCATCGTCACCACATCGGGAATCAGATCGGCACCCCCGATGAACCCGGTAAAATCGGTCACCACATTCAACCCGCCACGGGTCTGGATCATAAAGGCGGCATGCGCGACATAGCTGATGCGCACCGAAAACTCCGGTACCGGGTCCTGCCACGCGGCTTTGTGCAGATATTCGATCCCCGGCGCCGCGTCGGCGATGGCGATACAATGGCTCGGCCGTCGCTCCTGCGCCACGGCCCCGCCCGAAATCACCATCAATGCTGCAACCAACCAGCGCATACCCGAAGTGTAGCGCAGATCGCCACCAAGTCATGCCCCTTGTTCATCTGGCCAAAAATATCCCGGGGGAGGTGCGGCTTGCCGCGGCGGGGGCAGAGCCCCCTAGCCCGCGTCTGTCTTGCCACGCCGGTCGGACCGCAGGCTGGCATAGAGAACATGCGTCCGCCATCGCCCGTTGATCTGTAGATATGACTGCGCCACGCCTTCATATTTGAAGCCTGAGCTTTCCAGCAAACCGCGCGACGCCCGGTTTTCCGGCAGGCACGCGGCTTCGATCCGGCTCAGATCCAGACGGGTAAAGGCGTGATGCACCATCGCGCCGATCGCTTCGCGCATGTATCCCTGACGGGCAAAGGATTCACCGGTCCAGTAACCCAGGGTTCCGGCCTGCGCAGGGCCGCGCCGAATATTGTCCAGCGTGATCGCCCCGACCAACACATTGTCTTCACGGCGAAACAGGAACAGCGGGATTGCTGTACCACTCGCGACCGAGCGCTGAGCCCAGTAGACCCGATTGGTAAAGGATTTGCGGCTCAGGTGATCCTTGGCCCAGATCGGCTCCCACGGGGTCAGGTAACCTTTTGAGGCGCGCCGCAACGCTGCCCAATCATTGAAATCGGAATGTACAGGCGGGCGCAAGCTGAGCCGCGCGGTCTCGAGTTTCAGCTTGCGTCTGCCCAACAGCATCACGCTGCACGCCTCTCCTGCAAGTCCGCCAATGTCGGTGCGTCTGCGACCGGTCCGTAAAGCGCCAGCGCCGCCGGGGCCTGAACAGCCATGGTTTCGGCAAAGGCGCGCACGTCTTCGGTGCTGACCGCATCGATCTTGGCGACCGTGTCTTCCAGCGAAGGTACCCGTCCCCAGATCTGCACCAGCCGCGCCAGACGCTCAGCCCGATTCGACGGGCTTTCCAGCCCCATCAGCATCCCGGCCTTCATCTGGGCGCGGGCACGGGCGACCTCTTCGGGGCTCATGTCCTCGGCGGCGCGCTTCATCTCATCGATCGTGATCGTCGCCAGCTCGGCCACCTGATTGGCCGAGGTTCCGGCATAGATCGTGGTTGTTCCGGTATCGGCATAGGCACCGGTCTGCGCAAAGATCGTGTAGCACAGCCCACGTGTTTCACGCACTTCCTGAAACAGGCGCGAAGACATGCCACCGCCCAATGCGGTCGAATAGATCTGCGCCGTATAGATCGCATCGTCGCGATAGCCGGGGCTTTCCAGCGCCAGAGCGAAATGCGCCTGTTCCAGCTCTTTTACCTGCCGGGCTTCGCCACCGGTAAAGCGTGCAACCTCGGGGATCAGACCCTTACGGGATTGCAGATGGCCAAACATCTCTTCGGCCAGTTTCATCAGCATATCGTGATCCACAGCACCTGCTGCAGACAGGATCATCTGTTCGGGGCCATAATGTTCCGTCACAAAGCCCGACAGATCCTCACGCGAGAAGGCACTCACCCGCTCCGTTGGGCCCAGGATCGTCCGGCCCAGGGGCTGGTCGTGATAGCTCTGCTCCTGCAGCCAGTCAAAGATCACATCGTCGGGCGTGTCATGGGCCTGACCGATTTCCTGAAGGATCACGCCCCGCTCGACCTCGATCTCGCGCGGATCGAAAACCGGGTTCAGAACGATGTCGCCGATGACATCCATCGCCAGCGCTACGTCGTCCTTCAGAACGCGTGCATAATACGCCGTCACCTCGCGCGAGGTATAGGCGTTGATATAGCCGCCCACATCCTCGATCGCCTCGGCAATCTGCAAGGCCGAACGGCGCTCGGTTCCCTTGAACGCCATATGCTCAAGGAAATGCGCGATGCCGTTCTGCTCGATCCGCTCATGCCGCCCACCGGCGGTTACCCAGATGCCGATGGCCGCTGATTGCAGCCCCGGCATGTGCTCACTGACGATACGAAACCCGTTCTTCAGTTGGTCTTGTCTGACAGTCACTCAGCGATGTGCCTTTTTATATGATCCTCAAGGGCAACCAGATCATTGGCGATGCGGGTCACCCGTTCCGGACGTTCATACAGATCAGACATGCGGGAGGGAAGAGGCGGATGTTCGCCACTCGCCTTCTCGACCGCGGCCGGGAATTTCGCCGGGTGCGCGGTGGCCAGCGTGATCATCGGAACGTCTGCCGCGCGGTGCTCTTCGGCAACCTTGATGCCCACGGCGGTGTGCGGGCAGACCAGTTCGGCACTGTGCGCCAGCGTGGATTTGATCGTGGCCAACGTTTCCTCTTCGGACACACGGCCCGAATCGAAATTCTCACGCAGCGCTTCCATCGCACCCTGGCTGATATTGAAACCACCCTTTTTCAGCTCATCCATCAATTGTGCGACGGCCCCGCCATCTTCGCCATAGGCATAATAGAGCGCGCGTTCGAAATTCGAGCTGACCTGAATATCCATCGACGGGCTGATCGAAGGGATGGTTTCACCCTTGAAATACCCCTCGCCTGTCAGGCAGCGATGCAGAATGTCGTTCTGGTTGGTCGCCACTACAAGGCGGTCAATCGGCAGCCCCATACGCTTGGCCAGATAACCCGCGAAGATGTCACCAAAGTTGCCGGTTGGCACCGTGAAGCTGACCTTGCGATGCGGCGCGCCGAGACTGACGGCGGCCGAGAAGTAATAAACGATCTGCGCCAAGACGCGGGCAAAGTTGATCGAGTTCACACCCGCCAGTTTCACTCCATCGCGGAAGTCGAAATCGTTGAACATGTCTTTCAGCGCAGCCTGACAATCGTCGAAATCGCCATCCACGGCCAGAGCATGTACATTGCTGTCCGCAGGCGTCGTCATCTGTCGACGCTGCACCTCGGACACGCGGCCATGGGGAAACAGGATGAACACATCCACCGCGTCCAGCCCGCGAAACGCCTCGATCGCGGCTGAACCGGTATCCCCACTGGTCGCGCCGACGATGGTCACACGGTCACCACGGCGTTTCAGCGCCACCTGGAACAACTGGCCGATCAGCTGCATGGCAAAGTCCTTGAAGGCCAGTGTGGGGCCGTGGAACAGTTCCAGCAGGAAGTGGTTCTCGTTCAGCTGCTTCAATGGCGCGCGGGCATCGTGGCCGAAACCTTCATAAGCGCGGGCGATGATCGCCTTGAACTCAGCCTCGGCGAATGAGCCGCTGACATAGGGCCACATCACGCGGAATGCGATTTCTTCATAGGGTAATCCGGCCAGCGCCGAGATCTCGTCCTGCGATATCACCGGGATTTCGGCGGGCAGATACAGGCCACCGTCGCGGGCAAGTCCGGTCAACATTGCCTCTTCAAACGTCAGTTCGGGCGCCTGCCCACGGGTCGAGATATATTTCATGTCGCGTCACTTTCAGAATTGGCACGGCTGCGCCACAGGAAGTACCCGGTCATCGCTGCCCAGACCAGAGCCAGACCAAACCAGGTGATTGCATATTGCAGGTGATCGTTTGGTATGCCCGCCGTGTCCACCGGCAGCGGTGTCACATTCGGGTCGGTTTGCGAACGGGCGATCAGCAGAACAGGCTCCGCGCCCAGTGCAGCCGCAAGCGCGGGCACATCGCGGGCGAACCAGATGTTGGCATCGAGATCAGGTGCGGGCGTGTAACTGTCGATTTCATCTGGCCAATGCAGATTGCCGGTAATCTCCATTTGGCCGTTGCGCCGCCCGGCCTGTTTGGCCGTGGTCGGGATGAACCCCCGGTCAATCAGAATGGTCCGGCCCTCGGTATTGAACGGCTGAATGATACGATACCCCGCACCGACCTGTTTGAGCGACACAAGAACATGGATCTCCGCAGGCTCCATCTCGCCCGACGCCGTTACCGGCAGGTATTTGTCTTGATCCACCGAAACCTGCGGCGGCAGGGAAACCGGCGTGGCCGAGATCCGATCTTCGATCTCGGCCAGAACGTCCTGCTTCCACGCCAGGCGCTGCACCTGCCAGATGCCCAGCGACAGCAGCACGCCCAAACCGGCGAGGCCGAAGATCAGCAGAAACAGGATACGGCGCATGTCAGGACCAAACTTCTTTTCAGGAACCGGCGTCTTGTTAAGGGGCGTGCGGGCTGAATTGCAACCACGCAATTGTATGGGGCGCAATCTTGCGCCCCGCATAGAGAAAAAGCCGCCCCTTGGGGCGGCTTTTGCAATTGATCGGCCTGACCGGCGCTACATCAGCGGAGCCTGGCCCCAGATGTAGACGGCAAAGAACAGGAACAGCCAGACAACGTCGACGAAGTGCCAGTACCAAGCCGCAGCTTCGAACCCGACGTGTTTTTCCGGGGTGAAGTCACCCTTCAGCGCGCGGATCAGGCAGACGGTCAGGAAGATCGTCCCGATGATCACATGTGCGCCGTGGAAACCCGTTGCCATGAAGAAGTTGGAATAGAACTGGTCGCCGCCGAATTCCCAGCCTTCATGCTTGAGCAGTTCGGCGTATTCATAGCCCTGCAAGAAGGTAAAGGCGATGCCCAGCACGATGCCAATGGCCAGACCATTGATCAGCGCCTTGCGGTCATTGTCATGCACCAGTGCATGGTGCGCCCAGGTGATCGCACAGCCTGACAGCAACAGGACCAGAGTGTTGATCAGCGGCAAGTGGAACGGGTCAACGGCATGAATATCCGGCTGGATGTATTCGGTGCCTGCATAGTCGTACATCGGGTACATGCGATGTTTGAAGAACGACCAGAACCAGGCGAAAAAGAACATCACCTCGGACATGACGAACAGGATGAAGCCGTAACGCAGACCGATGCGGACAACAGGCGTGTGATCGCCCTGACGGCTTTCTGCGACCACATCCGACCACCAGGCGAACATCGTATAAAGCACCGCTGCCAGACCGGCCCAGAACATGAAGGGCGTGATGCCTTGCATCCAGAGAACGGCTCCGAACAGCATGACAAAGCCGCCGACGGCGCCGATCAGAGGCCAGATCGACGGGGCCAGAATGTGATAATCGTGGTTTTTAGCGTGTGCCATCAGCGTCCCTCACCTACAGGCGTTAGTTCGTGTTTGTATCTGCCTGCGCATCGAGGGCGGCATAGCCCTCGGGCAGGTCAATTTCGTAGAATGTATACGACAGCGTGATCGTATGAACATACTTGGCTTCAAGATCCTCGACCATTTCCGGGTCGACGAAGAACGTCACTGGCATCTCAACGCGTTCGCCAGGTTGCAGCACCTGTTCTTCAAAGCAGAAACAGGCAATCTTCTGGAAATACCCACCCGCAGAATAGGGGGCCACGTTGTAAGACGCCTGCCCGGCAATGGGGCGGTCTGTCGGGTTATAGGCCTCGTAAAAGGCGAGGCCGGTTTCGCCGATGCGCACATCCATCTCGCGCACGACCGGCTTGAACTCCCATTCCATATCCTTGGCCTTGGACGCGTCAAAGCGGATGGTAACTGTGCGATCCAGAATGGTATCGGGGGCGGTTTCGGCAACACCAGTGGTGCCGCCAAATCCGGTCACCCGGCAGAACCAGTTGTAAAACGGCACCGATGCCCAGGCGAGACTGCCCATCAGGACAACCACGCCGACGGTCTGGACAACCGTTTTCTGAGGACCGGACAACGCCATCAGTTCTGAACCTCTTGCGTCGCCCTGTTGAAATCAGTGCCCGAGACCTTGACGATGGTCAGGCCAAAGATAATCACGATAAAGGCAGCCAGCGTCAGGCCCACACCCAGATTGCGGCTGAACCGGCGCTGATGCAGCTCGTGGTCTTTGCGAAGGCTCATGACCATCCCCCCAGACCATAGGGTTTTAGCAAGGCTTCAGCCAGAACGGCACCGAAATGCAGGAACAGATACAGCAGCGACAGCTTGAAGAAACCGCGTTCAACCTTGAAGTTATCGGCCTCGGAATCGTCCTCGGTCCGGCGCGAGATTTTCCACGCGCCCCGCAGGAACAGGATGTTCAGAACCAATGCAACGGTCAGATAGATCGGGCCGCCAATGCCCGAAAATGCAGTTCCGACGGCCAGCAGGGCCAGCAGTGCTGTATAGACTAGGATATGGACACGTGTCGCCCGGCGACCGTGGGTGACGGTCAGCATCGGCACGCCCGCGTCGTCATAGTCCGAGCGCATGAACAGGGCCAGCGCCCAGAAATGCGGCGGCGTCCACATGAAGGTCAGGGCAAACATCAGCCAAGGCTCGACCGACATCGATCCCGTGGCGGCCACCCAGCCAATCACCGGAGGGAACGCGCCAGCTGCGCCACCGATCACGATGTTCTGCGGCGTCGAACGCTTCAGCCACATCGTGTAGACGACAACATAGAAGAAGATGGTGAAGGCCAGAAACGCGCCTGCGAACCAGTTGGTCGCAAGGCCCAGCATGATCACCGACAGACCCGACAGAGCCAGACCAACGGCCAGCGCCTCGCCTTCCTCGACCTTGCCAGAAGGGATCGGGCGGGACTTGGTGCGCTTCATGACACGGTCGATATCCGCGTCCCACCACATGTTCAGCGCGCCTGATGCTCCGCCGCCGATAGCGATGAACAGGATGGCGCAAAAACCGACGAAGGGATGGACAGGAACAGGCGCCGCCAACAAACCGACCAATGCCGTGAACACGACCAGCGACATCACGCGCGGCTTCAGCAGGGCGAAGTAATCGCCAAAGCCGGCCTCGTCCGCCCGGGCGGTCACTGTGCTGGCATTGATGCTTGCGTCGGTCATTTCCGGTCCTTTTGGGGCGAAAACTGCGCGGATCGCCCGCGCAGTCTGAGTTTTGTGTCAGACGGGGTTCAACCCGCCCCTATCGCGCTCAGTTCGAGGCGACCTGATAGCTTTGCGGCAGGCCCGCGTATTCTTCGATCGCGCCCTGCAGCCATTCGTCATAGACTTCCTGGCTTACGACCTTGACGGTAATCGGCATATAGGCGTGGTCCTTGCCACACAGTTCCGAACACTGACCAAAATAGATGCCTTCCTTGTCGGCCTGAAACCACAGCTCGGCCAGACGTCCGGGCACACCGTCCTGCTTTACGCCAAAGGCCGGGATGGTCCACGAGTGGATCACGTCGGATGCAGTCACCTGCATCACGATGACCTTGCCGACCGGAACGACTACTGCGGTGTCCGTGGCCAGCAGCCATTCATCATCGCTGTAGCCTGCATCGATCAGCTTGGCGCGCATTGCGTCATCCAGAACAAACGGCGTTACATCCGCATCTGCGGGGCGTGCGCCCTCGTCCAGGGTCGCCGGATGGCCCAGCAGATAGCTGTCGAATGCGAAATCGTGATCAACATATTCGTAGGTCCAGTACCACTGGTTGCCGACGACTTTGATGGTGATGTCACCTTCCGGGATTTCCTGCTGTTTGAAAAGAACTGGCAACGAGAACGCGCCAATAAACACCAGAATCAAGATCGGACCCAGGGTCCAGGCGATTTCAACAGGGGTATAGTGCGAGAAACGTGCCGGGGTCGGATTTGCGCGCTGATTGTAGCGCACGATGCAATAGACCAGCAAAGCTGCAACCAGCAGACAGACCGCGGTGATGATCACAAGAATCATGCTGTCCAGCTTCTGGATTCCTGTGGCAAGGCTGGTGGCCGCGGGCTGAAAGCCCATGCCGCCGTCTACCGGCTTGCCAATAATCTCAAGCTCCTGAGCCATGGCGGGTAGGCTGGAGAGGGCTGTCATAAACCCTGAAAGCATCAAAGCATTCTTCATGTTCTGTCCTGATCGTTTGATCTTTGCGTCCCTGACGGAAAGGTGTGAATCGGTCGCACCTCTCCCGTTGTCTTTGGCCGCGTTAAAAACCATATTCCAGCGGGTAGATAAAGCAAAATGCTTGCGTCAAACAGACGCTATTTTTGATCTGGATCAAACCCGAAAGGTCGCTACCCATGCCTGAAGCCCCGTTTCGCCCCTTTGAGAGCGCCCTGCCGCAAGATGAAGCACTGGCCATATTGCGTTCGGCAACGGACGGGGCCGAGGATGGAGAGCTGTTTGTCGAGCGTCGGAAATCCGAATCTCTGGTGTTTGACGACGGGCGTCTTCGCACCGCGTCTTATGACGCATCCGAGGGGTTTGGTCTGCGCGCCGTTCAGGGCGAAGTGGCGGGGTACGCGCATTCGACTGATGTATCGATAGCCGCGCTGAAACGTGCTGCCGAGACCGCGCGACTGGCGGTTGGCGATGGAGGCGGAACGCTCGCCGAAGCCCCCCGGCCCACGAATACGCGCTTGTACACGGACGAAGACCCAATCGAATCTGCCGCCTTCCCGGTGAAAATCGAAACCCTGCGGGAGATTGACGCCTTTGCCCGCGACCTGGATCCGCGGGTGGTTCAGGTTAGCGCATTGATCGCAGCCGCCGTGCAGGAGGTGGAAATTCTGCGACCCGATGGTGTGATGGTGCGTGACGTGCGCCCCATGACGCGCGTGAATGTCTCGGTCATTGTTGAACAGGACGGGCGGCGCGAAAGCGGATCGGCCGGTGGCGGCGGGCGGGTTGGCCTAAGCGGGCTGATCGACCCGGCCGACTGGCAGGCCAAGGCGCGCGAAGCCCTGCGCATCGCGTTGGTCAATCTGGACGCGGTTCCCGCGCCTGCCGGCGTGATGGAGGTTGCACTTGGCCCCGGCTGGCCCGGTATTTTGCTGCACGAAGCCATCGGTCACGGGCTAGAGGGCGATTTCAACCGCAAGGGAAGCTCGGCCTTTGCCGGGCTGATGGGGCAACAGATTGCATCCAAGGGCGTGACCGTGGTGGATGACGGCACGATTGCCGACCGTCGCGGCTCGATCACTGTGGATGATGAGGGCACGCCCAGCTCACGCACCGTGCTGATCGAGGATGGCATCCTGACCGGCTATATGCAGGATCGACAAAACGCCCGGCTGATGGGCGTTGCGCCCACGGGCAACGGGCGGCGGCAAAGCTATGCGCACAAGCCAATGCCCCGCATGACAAATACGATCATGTTGGGAGGCGAAGCTGATCCGGCAGCATTGGTGGCAGATATTAAAGACGGCATCTGGGCGGTTGGATTCGGAGGCGGCCAGGTCGACATCACCAACGGCAAGTTCGTTTTCTCGTGTACCGAGGCGTATCGGGTCGAAAACGGCAAGATCGGAGCGCCTGTCAAAGGGGCCACGCTGATCGGCGACGGGCCTTCGGCGTTGAAACGTATCCGCGGCCTTGGCAATGATATGGCTTTGGATCCGGGTATGGGCACCTGCGGCAAGGACGGTCAATGGGTGCCCGTGGGTGTGGGCCAACCGACAGTGCTGATGGACGGGCTGACTGTCGGCGGGTCGGCAGCCTGAGTCGGAAGACAAGCGCAACGGCAGGCGCAGGGTTAACCATACGCCACTTTGATTCGACAGCGTTCCAACCGGCGCTATTAATTTGAGCGCCGGTTGGTTAATTTTCTTTTATTTACTTTCAGACACTTAACCGGTGCATTCCCCGAGAAATACAGATAAATCGCTGCTAATTATCTGCGATTCAGAGGCTGTTAACCCCCTGTCCCGTAAACCAGTTCTGCAATCAGGCGGAGCAACGGATGACCGAAGAGCAGCTTTCTTCCAATCACCCCCCACTCCCACCCACCACGGAAGAGGACCGGTTTTCGTGGCTTCGCCTGTTGCGCTCGCGCAAGGTCGGCCCGGCGACGTTTCGTCGGCTGCTGCGCGAACATGGCTCGGCGCAGAACGCGCTGGCCGCGCTGCCTGAAATGGCACGCGCCGCCGGAATAGAAGGGTATGAAACCTGCCCCCCCGGCGTGATCGAGGCGGAACTCAGGGCCGCAGAAGCCGCCAAAGCGCGGCTTTTGTGCCTTGGGTCCGCGGATTTCCCCGACGCATTGAACGACCTATCCGATGCCCCGCCCTTGCTTTGGGCCATCGGGGATGTGTCGCTGTTGCAGAAACCGGCGATTGCGATGGTGGGCGCGCGCAACTGTTCCTCGTTGGGCGCGCGGATGGCGCGTGGTCTGGCGCGCGCCTTGGGCGAAAAGGGACATGTGATTGTTTCGGGTCTGGCGCGCGGTATTGATACGGCGGCGCATATGGCGTCGCTGGACACCGGCACAGTTGCCGTCATGGCGGGTGGTGTTGATGTCATTTACCCGGCCGAGAACACGGAACTGGCGCATAATATTGCAACCAAGGGACTGCGGCTGTCGGAACAGCCGATGGGCGTGACACCTCAGGCCAGGCATTTTCCGCGCCGCAACCGTATCATCTCGGGCCTGGCCCAAGCTGTCGTGGTGGTTGAGGCAGCCGCCAAATCCGGCAGCCTGATCACGGCGCGTGACGCCCTGGATCAGGGGCGCGAGGTTCTGGCCGTGCCCGGCCACCCGTTCGACGCCCGCGCTGCCGGGTGCAACCTTTTGATTCGGGACGGTGCAACGCTGGTTCGGTCGGCGGACGACGTTGTCGAAGCCCTGCCACGGCACGGTGATCCGATCTTTGCCGAACCCGAGCTGCCACCTACCAAGCAGCCACGGTCTGCCGCACAGGATTTGCAGGCGCAAATCCTTGAGCGGCTGGGACCTTCCCCCATCGCCGAAGATCAGTTGCTGCGCGATATTGCGGCCTCGGCAGGGGATCTGGGGCCAGCGCTGGTCGACCTTGAACTGGACGGACGAATCCAGCGACAGCCGGGCGGGTTGTTGTCTCTGGCAGGCTGATTTGGATGGAAGGCAAGATTGCCCAGCCGAACGCTCTGCCTGCCAGCCAGCGCGGGTATCACGCTGAAATCACGTCGCTTTTCCGCCTGCCAAAGGAACGCATTGACAATCCCCGCTTGCCCCACACATTTTGCACCACCATAAAAGGCGCCACATTCGTCGAGCGAGGTTTCCCCTTAAATGCCCGTAGTTGTTGTAGAATCTCCGGCCAAAGCAAAAACAATCAATAAGTATCTCGGCCCTGACTACACCGTTCTGGCCTCTTACGGCCATGTGCGGGACCTGCCGCCAAAGGACGGATCGGTCGATCCGGACCATGGATTTTGCATGACATGGGAAGTGGGCAATGACAGCCGCAAACATGTAAAGGCCATCGCCGACGCGCTGAAAGAAGACAACGCGCTGATCCTCGCCACCGACCCTGATCGTGAGGGCGAGGCGATCAGTTGGCACTTGCAGGAAGCGCTGACCAAGCGCCGCTCGATCAAGAAAGATACACCGGTCAGCCGGGTGACCTTCAACGCCATCACCAAAGAGGCGGTGACAGAGGCGATGAAAAACCCGCGCGATGTCGATATGCCCCTGGTCGAAGCGTATCTGGCGCGCCGCGCCTTGGATTACCTTGTTGGCTTCAACCTGTCACCGGTTCTGTGGCGCAAACTGCCCGGTGCAAAATCCGCAGGTCGGGTGCAATCGGTCTGTCTGCGCCTGATCGTCGAGCGTGAGATGGAGATCGAAGCGTTCAAGCCGGTCGAGTACTGGTCGGTCCGGGCCCTGTTCGAGACACCGCGTGGTCAAAACTATGAGGCGCGGCTGGTCACGTTGGCGGGCAAGAAACTGGACAAGCACGATCTGACCAACGCAACACAGGCCGAACTGGCGGTTCAGGCCGTCACCAGCCGCGCGCTGCGTGTGACTTCGGTTGAAGCCAAGCCCGCCGCGCGCAATCCAAGCGCGCCGTTCATGACTTCGACCCTGCAACAGGAGGCCAGCCGCAAATTCGGCATGGGCGCGCGCCACGCGATGCAGGTGGCGCAGCGCCTCTATGAGGCCGGATACATTACCTATATGCGAACCGACGGGATCGACATGGCCCCCGAGGCCGTGACGGCAACGCGCGACACCATCGCGGATCGATACGGTGCAGAGTATGTGCCGGACAGCCCGCGTATGTACAAAAACAAGGCCAAAAACGCGCAGGAAGCACACGAGTGTATCCGCCCCACGGATATGACGCGTGATGCAAAGGCGCTGAAGGTCACGGATGAAGATCAGCGCAAGCTTTATGATCTGATCTGGAAACGGACGATTGCCTGCCAGATGGCAGCAGCACGGTTAGAGCGCACCACGGTCGAGATTGGCAGTGACGACGGTCAGGTCGGTCTGCGTGCCACCGGTCAGGTGGTATTGTTCGACGGATTCATGCGCGTCTATGAGGAAGGCCGCGATGATGTCGCCGATGATGACGAAAAGCGCCTGCCACAGATCATGAAGGGCGACCCCGCGCGCTTTTCCAAAACTACGTTGCGCGATCAGTTTGCCAAGGCCACCAGCGAGTCGGACAAAGCCGCAATCATGGCAGATAACGAAGCCGTTCTGGCGTTGCAGCATCACACGCAACCGCCGCCGCGCTATACCGAGGCCACTTTGGTCAAGCGGATGGAGGAGCTGGGGATCGGACGTCCGTCGACCTATGCCTCGATCGTGACCACGATTCAGGACCGCGAATATGTACGCAAGGACAAGAACCGGCTGATCCCCGAGGAAAAGGGCCGGATCGTCACTATCTTTCTGCTGAATTTCTTCCGCCAGTATGTTGGCTACGAGTTCACCGCGAATCTGGAAGAGCAACTGGATGACGTCAGCGCCGGTGATCGTGACTACAAGGATCTGCTGGGCAAGTTCTGGCGTGATTTCTCAGCAGCGATTGGTGAAACATCCGAACTGCGCATCTCGGAAGTGCTGGACAAGCTGGACGAAGCATTGGCGCCACAGCTTTACCCCCCGCGTGAGGACGGGTCCGACCCGCGCATCTGCCCGAAATGCGGTTTGGGGCAATTGCACCTGAAAACCTCGCGCACTGGCGGGTTCGTGGGCTGCGGCAATTATCCGGAGTGCAACTATACACGGCCCATCGCCGGTGAAGGCGCGGAAGGCGACGAACAATTGCTGGGCGAAGACGCCGGGGATGAGATCTGGCTGAAATCCGGTCGCTTTGGGCCGTATGTCCAGCGAGGCGAACCCACGCCCGAGAACAAGAAGCCGCCGCGCGCCTCTCTTCCACGCGGCTGGAGCAAGGATGACATGGATCTGGACAAGGCGCTGACGCTTCTGTCCCTGCCCCGTCAGATCGGTGAACACCCCGAAGGCGGCATGATCACAGCGAACTTCGGGCGTTTTGGCCCCTATCTGATGCATCAGCTGGCCGATGAAGCCAAGCCGGTCTATGCCAATCTCAAAGACCCAAACGATGTGTTCGAAATCGGTATGAACCGCGCCGTTGAGCTTTTGGCCGAGAAACGGGCCAATCCCGGCGGACGCGGGCGCGCCGCGGCAAAAGCTTTGAAAGACCTGGGCGAGCATCCAGACGGCGGCGCGATGCAGGTTCTGGACGGACGGTACGGGCCATATGTAAAATGGGAAAAGGTCAACGCGACCATCCCGAAAGACATCAAGCCCGAAGAGCTGACGCAGGAAATGGCCATAGAACTGGTCAATGAGCGCGCATCCAAGAAAGGCACCAAAAAAAAGGCTGCACCCAAAAAGAAGGCAGCCGCGAAGAAGACAGCAAAGAAAGCGGCTGAATAATCCGGACGTTTGACCGGGACATGCCACCAAACGCGCGGGCCGGTTTCTGAATAAAGGAACCGGCCTGCGTGTTTATGGACTGACGCGATACAGGATTGCGTTGTTCAGTAAAGGAGTTGAGACATGTTCAGAACCGCCATTCTTGTTGCGGCGATAGGCGTTGCGGCTGCCACGCAGGGCCAGGCCGCGCATCACGTCAAATCTGCCACAGCCGAAATCATCAACGCGCAAGGCGACGTCATTGGTCAGGCGAAGGCGACGCAAGGGCCCAATGGTGTTCTGCTGCACGTACGCGTCACTGACCTGCCGCCGGGAAAACATGGGTTACACCTGCACAGCCATGGTGTCTGCGAGGCCGGTGAAGGGTTCAAGACGGCCCAAGGCCATGTTGGCAAAGTTGAAGGCGCACATGGGCTGCTGAACCCTGAGGGCCCCGAGCCCGGCGATCTGCCCAATCTATATGTGGGACAGGATGGTGTGGGAGAGATGGAGGCCTTTACAAACCTTGTTTCACTTGAGGGTGACGGGAGCGCATTGCTGGATGCGGACGGGTCAACTTTCATCATCCACGAAGCTGGCGACGATCACATTAGCCAACCCATTGGCGGTGCCGGGGGGCGCATCGCCTGCGGAATCCTGATCGCCGACTGACACTATTGTAAGCTGAACTACCGTAGAAATACCTGAACCTTCTGGTTTCATTGACTTCCCCATGACGTGGCGGCACAACCTGCCCATCACCATGTCATTGGGGGAGTTTTCCATGAAGAAAGTCTATGCCAATGCCGCCGAGGCACTCGATGGGGTGCTGACGGATGGCATGCTGATTGCCGCGGGCGGGTTTGGTCTGTGCGGCATTCCCGAACTGTTGCTTGCTGCCATCAGGGATTCGGGCGTCAAAGACCTGAGCTTTGCGTCGAATAACGCCGGTGTGGACGATTTCGGTATCGGCATCCTATTGCAGACCAAGCAGGTCAAAAAGATGATCAGCTCGTATGTGGGCGAAAACGCCGAATTCATGCGCCAGTATCTGAGCGGTGAGCTGGAACTGGAATTCAACCCGCAAGGAACACTGGCCGAACGGATGCGCGCCGGTGGGGCCGGTATTCCCGGGTTCTACACCAAGACGGGCGTCGGCACCGTGATTGCGGAAGGGAAAGAGCACAAGGATTTCAACGGCGAGACCTATATCCTTGAAGAAGGTATCTTTGCCGATCTGGCCATCGTCAAGGCCTGGAAAGCCGACGACACTGGCAATCTGGTGTTCCGCAAGACCGCCCGCAACTTTAATGTGCCCGCTGCCACCTGCGGCAAGATCTGCGTGGCCGAAGTGGAAGAGATTGTTCCGCGCGGCTCACTGGACCCGGACAAGATCCACCTGCCCGGCATCTATGTGCATCGCATCATTCAGGGCGATCACGAAAAGCGCATCGAACAGCGCACCACCCGCAAGAAGGAGGACGCATAATGCCCTGGGACCGCAATCAAATGGCCGCACGCGCGGCAGAGGAACTGGACGACGGCATGTATGTGAACCTCGGCATCGGGATTCCGACGCTGGTGGCGAACTATGTGGGCGACAAGGACATCACTCTGCAATCCGAAAACGGAATGCTGGGTATGGGTCCCTTCCCGTACGAGGGTGAAGAAGACCCGGACCTGATCAACGCGGGCAAACAGACAATCACCGAACTGTCCCGCACCGCCTATTTCGACAGCGCTACGTCCTTTGCGATGATCCGGGGCGGCAAGATCGCTGCTGCGATCCTGGGTGCCATGGAAGTGGATGAGAAAGGCGACCTGGCAAACTGGATGATTCCTGGCAAGCTGGTGAAAGGCATGGGCGGTGCCATGGATCTGGTTGCAGGCGTTGGGCGCGTGATCGTGGTTATGGACCACACCAACAAGCACGGTGAAAGCAAGGTCCTGAAGGAATGCACTCTGCCACTGACCGGCAAGGGCGTCGTGGATCGCATCATCACCAATCTTGGCGTTCTGGACGTGGTCGAGGGCGGATTGAGGATCGTTGAACTGGCAGAAGGTGTCAGTGAAGACGAAATGCGCGCTGCGACCGAAGCGACAATCGTCGGCTGAACAAAAGAAAAGGCCCGCCGGAACGAGGCGGGCCTTTTTCAGTTTGAGGTCTGGAACACGCACCCATCTGAAATCAGATCCGGCGGTGTCGCGCACAAAGCCCGCGCGATCTGGAAAGCGGCCAGAACCTTGGGCACATAGTCTCGGGTTTCGGCATAAGGCGGCACGCCGCTGTGTTTACGTACAGCCCCCTCACCAGCGTTGTAACCGGCCAGAACCAGAATCGGATCATTTCCGAACTCTTCCATCAGCCAGTTGAGGTATTTCACACCCCCGGCAATGTTCTGCGAGGGTTGCAGACTGTCCTTAACTCCAAAGCGGGCAGCTGTGGCGGGCATTAACTGCATAAGACCCTGTGCACCGGCCGAACTGACGGCATCCGCGCGACCGGCCGATTCAACCGAAATGACAGCCAGCACCAGTGCTGGCGACACATTGGTTCCCACGGTTGATCGCAAAATCTCGATCCCACGTTCTTTCGCTATGTCTTGCAGCGATTGCAGCCGGGGTGATCTTACATTCGTCGCCGCCAGCGCGTTTATGGCAGCATCAAGCCGCCCGGCCCCGCCTTCATCAATGTGCGGTGAAATGCGGTCCCAGAATGCCTTGTACGACCCTTTAGGGTCAGGCGCGGCACCGATTCCCGGCACTGTGGGCTGAACCACTTTGGTTCTTGCTATGATTTCTGGAACCACCAGCTCCACCCCTGTGCTGGGGGCTGAGGGCTTGGCCGCGTGTTCCTCGGGTGTGATCTGAATGGTCACGCGAGGACGCTCACCCGGCTTGGGCGCTTTGATCCGCTTGTAAACTCCGCGCGGCTCAACCTCGGTCGCATACCCGGGTGCGACACCAGATAGTAGAAACGCCAGTACACCGGCGCATTGAAGTGCGTTCCGGAGAGTCATGTGCCTGCCTCATGTATTCTTTTTACGCGATTTGAACCGCGAATCTTCGCCCAAAGCCAGAAAAACAAAGCGAATTGGGGCAATTTCGCCTCATTTGGCGTAAATTTGCACCGCTGTGGAGCTCTTGGTGCGGATCAAAGAATTTTTTTTTATTTTATTTACAATGCTTTGCCCATTTAGTGACCAAAAAGTTAAGCCGCACGAAAAAAAATCTGTGTTTGGCCCAATTCCTGCCACGCACAACAGGCAAACATTAATCCATACCGAGACGGACATGAGCGGACTGAGAGAGAAAGCTCTGAAGAACGCCGAGGTTTGTTAAACTCTTTTTGATCCTTTAGGAGGGACGTAACATGATCAAGTTCATCAAGAACTTCCGCAAAGACGAAGACGGCGCAGTAACAGTTGACTGGGTTGTTCTGACCGCTGCAGTCATCGGCCTGGCAGCCGTTGCATACCAGCAGATCTCGGCTGGCGCGACCGGCCTGGCAACAGACGTGAACACCGCTCTGAACGGCGCATCGCTGAGCACCGGCAGCAACACCACAACCGGCGGTATCACAGCTGCAGGCAGCAACTAAGCCTCTGGTTTAGCAAGATTTCGAGACCGCGCCTTCAGGTGCGGTCTTTTTTTGTTTCAGAAGTACCGGTACTTCTGAGGCAAAAATACAGGCTAATAGACATGACGCCGCCCGACACATCACGAGTGCCACCGAATTAGTCACGCCCTTTTCAGGTCTCACCGCAATAAGGAACACGTGAAAAAGTGCTGAATCTTAGATATCTTCACCAAAATCAACTTTTGGCCTGATTTCCGCCATCCGAACGAACCACTGTTGGGCGACGTTACGGGAAACACTGAATTGTCGTATTGGAGATATGTAGATGCTAAAGTTCCTTAATCGGTTCAAATCGAACGAAGCAGGAGCGGTGACCGTTGACTGGGTGGTTTTGACCGCAGTATTGATCGGTCTGTCAGGCGCGACCTACCTCGTCATCAGCTCAAGTGTTGATGGTATCGGCGGTAACATCAACCAAGCCATGAGTTCCTCTGTTGTCAGCACCGGCTCGAACACCGGGCCTGGCGGTCTCGTCACAGCGGGAACCAACTGAACCACAGCGAGTTTTCACATTCACCCACTTTCCTGAGCTTGTTGGTGAACGTGTAGGGCAAATAAACGCGGCGGCCTTTTTTGGGCGCGGCGTTTGTTTCGTTGTTCTTCGTCTGGCCTGCCGTAAGGAAATGACAGCAGTCGTTTTGCGGAATTGTGCGAAAGCTGACGCAGAATCTAACAAGCAGACATTTTTGTCCCACATTTCGACACAATTTACATTTAACACTTGGGCTGTTTCAAAGTGGCCCTTTGGCCGCTTAGTATCCGGCTAAATAAGAAAGAGGTGCATGTATGCGAGCGGTATTCGGACTTGTCCTGATTGTCGGCGTTGCTCTGGCTGGGGGCGCCGTTTACATGGCGCGCAACTATATTGCGGCTTATCAAAGCGAACTGGCACGGCAGAAACAAGCGGCAGAAGAAGCGCTGGCCAATGCCAAAGTCGATGTGATCCCGACGGTAACTGTTTACGTTTCAAATCGTCCTCTGAAATACGGTGAACGCCTGACGCAAGAAGACATTCGCGCTGTAGACTGGCCGGAAAACGCGATTCCCGAAGGTACGTTCTCTGATCTCACTGCCTTGTTTCCCGAAAGTGGCGCCAATGAGCGTTATATTCTGAGGACCATGGAAAAAGACGAGGCGATTATGGAGGTCAAGATCACACGGCCAGGCGAATCGGCCGGGCTGACCTCTCGTCTTGAAAAAGGTATGCGCGCCTTTGCGATCAGCGTCGACGTGGCCTCTGGTGTTTCAGGCTTCCTGCGCCCCGGCGACAATGTCGACATCTACTGGACCGGGTCAAGCGGGACGGTAGAAGGGAATTCTGGCGGCATCACCAAACTGATCGAAACCAACGTTCAGCTGATCGCCGTCGACCAGACCGCTGGTTCGGACGTCGCAAGCGCAACGATTGCACGCACAGTCACGGTCGCAGCCACGCCGGAACAGGTCGCAGCACTCGCGCAGGCCCAGAACACCGGGCGGCTGTCACTGGCCCTTGTTGGGGTACAGGATGACTCTGTTGCGTCGGCAATCGAGGTGGATCAGCGCAAACTGCTTGGAATAACGGCAGCCGCTCCGGAACCGAAGGAAGAGGTTGAACAGGTCTGCACGACGCGCATCCGACGCGGTGGCGAGATTGTCAACGTGCCTATCCCCTGTACAAATTGACGCCAATTCAGAGTGTTACAAGATCGGAGCCGCATCTCAGATGCGGCTCTTTTCTTGTTGTTGTTGCCAATTCTCCACATAAGGAAAATTCCAGAAACCATTGATTATTGCAATAAATTCGGATTTCGCGCAGTCTCTCTGCACATAGGGCATAAGACCCAAAAAACGAGGCGTGATCGGAGAGGCAGGTCACATGACAATACGTTCCTGGATCAGCGCAACCCTGCTGGGGTTGTCGCTTGTTATGGGCCCGGTCGGCGATGCCGCCTGGGCTGAATCCCTTCGCGTGGTAAAAAAGGGCACAGTGGAAACGCTGGAAGTTCCGATGAACCGCGCGATTGTTGTGGAAAGCGAACAACCGTTTGCAGAGCTCAGCATTGCCAACGCAGGCATTGCGGATATCTCTTCGCTTTCGGATCGCACAATCTATGTTTTGGGTAAGGCCCCTGGCCTGACCACGCTGACACTGTTTGATGGCGCAGGAAATCTGCTTGCCAACGTACGTGTCCGGGTCTCGCCCGATGTAACCGAATTTAAAGAGCGTCTGCGTCAGATCCTGCCAAGCGAGCAGATTGAAGTGCGCACCGCCAATGATGGCATCGTACTGTCCGGCACGGTTTCAAGCGCCGCCAAACTGGCCCGCGCACTTGAATTGGCTGAACGCTACGCGCCCGAACGTGTATCGAACCTGATGTCTGTAGGTGGCGTGCAGCAAGTGATGTTGAAAGTACGCTTTGCCGAGATGAATCGTACTGTTGCCAAAAACCTGACAGCGTCGCTTGGTTTCGGCGGCAGTGACGTTACCGGCGGTTTCAACACACTCAACAACCAGCTTTCGCTGAACAACGCTATCGCGAACAACATCCCAAACGTTCAAACAAATACAGGCGCGATTCTGTTTGGGTTTGGCGCGGGCTCGACGCAGGTTCGCTTGTTGCTGGAAGCGCTTGAAAGCAAGGGTTTGGCCCGCAGCCTGGCCGAACCAAATTTGTCTGCCCTGTCTGGGCAAGAAGCAACATTCCTGGCCGGCGGCGAAGTTCCGATTCCTGTACCACAGGATGATGGCGTCGTAGCTATTGAATATAAGGCTTTCGGGGTCGAGATGGACTTCATCCCACGTGTTGTGGATGGTAACCTGATCAACCTTGAAATGGGAACTGCCGTTTCCAGCATCGATCAAAGCTCGGACTTTACGATCAACGGCGATTCTGTTCCCAGCTTCATTACCCGTCGTGCGACGACCACGATTGAACTGCGCGATGGGGAAAGCTTTGCCATTGCGGGTCTGATTCAGGATGATTTTTCTGATCTCAGCAATCAGGTTCCGTGGCTGGGAGATGTACCGGTGCTGGGCGCATTGTTTCGCAGCGCGAACTATCAACGCGCTCAAAGCGAACTTGTGATAATCATCACGGCGCATCTTGTAACGCCGACACGCGGCGAGGCGCTAGCCCTTCCCACCGATCGTGTCAAACCGCCCAGCGAATTTGACCTGTTCGTGAATGGTCGGGTTGCTCGTACACAGCGTCCCGGAGCCGGCGGAGCATCCGAAGTTGCCAAACAGGACTTCGGCAGCTCGTACGGCTACGTCCTAGATTGATCAGGAGGATAGGACCAATGCAGAAGTGGATCATCACACTGGGTCTTACGGTCGCCGTTGCCGCATGTACGCGCGAGGCCGGATACGAGATCGATGCCGGAACCTTCGGAAACGCGACATTGAACAATATACAGGTTCAAAACGGCGAGTTGACATATGCTCAGATTCTCGGTCGCAGATTTGCCGCAGATGTGCCCAGTCAAGTGAACTTTGCCTTCAACAGTTCGCAACTGGATGCATCAGCTCAACGCATTCTGCTGCAGCAAGCTGACTGGATCAAACAGTTCCCCGAAGCCAGGTTCCGGGTTTACGGACATACGGATGCCGTAGGCTCAACAAGCTACAACAAGAGTCTTGGGATGCGCCGCGCACAAGCGGTAGTCGCATTCCTTGAACGGCAAGGAATCTCGCGTTCACGTCTTGAAGCCGTTGTATCCTTTGGAAAAACGCAGCCGTTGATCGCAACACCGAATCGGGACCGCCGCAACCGCCGGACTGTAACGGAAGTTTCTGGCTTTGTTGACCGTCACCCGCAACTGCTGGACGGCAAATACGCCAACGTCATTTATCGCGAATACGTTGAAAGCGCGACGTGGAAGAGCACGATTGAACAGGTGACCGCGACAGACGCATCTGATGCGGGTGAATAATATACGCGAAATGGGCGACATCGTCGCCCATTTCCCTACAATTGGTTCTTTTGCGCCCAATTCTTGCCCAACTTCAGAGCAACTTTGTGAACAATAGGGTGACCTGCGGCCAAATTTGACCGTATTGGGGCGACAGCACATCAATCTGGCGGAATTCGTTCATATGACATGCTGAGCCCTCACGACGAGGATAGTGTTTATGACCAGCGCAACGCCGCAAGACGAGACTTCTGCAATCCTGGCCTGCACCATAAGCCGGGATGTCCAGAATTTTGATCTTCTGATTGAAGACATGGAAACCATTCTGGGCGAGCGCTGGGGCGACTTGGGTTTTGCCGAAGCGCTGGCCTTTTTCAGCCAGCCAGAAGCCGAAGCGCTTGAATTCGTTGCATTGGCAATCGACGGGGAAGATGAAGACAACCTGTCATTGATGGGTGAAATCATCACGCGGGCCAAGGAAAAGAAAATCAAGGTCGTCCTGATCGCCGAGGACGTCACACCTGCTTCGCTCCACCAACTGCTGCGCAAGGGCGCGGACGAGTTTGTCCCCTACCCGCTTCCGGAAGGTGAATTGCAGGAAGCGGTAGAACGCATGAAGCAGCCCGATCCGGTTGTCATGGCACAAGCCGCAGCTGTTCCATTGGCAAATGGCGAATCAAAGGAAGGCGCTTTGTTCGTCGTTCAGGGACTTGCCGGTGGCGTGGGCTCCACGACTTTGGCGGTGAACCTGGCCTGGGAGCTGGCCTGTGCATCGGACAAGGATGCCCCGTCCGTCTGTCTGATCGATCTGGATCTGCAATACGGCACGGTTTCAACCTATCTGGACCTGGCGCGTCGCGAGACGGTGTTCGAAATGCTGTCCGATACGGATTCGATGGATAGCGAGGTTTTCTCGCAAGCCCTTCAAACATATGAAGAAAAACTGCAAGTTCTGACCGCGCCATCCGACATGGTGCCATTGGACCTGATTACCCCCGAAGACATCCAGCGCGTGATTGACATGGCGCGCACACATTTCGACTATGTGGTTGTAGATATGCCCAAGACGCTGGTCTTGTGGTCGGAAACGGTCTTGCAGGCTGCACATGTATATTTTGCAATGATCGAACTCGACATGCGGTCCGCTCAGAATGCCCTGCGCCTCAAGCGCGCGTTGCAGGCCGAAGAACTGCCCTTCAACAAGCTGCGCTTTGCGCTGAACCGAGCCCCAAAATTCACCGACCTGAATGGAAAAAGCCGCGTGAAACGCATGGGGGAAAGCCTTGGCATCTCAATTGACCTGCTGCTGCCTGATGGGGGCAAGCCTGTCATGCAAAGTGGCGACCATGGTTTGCCGCTGGCCAATTCAGCCGCCAAGAACCCGCTTCGCCGGGAAATCGCGAAGCTGGCCAAATCACTTCACAGCCTTGGCAGCAGCAGCGCTGAAGCTGCGTAACATCATCCCAAGGGGGGATCGCCGTGTTCTCAAGATATAAAAAACAGCCAGCAGCGCAGCCCGTCAAAGCGGCAGCGCAGCCGGTCGAAACGGCGGCACCCGCCGCACAAGCTGCCCCCAGCCCCGCAGCAACGGCCGTCGTACGTAAACCTCAGAAAAAAACGGCTGAGGTTGCCGGGGCCGATCGTGATCGAAAACGCAAGGAACGGCTGAGTGAGATCAAGATCGAACTGCATCGCGAGTTGCTGGAGAACCTGAACCTAGCGGCTCTGGAGACCGCAGCCGAAGCGGAGCTACGAGCCGAAATCAGCGCAATCGCCAGCGAAGTTCTGGAAACCAAGAACATCGTTCTGAATCGCGATGACCGATCGCAGTTGAACAAAGAACTGTACGACGAAGTAACGGGTCTTGGTCCGCTTGAGACGCTGCTGCAGGACGATACGGTCAACGATATTCTGGTCAACGGACCGCATCAGATATTCGTGGAACGTGCCGGTAAGCTGGAAATCAGCGACATCACGTTCAAGGATGAAAAGCACCTGATGCGGATCATCGACAAGATCGTGTCTGCGGTGGGCCGTCGTGTTGATGAATCCAACCCTTATGTTGACGCCCGACTGGCCGATGGATCGCGATTCAACGCCATGGTGCCCCCTATCGCGGTAGATGGGTCTCTGGTTTCGATTCGTAAGTTCAAAAAAGACAAGCTGGGTATTGATGATCTAGTCAGTTTCGGTGCGTTCACCGAGGAAATGGCTGCCTATTTGCAGGCTGCCGTATCAACCCGTCTTAATATCATCGTGTCGGGCGGTACCGGTTCCGGTAAAACGACCACACTCAACGCTCTGTCCAGCTTTATCGACGATGCCGAACGCATCTTGACCATCGAGGATACGGCGGAACTTCAGCTGCAACAAACCCATGTGGGCCGGATGGAAAGCCGACCGCCTAACGTGGAAGGCAAAGGTGAGGTCAGCCCGCGCGACTGTCTGAAAAACGCCCTGCGTATGCGACCTGACCGCATCATCGTCGGCGAGACACGCGGCGCCGAGGTGATCGACATGTTGCAGGCCATGAACACTGGCCACGACGGTTCGATGACCACGATCCACGCGAACTCGGCCCGTGACGGGATTTCACGTTTGGAAAACATGATCGCGATGGCCGGCATCGAAATGCCCATTAAGGCCGTCCGCAGCCAGATCGCAAGCGCTGTGAACCTAATCGTTCAGGCCAGCCGATTGCAGGATGGTTCGCGCCGCATGACCTCGATCACCGAGATTACCGGTATGGAAGGTGACGTGATTTCAATGCAAGAAATTTTTCGTTTTCAACGTGTTGGCCTGACACCTGACAACAAGATCATCGGTCACTTTACGGCAACTGGTGTGCGCAGCCACTATTCGGAACGCTTCCGTCTGTGGGGGTTTGATCTGCCCGCATCCATCTACGACCCAACCACAATGTAGGAGAACCGGGTATGCAATTGCCTATGGAGGCGATCATCTATGTCGCCATCTTTGTGGGGGTTCTTGCCCTGGTCGAGGGCATCTATCTGGTTGCGTTCGGCAAATCCATCAGCCTGAACAGCCGGGTCAACCGGCGTCTGGACATGCTGGAAAAGGGTGCCGGGCGCGAACAGGTTCTGGAGCAGCTGCGCAAGGAAATGCAGCAGCACATGAAATCACAGAGCATTCCTCTGTATTCGCTGCTTGCTGACAAGGCTCAAAAAGCCGCCATTGCGTTTTCACCCCGTCAGCTGATCATGATCATGGCTCTGGTCTCGGCCATGGCGTTTGTCGGTCTGAGCATCGGTACCGCGACGGATACGGCGCTGCGCATCGCGATTTCAATCGCCATCGGTATTGGCGGTGTTTACGCGTGGGTAAACCACAAGGCCAAGAAACGTATGGGCATGATCGAAGAGCAACTGCCTGACGCGGTTGAGCTGATGGTGCGTTCGCTTCGTGTGGGTAATCCTTTCGTTTCGACAATTCAGGTTGTTTCCAACGAAGTTCAGGATCCGCTGGGAACCGAGTTTGGTATTATCGCGGATGAATGCGCCTATGGACGCGATGTGGGCGAGGCGCTCAAAGATATGGCCGAACGTCTGGACATGCAGGATCTTCGGTTCCTCGCGGTTGCTGTGGGTATTCAGCAGCAGTCCGGTGGTAACCTGGCTGAAATTCTGGCTGGATTGGCACAGGTGATCCGCGCGCGGTTCCGCCTGTTCCGGCGCGTCAAGGCGATCACGGCCGAAGCCCAATGGTCAGGTAAGTTCCTGTCTGGCTTCCCAATTGCGTGTCTGATTTTCATCCTGGTCAAGGATCCGGGGTATTATGACGAAGTGTTGGATCACCCCTGGTTCATCCCTGCGTGTTTCGTTGTCGGCATTTTGCTGACACTGAACCTGATCGTCATGAAGATCATCACCAACATCAAGGTCTGAGGGCAGCACAATGGAATTTCTGACCAACATCAATGACCTGCTGACCCAACACCTGGGTGAGTTCGGCCCCCTGATCATGGTGGGTGTACTTGGCCTGATCATGGTTCTTGTCGCTGTCTCACTGATCATGAGCCAGCCGGAAGATCCTCTGAAAAAGCTTCAGCGGTCGAATGCGGCGCCCCGGGCGACGAAAAAAAGCAAGAAAGAGCAACTGCGTAACTCCAGCCGCAATGAGCAGCTTGAGAAATTCGCGACTTTCCTGGAGCCGAAAAACGAAGAAGAGTATTCGGCGGTTGAGCTGAAGCTGCGTCAGGCGGGATACCGGTCAAAAGATGCGGTCCGGTTCTTTCACTTTGCGCAGTTTTCGCTGGGTATCATTGGTATCGTTGTCGGTGTTCTGCTGATTACGGTCCTGTCAAACGGTCAGGAATTCACCGGCCAGCAGATGATGATCCGGGTATTCGTGCCAGCCGCAATCGGTTATTTCGCGCCGAAATACTGGATCACACGCCGGGTCGAAGCACGCAAAGAGGCGATTACCGCAGGCTTTCCAGATACGCTTGACCTGATGCTGGTCTGTGTTGAGGCCGGACAATCACTGGACCAGGCCATCGTGCGCGTGTCCGGTGAAATGAAATCCTCCTACCCAGATATTGCTCAGGAATTCGAAACCGTCGCACACGAGATGAAAGCCGGTAAGGACAAAGACACTGTTTTGCGCGATTTCGGAGTGCGCTGCGGCGTACAGGACGTGAACTCATTCGTCACCGTGATGATCCAGTCGGCGACTTTCGGTACATCCATTGCCGAGGCATTGCGGGTTTACGCCTCAGAGATGCGTGACAAACGCGTGATGCGCGCCGAAGAGGCTGCGAACAAGTTGCCTACCAAGATGACTCTTGTCACAATGATGCTGACAGTTCCGCCACTGCTGATCATTCTGGTCGGCCCGTCGGCGAATGTCATTTCGACTTTCGGGCGCGCAGGATGATAAACCCCTATGAAAGCTGAATTCTGGTGCTTCCCTTCCGGGTTTCGCCGAATACTTAAGGCCACCGTGGTTTGCACCATGGTGGCTTCTTGCACAGAAGGCCTGTCGCCGAACGGCCTGGATGCGCCGGGAGTTGATCCCAGGGGACAAGCAGAAGACAATATCGAGGTCGGAAACCGGCTGATGGCTGCCGGTGAATACGAACTGGCGCTTGATACCTTTACGCGCGCCGCGCTGGACCAAGGTATGACGACACAGGTCCTGACCTCTCTGGGTACGGCCAATCTTGGGTTGCGGCGTTTAGGGCAGGCTGAGAAATTGCTGCGCCGCGCCGTGGAAGGCGATCCGGATTGGCCTGTTGCATGGAATAATCTGGGCGTTCTGCTGATGGAGAAACAGGAGTACCCCGAAGCGGCGCAGGTCTTTCAACGGGCTTACGCGCTGGACAATGGCGAAAGTGACGCAATCCGCGACAATCTGCGCTTAGCACTCGCAAAAATGGAAAATCCTGTTAATAATATCCCGCAAGAACAACAAGAATTTACACTGGAGCAGCTTGGCGACGGGCAATTCGCGCTACGCAAAATCCAGTAATCGAGGCAAGAGCAGTAAAGGACGCAAAAAATGCGCCAGCAATTCTTGATTCCGGCAGTTATTGTCAGCGGTCTGATCCTTTCGGCCTGTGCAAAGGAAACCGAAGAGGAAAAGGTGGAACGAACGTTTCAGGAAGTGAACGTCATTGACGAAACCAACCTGAACGATGTGTTGTTGAGTGCCGCCGACCCGAATGAGGCGGTGACTTATTTTCACGGTGCCACACTCAAGAACCCTGATCGCATCGACCTTCAGCGCGGATTGGCAATATCCCTGGGACGCGCAAAACGCACCACCGAAGCGGCAGCAGCGTGGAAGCGCGTGACGACAATGAAGGGTACGAACGCCGCAGACAAGGTCGAGTATGCCGATGCGCTGGTGCGAAATGGCGACTGGTCTCAGGCCAAAACCGTTCTGGATTCGGTTCCCCCAACGTTCGAAACCTTCAAACGCTACCGTCTTGAGGCGGTGGTCGCGGATTCCCGGAAAGAATGGAAGCGGGCTGATCATTTCTATGAAACGGCCGTTGGGCTGACCACCCGCCCGGGCAGCGTGATGAACAATTGGGGGTATTCGAAACTAACCCGTGGCCAGTATGCCGAGGCCGAACGCCTGTTTACCGACGCAGTCCGTCAGGACAGCTCTTTGTTCACTGCCAAGAACAATCTGGTGCTGGCCCGGTCAGCGCAGGGCAACTATAGCCTTCCAGTGGTGCCGATGACCCAGGTTGAACGGGCGCTACTGCTGAATACGATGGGTATTTCCGCGGTCAAGCAGGGCGATGTAGAAACCGCGAAAAACCTGTTCCGCGAGGCCATTGCCACCCATCCGCAGCATTTCGATGAAGCGGTCCGCTCGCTTCGTGCGCTTGAAGAGGCCTGACACATGCAAATCCCCGCTGCGGCGGCGGCATGGTTCCTGCCCTTCGTGCTGCCGATCTGCTTTTACGTGGCCTTCACGGATATGCGTGAGATGCGGATCAAAAACCATGCAGTTGTTGCGCTGGCGTTGATTTTTGTCGTGGTCGGGCTGGTTGCCATCCCGCCCTGGTCCACCGGCACGGTCAGCGGTCATCTGTTGCTGATCAATGTGTCGATGCCGATCTATTTCTGGCACCTTCTGCATATCCCCGTGGTGTTGATTTTCGGCATTCTTCTGAACGCGTCAGGGGCAATGGGCGCGGGCGACGCTAAGTTTCTTGCCGCGTCCGCGCCATTTGTCTGGCTTGGCGATCTAAAGCTGGTGCTGCTTATTCTGACCGCCTGTATTCTGGCCGCCGTGGTCACGCATCGTTTGGCTAAAATCACAAGGTTGCGCACCATTGCGCCACATTGGGAAAGTTGGGATCGGGGCAAGCAGTTCCCCATGGGGTTCGCACTGGGTGGCTCGCTGGCCATGTATCTGATTCTGGGTACTGTTCTCGGTTCGTAAACTATCATCAGCGCGCCTTGCCGCTGCCTTTGTCCCGCCACAAAGCTGGGTCATTTTTCCTTCAAGTCGCCCTTATTCGGGCAGTTGGCGTTACAATTTGACGAACGAGCACCGCGCATGAATATGCAGACTTCCTCTGTTATGGCCCCCCCTACCCCGAAGGGGTTAAGCGAAATGAAGCTTCCGCTGGTGATGATGCGGGATATCTTGCTGAAGACCATATTCCGCAAGAACACCAGCACCGTGTCAGAAGTTTCTGCGGCCATATGTCTGCCTGGCGCTGTGACCCAGGAACTGATCGACATCGCACGCGAGCAGAAGCTGCTTGAGGCAATGGGGACGCTGAACGCCAACAGCGGCAACGAGATGGGATATCAGCTGACTGATGCCGGCAAGGCCCGCGCTCTGGATGCCCTCAGCCAGTCCGAGTATTTCGGTGCGATGCCCGTCCCGCTGGATGTCTATCGCGAGCAAGTCAAACGTCAATCGATCCGCAACATTCAGGTCACGCGCGACCAGTTGACCAACGCCATGGGCCATCTGGTTCTGCCCGACAGCCTGCTGGATCATCTAGGCCCGGCAGTCAGCGCAGGCCGGTCGATCCTGATGTATGGTCCGCCGGGCAACGGTAAATCGTCCATCTCGAACGGCATTCGCGATGCGCTGGGGGACAATGTCTATGTGCCCTACGCCATCGAATATGCGGGGCAGGTGATCACGGTCTACGACCCGATCGTGCACACCGCGATCGAGCAGGAGGCCGACGACCCGAACAGCCTGCGCCGCCGCAAACGTTTCGACTCACGCTATGTACAGTGTGAACGCCCGACCGTGGTCACCGGCGGTGAACTGTCGCTTAGTATGCTGGACCTGGTTTACAACCCTACCGCGCGAACCTATCAGGCACCGCTGCAGCTGAAATCCACGGGCGGCATCTTTATCGTGGACGACCTTGGCCGTCAGGCCGAACCACCGCAGGCGCTGGTCAACCGCTGGATTGTTCCACTGGAAGAGAACAAGGATATCCTGGGCCTGCAATCGGGTGAGAAATTCGAAGTTCCGTTTGATACGCTGGTCATCTTCTCGACCAACTTCCACCCGAACGAGATATTTGACCAGGCGGCCCTGCGCCGGATCTTCTTCAAGATCAAGATCGACGGCCCGAATCAGGAAAACTTCCTGAAGATTTTCGCCATGGTTGCGCGCAAACGCGGGATGCCGCTGGATGAGGCGGCGCTGGTGCACCTGCTGAAGGTCAAATACCCGACCATCAACAACATCTACGCCAACTATCAACCGATCTTTCTGATCGACCAGATGATCTCGATCTGCGAGTTCGAAGGCATCCCCTATCAGATGAGCCCCGAACTGATCGACCGGGCCTGGGCCAACATGTTCGTCAAAGACGAGAAAATCGTCAAATAACGCCGTGCCATTACCACTCTGGGGCGGGTAGTCTGCGTTCATGACGCAGATTCCCGCACGGATTGCCGCGTGGTTTTCCACCAAAGGCTGGTCCATCCACCCGCATCAGCAAGAGATGTTCGACCGCGCATTCAGCCCGGCGACACTGCTGATTGCGCCCACCGGTGGCGGCAAAACCATGGCCGGGTTTCTGCCGTCGCTGGCTGAACTTGCGGATGCTGGCCACAATGGATTGCACACGATCTATGTCTCGCCGCTCAAGGCGCTGGCCGCCGACATCAAACGCAATCTGCGCACCCCGGTGGATGAGATCGGCCTGCCTGTCAGGATCGAGGATCGAACCGGTGACACCTCAGCCACGCAGAAGAAACGCCAAAGGGCTGATCCACCGCATATCCTGTTGACCACGCCGGAAAGTCTGGCGTTGCTGACCTCGTACGAGGATGCCCCGCGTATGTTTGAAGGTGTGCAGCGGATCATCGTCGATGAAATCCACGCACTGGCTGAAAGCAAGCGCGGGGATCAGCTGATGCTGGCGCTGGCACGCCTGCAACGCCTCAATCCCGATCTGCGCCGCGTCGGGTTGTCGGCGACGGTGGAAGATCCTGTTGCGATTGCCCGCTTTCTGGCCCGCCACCCTGATCCCTGCCAGATTGTACAGGCCGACCCCGGTCCGGACCCGGATATCCGAATGCTGGAAACGTCGCAGATGCCGCCCTGGTCTGGCGGTGGCGCGGCTTATGCTATTCCAGCCGTGCTGGAGCAGATCAAGCAGCACAAGACCACATTGATCTTTCACAATACGCGCGCCCAGGCCGAGATATTCTTTCACAACCTGTGGCTGGCCAATGATGACGGTCTGCCCATCGGCATCCATCACGGCAGTCTGGACCGGCAGCAGCGCGAGCGGGTCGAGGCGGCGATGGTCCGGGGTGACTTGCGCGCCATCGTCTGCACCGGTTCGCTGGATCTGGGCATCGACTGGGGGGATGTCGATCTGGTGATCCAGATCGGCGCGCCCAAGAATGTCAAACGGCTGGTGCAAAGGATAGGACGGGCCAACCACCGCTATAACGCACCTTCCAAAGCCCTTTTGGTACCTGCCAATCGCTTCGAAGTGGTCGAATGCGTCGCCGCGCTAGAGGCCGCCAAAGCCCATGAGCTGGATGGGGAACCCCGCGGCCGTGGCCCGCGCGATGTTTTGTGCCAGCATATCCTGATTGCCGCTTGCGCCGGACCGTTCAACGCCGATGATCTTTATGCCGAGATGACATCCGCCGGGCCTTACGCTCAATTGACGCGGGCCGAGTTTGACGCCTGCCTGAATTTCTGTGCTACCGGCGGCTATGCTCTGCAAGCCTATGATCGCTGGCAAAGGCTGCAACACGGCGCCGACGGGCAATGGCAACTGCGCGACCCGCGCGCCGCATCGCGAATTCGTATGAATCTGGGCACGATTCAGGACACGGATACGCTCAAGGTTCGTCTGAAACGCAACCGGGGCGGCAAGCCACTGGGAGAAGTAGAAGAAGCATTCGCTGCCTCGCTAACGCCCGGCGACACCTTCCTGATCGGTGGGCAAATCGTGCGGTATGAGGGGCTGCGCGAGATGGTGGTCGAAGTCACGCGGCACGCTGACCGAAAGCCAAAGATTGCGACCTTCTCGGGCACGAAATTCGCAACCTCCACTCAGCTTAGCGACCGCATCCTGAACATGTTTGCCCAAACTGACTGGCCACAGCTTCCCCCTCATACGTCTGAATGGCTGGATTTGCAGCGCCAGATGTCCCGCCTGCCCCAGCGTGACCGGCTGCTCATCGAGAGCTTTCCCAGCGACGGGCGTGAACATCTTTGCGTCTACGGCTTTGCCGGACGAAATGCACAACAGACTTTGGGCCTGTTGTTGACAAAACGGATGGAGGAGACCGGACTGGCCCCGCTGGGTTTTGTCGCCACGGACTATGCCACACTGATCTGGGGTCTGGACGCGGTTACCGATCCCCGTCCGTTGCTTCAACCCGATGCACTGCGCGACAGGCTTGACAACTGGCTGGCAGGTAACGCCGTTATGAAGCGCACGTTTCGTGCATCGGCCACCATTGCCGGTCTGATCGAACGCAACATGGCAGGGCAGCGCAAAAGCGGGCGGCAGGCTACGTTTTCGTCCGATATCCTGTATGACACCTTGCTGAAATACGATCCCGATCACCTATTGATGCAGATCACCCGCGAGGAAGCCATGCGTGGGCTTGTCGATTTCGGTCGGATCGAAACAATGCTGGCCCGAATTGGCGACAGGATTGATCTGGTGCGGCTGGAGCGTGTTTCACCCCTGTCAGCGCCACTGTTTCTGGAGGTTGGCAAAGTGCCGGTGAAAGGCAGTGCCGAAGAAAGGCTTCTGGCGGAAGAAAGCGCGCGGCTGCTGCAAGCGGCGGGGTTGGAACAGCTTTGATCTGCTTGCGCCGGGCCCTGAAACAGGCCAAGAACGTATCATGAACGAACTTGAGTTTCCCTTTGCGGGTCAGCGCCTGTGTGCTTTGCCGTCCGGTGCGCTTTGGTGGCCAGACGAAAGCTTGCTGTGCGTGTCGGACTTGCATCTGGGTAAATCCGAGCGCGTCGCGCGGCGTGGTGGGCCTTCACTTCCGCCTTATGACAGCCGTGAAACGCTGGACCGCCTGAAAGATGACCTGGGACAAACGAACGCCAAAACCATTGTATGTCTGGGCGACAGCTTCGATGATCTTGAGGCTGCCCGGGCGCTGCCAAAATCAGAAATGCTAAGGATCGCGACCTTACAGTCCGGACGTCAGTGGATCTGGATTGAGGGGAACCACGATCCCGGTCCTATTGAGCTGGGGGGAACCCATCTGTTCGAATGGCACCGTGGCCCGCTTGTTTTCCGTCATATCGCGCAGGATCCCGCGCGAGGAGAAGTTTCCGGCCATTACCATCCAAAAGTCCGGATCAGGGTCAAGGGACGTCATATTTCACGCCCCGCTTTTCTGCTGAATGATCATCGCATGATACTTCCGGCCTATGGCGCTTTTACCGGGGGGCTTCGCAGCTCTGATCAAGTGCTGTCGGCACTGATGGGATCGCAGGCGATGGCGATCCTCACAGGTCCGCGTCCATACATGTTGCCAATGCCGCAATAGGTTCAGATCAGGCCATCCATTTCCAGCATCGGTTTGTATTTCCGGCTGACCGGAACCAGATCACCATTGATCAATTTCAGATAGGTTTTACTGCCTTCCCTTTCGACACTTACAATGGATGCGTCGGTGACCCAATGCGAACGGTGCGAGCAATGACCCGGGACAGGCTCCATTTCGGCAATCGCATCTGTGAAACGCGACCGGAGCGTGAAGGTGCCTTCTGAGGTGACAACATCCACGTTGTGATCCCGAACGGTCAAGCGATAGATCTGCCCGTTGAATCTGGGTGGCAAGCGTTTGACAAGTCGTGGTTTTTCAAGATCAGATTCAGTAATTGCCGCGGCATTCAGATCGTTGCGCTGTACAAGCATCAAGCCTGTCGCGAACAAAGCGCCATAAACCACAATCCTCTCGGCGTCCGGCGCCATATATCCACCACAGGTGAAAAGAACCCAGGCCAACATCCAAAGTGAAGGCGTGAACAATGCCAAGGTCAAAGAAACAAATGCCAGATCCCTCGCCGGAACATTCAGGAAAACGGGGTTCTTCCGCATCAGCTTTCTGGCAAGCCCGGTAACCGTCAAAGCAAGGACCATCACTCCCGCCCAGAATACAAGCCGCAGTCCAAATGACAGGTCAGAATCAAGGAAGGGTGGAAACGCATATGCAAGTAAAGGAAGAAAGACCAAACCCGCTACCACACGTTGCGGTGAAAATGCCTTCAGGATTATACTTATTTTAGACGTCATACCGCTTTTGTGCATGAATTAGCATAGCTCACCCCGAATGTGTCAAACACAATAGTGCCTTCACCTGTAACCAGCTGGGATTACAGGGATATCACGATTTGTTCGGCTGTCAAACCCATTCAGGGCGCTTTGCCCATGCAGTCAGGGGGCGATTTGGCTGGAGCTTTGCCTGCCAAAAAAAGGGGGCCGGTCCGAAGGGTCCGATCCGGCCCCGCGTGTATCAGGCGGTCAGGCCTTCTGGTTCGGGGAGTTTGTTTGCGCGGCAGCAGGCGGTGAGGGTGTTAGCCAGCAGGCAGGCGATGGTCATGGGGCCGACGCCGCCGGGGACGGGGGTGATGGCGCCGGCGCGCTCGGCGGCGCTGGTATAGTCGACATCGCCGACCAGCTTGGTCTTGCCATCGCGTTCGATGCGGTTGATGCCCACGTCGATCACGGTGGCGCCTTCCTTGATCCAGTCGCCGGGCACCATCTCGGGGCGGCCGACAGCGGCCACGACAATATCGGCGCGGCGCACCACATCCGGCAGGTCCCTGGTGCGCGAATGCGCGATGGTCACAGTGCAGCTGTCCCCCAGCAGCAGCTGAGCCATCGGCTTGCCCACGATGTTCGAGCGACCGATGACAACCGCATCCATGCCCGACAGCGACCCGTGGTGATCGCGCAGCATCATCAGGCAGCCCAGCGGGGTGCAGGGCACCATCGATTTCTGACCAGTGCCCAGCAGGCCCACATTCGAGATGTGGAAGCCGTCCACATCCTTGGCCGGATCGATCGAGTTGATCACCAGATCCTCGTTCAGGTGTTTTGGCAGCGGCAGCTGTACCAGAATGCCATGCACCGCCGGATCAGTGTTCAGTTTGTCGATCAGCGCCAGCAGGTCCGCCTCGGAGGTCTCCACATCGAGCTTGTGCTCATACGAGTTCATGCCAACCTCGACGGTCATCTTGCCTTTCGAGCGGACGTAGACCTGGCTGGCCGGATCCTCTCCCACCAGAACCACGGCCAGGCCGGGGGTGATGCCGTTTTCCTCTTTCAGCTTTGCAACCTGATCGGCCACCTGCGCGCGCACTTTGGCGGCAAAGGCCTTCCCGTCGATAACCTGCGCTACCATCCTTTGGTCCCTTCTTTCAAAACCCAAACGGGCGCAGAACGCGCCCGGTCTTTACTCGGGGCCGAGCACACGTTCCTCACGTGCAATCGACCAGTCAATCAGAATGCGCCAGAGCGTTTCGGACAAATCGGGGTCCATCCCCGCGGCCTGCGAACTGGCGCGCACCTTTTGCACCACATCCTCGACCCGGTCCGGGATGCGGGCGGGCAGGCCCTCGCCCGGCTTCAGCTCAGACGCGCGGTCGATATAGCTTGCGCGCCTCACCAGCATCCCGATCAGCAGGCGGTCCAGCCTGTCGATCTGAACCCGCAGATCCCGCATCGAATGGCAGTCCTGCGGCGGTGTCAGAGTGGGCATCATCGTCTCCTCATGGCCCGGGGGTTCCGGACCATGAAATGTCTTATTCAGCGACTTAGAACAAGCCCTCGATCTCACCTGCGTCATTGAGGCAGATGGTTTCCGCGGCCGGTTTGCGGGGCAGGCCCGGCATGGTCATGATCTCACCGCAGACAACCACGATAAAGCCCGCACCCGCGCTCAGGCGGACCTCACGCACCGGGACCGAATGGCCGGTGGGCGCGCCCCGCAGGGTCGGGTCGGTCGAGAAGCTGTACTGGGTTTTCGCCATGCAGACCGGCAGGTTGCCATACCCCGCTGCTTCCCATTCTTTCAGCTGCGTGCGGATCTTGTTGTCGGCCAGAACCTCGTCGGCGCGGTAGATGCGCTTGGCGATGGTTTCGATCTTCTCAAACAGCGGCATTTCGTCGGGGTAGATCGGCGCGAAGTTCGCAGAGCCCCCTTCGACGATCTCCACAACTTTGCGGGCCAGATCAGCAGACCCTTCCGAGCCCAGTTCCCAGTGGCGCGACAGAATCGCCTCGACCCCGTGAGAGGCGCAATAATCCTTCACCGCCTGAACCTCGGCATCGGTGTCGGTGACAAAGTGGTTGATGGCGACAACAACCGGAACACCGAACGACTTCACGTTCTCGATGTGACGGCCCAGGTTGGCGCAGCCCGCCTTGACCGCGGCGACGTTTTCCGCGCCCAGATCGGCTTTGGCGACGCCGCCATTCATCTTCATCGCGCGCACGGTGGCAACCAGAACCACGGCAGAGGGCGCAATGCCCGCCTTGCGGCACTTGATGTTCATGAACTTCTCGGCACCCAGATCGGCGCCAAAGCCCGCCTCGGTCACCACATAGTCAGCCACTTTCAGCGCGGTCTTTGTGGCAATGACCGAGTTGCAGCCATGCGCAATGTTGGCAAACGGGCCACCGTGGACAAAGGCCGGGTTGTTTTCCAGCGTCTGCACCAGGTTCGGCTGCATTGCGTCTTTCAGCAGAACGGTCATCGCGCCTTCGGCCTTGATGTCGCGGCAATAGACCGGCGTCTTGTCGCGGCGATAGGCCACGATGATATCACCCAGACGCTTTTCCAGATCCTTCAGGTCGTTTGACAGGCACAGGATCGCCATGACCTCGGACGCCACGGTGATGTCAAAACCTGTTTCGCGCGGGAACCCGTTCGACACGCCGCCCAGGCTGGCAGTGATCTGGCGCAGGGCGCGGTCGTTCATGTCGACCACACGACGCCATGCGACCCGGCGAGTGTCGATCTCGCATTCATTGCCCCAGTAGATGTGGTTGTCGATCATCGCCGACAGCAGCGAATGGGCCGAGGTGATCGCGTGGAAATCGCCGGTGAAGTGCAGGTTCATCTCTTCCATCGGAACAACTTGCGCATAGCCGCCCCCTGCAGCGCCGCCCTTCATGCCGAAGTTCGGACCCAACGAGGCCTCGCGGATACAGATCATCGCATTCTTGCCGATCCGGTTCAGACCGTCACCCAGACCAACCGTTGTGGTCGTCTTGCCCTCACCCGCGGGCGTCGGGTTGATCGCCGTCACCAGCACCAGCTTGCCGTCTTCACGACCCTGCACCGAGTTGATGAACTCCTGGCTCACCTTCGCCTTGTCATGCCCATACGGCAACAGATCATCACTGGATATTCCAAGCTTCGCGCCGATCTCCTGGATCGGCTTCTTATTCGCTTCACGCGCAATTTCGATGTCGGATTTATAGCTCATTGGCCGGGGTCCTTGATTGAATACCGTGCAAAACCGACGTCTAACGTCGGCGCTACGCATTCCATACCCTTGTGTACAATCTGATTAGCCATGGATTCCGACATTCTGGCGTCGCGAAGCGTCGTCAGGTCACTTCATCGGTAACTAATCGGAAACCTGCATATTTTCGGGGCTCCAGGCAGGCTGGTCCGGAACAAAGAGCTTGAGGTGATCGCCCCGTTGAATGCGCCCAGGACGTTCGACCCAGCCCGTGACACCCCGGCGCCGGATGGAAGCGGGTTTGAACCCTGCACCATACCCCTGATGATCCGCTTCGATTTCGCGACCGGGCAATACGCAGGGGGCGTTTTCCATATCCACAGTGATCGTCAGCCCGTTGACCGCCTGAAGGCGCGAGGACGGCGGAATGTGCGAGAAATCCGGAACACCTTTCAGCACTATGGATGCGCCCAGATAAGACGGGTCAAGCCGGTCCAGCCCCATGTTCTGCGCGATCTGCTGCAACTCTTCCAAGGACAGCACCGAAAGTTGACGAACATTGCGGATTTCAGTGCCCTTGGGATAGAGGTTCGAGACCCGAACACAGGACGCACGGTTCAGACCTTCGTGCCGTTCGCCTTTCGCGCCCTCAAACCCAAGATCCAGCAACTCCACGGGCTTGGCACGAAGCGATCCGCCGGCAGGAACAAGGCCCAGCCAAACGACTTCGGCTGCAATTTCGGTTTCCCGCAAAAACGGCATACGCGCTTCCCTACCCATTGGTGTCTGCCAGCGCATAATGCCCAGTAACGCTCTGATGGAAAGAGAAAAAACCCGGGCAGAGCCCGGGTTCTTGCTGGTTATGCTGTCGGTTCAGGTTCCATCCCGCCCTCAGGCGGTGATTTCTTGGCCTTGGTCTTGGGGATGGCTGTGACGCTGGGCGCACTGCCCTCGTCCGACTTGTCGTTCCGGTCATCGCTGTCGCCGGGCGATTCCCCGTTCATGACGCGTTTGATTTCGTCACCGGTCAGCGTTTCGTATTCCAGCAAACCTTGGGCCAGACGTTCCCATTTTTCGTTATGATCGGTCAGAATCTTGTGCGCCTGTTCATAGCCTTGCTGGATCAGTCGCTTTACCTCTTCTTCAATCAGTTCCTTGGTATGAGCCGATACCGAGAACCCGGCAGTATTGCCCTGGTATCCCTCATGGGCCTCGGCATAGTCGATATTGCCGACCTTGTCCGACATTCCCCAGCGCATCACCATGGCACGTGCCAATTGGCTGGCCTGCATGATGTCCCCGGCAGGCCCGTTCGACACGTGATCTTCGCCATACTTGATGACCTCGGCCGCCTTACCTGCCATGGTCATCGCCAGCTTTTGTTCGCACTCATCCCGGTGATAGTTCAGGCGATCCATTTCCGGCAGCGAAACGACCATACCCAGCGCGCCGCCGCGCGGTATGATGGTCGCCTTGTAGACCGGATCGCACATGGGCAGAGACAGACCAACAACAGCATGACCCGCTTCGTGATAGGCTGTTTTTTCCTTCTGATCCTGAGTCAGCACCATCGAGCGGCGCTCGGCCCCCATCATCACCTTGTCCTTGGCGTTTTCAAAATCTTCCATGGTGACAAAGCGACGGCCCACGCGCGCCGCCATCAACGCGGCCTCGTTCACGAGGTTGGCCAGATCCGCACCCGAGAAGCCCGGCGTACCGCGCGCGATGATGCGCAGATCAACATCGGGACCCAGCGGTGTCTTGCGTGCGTGAACGCCCAGAATTTTCTCGCGGCCCTTGATGTCCGGGTTGCCGACTGTGACCTGACGGTCGAACCGGCCCGGTCGCAGCAGCGCAGGGTCCAGAACGTCCTTGCGGTTGGTGGCTGCCAGAATGATCACACCTTCGTTGGCCTCAAACCCGTCCATTTCGACCAGCAACTGGTTGAGCGTTTGTTCACGCTCGTCATTGCCGCCGCCATACCCGGCGCCGCGATGACGACCCACAGCGTCAATCTCATCGATAAACACGATACAGGGCGCATTCTTTTTCGCTTGCTCGAACATGTCGCGCACGCGAGACGCACCCACACCAACGAACATTTCGACAAAATCCGAACCCGAGATGGTGAAGAACGGCACGCCCGCCTCACCCGCAATGGCACGGGCCAGCAGCGTCTTACCGGTACCCGGAGGGCCAACCAGCAGCGCGCCCTTGGGGATCTTGCCACCAAGGCGGCTGAACTTCTGCGGGTTTCGCAGGAACTCGACAATCTCTTCCAGCTCTTCCTTGGCTTCGTCGATACCGGCAACATCATCAAAGGTCACGCGGCCATGCTTTTCAGTCAGCATCTTGGCCTTGGACTTGCCAAAGCCCATCGCGCCACCTTTGCCGCCGCCCTGCATCCGGTTCATGAAATAGACCCAGACACCAATCAGCAGCAGGAAAGGCAGCAGCGTGATCAGGAACGATTGAAACCCTGATTGCTGCTGTTTTACGGCCTGGACTGGTATGTTTTCCTCGATCAGAAGCTTGGTCACTTCGGCGTCGCCGGGTTTGATCGTGACATAGCTGGCACCGCTTTGCAGGGTATAGCGAATCTGCTCACCATCCAGGGTCACATTCTTGACTTCACCGCTTTGGACGGCACCGACAAAGTCGGAATAGGTTTTCTCGTTGCTCTGAAGCGTTCCGCCCGGTCCACTGAACAGATTGAACAGTGCAAGGATGAGCAGGAACAAAACGACCCAAAACGCGATATTGCGAGCGTTGCCCAAGGAAATTCTCCTAAAAGTTCCGGCAGGTGAGACGCTGCCAAGTTACCTCTTAAAATAGAGAGGATTGTCGTATGTTCAATGCGATAAAAAAGATGTGTGGAACTCGGGCCAATCTGACGCAAGACTGGCATGCCAACCATTCGCGAGACCCGCAAGCGGGGCGGCCAGCACCCTATCCGCATTCCAAACCGCAGGCGTCGCTGTCAAAGCTATCCTGGGACGCCCGGTTGCCCGCCACTCGGGCACCTGTTGCAACCCCTCACCCCCCAAAGCACGGATTTCTGCGCCCATTGTTGCCGGTCCGCTCAGCCGCCATTTGCCATCCCACACAGCACCGGGTGCAGCCAACTGAGATTTCACGGCATTAAATTCCCTGCAAATCCAAACACTCCCGCCGTGTGGAACAATAAGACAACCGCCCACTGACGCCGATTGCCCATTCGCAACTGCATCCATCGCCCGATCCACTGCCGCCTGACGCGGGGGATAACCCGACCCGGCAACCCACGAGTGGATTCCCAGCAGGACACGGCGCCGAATCTCAAGGGGCAACGCGGCAAATCCGGCCCGGTTCACCCTCACGTCACTTTGATCCACTTGCGCCACGGACCGTGCGGATTCTTGCGCACAGATGCCAAGTGCCGTGTGTGCCTGCGCCAGATTGTCAGCCACGCGGGACAATGAAAGCGCATCAATTCCCAAAGGTTCTAGACCACCCAAAGCTTCGCGCGCCTTGATCCGATCGAAACGGGCATCCTGATTCGAAGGGTCGTCCACCCATGCCACGCCAGCCCCAGTCAGATAGGTGCGCAGCTGTTCACGGGCAATCCCCAGCATCGGGCGCAGTATCGTCAGCCCCCGCTGTTTCCGAATAGCCGCCATTCCGGACAGGCCCGTGACCCCGGATGATCGGCCCAACCGCATCAACAGTGTTTCCGCCTGATCATCTGCGGTGTGGCCCAGCGCAATGGCATCGATTCCGCGGCCCTTTGCCCATTCGGATAACAAATCATACCGCGCCTGACGTGCGCGGTCCTGCAAGTTGCCGGTACCGTCCCATCCCGACCAACGCAGCGTGTCATGAGGCATCCCCAACGCAGCCGCCTGCAGGGATACCGTTTCGGCCTCGCGCGCGGATTCGGGGCGCAACCCGTGGTCGACCGTGGCAACGAAAAGGGTGATAGCCTCATCCTGCGCCACATGATGCAAAAGGTGCATTAAGGCGACAGAATCGCCGCCTCCCGAAACTGCAATACCCAACTTGCGCGGAAGTGTTTCGGGTAGCCGGGCGCGAAGGTCTGCAAGTAGTTTGCTGGAGTGATGGTTCAAGTACATCCCAACGCGGTCATCTCCTGCGTGGCGTTCGAAAACTCTGGCGCAGAAGGAAAGCGTACTCCGACCTCATTAAGAGTGATGCAGGCCTGATCAGTCTGTCCCAAACGGCCAAGCGCCGCACCCAGTTCGTACAACGCCTCGGGTGCAAATGCGCCCTCGGAATCACCCGTGAAGCTGGCCAGGAATGCTCGGGCCGCTTCGCGCGTGTCGCCAATCCCTTCAAGGGCATGACCGCGTTTCAGGTTGGCTTCGGGCGCCAGCGGACTGCCGGGATAGCTTGTTTCAAACTGCGCAAACAACGTGGCAGCAGTCTGGAAATCGCCATCGGCCAACGCTTGCGAGGCTGCATCAAAATCAGCACGTTCACCTATGGCCAGTTCACCATGATCGGTCGCCGTTGGCGTTTCGATACTTGTTGGCCCGGTGATCACAGCGGCCGTGTCACCACCCAATGTCGAGGTCTCACCCAATGTCGTCAAATCGCCGCCTTCCAGTTCGACCAGCCGGAACTCAAGGTCACCGATTCGGTTGGTGCCGTCAGTGACAATGTTCTGCACCCGCTGGTTCAACTGCTCGGTTTGGCGGGTCAGGCGCTGCAATTCCGCTTCGATCGCGACAACGCGTTCTTGGACCGAACTGCCGGACAGGTTCGGTGCAGGTGAACCCGTGGTAGAAAACTCGCGTTTCAAACGCTGAATTTCCACATGTAGCACCGTTAGTTCCTGACGGATATCTGCAAGAGTTTGCTGATCCTGTGCCTGTGCAACACCAGCCGTCGCCACAACCGCCGCCAAAACCCATCCTGCAATGCGCATCATCTTACCCCAGAGTTGACCCGGTCAGAACCGTTACCGCACGGCGGTTCTTGGAATAACATTCCTCGGTGCTGCAAATCTCGATCGGGCGTTCCTTGCCATAGCTCACGGTATTCAGGCGGCTGCCCGCAACTCCGCGTGAAATCAAGTATTCTCGTGCCTCATTAGCGCGTTTGGCACCCAAACCAAGGTTGTATTCCCGTGTGCCCTGCTCATCCGCGTGGCCTTCAATCGTTGCGACAAAATCCGGATTGGCCAGCAACCAGTCTGCCTGCCCTTGCAGCACTGTTTGCGCCTCGGGCGACAAGGTCGACTGGTCAACGGCAAACAGGACACGGTCCCCGACCGTTTGCTGGAAATACGCGGGCGAGCGCGGATCACTCGGTGATCCGGGGACAATAGATCCAATGCCCCCGCTACCACCGCCGCCCAAGGCCGAGGGGTCATTACTTGTGCAGGCGGCGATCACACTCAGCGCGCCCAGCGCCAGAACTTTGCTCAATACGTTCATTTCAGGTGCCTCGTGTTATGTTTATTGCCGCCTGTCTACCACAGGGACGATTTGTTGTGAACTTTGCTGCGATCAATTCTGCAATGGGCCCCAGGAAGGATCGCTCCCCCCGTCCGGTGTACGTACCGGCCGCAGGTTCCTGCCCGAGATATCCACCGAGTAAAGCGATGCCCTACCGCTGGCCCCCTGCGTTTCGCGGGTGAACATGATGACCCGGCCATTGGGCGACCAGGTGGGGCCTTCATCCAGGAAAGACGCTGTCAGCAAACGTTCTTCTGATCCGTCGATGCGCATCACGCCGATATGGAACCGGCCCTGGTTCTGCTTGGTAAAGGCGATCAGGTCGCCTCGCGGCGACCAGACCGGCGTACCATAGCGACCCGCGCCAAAGCTGATCCGCGTGGCTTCGCCCCCGTTTGCTGCCATTACGTACAATTGCGGCGTGCCGGAGCGGTCGCTTTCAAAGACAATCCGGCCACCATCCGGCGAATAGCTGGGAGCCGTTTCAATTGCGGGCGTGTTGGTCAGGCGCGTACTTTGCCCCGAGGTGATATCCATTTTCCACAGGTCGGTATTGCCGCCCTGAATCAGCGAATAGACAATCGACCGGCCATCCGGCGAGAACCGTGGCGAAAAGCTCATGGTCCCGTCCTGCGTCTTCAGTTCCCGTGGTTTCGGGCGCCCGACTTCAGTCACGTAAATGCGCGGGCTGCCGCTTTCATAACTGGTATAAAGCAGCCGGTCACCGGTGGGTGAGAACCGGGGCGCCAGAACGATGGCGGCGCTGTCAGTCATGTACTGCACATTCGCGCCATCGTAATCCATGATCGCCAAACGCTTCAGGCGCTGGTCCTTCGGACCGCTTTCCGAAACAAAGGCAACGCGGCTGTCAAAATAACCGCCTTCACCTGTGATCCGGCTATAGACCTGATCGGCCACCTTATGCGCCATGCGCCGCCACCCGTCGGTGGTACCTGCCAGTTGAAGGCCATTGCCCAGTTCCTGGCCCGAAAACACATCCCACACCCGGAACCGGACCGTCAGTTTCTGACCGGACACATTGACAGCGCCCGTGATCAGGGCGTCAGCGTTGATCGCCTTCCAATCCGCAAACTGAACCGGAGCTTCGAAGCTGCTGACCCGGCTGATGAACGCATCCGAGGATATCTCGCGGAACAACCCGGTCCCGGTCAGGTCAGCCGCCACCACGCGCGAGATATCTTGCGCGAACTGAGCTGCGGCCGGGCCGTCCGGCACAAAATTCGGAACGGCAAAGGGCAAGGGTTCGATAATCCCCTCATCCAGTTCCAGACGCAAAGGCCCGCTCTGTCCATAAACCGGCGCAGACATCAATGTCAGGCCGACAAAGAGGCTGGTCAGAAGCTTCATCATTTGATCCGCATCCTCTCGGGGTTAAATGTAATCTCAACATCCTGCCAATGTTCGTATTTGTCAGCAGGCAAATCATATCCTTTGGCCCCGCAGCGCAAAATTGCACGTCGCGCAGCCTCGTAGGCCTGTTTAACGGCTCCCGCCGAGCCGCCAGAGCTGTCCAGCATCCGAACGCTGCCGCCGACGACCGTACCATCACGGTTCAACGAAAACGCGACAACAACCACAGTGTTCAGCGCATCTGTGGACAAGGAACCCACATTCCAACATCCAGAGACGGCCAGTCGCATCGCGTCTTTCTCTCCGCTGGTCAGCGGTGGACCAGAAGGTTCGGACCCGCTGCCCAAGGCTTCGGCCAGGGCGTCGTTAATTGCCGTTTCATCGGTTTGTTTTTCAGGTTCCGGGGTCGCTTCAGGCGTTTTGGCCACAGCGGGTTCGGATGGCGGCCTTGGCCGGTTTGGGCGCACGCGCGGCCGCGGAGATGTCAGGGGCGACTGTTCCTTGGTTTCCTCGGCCTCGGTCACAATCTCCGGGGCTGCCTCTTGCGGCGCGGTCTGATCCTGCTGTTCCTGCTGAACTTCTGCGCCTTCATCCAGGGATACCGGCGGCGTTTCAAAATCATCAGGTTTTGCCTCGGGCGGTGGCGGAGCTATTGCCTCGGGCGCGACGCGATCCGAGGGGCGCGGCTGTGCCTCCGGACCAGGCGGCGCAGGCTGTGCAACAGGCTCGACCTGAGGTTCCGTCAGAACCGGAGGCTCGTCAGGAACCTCGGGTTCTGGCGGCGCTTCCACGATGACAGGCTCTGGCTCTGGTTCTGGTTCAGCCGGTGCAACAGGTTCAGGGCGCGGCTGTTCGTCAATCACGGATTCCGGCGGTTTGGTCACAGCCTCCGGTTGGGGCGGTTGTTGCAACGCGGTCGGCACTTCGGGGACTTCCGGCGCATCCCGCTGGGCAGTCATCGCCGCGAATTGTTCAGCCGTGATCACTGAGACGTCCTGCACAGCCATCGGCAACGGTTCGGACCTGAAGGTGCCGCCGAACATCGCCCATCCGATCAGGCTGACATGCGCAATCGCTGAAATCTTGGTGCCGGTATCCACCGTGCGACCTCACTCTCCACCTTCATCCAGCGTCGGCCCACCGGTATCGGTCACAAGGCCAACGTTGGAAAAACCGCCCGCGTTCAGTGCACCCATGACCTGCATCACCTGTGCATAAGGGATTGCGCCATCGGCCCGCAGGAAAACCCGGTCGCTGCTCCGCTCTGCCGCAATGGCACGCAGCTTGCCAATCAACTCTTCGCGCAACACATCGGTGGTCTGGATCTGCACGCGGCCGTCTGCGGTCAGAGTCACGGTCAAAGGCTCTTCGTTGTCGCCGGGCAGCGCACTGGCCGCGGTCTTGGGCAGATCGACCGGAACACCAACCGTCAGCAATGGCGCGGCCACCATGAAGATGATCAGCAATACCAGCATGACATCCACGAAAGGGGTCACATTGATCTCGGCCATCGGCTGCGCGCGACCGCGACGCCGACCACGTCTGCGCCCATTGCCGCCCGAAGATTGCTGGATCGCAGCGCCCATCTTCAGCTGTCCAACTGGCGCGACAGGATGGTTGCGAATTCATCCGCAAAGGCTTCATAGCCGCCAACGATCCGGTCACTATCTGCGCTGAGTTTGTTGTAGAAAATCACCGCCGGGATCGCCGCCAAAAGGCCCAACCCTGTCGCCATCAACGCCTCGGCGATGCCGGGAGCCACCACAGCAAGGTTAGTGTTTTGCTGCTCGGCAATCTCGATGAACGCATTCATGATGCCCCAAACGGTGCCAAACAGCCCGATAAACGGAGCTGTGGAGCCAACAGTCGCCAGAATGGGAAGCCCTTTTTGCAAGGTTTCCGCCTCTTTCGCGATGGCGACATCCATCGACCGGTCGATACGCGCGGTTGCCCCGGCAATCAGCCCGCCATCATTGCGATGCGACCTGCGCCATTCGATCATGCCTGATGCAAAGATCTTTTCCGAGCTGCCATCCGGCTGGGTTCCGATCTGCTCGAACAACTCATCCAACGGGTTGCCCGACCAGAAGCTTTCATCAAAAACCTGCGCCTCGCGTCGGGCCGCGCGATAGTTGATCAGCTTCTGAATGATGATCCCCCAGGACCATATGGATGCGCCGGTAAGTACCAGCATCACCAGTTTGACGATAAAGGTCGCGCGGGCAAACAGCCCCCACATGGAGAAGTCGATCTCCTGCGCCAGCGCCAGCGTTTCAGCTTCCATGAACCTGCTCTTTGTTTTGCCTGATGGCCGTTCGTTTGGCCTTGTTTTGCCAAACGCTATCTCAGTTGGTCATGAAAAGCCAACAGAACCACCCACGGTCAGCAAATTGTTACATCAATGCGCGAATCTCTGCCGGCAAACGGATCGGCTTGCCTGCTTTATTGATGCAAACGGCCGTGACTGTTGCACGAAATATTTCGGTCTCACCGCGTCGGACAAGCTGTGCCATGGTCAGACGCACGCCCGAGATTTCGGTAACTTCGGTTTCGACAATCAATTCATCATCGAACCTTGCAGGCGCCAGATACTCGGCCTCGAGCCGCCGCACGACCCAAACAATGCCTTCTTCTCGCATGGCGTTTTGGTCATTGCCCAGATTACGCACCCAGTCCGAGCGCGCGCGCTCGATATAGCGCAGGTAGTTCGCATGATAGACAACCCCACCCATGTCGGTGTCTTCATAATACACGCGGATGGGGTAGGTATGTTTCATTGCAACGTCTCCAGACGGGCAAACAGCCTTAACGCGTGCGAGGCATCCTGTGCCGCCCGTGGCAAAACCGGATCATAGGCCGCCCGGATCAAGGACGCGATGTCGGGACGCAGGATCGTGGCCTCACCTGCGATTGCCAGTGGAGATTGATTGCGAAATGCAGTGTCCGACCAGAGCAAGATTGTCTGCACGACCTGATTGAGCGCAAGGGTTTCAGCCGGAACCTTCGACAATTCCTTGTCCATGCGCAGAAACACGAACGCCGCGCGGATCGCGCCATCTTCTTCGAACCGGAAAATGCGGTACTGGTTTGCATCTGCCGCGACCAGCCGTGCAACCAAAGGTTCCAGATCCGGGACCAGACGATCAAGGTCCGGTACTTCCAGCAGTTCCTGCCAGTCCCGGAAAAAGAAAACCATGCAATTCGCGCCAAGTTCAGGGTCCGTCTCGGCCATTTGGTGACCGGCCAGCGTGACAACAGCTTCAAAAGCCCCCTTTACGGTGGCTAGCGTCTCGTCTTCAACGCCGAAAACGATCGGAACAACAGGCCGTCCCCAGCGCGCATACAGAAACTCGCCGCTTTCGCGTGTGAACAGCGCCTCAATTTCTTCCGGTGTCACCGCCAGCCCTTCATCTTTTTAAAAATACTCTCGCCGAAAGGCATAAAATCTAAGTGCGCGGGCTTCAACCGAACAGATCGCTTTGCCGCTTGGGCACGGCCATCCCAAGATGCGTCCACGCCTTCTGCGCCAACAAGCGCCCGCGCGGAGTACGCTGGATTAGCCCCTGTTGCAGCAAATAGGGCTCGATCACCTCCTCAAGCGAGTCGCGGCTTTCGGACAGCGCGGCAGACAGGGTTTCAATCCCAACCGGGCCGCCTGCGTAGTTTTCGGCAATCAGCTTCAGATACCGCCGGTCCGCACCATCAAGACCCAGATTATCAACGCCCAGACGGGTCAAGGCACCATCGGCCAGGTCACGTGTGATCCGCCCGTCCCCTTCGACAATCGCGAAATCCACAACGCGCCTCAGCAATCGCCCGGCGATACGCGGGGTTCCACGCGACCGGCGCGCGATTTCGCGCGCACCATCGTTATCCGCGGGCGCGCCCAGTTTCCGCGCGTTCCGGGTGACGATTTCGTGCAACTCATCCACCGTGTAGAACTGAAGCCGGGTCGGGATACCAAACCGGTCACGCAAGGGCGTTGTCAGCAGGCCCATCCGCGTGGTGGCCCCCACCAGTGTGAATGGCTGCAATTCGATCCGAACGGTGCGCGCAGCAGGACCTTCGCCGATAACAAGATCCAGCTCGAAATCTTCCATGGCCGGGTACAGCACTTCCTCCACAACCGGGTTGAGCCTGTGAATCTCGTCGATGAACAGCACGTCACGCGATTCAAGATTGGTCAGGATCGCTGCCAGATCCCCCGCCTTGGCCAGAACCGGGCCTGAGGTCATGCGGAAGTTCACTCCCAATTCACGCGCCATGATCTGCGCGAGGGTCGTTTTGCCCAACCCCGGAGGTCCGTGAAACAAGGTGTGGTCCATCGCCTCGCCGCGTTGCCGGGCTGACTGGATAAAGATGCGCAAGTTGGCGCGCGCCTCAGCCTGACCAATGAATTCATCAAGCCCCTGAGGACGCAAGGCGCGGTCATTGTCTTCCGGCAGGGGCTCCGGGCGCAGGGTGGGATCAGCGTCAACCATTCACTTACCCTTTCGGAGCCAGCAGCCTGAGGGCCGCGCGGATCAGATCAGCCTCGTCCGCATCCGGCTGGCTTGCAGCCGCTTCAGCCACAGCGCCCGCCGCGTCGGACGGCCCATATCCAAGATTGGCCAGCGCCGACAACGCCCCGGCAGACGCGGCCGCAGCACCTGATGGCGGTTTCGATACACGTCTAGGTGCGGGCGTAGAATCATTCGGCTCAACAACCTCAAGTTCCGGGCCGTCCAGCGCCTGAGTAATCGTGCCACCCATGGCCATCACACCCGGCGCCTTGTCCTTGAGGTCCAACACGATCCGCTGGGCTGTTTTTGGCCCGACCCCCTTGGCCGCCTTTACCGCACCCCAGTCCCCCAGGGCAATTGCGCGGCTGACACCGTCGGGTCCCAATGCACTCAGGATCGCCAGCGACACCTTCGCGCCGACCCCCTGGACCGAGCACAGCAGGCGATGCCACTCTTTCTCGACAAGCGACAGAAACCCGTAAAGCTGCATCAGGTCTTCGCGGACAACCATGTCAGTGTAGATCGAGACCGCCTCGCCCACCCCCGGCAATGCCGCCAAGGTCCGGTCGGAACAATAGACAAGATAGCCGACGCCCCGGACATCGATCAGCACATGATCTGCCGCACGATAATCCAGCCGCCCTGTCAGTTTTCCGATCATGCCCGCACCTCTTTCACACGCGCCTGTTGCGTCTTTCCGTAATAGGCGTGGCAGATTGCAATCGCCAGTGCATCCGCCGCGTCGGCCCCTTTCGGAAAACAGCCCGGCAATTGCAGTTTGACCATGTGCATAACCTGCTCTTTCTCGGCATGACCCACGCCCACCACGGTCTTTTTGACCCGATTGGGTGCATATTCCCCCACCGGCAGACCGGCCTGTGCCAGCGTCAGCAACGCCACGCCACGCGCCTGCCCAAGCTTGAGGGTTCCGGCCCCGTCCTTGTTCACGAATGTCTGTTCGATAGCAGCCTGATCGGGCCTGTGATCCGCAATCACTTCGACAATCTGATTGTGCAGCGACAGCAACCGCTCGCCCAGATCGTCGCCATCCGATTTGCATAATCCATTGGCCACATGGCTCAGGCGGCTGCCATTTGATTCGATGACGCCCCATCCCAGGGTTCTAAGCCCCGGATCGATGCCCAGAATTCGCATGTTTTGCCTCGGCCTGCTCGGGTTGTGTGATCTTTTTTCAACGCCTAGCACGAAGCGTGAACATTTTCCAAGCGAATTGACCCCAGGGCTGAAAACGACACGCGTGTTTCAGGCGCGACTTCGGGCGCGTTTTGCGACCCAGTGAAGTCTGAATTCGACACTTTCTCAAAGGCTTTTTCACCAATTGTTTAAGGGGATTACAACTTCGTGAAGCCTTGCAGAAAACGCATAGGACACATGCAAAAACTGAACTTGTGCGAACGAAATGGCGGCACTAGATGCCCCGCAGATCGCAGAAATGCAATGTGAACACTAACCAGAAGGAAACAGGATATGGCTGCACTGGACACAACCCGCGTCGCTACCACTGGCTCGTTCGGCCTTGTTGGCCGTATCGGCGCATTTTTCGTATCGGCCGTTAACGCCGCAGTTGAATGGAATGACGCCCGCGTAACCCGCAACGCGCTGACCGGTCTGACCGACCGCGAACTGGATGATATCGGCCTGTGCCGTGGTGACATCGACATCATTGCCGAAGGTCGCCGCTAAGAACCGACCCCAACACTTATATGCCCCTTCCTCCTCCCTTGAGGGGCACACAAAAACACCGCGCACCTTAAGGGTACGCGGTGTTTTTTAATCCGAGGGAGCGGATTAGTAGAAAACTTTGTTCAGCTGAGTGGCGAGGGCTTGCGACACAGGATCGATTTGCATCACCCAGGCACCGGCTTTTTCGACTGGTGTGCCTTCGTTCAGGCTGTCGATTCGATATTGATAGCCGGTGGGACTAAGGTGGGACAAAAGAAATGCTTTGAAAGCGAAAAAACCCACAAGCGTAAGCAACAGCACCTTTGCTGGCACCGCCGAGCTCACCCGCTGCGGCCTCATCACAACCAGGCCATCCTTGCGCATCGTCGCACGATAGCCACGGCTCATCTTTTGGTGTTTCTTGTTCAGGCGATTTACGCGCTGATTGAACTCCAGTTGTTTACCCGTCATGGCAGCCTCCAAAAACCGCCCCCCTCGACTTCATTCAGAAAACGGTAAAAAGAGATTGCGACAAAAACGTGGCAAAAACCTATAAAACTCCTGCAAATGGCCTAATTCGCGCCCTGTTTGGTTAAAATTAGGGTCGTCCACTCACCAATCTCGGCCCTATAGGTCTGATCGAACCCGTTTTGTGAATAAACGGAAACCAAGTCATCGGCCTGTTCGTTAAGGATTCCCGACAGGATCGCATGCCCACCTGGGCGGAGATTCGCTGCCATTTCGGGTGACAAGGCCACCAGAGGCCCTTTGAGAATATTGGCAAAGATTAGATCGTATGGCGCGTGCGCCTTGAGGTCGGGATGATCGAAACCTGCGGCTTCAACACACCGAACCGCGCCGGACATACCGTTTGCCTTCAGGTTGGCTTCGGCCACTTCAACGGCCACTTCGTCGATATCGCTGGCAATGAAATCACCATCCCATACCCGGGCTGCCGCCATGGCCAGTACGGCCGTGCCGCAACCGATATCCGCTACTTTCGAGGCACTGAACCCTTCATCCAACAACCGGTCCAGAGCTTTCAGACATCCCAGCGTGGTACCGTGATGCCCGGTGCCAAAGGCCATTGCCGCCTCGATCAGCAGTGGAATGCGACCGTCGGGCAGATTGTCGGCATCGTGGCTGCCATAGACAAAAAAGCGGCCCGCCTCAACCGGGGCAAGCTCGCGCCGCACATGGGCCACCCAATCGGTTTCAGGCAATTCCGACACAACAAAAGGTTTGGCTTCAAAGGCAACTGCCAGAACGGCCAGTGCGGCCTCGTCAGGGGCTTCGGTGAAATATCCACCCACTTCCCACAGGCCCGAGCCATCTTCGACCTCGAACACACCGACGCCAGTTGGTTCGGGCACCAGCCGCTCCATCGCTTCGCCCAGACCTTCGGCGGCTTTCTTACCTGTCAGCGTGGTCAGCGCAGTGAATGTGGGCATGGGGAACTCCTGTTTCAGTTGGCACTGCGCGTAGGACGGTGCGCCGCCAACGTCAAGCTTGCGACCTATTCCGCCGGGGCTGGCGCGTATTTGCTCAGGACGGTCTCATTGCCCGGTTCCGGGTGGCGTGGAACCAGCAGGGACAGCAGCAGAGAAACGACCGCCATCGCCGCCGCTAGGCCAAATACGGCGCCTGGCGACATGACCCAGAGCAAACCCAGCAACGCGGGCAGGAAAACAGCAGCGATATGGTTGATCGTGAACGCGACTGCGGCAGTTGGCGCAATATCCGCCGGATCGGCGATTTTCTGGAAATAGGTTTTCAGCGCCAGCGCCAGCGCAAACAGCACATGGTCGATGACATAGAGCGTCGCCGCCAACAGCACGCCCCAGCCAAACCAGTAGATGCCACCATAGGCTGCGAACACGATCGCCAGACCGGTGTATTCAAAGATCAACGTGCGCCGTTCGCCAAACTTGGCCACCGCTTTACCCAGCAACGGAGCAACCATCATGTTGATCATCAGGTTGATCAGATACAGGCTGGTCAGCTCATGCACTTCAAAGCCGAACTTCTCGACCATCATGAACCCGGCAAAGACGACAAAGATCTGTCGCCGCGCACCGGCCATGAATTGCAGCGCGTAATATAGCCAGTATCGACGGCGCAGGATCAGTTTCTTGGTTTGCGGTGTGGGGGCATCGAATTGCGGGAAGGCGAACAGGCAAAACAGGGCTAGCAAAGCTGTTGCACCGCCAGCAGCCATGAAGACAAAGTTATAGGACAGATCGAACCGCTCCCAGGTCAGAACGATCAGCCCGTAAACCACCATCGTTGCAGCCGAGCCCATTGCGACCAGCCATCCCAATATCTGCGGCGCGCGATCCTTGGGAAGCCATTGCAACTGAAGCGACTGGTTTACAGTCTCATAGTAATGAAACCCGATTGAACTGAACAAGGTCACGAACAGCAATCCGCCAAGGCTTGGGAACCAGGCCGTAAAAGCCGTTGCGACCCCAAGCATCATCAGCGAGATCATGGCCAGCACCTGCTCGCGAATGAAAATGATGACGGCAATCACGCCGACCGCCAGAAAGCCCGGAATCTCGCGCACCGTGTGTAGCAGGCCGATATCGGCCCCGTCGAAATTCGCTGCCTCAATGACGAAGTTGTTCAACAGCGCGCTCCACGCATTAAACGCGATGGGCATGGTCAAGGCCATCACGAACAGAAGCGTGACAGGACGACGCCAGAACGGAAGGCTCTGCGCCTCGGCAAGGGGCATAGGTTTCAGCATGAGAATCCTCTACGCCCATTTCCCAACTTTGGCGAGGGGGAAGCGACCGGCGCACAATGGCCCTGCGTTAATGCAGACGTCACCGTCAGTAAAAGCTTTGTGGATCGATATCGACGGTCAGGCGGATATCGCCTTTCAGGCGTAACGGGGCAATCCAACGGGCGATAGCATCCTGGATTGGTGCGCCCTTGGGTGCCTTGACCAACAGGCGGACACGGTGACGTCCGCGAATACGGGCAATCGGCGCCGGGGCGGGGCCAAACACCTGTGCACCGATCTGGCGCAATGGACCGTCGTTGCGCGCCATGGCATTGCCGATGTCAAAGACCGGGCCGACCTCTGGCCCTGACAGAACAATCCCTGCCATACGTCCATAGGGTGGCACACCGGCCGCTTGCCGACCGGCGGCCTCGGCCTTCCAAAAGCCCTCTTCGTCCCCCGACAGAATCGCCCGGATCACCGGATGTTCCGGCTGAAAAGTCTGTAACAGCGCCTGCCCCGGTTTTTCAGCCCGACCGGCACGCCCCGCAACCTGCCGCATCAACTGAAATGTTCGCTCGGCAGCCCTCAGGTCTGCGCCATGCAGACTTAGATCCGCGTCGATCACCCCCACCAATGTCAGCTTGGGAAAGTTGTGCCCCTTGGCCACCAGCTGCGTTCCGACAACGATATCGGCATCCCCGGCCGCAATCTCTTCGATCTTGGCCTTTAGTGCGCGGGCTGAGCCGAAAAGATCAGAACTTAGCATGGCAATTTTGGCCTCGGGGAAGGTCACCTCGGCCTCTTCGGCCAAACGCTCAATGCCCGGCCCCACCGGAGCCAGCTTGCCCTCGACCCCGCAGGAAGGACAGATCTCGGGCATCGGCTTGGTCTCGCCGCATTGGTGGCACATCAGGCGCTTCAGGAATCTGTGTTCGACCATGCGCGCGTCGCAATGGTCACAAGCGATCTGTTCCCCGCAGGCGCGGCACAGGGTTACAGGAGCATATCCCCGACGATTGATGAACAAAAGCGACTGCTCGCCTTTCTCGATCCGCTGCTGCACCGCTTGCCGCAAAGTCGGAGATATCCACGTTCCGGCCTGCATCTGTTCGGCCCGCATGTCGATGGGCTTCATCTCGGGCAACACTGCCGCCCCGAAACGCGAAGTCAGGTCGATCCGATCATATTTACCTGTCTCAGCATTTGCCCAGCTTTCCAGCGATGGGGTTGCGCTGGCCAGAATCACCCGCGCGCCGCAGATGGCCGACCGCAAGACCGCCATGTCACGCGCGCTGTAATGCACCCCGTCTTCCTGCTTGTACGAGGTGTCGTGTTCCTCATCCACCACGACCAGCCCCAGATCGCGAAATGGCAGAAACAGGGCTGACCGCGCGCCAACAACCAGTTGAGCTTCCCCCTGCCCGACCATCCGCCAGACCCGCCTGCGTTCAGTCATGGTCGCGCCCGAATGCCACTCGGCAGGGCGCGCGCCAAACCGCGCTTCAACCCGTGTCAGGAATTCTGCGGTCAGCGCAATTTCAGGCAAAAGGACAAGCGCCTGCCGCCCCATGCGCAGCGCTTCGGCCACGGCCTCCAGATAGACTTCGGTCTTGCCGGAACCCGTCACGCCTTTCAGCAGCGTCGTGCCGTAATTCCCCGCCCGTTGCCCGGCGCGAAGCTGCGCAACCGCACTTGCCTGATCTTCGGTCAGGTCCTTTCCCGGTAAATCGGGATCAAGATGCGGATACGGCAGGTCGCGCGGGCTGTCTTCTTCACGAACCGCGCCTTGCTTGACCAAGCCTTTGACAACGGACGAAGTTACCCCTGCCTGTTCCGCCAGTTCCTTTAACGTGAATGCCAACCCGCCATAGTCGCGCAACACGTCAAGTACACGGGTTCTGGCGTCGGTCATCCGGTCTGGCAGGGTGGCTCCCAAACGATAGATCTTGCGCATGGACGGCGGGTCGCCCAGCCCCGGCGCGCGGGTCGCCAGCCGCAGCATCGCGGGCATCGGTGTCAGAGTATAGTCGGCAACCTTGCCGAGGAATGCCCGCATTTCCTCGCGCATCGGTGCAACTTCCAGCACACGGATCACCGATCGCGCCTTGTTCAGATCGAAACCGCCCTGCCCCGGCCCCCAGACCACGCCCAACACCTTGCGCGGACCAAGTGGCACCTCGACAAACGCACCCAGAAAGCACCCTCCTTCGGGCGCTTTGTAATCCAACGTCCGGTCAAGCGGTTGCGTTGTCAGCACCGCAATCAGCTCTCCCTCGTCGAAAAATCCGTTAGCGCTCACAGCATATCCTTTGCAGGGGGTTCCAGCATGGCTCTCTTTGAGGTAAAGCCATCCGCGACCAAGGCCAACCCATCAAAGGACTGCCCTCATGAAATTCTTCGTAGACACTGCAGAGATTGACGCCATCGCTGAACTGAACGATCTGGGCATGGTGGACGGCGTGACCACCAACCCCTCGCTGATCCTGAAATCGGGCCGCGACATTCTGGAAGTGACCAAAGAGATCTGCGATCTGGTCGACGGTCCCGTTTCCGCCGAGGTTGTCGCGACCGAAGCTGACGACATGATCGCCGAAGGCCGCAAGCTGGCCAAGATTGCCCCGAATATCGCAGTGAAGGTTCCGCTGACATGGGCCGGTCTGAAAACCTGCAAGACGCTCAGCGATGAAGGACAGATGGTCAACGTCACCCTGTGCTTTTCGACCAATCAGGCGATTCTGGCTGCAAAAGCGGGTGCGACCTTCATCTCGCCCTTCATCGGTCGTCTGGACGATATCAACCTGGATGGCATGGATCTGATCGCCGACATCCGTCAGGTCTATGACAATTACGGATTCGAAACCGAAATTCTGGCCGCTTCAATCCGCACCGTGAACCACGTTACTGAAAGTGCCCGCATTGGTGCCGACGTCATCACCGCGCCGCCAGCCGTGATCAAGAAACTGGCCGATCACCCGCTGACTGACAAAGGTCTGGAAACATTTCTGGCAGACTGGGCCAAAACCGGTCAGAAAATCCTCTGATCTGGTGTGCAACCGCGCGGCGCTATCAGGCGCCGTGCCCGGCCCAACGGCCCAAAGCCTGATCTGCGATCAGGCGTGGCAGGCGGGAGCCTATCCGCCACAGCATCCGGGGAAATCCACTCTTGCGTGCATTTTTCCCAAGGCAAATCCGGTTCGGCATGCTATAAGCCGCCCAACAAAAAAAGACCGGACAGGACATGAGCAGCAATCCCAAACTCGAGGATAATCTCCGCGCGGCAATTCTGGCCGAGCCCGACGTCGTTCTGGACGACAAGGACCTGATGCAAGCCCTTGTGGCCGCGAACGAACGCGCCCGGGGTGATAATGTGATCGATCTGCGCGGCATTGCCATGCAGCGGCTCGAGGCGCGGCTGGACCGGTTGGAAGATACCCACCGCTCGGTCATCGCTGCGGCCTATGAAAACCTTGCAGGCACCAATCAGGTACACCGCGCGATTTTGCGCTTGCTGGAACCCGTCGAATTCGAGGATTTCCTGCGTGCCCTTGGCGCCGATGTCGCAAATATCCTGCGGGTTGACCATATCACGCTGGTTCTGGAAACCACCGTGGTTCAGAACGATCCTGCCGTCGACAGGCTTGGAGGCGTTCTGACGATCGCAGAGCCCGGCTTCATCAACCAATACCTGACCAATGGTCGCGGCGGCCCTGTCCGCGACGTGACCTTGCGCGAAACTCATCAGCCGAACCGACGTGTTTTCGGCGCACTGGCGGATCAGTTGCGCTCGGAAGCCTGCCTGAAGCTGGACCTCGGTCCGGGTCGCCTGCCGGGCATGATCGTCATGGGGGCCCGTGATCCGCGGCATTTCACACCGCAACTCGGCACCGATCTTCTCACCTTCTTTTCCGGCGTATTCGAACGCTCGATGCGCCACTGGCTGTCGTGAACCTGATCTCACCCGCTTGCCGCGACGCGCTCCAGCACTGGCTGGACACTCTGGGCGCGCTGGCGGGGCGGTCCCAGAACACCCAGACCGCCTATCGCGGCGATGTCACCGAGTTTTTGTCTTTCATGACCCTTCATCACGGGGAACGACAAGGGTTGAAGGCGCTGGAACGGATCACCGTCTCGGACATGCGCGCCTGGATGGCAGATCAGCGCAGCGGGGATATCGGCGCGCGATCCCTTGCGCGCAAACTGTCCGCCGTCAAAAGCTTCTATCGTTGGCTGGCCGAGCGAGAGGGATTTGAACCCACCGCCGTTCTGTCGACCCGCGCGCCCAAATTCACCAAGAAACTGCCCCGCCCTCTGGCCGAAGACGCCGCGCGCGCCATGATTGACACGGTCGAGCTGCAATCTGTGTCCGACTGGGTCGCGGCCCGTGATGTTGCGGTTGTCACGCTTCTCTATGGATGCGGCCTGCGGATATCCGAGGCCTTGTCTCTGACCGGTGCAGACGCGCCCTTGCCCGAGACACTGCGCATTGTCGGGAAGGGCGACAAGGAACGGATCGTTCCGGTTCTTCCAGCCGCCCGAGATGCGGTTGACCGGTATCTTCAGCTTTGTCCCCACCCGCAAGCGAAGAACGCAGCCCTGTTCCGGGGCGTCCGTGGCGGCCCTCTGAACCCGCGCGCAATTCAGGGCGTCATGGCTAAGGCACGGATGCAACTGGGGCTGCCATCAACCGCCACACCTCATGCCATGCGGCACAGCTTTGCCACCCATCTGCTGTCCGCCGGAGGAGATCTGCGGGCCATACAGGAACTGTTGGGGCACGCCTCATTGTCAACCACACAGACCTATACCGCAGTGGATACCGCGCGGCTTATGGAGGTCTACAACCGTGCGCACCCCAAGGCGTGACCGATACATCGAACAGAAACCTCGGGCTTTTGGTTTGCATCTCTGGCGTGCATCGGTCATGACCCTAACATGACACTCAGATTCAAAGCTCTTGCCGTACATCTCTTCACTGCCACAGGTGCTGTTTTCGCAATGCTGGCCATGCTGGCCGCCGTGGAAGAGAAATGGAGCCTAATGTACCTTTGGCTGGTTGTATCTTTCGTTGTTGATGGCATCGACGGTCCGCTGGCGCGGCACTATCACGTCAAAAAGAACGCGCCCGAGTTTGACGGCGTCTTGCTGGATCTGATCATCGATTATCTGACCTATGTGTTCATTCCAGCCTTTGCGCTGTTCAAATCCGGATTGATGGATGGGTGGACCGGCTGGTTCGCAATCATTGTCATCACCTTCGCCAGCGCGATGTATTTCGCGGACACTCGCATGAAAACCAAGGACAATTCCTTTTCCGGCTTTCCCGGATGCTGGAACATGTTCGTTGTCGTGATCTTCGCGCTTGAACCCAATTTCTGGATCATCCTGCTGCTGGTCACACTGCTGTCGCTTGCGATGTTTCTACCTTTGAAGTTCGTTCACCCCGTGCGCACCGAACGCTGGCGCAGTGTGACCTTGCCGGTCGCCCTTGCATGGACGTTCTTTGCGGGCTGGGCCGCGTGGGTCGATTTTCATCCCGAAAGCTGGGCACACTGGGGTCTGGTCATCGCCAGCCTGTACCTGACATTTGCGGGTATCGCACAACAGGTCATTCCGCAGCGCCGTACCTGACACGAGCGCTGCCGGACCCGGTTCAAAGAACGTCCTGAACCTCAAATTCAGTACCGTTATGGGTAAAGACGTCACCCGCGCGCAGACCGGCCATGGCCAGATAGATCGGGCTTTGCGTCGAAATCCCCATATATGTATCTCCACCCACCTCAAACCGGGTCGTCGAAACACAGACGACAAAGCTGCGGTTGTTGAACCTGATCACCGATCCCGGCTTGACTGTATCTGTCAGCCCAAAATCGGTATTCTCGATCACATCGATCTTGGCATGATGCGCATGGACAGGCGCGTCAAACGCAGCCGCCAGATCGGCATTTTCGCGCGATGCGGCTATGTCATCCTTGTCGTGGCCTTCCCGGTCGTCCAGTCGGGCATCCTTCAGAAACGCATCGTAATGGGCCTGCGCCGTTGCAAGCTCCTCCGCCTCAAGCGACATCAACCGGTCGATAATGGCCTTCTTCTGGGCTGCGCGATCATTTTCAGTGCTCATTCAATGCGATCCTTCAAATTCAGCAACTGACATAAGTTGTGCTTCCCCGGACCGGATTGCAACCGAATTTCGAGGCTCAGATCAAAAGACCCGCCGCCCGTTCATGCCGCAGCAGTGCAACCTTTGTCTCGATCCCGCCGCACCCGGAAAACCCGCCCAGCCCATTGGCGGCCAGCACTCGGTGGCAGGGAATAATAACGGGGATCGGGTTTGCCCCGCAGGCCTGACCGACCGGTTGCGCCGGTTGCCCCAACGCCTTGGCGATATCCCCGTAGGTGCGCGTTTCCCCAAGGGGAATGGCATACATGAGATCACAGACCTGCCTTTGAAACTGCGATCCATGAATGCGGTAGGGCAGATCGAAGCGGTCAAGCCGACCAGCGTCATAGGCCATCAACTGCGCCGCCGCCTCGCGCAGCAGAGCGGTCGGCTCGCCCTCGTCCTCGCCGTCCCAGACCAGCCGCGTGAGGGCACCATCGGTTTCCTCGATCCCGAGTCTTCCGAACTGAGTTTCAACTGCAATCATCGCCATGGGATGACGGTTTCAGATCAATCCTCCAAGTTCAAGTGGGGAAGCCATGGGGGCTGCGCGACGCGCGGATTTTGTGAATTTCGGCAATCATGTTAGCCTACTTGCATTGTCAAAAAGAGTTTTGGAGCATGAGATGGGTCGTCATTTGATCCTGACGGTTCATGGAATTGGCGAACAAATACCCGGTGAGACCGTCGATCAGGTTGTCGGGGCCGCGACAACCTGGCTGGATGGAAATCCCGAACCGCCGATTGAGGTTCAGCGCGGGATGATCGAGCTGGCCGAGACAACCTTCGACGGCACCCCCCGAAGCGCGACATTGTTCCCGGTCAACCTGCGCAAGGTGACAAAACCGTCTGCTCCGCAGGATGAAGCTATGTTTGCCGAGGTTTTCTGGGCAGATCGCTCACCCGCCCCGAAAGGTGTCATTAAGACAGCGTTGGACCTGATCTGGGTTGTTCTCGCACTGGGTTATCTGGCGATGGACAATGCCGAACAAACGCATAGCCGAGCGGATGTGGCCTCGGACCAAGCCAACGGCAGGAACACTTTGGCCGCGCGGCTGGTTCACCTTTTTACCTGGGTTTTCTTCGGTGCAGTCGCGACCCTGAATGCCTATCTTCTGATCGGAGCGCTCGCCGTGATGGTCGATCGCGTTCCCGGGATCTTCTTTCAAAGCACGTTCCTGCTGTTCTGGCTCTTGTTCACGCTTTACGCAGGAGGGGCCGCATACGGACTAAGGCGCAGCTTTAAAGCCCCGACTTATCTAAGACGCGTATTCTGGCGCGGCATTTTCGGGATGGGGTTCTTGCTGCTGATCTGCCTGATCATAGGTCCGCTTGGTCTGGAAATCCGGGCCTGCACACCCTTGCCGGGCAGCCCAGCCTGCCCTTCGGCGCTGGAGCAGTTTGTAGCTTTTCAGGTCTACCTGCTGGCGTTTTTCTGGGCTTCGCTGATCTTCATGACAATCATTTTGTACGTGCTTTCTGCGACCAGGCTTGATGAAAAGGTTCAGGCAGACAATCTGAAAGAACACAGACGGCTGTATCCCAGCGTATGTGCTGGGATGTTGGTGTTCTGGATGTTCTTTATATCCGGGTTGTGGCTTATGCTGCGGGAAATGCTCGACACGGTTCCGGGGCTTTCGGATGGAAAACTGACCGGTCTGTTTGACAATTTCCTCAGTGACTCCATCGAAACGCTCAGCGTTGCCTTTGCGGCAATTGTCCTTCTTGTGTTTGTCGGTGTTGGCCTGTTTGCCGGTCGCAGAAGGCTGAAGGCAAACCTGCATGTCCGCGACGGGCTGATCAGCCGCGCCATCCTCAATCGTTTTGCACAATGGGTCTTTTTGTTCGGTGCAATCACGCTGGCCCTGGTCGCAATCCGAGAGATCGCGATGAGCCAGCACGTCGATCCCCTGTGCCAGATCGGAACGGACAATTGCAACGTGATTGGCCTGGTTTTGAACAAGCTGGCAAGCAAACAGGGCGAGATTGGCCTGATCGTCCTGGGTGCAACAGCATTGATGTACCGCTTTTCCGATTTTGTCGCGGCAGGGCTGGGCGTGGCAAGAGACATCGTCACCTATGCCATTCGCGACAAGTGCTTTCTGAAAGCGGACCTTAAAACCAGGCTGCGCAATTATCCGGATCGCAAGGCGATTGATGAACGGTTTTACCGTGCGCTGCATTACGTGGTGGATATCTTTGCCGCGGACCACATCACGGTGATCTCACATTCACAAGGCACCGTGATTGCTACACAGATGCTGGCTGATCCACGCGTGCAAAAGCTGATTGACGGGCGCACCCTGACGCTGATCACGATGGGCTGTCCTGTGACCCATATCTATCAGCGCTATTTTCCGGAGATGTTCACAGTTGTTCCCAAAAACCTGAACGCCGCATGGTTCAACATCTTCCGGCAGGATGACTTTGTAGGGACCGAGATTGAAGGCGGGCTGATATCCGTAAATCGCAACATCCCGGTCGATCCTGGTGGGCACACTGGATATTTCACGGATTATCAGGTCTGGAAGGCCCTGAAGGACCCAGCCATTGGCTTTGACCTGTTTAATCCGACACCGCAGTCCGTGCAGACGTGAAACGAAAAACGCCCCCTCGGAAGATCGAGAGGGCGGTTTCCATCAGCTTAGCGCTTCATCGCAGCGTCGGCAAACTCCGGCGTGGGCGTGGCGGCCCACGTCAGGAAGGATTTTCCAACAGCGCTGACACTTCTCGCCTTCGGCCTTCTCGAACACGACGGCAACGCCTTCGATTTCGGGTACGCGGAACGCTTCGGCCGGGGCCGGGTCGCCAGTCACAGTCAGGCCTGACGTGATGCACAAATCGTCCACGTCAAAGGTCACCAGCAGATCAAGGGTTTCACTGTCCTCAACATGCACAATCGGAGCTGCTTCGAGGCTGGAGCCGATCACCTTGTCCTGACGCTGGATCTCAAGCGCGGCCGTCACTGCACGGCGTACACGGCGCACTTTGGCAACAGCCTCTTCCAGTTCGGCAAAACGCCAATCCGCAGGCGTTTCCGGGAAGTCGACCAAATGGACCGAGCTATCTTCGCCCGGAAAGCGCTCCAACCAGACCTCTTCCATGGTGAAAACCAGAACCGGTGCAAGCCACGTGGTCAGGCGATGGAACAGGATATCCAAGACCGTCCGCGCGGCACGACGGCGCGGCGTGTCGCCGTCACAATAAAGTGCATCCTTGCGAACGTCGAAGTAGAAGGACGACAGGTCCACCGTGGCAAAGGTAAAGACCGCGCTGAATACGCCCTGGAAATCGAAAGACGCATAACCTTTGCGAACCTGCTCATCCAGATCGGCCAGCCGGCTGAGCACCCAGCGTTCCAGACGCGGCATATCTTCGGGCGCAACGCGGTCGGCCTCGGTGAAATCCGCCAGCGAGCCCAGCATGAACCGCATAGTGTTGCGAAGACGGCGATAGCTGTCGGCGGTGCCTTTCAGGATCTCCGGCCCGATACGCTGATCGGCCGTGTAGTCGGTCTGAGCCACCCAAAGGCGCAGGATATCGGCGCCGTATTGCTTGACGACCTCTTCCGGCACAATCGTGTTGCCCAGCGATTTGGACATCTTGTTGCCCTTGGCGTCCAGCGTGAATCCATGAGTCACAACGTTGCGGTAAGGCGCACGGCCTTTGGTGCCGCAGGCCTGCAGCATGGACGAATGGAACCAACCACGGTGCTGGTCGGTGCCTTCCATATAGACATCGGCGATGCCGTCCTCGGTCCCATCTTCGCGGTCGCGCAAAACAAAGGCGTGAGTCGAACCAGAATCGAACCACACATCCAGCACGTCAAACACCTGATCGTAGTCATCGGGGTTGGCGATGCCGTCGAGAATTTTCTCTTTGAACCCGTCGGTGTACCAGATATCCGCGCCGTCTTTCTCAAACGCCGCCTTGATGCGCGCGTTCAGGTCTGCGTTGCGCAGCAGGTAATCCGCGTCGGTGGGCAAGGCACCTTTCTTGGTGAAGCAGGTCAGCGGTACGCCCCAGGCGCGTTGGCGCGACAGAACCCAGTCCGGACGCGCTTCGATCATCGAATAGAGGCGGTTACGCCCCGTCTGCGGCGTCCACTTCACCAACTCGTCGATCGAGCGCAGCGCACGTTCGCGGATGCTGTCCCCCATCTCACCCATGCCGTCGTCCAGCTTGCGGTCAACGGATGCAAACCACTGCGGCGTGTTGCGATAGATGATCGGCGCTTTCGAGCGCCACGAATGCGGATAGCTGTGCTTGATCTTGCCACGCGCCAGCAGCCCGCCGACCTCGGCCAGCTTGTCGATGACGGCTTTGTTCGCGTCACCCTCACCGCCCTTGCGCGACAGGATGAACTTGCCACCAAAGAACGGCAGATCGGCACGGAACGAACCATCATCCATCACATTGTAGGTGATGACCTGCTCCAACATGCCCAGATCGCGATAGAGTTCGAATTCCTCCATCCCGTGGGACGGCGCGCAATGAACGAAACCGGTGCCTTCGGTATCGGTCACGAAGTCGGCGGCACGGAAGTCGCGGATATCGTCCCATTCGCCATTGCCACCTTCGGCACCGGCCAGCGGGTGGGTCAGTTGCAGACCTGACAATTCGTGCGTTGTCACACCACGAACACGCTTCCACTGGTCGTCGTTCAGACGGGCGCGACCCAGAACATCAGCGGCCAGATTGTCGGCCAACAAAAATTTGTCGCCGACCGAAGCCCAGCATTCCTCCGGTGTCCCGGTGACTTCGTAGAGGCCGTAGGAAATATCTTCTCCAAAAACGACTGCTTTATTAGACGGCATCGTCCAAGGTGTTGTCGTCCAAATTACAACGTATGCACCCAGCAACTCTTCGTAAGGAGTTTTGTCCGGCAGAGGAACAGGCTCATCGCCAACGGCTGGGCCGCCGGGGTCCATTGCCATGTAGCTATCGACCTTGAACTTCACCCAGATGGTGAAGCTTTCCTTGTCGTGATACTCGACCTCGGCTTCGGCCAGCGCGGTCTTCTCGATGGGCGACCACATCACGGGTTTCGAGCCCTGATAAAGCGTGCCGTTCATCAGGAACTTCATGAACTCATCGGCGATCACCGCTTCGGCATGGAAGTCCATGGTGATGTAGGGATCAGGCCAGTTGCCGGTGATGCCCAGACGTTTGAACTCTTCCCGCTGGATGTCGATCCAGCCTTCGGCGAACTTGCGGCATTCCTGACGGAAGTCGACGATGTTCACCTCGTCCTTGTTCTTGCCCTTCTTGCGGTACTGTTCTTCGATCTTCCATTCGATCGGCAGGCCGTGGCAGTCCCAACCGGGCACGTAACGCGCGTCAAAGCCCATCATCTGATGGGAGCGCACGATCATGTCCTTGATCGTCTTGTTCAGCGCGTGGCCGATATGCAGGTGGCCGTTCGCATAGGGGGGGCCGTCGTGCAGAGTAAAGGGTTTGCGGCCCGTTTTCTCGCGCAAGCGGTCATAGACACCGATGGTCTCCCACCGCTCCAACCATGCGGGTTCGCGTGCGGGCAGGCCCGCACGCATGGGAAAATCGGTTTTTGGCAGGTTCAGCGTGTCTTTATAGTCAGGCGTTTGAATCGTGTCGGCGCACATTTTGAGCGTCCTTTGGATGATCTGGTCGTACTTGGATCGAAGCGGTCGGTGCGAGTTCTCAAACACCTTTGCCCGGCGTCTCAGAGGGTCAGAGCGCCGGGGATATAATTCGAATAATGATGGCCGTCCGGTCATACATGGCCGCGCTTATAAGACGCCTGCCTTCAATGGTCCAGAGGTTCCGGCCCATGCGGCGAATGGCGCAGCTTGGCCCAGCGATTCAGCCATGCCAGACCAGCGAGCCCAAGCCCCAGCGCCAGCAGTGAGAACACCCGGATCAACCCACCCAGACCGGCAATATCGATCAGGAAGACCTTGGCCACCGCCAGCCCGATCACCACCAGCCCCGCCTTGCGCATCGCATCCGAACCACGTGCCAGAGATTGGTAGAACAGCACCGCCCCGACCAGCAGCAGAACAAGGGTATATGTATAAAGCTCGGGCTGCGTGACGCCGTTGCCTTCAAACATGCCTGCTGCTCCCTGCCAGACATGGCGGATGGTCAACCCAAACCACACGGCAATCAACGCGCCCGCAATGGCGTAGCTTGCCAGCCTGATCTGCTTTGGCATGTCCCTGATCCGCCAGGCCGAGAATCCAATGGTCAGTGCAGGCACCAGATAAGCAAGGACAAGGGTGTTCAGAAACGGTGGGCCAAGCACCGGGTCGGCGTTGGGGTTCAACAACGGGTTTTGTTCGGTCAACGCCAAGGTCAGACGGAACAAGCCATGACCGGCAAAGAACGCCGCCAACGCGTACCGGGCATAATTCAGCTTGCCGCCCAGCCCAAACCTCTGAACCTGAGCAAAGGCCAGCAGCAGCCAGATGACCGCCAGCAGGCCCAGACCCCAATGGCTGTTGTCGGCCCCGCCTTCACCGAAACCTTCAAGCCACCGCAGTAGCAACAGGGACAGCAGAATGCCGCCCGTCGCCCATGCCGCGCTTTCCAGCAGCAGTGCTGCAACCGGCCGCTGCAAGGGACGCAACAGCCACCAACCAGCCACGAAACCCAATGTGGCCGCGCCATAAACCATCGCCATTTCGGACACCGGGGCCGCGTTGGCCCAGTCCAGACCCGGGTCAAGCACCAAGCGCACGGTGACGGCGAAGACACCGGCCCAGATAAACCAACTCATCTGCGGCAAGGTGAATCTGCGATCCAAGGCTGCTGCTGCGACGACGCTTGCCACCAGCGCAATCGTCAGCGCGGCCGAGCTGAGCACGATGACGCAGGCAAAGACCAGACAGGACAGCGCCGACAACGTGGCCAGAGCAGCCCGCATCCGGTCATCGCCGTCGGCGCGACCAAAACGCCCGGCCAGAAACACCATCAGAACTGCCAGGACAATCGCGTGTAGGGCCCAGGCGTACGCACCGATAACCGTGGCGGGATGCCAGCCCATTTCCAAAGCGATGGCCAGCGCTGGTGCAAAAATTACAGCGCCCCCGGCCCAGATTGCGCGAAACTGGTTTGCCCTGAATGACCGCCACGACATCAAAATCGACATGAACGCGCCCCAAAAAACCAGCACGGTGGCCACCATCGGAAAGTCGGCCTCGGGCGTCTCGGCATAGGTGTCGGCGAAGCTGCGCAGAACCGCGCCGTATTCCAGCCCGTGAGAGGCAACAAAAAACACAAGGCCCGTTGCAGGTAGCACGGTCAAATCCTGAAGGGCTGGCGCATCCTTGGCCCACAAAAGCAGCGCCAGAAGTAGGGCGGACAGCAGGCAGACACCCAACCAGAATTCAGCCGCAGAGTCTGCCCAATGCCAGGACAGGATTGCAGTGCTGGCCGCAATCGCTCCGGCTGCGAGCCGAGTTGGAAACTCGGGCCACGGGCGGGTTCCGGGGGTGCGGATTACCTGAGACATCATACGCCCTGCATGATTCGGACAAACGCGCCGCACCGGAATGGCCGTTGCCAGAAGCGCCAGCACTGTTGTCGCAACCAGATACCCCGGTTCCGTATTCGGTGCGCCACTTATCAAAAGCAGGTTTGCCGCATAAACGCCGACCAACGTCAGAACAGAAATCCATGCCCAGCGCCGCACCGTGTCGATACCCAGCCCCAAAACGGCAACCAAAAGAAAATAGGCATAGAGCCACGAGGGATCGTCAGATGCGCCTCCAACCAGAAAGGGTGCAGCAAAAGCTCCGATCAGTCCAACCGCAGCCAACAGCGTGCCGTGGAACCACCCCAGAACAAGACCAACAAGCGCGACAACGACCATCCCTGCCAATGCCGTCTCGGCCCCGATCAAGCCATAGAGCTGCCGCGCAGACAGGATTGCCCCAAACAAGGTGACGAGGCCGGCCCCGGAAAAGACCGATGGCAAATAGGCAGTGGCCACCGCTTCGTCATCCCCGAACCTGCGGCGCAGAACCTCGCCCCCGACAATCAAAGCCGAGCCGAAACCAAGCGCGGCGAAAACGCGGGCCGTCGGAGGTAACAATCCATTCTCAACGCCATATTGCACGAGGAAAATTCCGGCCAATGCCAGCGACAGGGCCGAGACCGCGTAAAACCAGTTCTCACGCAGCCACGTGCCCAGCGCAGCAAACCTGTCATGGCGAAATACAATTGCAGGCGTAGCGGCGTCGGTGTTTACATCTTCGGCGCTTTCGTCTTCCTGTCGCTTTGGCGCGGCCCACGGCCCCGGGCTGTGAACCTGTTCCTCTGCCACAGGTTGCGGTGCAGGTGCATCCTGTTCCGGTTGCAGCGACGCCGGTGCATCACCCGACACCAACGCATTGATCTGCCCTTCCAGTTGTTCGACCCGGCGACGCAATCGGGAATGTCCGACCAGAAGGGCAATCAAGGTCACCGGGATGGCCAGAACAACCAGGCCAATAAGAACAAGCAGCGTTTCCAACCGAGTCTCTCCGATCCGTAATTTCGGCCAAGCTATCTTGTGCTGTCTGTCAGCAACAGTCAGGAAAGCCGTGACAAAGTCTAAAGTACCGAAATCGCCGGACGGGCGATCATCAGCCAAAGGATGGTCAAAACCGCCAGAAATGCCGGAACCCCGCAAGCAAACCAGAACCGAAACAAGCGGTAATACTCCGGTGGCAGTTGCATTCCCCGCTCTGCCGCCGTTCGCGCGTGGTCGCGCAACCGGATTTGAACCCAAACCACCGGCAACCAGTACAAGCCCGTCAAAACATAAAGCACCAGAGACAACACGATCCATCCTTCACCCAAATGCCACCCGATCTGCCAGGCAAGCAGAGCTCCGGTCACTGGTTGCAGGATGACGGCGGTCGTGGTGAACAGAAGATCGGCAAGCACCACGATACCCGCCGTATGGGCGATGACGCGCGGGTCGTTTGTCCGGTGCGCCATCAGCATGAAAAAGGCGATCCCTGCCCCTGTTCCCAGCAGCACACATGCACCGATGACATGCAGCCATCGCAAGATCAGTTCAGGGTCCATCATCGGCTCTCAAACAAAGGCAACGCCACAAGCGACAGGATCATCGCGGGCAGGATTTTCACCAGCGGCCCCAGCGGATCCAACCACAATTCCGGCATCGTGACCGAAGCGGCAATCAGGTAGAATATGGCTACTGTCAACTGCGCCACACAGGCCCGCGCCGCCCATCGGCGCCACAGGATGGCCAGACCAAGTGCAATGTCGATCAGGGACCAGAACACAACGCTGGTCACCGCCATGGCGGATGACCACCCTGCTTCGACCAGCATGCCAGAAGCCGTGGATAAACCCGCCAAACCAAACAGGCCCGACAGCAACCAGAACAGGCTGAGTGTTGCAACGATCAACGGCATCAACAGCGTCATCCGAGCGGTCAACCGATGCTCGCGCGCGAAAGGCCGCTTGGCGTAGACATCAGGCAAGGCGGCAATCCCGCGCCCGGCCGCTGCACGATAGGGGCCGGGGTCGCCATTCACGCCATCCGCCATGACCGTCATCGCCGTGCTGCGCAGCGGAGACCGCCAACCCAACCGGGCCAGACAGTCCGCCATGGACGCAACGGCTTTTGTCAGGACAGGCGGCAGGACCAAATGAAAGCGCGCGGCAGGAAACCCGAGCCACTGCCGCGTGCAGCGCACCACGTCCGACAAACTATGCGGGATATCCTCGACCAGATCGTAATTACCCTGCGGTAGGTGACCGGCAACGACAGCAATCACGACGTCACACAGATCGGGCATCCCGATGCATTGAACGGGTGTATCGGGGTAAGCCAGCGGTTGAACAAAAGGCACGGCAGCCAGCATTCGCAGCAACGCCGTTCCCCCATAATCCGTTTGCCCGATAACTAGCCCCGGCTTCAGGATCCAAAGTGTTACGCCCGATGCACGTAAAGCGGCATCTCCGCGTGCCTTGCTGCGCAGGAAATGCGTGCTCGCGTCCGGCTCTGCCCCGATTGCCGAGATCTGAACAACGCTGATGCCATCTTTAGCGCAGGCCTCTGCAAGGGCTGTGATTGCTGTATGGTGCACCGCTTCAAGGTTGTCCTGCGCGTTTTCCTGCAAAACCCCCGCGCAATTCACCACGACATCGACGTTGGCCAGCAGGTCCTGCCAGTCTTCCTTGTGCAACAGATCTCGCAAATCGCCCTGTTTCAGCGACACCCCCGGCAGGACCTTTGCCCCTTGCTCAGGATTGCGCCCCATGCCCTGAACCGTGGCACCTGCGGCTGACACTGACCGCGTGACGGCGGCGCCGATGAAGCCATAAGCACCCAGAACCAAAACGTTCTTTCCAGAAAGCTCGTGATCTGCCATTAGCCTTTGCACCCGTTTTGCGCCACTCTACCTATCCGGGAAGCTTTGACCAGTCGCGACTACCGAGCTGCGACATTTATGGATGGAACAGAGACCCGACGAGATACGCGATCAGTGCCGCCGAACCACCGATCAACAGCGTTTCGATACCTGATCGCCACCAAGCCGCCAACGACCACCGGCTTTTGAATGCTCCAATCGCAAAGAAAACCCCCAACGTCATCCAGATCGACATCTCAAAAGCGTTCTCCACCGACGCTAAAAACGGCAGCAGCGGGATCATCCCGGCCACAAGGAACGCGAAAAACGTGGCCAACGCGGCTTTCATCGGATGCGGGTCTACACTGCCCAGCCCATATTCACCCTCGATCATCAGGTTGACCCAATGTTCGTGGCTCGACGTGATCGCGGCGGTGGCTTCGTTCAGAATTTCCCCTGACAACCCTTTTTGTGACAGAATTTCACGGACCTCCTCGCGCTCGCCGTCGGGGTAGAGTGCGATGTGGCGTTCCTCGATCGCCCGAATGCGCCGTATGTTGTCCAGTTCGGCCTTCGTGCCCGAATAGTTACCTGCGGCCATGGAAAACCCGTCCGCCAGAACGTTTGCCAGACCAAGCGCCACGATGACAAACGGGGAAAGACCCGCCCCCGCGACACCGGCGACAATGGCAAACGTAGTGACGGAACCGTCAATGCCGCCATACACAACGTCGCGCAACACGCCACGCCCGGGCGGAGCATTGATCCGGTCGGCGATTTCCTGCGGACTGTGACCGTGATCCGTCATGGCTAGCTCCTTTTTCACAGGCAGAGTGCCGAAGGGAGTGTTCTGACGCTTTGCTCTGGATCAACCCTTGGAGAATAGACCCTGCAAGGCTCGCTTGATGATGCCCCGCGTGGAGGGTTTGTGGCGTTTTGAGAATGGTAACGGGCGGCAGACTTCCATCGCGGCCACGCCCACTCGGGCGCTGAGCGCACCGTTGACCAGACCTTCTCCGAACCGTCGGGACAATTTGCTGAGAACGGATCCGCCAAGAAAAGGTTCCAGCAGATCGTCACCAACGGCCACCGCCCCAGTTGCGACCAGATGCACAAAGACGGCACGCGTCAGACGCCAGCTTCCCAACGTGCCAGCCCGCCCCCCGTAGATTTCCGCAATGCGACGGATCATCCGCAGGGACGCAGCCAGTGCCGTTACAACATCCGCCAGTGCCAGAGGGACCAGAGCGGTCACGGTGGCAACCTGCCGTGCCGCGGCCTCAACCTCACGGCTGGCGGCGGCGTCGAGCGGGGCCAACAGCTCATCCTCGGCAAGGACTATAAGCGCCTCGGCATCGAACTGTTCTCCCATACGCTCGGACAATCGCTCACGACCCCAGCGGGTATCCTCGCGCCCTTTGTAGAATGCTATGATGCGATGTGTGACGGCACGCGCCTGAGCCAGGTCTTCATCAGCCAATGCAATATCCGCTGCACGGCGCATCCCATCAACACGGGACAACCGCCCCAAAGCCGCGAGCTCGCGCAGCGCGATGATCACCGCCACCAGAACCAATGCAGCCAACAGTCCGGCAACGATCCAACCCAATACGGGCGTCCGCTCCACCAGAGAGGTTGCAAAATCCCAGGCAGCCACCGATATGGCCGCCCCGACCACCGAAAGCGCAAGCCCCCAGAACCAGCGCGCAAGGGCCGAGGGTTTGCGGGCCGCCAGTCGGGCCGCGCTTTGCATCGCCTGCCCCTGAGGCGGCACAGTATCCGGCACCGGTTTTGCCTGCGCGACATCAGCAGCGGGTTCATCATCGTCAAGATCGATCAGAACCGGACCTTTAGCCATTTGTCGCATCCCTGCTGTGCCAGACAAACCTTATGTCCGGCAGGTTTTCATCGTTTTCTGCCCCATCGCTGCGCGCCACCTCGGCAAAGCCGTTTCGCTCATAGAACCGACAGGCACGGGAATTATCCTGAAACGCGTATAAGCCCAGCCGCCGCTGGCTTGATTTCGCGTGACCCAGCAATTGCTGACCAATCCCCTGCCCCCGAGCTTGCGCATCCAGATAAAGTGAATGGATTTCACCACCATTCAGCGCCAGAAACCCGACCACACCTGTCTCTGCCTCGGCCACAGTGACCCAATCCTGATCAATCATCCGGCCGCAAAAGGCGATGGTTTCAGCACAGCTGTGCAGTTTGGGCATCCAGTCGTTTTCCAAGGCGAAGCCGTGCAGGATCGTACCGATTGTACCGGCATCTGTGGTGCGTGCGGGGCGCAGTGTCGCGATCACAATCTGTCTCCGATCAGAAACTGCGCCGCACGATCCAGTCGGATATGCGGAGGGCCGTCACCGGGTTTCAGGGTTAGTTTTGCCGGGGCAAAGGCCATGAACCCATAGTCTTCGTTCAACCAACTCTCCGCTCCATTTCGCGCCGGACCCAACAGATGCGCCGGATCCTCGGGCAAGTCTCCGGGATAGAAAGCGGCCTGTTTGCCGCTGTCCAACAAAGTACCACGCACGCATGGCAGATCGGTTCCGTCGTGGCTGCGAATCTCTTCGGTCGTTGCACGCAGCGATGCCAGAGACAGGGCCGCGGTCCGGGCCCCGGCGAAATTCGCACGATTGCGCGCCTCGCGCGTCAAAGCCTCGATAATCGCGGTCAGGCGGGGATGTTGCGTGTGGTGCAGGTGGTCCGCTTTTGTCGCTGCAAACAGGATGCGTTCGACCTTTTTGCCCAGCAAAAGCTGGCTCAGCCATGCGTTCCGGCCCGGACGAAAAGCCGACAGGATATCGGCCATCGCGCGGCGCATATCTTCAACGGCCTGAGGACCCTTGTGAATTGCGCCCAGCGCGTCAACCAGAACCACCTGCCGATCAATCCGCGAGAAGTGATCCCGAAAAAACGGTTTCACGACCTGAGATTTATAAGCTTCAAACCGCCGTTCCATCTCGCGCTGAAGGGTCCTGCGCCGCGACGAGCCAGTGATTGCCAGCGGTGCAAAGGTCAGCACCGGAGATCCCGCCAGATCGCCCGGCAGAAGGAAACGTCCCGGCGTACAGTCGTAAAACCCGGCATCGCGCGCTGCGTTGAGATAGGCGGTGAACGACGCGGCCAGAGCTTGTGCGGCAGGTTCGTCGTGCCCTACCGACGGGTCTGTATTTTGGACCAACGCCAGATACGCGGCAGCCTCCGCACGGGTCTCGATCCGTGCCAGAGTTTCCTGAGACCAGTCTGCGTAAGATTTGTCCAGCAAGGCCAGATCCAGCAGCCATTCGCCTGGGTAATCGACGATATCCAAATGGACCGTGCGCGGCCCTTGCAACCCGGCAAGCAGCCCGGCGGGACGGGCCTTGAAGGACAAACGCAATTCAGACACCGCACGCGTGCTGTCTGGCCAGTGCGGTGTCGGTCCCGTCAGGGCAGACAGGTGCGATTCATAATCGAACCGGGGCACAGTGTCATCCGGCTGGGGTTGCAGAAAGGCGGCATTGATCCGCCCCTCCTGCTGCGCAACAAGCCCGGTCATACGGCCCCGATCCAACAGATTGGCAACCAACGAAGTGATGAATACTGTTTTGCCGGATCGTGCCAGCCCGGTGACACCCAAACGGATGACCGGCTCGAAAAATGTCTCGGACACGCTGTCGCCGATACTTTCGACGCCACGCGCAAGACTGTCTGCCAGTGAAGAGATGACCAATCCGCCGCCCCGCAATTTTCCTTTTACCCAAGATAGGTAGCGGTCGCGGCACATACCAGCGCTTTCGCCCCCTTGCCCGATCCTGCGCTGCGCTGTACCAGCGGCACATGCCCAGATATGCGTTGAAAGTTGAATACCAGGGGGAGCCGTTTGCCGGATGGCAGCGGCAAAAGGATCAACCATCCGTGCAAGGTGCCATCGAACAGGCGCTTTCCCGAATTCAGCCGGGCGGCCACACAATTGCCGCAGCAGGGCGCACAGACGCCGGTGTTCACGCTCTGGGGCAGGTTGCCCATTGCGACATGGCAATGGAATGGGACCCGTTTCGCCTGTCTGAGGCGCTGAACTATCATCTCAAGCCTCTTCCAGTGGCTATCGTTAAGGCCGCCCCAGTGGCCGAGGATTGGCACGCGCGGTTTTCAGCGGTTGAACGGCAATATCTGTTCCGCATCCTGATGCGCCGTGCGCCTGCAACCCACGACCGGGGACAGGTCTGGCAGATTAGCCACCAGTTGGATGTTGACGCCATGCAGGAAGGGGCAAACATGCTGCTGGGCCGGCATGATTTCACCACCTTTCGGTCCTCCATCTGTCAGGCGGCCAGCCCGGTCAAAACCCTTGATGAACTGCGCGTTGAACGGGTCGAGGGCTTTTCCGGCCCCGAGGTTCATTTCCACGTGCGCGCCCGGTCGTTCCTGCACAATCAGGTGCGCAGTTTCGTTGGCACTCTGGAACGTGTCGGGGCGGGAGCGTGGACCCCGGACAACGTGCGTGAGGCTTTGGAAGCCACCGACCGCGCTGCCTGCGGGCCGGTATGTCCGCCGCAGGGGCTTTATCTGGCGCGGGTCGGATACCCGGAACCGGTGTTCGACTGATCTAAACCGCGCGCAGAAGCAACCCGCCTGCAATCACCGCAATTGTAAGTCCTGCCACCAGTTCGATGCTGGGTGCCAAAATCGACGCAAAGCGCGTGGCCGAAGCCGAAGCCAGCAGCCCGCCGCGCAGACCAAAAGACGTCCACCCGACCAGCGTAGTCACAGTCGCCGTGCCAAGCGCCATGGCAAAAGCACCCGCGATCCCCACCATGGCGATGCCCATTTGCCACGTCAGGATCAGTACAAACAAGGCACCGGTACAAGGCCGTGCAGCTATGCCTGCGATCAGGATCAGGGCTTCGCGCAATGTGCCGACATTCGCAACCTCGTCCGCGGTTGGACCATGACGATGGCCGCACTCCGCGCAGTCTCCGTCATCATGATGGTGCTGATGGGTGTGATCGTTAGGGACATGCTTTTTTCGTTGTCGTGCGAAATTGCGCACAGACCGTACAACCAACCAAAGCCCAATCAACGCAATGGCTCCGTAGCTGATCGGAGCCATCACCTGTTCGGTCGTCCCAACAAGGCTTTCGCGGGACATCTGAAAGACCAGCACCCCCGCGTAGACCAGCACAACCGCCATCACCGCCTGTCCAAAACTGGACAATACGCTAATCGCCGACAACCGCCAGAAGGCAACACGCCGACCCAAACCGTAGCCCCCGATCAAAACCTTCCCGTGGCCCGGACCCACGGCATGAAAGAACCCGTAGGCGAAACAGACGGTCAGAAGCGTGGCCACCGCCTGAGGCTGTTCCGCACGCGCGGCACGCAAGGACCGCGCTATCTGGTTCTGAAAGTCCCGCTGCTCTCCGGCTGCCCAACTTGCCAGGCTGTCAAACCCACCACTGCCCCAGAACCAAAGAAGCAAACCGAAGGCCAGAGCGACCGGAACAATCAGGAAACGGGACATGAAACGAGGATCTCAGTCGCAAAGTTCTCACCAACCAATGGAATATCGTTTTCCTCCAGGTCGTAATCCGCGTCCAGTGTCAACAGAAACGCCTGCATCTGTGCAAGCTGCCCGTCTATGTCGGGATCGTTACGATCCACCCGGCATAAAGCCGGGCCCGTCACGGTTACAGGGCGCGTAATCTCGTAGGCCGTATAGAAGGACTCATCAAATGCCTTGGCGGAAAGCCCTGTGGCAAGTATCGCGTCGCCTTCGACCGCGCGCATGTGGGTGGTCACGACCCGCCCATCTTCCGTTGTCGCACTGGGCTCTAATGGACCGGACAGAGCAACCAGCGCTCCGTCTTTGGTGAGCACGAGGTCGCCGTCATACCCCTCGACCCATTGCATATCGAACCCGCTCAGACGTTCTTCTTCGCTTTTCGTCAAAATGCCGTCGGCATCCTGATCCAAATTCATGTCTTCCAGAACAAGCAGAGAGTAGAATTCGTCATATGCCCAAGTCACCCGGATATGGGTCAGGTGACCGGCCTCATCCACGATGAATTCCAGCCCGGTGTCGATAAAGACATGCGGGTGCGACAGGGCCGGGATCGGCAGGCAACAGGTCATGACAGTGAACAGCCAGCGCATATGCGCAAGATAGGTCTGAAGGGACACGGCGACAACGGCCTTTACACACGCCTGCGAAAACCAGCCGACCTTCAGACTGGCGGGAACAGCACCAGTGTTTGCAGGGCCGTCCCTACAGGACCCTGCGTGTCAAAAAGCACCGACTGAGACATGCCGATGCCCGTAGGTTGCCAGTGTGAAACCGAACGGGACGCCAGCCAATCTGACACCGGTTCGCGGTGGATATTCACGGTCAGATCGGTGTTCATGAACCCCATCTCCGACGTCGGAGCATTCCACGAGATTCCATTGCCGCAATCCGCCAACGGGCACAGTGCCTGAATGGGCGACTGATCTTCGCTGCTCAACAGCTTTGGGGTGCGCATCCAGACCGTTTTCGGTCCGGCCCCCTGTTTGCCGTCTTTGGGATAAAGGATGTCACTGTAGTGGGCAAACCCCTTCAAATCATGACGAATCTCGCCGATTGGAAAAGGACCTTCTACTGCGTCTTCCAACTGTGGCGCACTGATTTCGACGTTTGCCACCGCGCCCAGATCGCGTCGCGCCAGATGCATGGTGGTGGCCGTGGCGCAGAGTGTGTCATCCAGGTCGTGCACCGTAACCCGTGTGGTCGCCAGCGTCTTGGTATGGCGCGTGGTTTCTGCGGCAACCCGCAACCCGGCCAAGGGCAGAGGGCGCAACAGGTCAACTGTCAGGCGGGTCAGCATCTTTTCGGGGCCAACCTCAGTTTCCGCTGCCCGCACTATCAACCCGCTGACCGGCCCTGCGTGGCAATGATCGGCAGACCACGGACCGCGTGCAGGATCATGTCCTACAAACGCCCCATCCTCGCGCTGATGAAAATAGGTCTGATCCGTGAAGTCGAGCCCTGCCATCAGTCCCCTCTGGTCATTCGCTGCGTTGTGTGCCTCGGCTCACTCATACCGGTAACCGATTGCGATGTAACGTGGTTTCCCCGGTGCGCGGTGAGTGGTATCTTCACGAAACTGTCCTTTTCGGGTTTTGAAACCGGGCTGTACTTTTAGGCACGAGGATGGCTTAACAGACCTGATCCTGTCCACCGCTGTGACGGGACGTCACCACATCAAATCCAAGTGGGGTTCGCATATGGCGTTGTTGATTGAAACCGGGCTGTCGGACTGGATTGGGGATGAGGAAATCGCCGCCACTTTACAGGCCCTGGCGCCTGGTGCCGACATCCGCACACCCGAAACGCTGGGCGACCCCAACGACATTACGATGCTGGCGGTAGTCAGCATGCAAAGCAATCACCCGACGAAGCTGCCCAACCTGAAACTGGTTCAGAAGCTGGGGGCCGGGGTTGAGACCATAGTTGGCCATCCGGACCTGCCTCCGCATATCCGTGTGGCGCGATTGAAGCCAGACGCGCCTGCGCAGGGCATTGCCGAATGGTTTCTCGCCTATATTCTGCGCGCTCAGCGCCACATGGTCTTTCACGAGGCATCCCAGAGTCGCGCCGAGTGGTTGCCGCGCGCGCCCGTTTTCACACCTGATACGGTTGTGGGCGTTCTGGGTCTGGGCCATATCGGGGCCCGCACTGCCCGCATGTTACGTGCCGTCGGGTTTCAGGTCATGGGCTGGAGCCGCTCACCAAAGTCCATCGATGGTGTCACCTGCCAGCATGGGCAAGACGCGCTGCCTCGGCTATTGGGGCAATGTGATCACGTCTGTGCCATCCTGCCTTCGACGCCGCAAACCGTGGGTCTGTTTGACGCACAGACGCTGGCCGCGATGAAGCCGGGCAGTCAGTTGTTGAACGCCGGACGCGGAAACCTGATTGACGAGGCGGCACTGATCGCGGCGCTGGATAACGGTTCTCCGGGCCATGCGGTGTTGGACGTCACATCACAGGAACCGCTGCCGAAGGACAGCCCCTTGTGGCGGCACCCCGCTGTGACGATCACACCGCACGTCTCGGGCTGGTATCTGGGCGATGCACTGTCGGATGTGGCCGAGAACTACCACAGGCTCAAATCCGGCGATCCCCTGCTGCACGAAGTCAGCCGGGACCTCGGGTACTGATAGCCAAGTCAGAGATCAGGGTGTCAGGATCCAGTTTCCGTTACCGTCATTACACCGGCGGGTTCTGATTTCTCGGCTTTGATCGCTGCCTTCCGGCTGGATGACATGCTGAAGGCCGACGCAGTTGCCCTGAACGTTTTGCACCCTGATCGTTCCTTTTGAGCCGGTCTCGTCGTTTTGCCAGGACCGTTCCTGCCCTACAGAGGGCGTGCCATTGTTCAAAAGCGCATTCGAGGTTTCACTAACCACTTCAAAGTCTGCCGGGGACAGCCCCATCTCAGCTATGATTCGGGAGAGTGACTTGGCGTCGGCGGAACCGGTCATCAAAAGGGCGCCACACGCGGCAATGATGGGTAACAACTGGGCTTTCATAGGGGCCTCACAGAACTGAAATCATTTGTGACCAAGGATATACCTCTGTTTCAGCAGGGCCAAGCCCCGGGGTGCCGACCTTCAAAATATCCCGAACAAACCTATCGCGCGTCAGGACCTAATAGCGCCGCGCCTTTGTGCCCATAGTGCCATTCAAACGATCCCGAGGCAGACAAATGACCCATCCGACCTACTTCGCCCCGACCGGCGGCCATCCCGGCCAGAACCAGTTGCTGACCGACCGCGCCATGTTCACCGACGCGTATGCGGTCATTCCCAAAGGTACGATGCGCGACATCGTCACCAGCTATCTGCCGTTCTGGGAAGGAACACGCCTGTGGGTTCTTTCACGCCCGCTCAGCGGATTTGCCGAAACGTTCTCGCAATACATCATGGAAGTGCAGCCCGGCGGCGGCAGCGATCAGCCAGAGACAGACGCGCAAGCTCAGGCGGTGCTTTTTGTCGTCGAAGGAACAGTGACTTTGACACTGAACTCGGAAAACCATGTGTTGGAGACAGGCGGTTATGCCTACATCCCCGTCGGCAGCGACTGGACATTGCGGAACACTGGCCAGACGGCAGCCCGGTTCCACTGGGTCCGCAAAGCCTATGATGCTGTTCCCGGGTTGCCCGCGCCAGACCCGATCATCACCAATGAACGCGATGTGACGCCAGTCGAAATGCCGGGGACCGAAGGCCGATGGTCCACCACGCGGTTCGCAGACCCACAGGACCTGCGCCATGACATGCATGTGAACATTGTCAATTTCGAACCGGGCGGGGTCATTCCCTTCGCCGAAACTCATGTGATGGAACACGGGCTTTATGTTCTGGAAGGGAAAGCGGTCTATCGTCTCAATCAGGACTGGGTCGAAGTTGAGGCCGGAGATTACATGTGGCTGCGCGCCTTTTGCCCGCAAGCCTGTTACGCAGGGGGGCCGGGTCGATTCAGGTATCTGCTTTACAAGGACGTCAACCGGCATATGCCCCTGTCCCTGTCGCACCGCTAAACGCTGGTCTGGCTGGAAATCGCAGTGATTTTTTATCCCAGGGCTTCACACAAGGGTCGGAATTTGCTGAACTCCAGGTAAATTCTTGTTTAGTGCATTGGAGATTTGTCCATGAAACTGCGCCTTGCCCTGATACCCGTTGCCGTACTCTCTACCTCTGCAATCCTACACACAGCACCCGCCATTGCGGGGGAAGAGACCAAATCCGTCTTCGTCATGAGCCGCAACTGGGCTGTGACACAGGTCGCTGACGCACCGGTCATTTATCGCGCCACACGCGACAACAACAACCTGAACCCGTTCGGCCCGCCCCCACGCCTTCGCACGACGCAAGCTATTGTTGCCATTCAACAAGCGACGGGCTGCAAGGTGATCTTCAACAGCATGTACCAGAATATCTCGGGTCAGTTCTTTTCTCAGGTCAGTTGCAAGTAAGCTGTTGCTGATCAGGCATTGAGGTCGCCCCGACGCCCTGCCATAGCTTGCGCATGAAACTCGCGATAAACGGATTCGGCCGCATTGGCCGCACGATCCTGCGGCAGGTTCTGGCCCTGCCCGAAGGGTCGGATATCGAGCTGGTGTTGATCAATGACATCGCGCCGCTGGAGACCTGCGCTTACCTGTTCAAATACGACAGCACCTTCGGCCCTTATCCCGGCGATGTGTCACAGGGGGATGAAACGCTGATCGTGGACGGGCGCTCTGTTCCTATGACCCACAGTGTCGATCTGACACGCGTTGACCTGTCCGGCGTTGACGTGATGCTGGACTGTACCGGGGTCGCGCGCACATCCGACGTGGCGCGTCGCGGGTTATCTGCGGGCGCTAGCAAGGTCCTGATCTCGGGCCCTTCGCCCGCGGCCGACATAACCGTCGTTCTGGGGGCGAACGAGGATCAGTTGGGCAGCGCCCGGATCGTATCGAACGCCTCTTGCACAACCAATGGGCTTGCACCGCTGGTCAAAGTGCTGGACCACATTGGTGGTGTTTTGTCAGGCCATATGACAACCATCCATTGCTATACAAACAGCCAGCCCATGGTTGACGCCCCGCGCGGCGACCTTGCCCGGTCGCGGGCTGGTGCGTTGTCCATGGTTCCGACAACGTCTAGCGCCACACACCTGATCGACGTGGTCCTTCCACATCTGGCCGGGCGCATCTCGGGGGCCGCAGTTCGCGTCCCGACAGCCAGCGTTTCGGCGGTCGACCTCGTGGTCACATTGGAACGCGGCATGAGGGCCGAGGATTTCGATCATGCTTTGCGTCAGGCCATTGACGCGTCGCCGGTTTTGGGTTGGACGGATATGCCGCTGGTGTCCTCCGATTTGCGGGCGCGCCCGGAATCGCTGGTCATCGCCGGGCCAGAAACCCGCATGGTCGGTGAAAATCAGGCGCGCGTTTTTGGCTGGTACGACAACGAATGGGGCTTTTCGGCCCGCATGCTGGACGTGGCCTGCCTGATGGCCGCGCCGTGACCGGACTTACCTTCGTGCACAGCGTCGGGTCAGTGCCTATGGTTTAGGCCCCGCGATAGGGTATTCTGTAACGCGGACTACCTTACTGATCCGTTCAATCATGAAATCCATGAACAGGCGTGCCTTTGGGTCCTGATGGCGCCGATGCGTGTATAGGCAGGCCATCTGAACTGGAACAGGCGGAGTTTCCGTCGCAACCGGTACGAGGCGACCGGATTTCAGATGCTCGGCCACCTCGAAAACCGGCTTCATTGCAATGCCTTGACCGGACAACGCCCAGTCCGTCAAAACATCCCCATCATCACATTCGAAGCGCCCGGACACGGCAAAACGTTTCGGACCATCGGTCGTTTTCAGCATCCACTGAAACTCGGTCGCACCCGGAAAGCGCAGATTCAGGCATTCATGCTTGTCGGCAATCAGGTCAGCTCCGGTTTTAGGCATACCGCGCCGCGCCACATAATCCGGCGCAGTACACAATACACGCTGGCAGTCGGCAATCTTGCGAATACGCAACGTGCTGTCCTCGGGCTGGCCAATGAAAAACGCCAGATCAAGACCTTCCGTCGTCAGGTCAACCGAGCGATCCGTCAGGCGCAAGCGGACATCAATCTCGGGGTATTCTGCAAGAAATTCAGGCACATGCGGTGCCAGCAATCGCCGCCCCACCCCCAGTGGAGACGCCACGAACAACGACCCGCGCGGTGCCTCGGTCAGATGCGTGACCTGAGCCTCGGCCTCGTCCACCGCATCCAGAACCGCCACCGCACCGGGGTAGAATGCTTTTCCCTGCTCTGTCGGGGACAGGTTACGTGTGGTGCGCTGGAACAGACGTACACCCAGATGGTCCTCAAGCTGCGATATTCGCGCCGATGTCACCGCTGGCGAAATCCTCAGATCTCGCCCGGCCGCAGACATGCTGCCCAGATCGTAAACCCTGACAAAGGTTCGGATGTTGTCGAGATAGGACATTTTTTCGGTTTTTTTGATACCAGTTGACAATATATTGGGAATACCGAAGAACCGCCCGTTTGCCTAGTGAATTACACAGGGCCGAAGCCAAGGACTGGCCAGGACATTGGTTGTATACGGTTGGCTTTGGCCCGGACTGCGGCAATTCCGGTCTGCCAATCGAGGTGCGGCAAAGCGATTGTGTCAGCAAAGGCCGGGACAATTCGACCAAAATTTCCCGATCCCGCGTTTATCCCTTTTCCCAACGGCATTCAGATGTTCTAACCTGACACTATAAGACCGTGCATCACACGGTAGCTGAGATCTGGAACTGGGACAGTTGGGGCTATTCATGCAAGAGCGCATGCCGCAAGGCCGTTTGAAGTGCTGGCTGAGTGCCATTGTCATGGCACTGACCCCGACCGCTCTGATGGCGCTGGAAACCTCTCTGACGGCGCCGGGCGCTTCAAAGGAACTTGTTGAACGTCTGAAAAAGACATCATCGGTGACAACAGCGGAAGAGCGGGGTCTGGATACGCCACTTGAGATCCTGTCTGCCGCCTTGTCGGATTACCGCACGCTTGTGCAGATCTTGTATGACGAAGGGTATTTCAGCCCGGTTGTCAGCATTAAGCTTGACGGGCAGGAAGCCGCTGAGTTGAGCTCTTTGACTGTGCCAGCCCAGATCAACAGGGCCGCAATTACCGTTGAAACCGGGCCAAGCTTCAAATTCGGCACGGCCATTGTTCAGCCCTTGGCGTCTGGCACCGTGCTGCCCGAAGGTTTCGCCCCCGGCAAACTAGCAACAACAGGGGTCATTCAAAAAGCAGGCTCGGACGGTGTGCAGGGTTGGCGGAATGCAGGCCACGCAAAAGCAAAAATTGAGGATCAGACCATTATCGCCCGTCACGCACAGGCCCGTCTGGATGCGCAGATTGATCTGGACCCGGGGCGCAGGCTGACGTTTGGCAGAATGTTCATTAAGGGCGACACGGATGTGCGCCACCGGTCCATCGAAAAAATCGCCGGTTTCCCAAGCGGGGAAGTTTACTCACCAGAAAAAATCCAGAAGGTTGGAACGCGTTTGCGCCGAACCGGCACGTTCAACGTCGTCTCATTGCAGGAACATGAGACAGCAAACCCCGACGGGACACTGGATTTCGACGCCACATTCGAAGACCTACCAAAGCGTCAGCTGACCTTTGGGCTCGAGCTGGCCTCGCGCGACGGTCTCGACGTGACCGCGACCTGGACACATCGAAACATGTTCAAACGCGCGGAGCGTCTGCGTTTTGAGGCCGCGATACGAAATATCGGTGGTTCCGAAGATCTTGATGGGCGGATCGGATTGCGTCTGGATCAGCCCGATCGTCTGGGTCCGGACGACAATACATTCTGGAACGTGTTGCTGGAGCGCCGCAACACTGAAAACTACAATGTATCGGTTGCGTCTGTGGCATATGGTGCGCGCCGCACATTCTCGGACACGCTCTATGCCGAAGCCTCGGCTGGGTTACAGTGGTCAGATGCTGACGACGCCTATGGAAGTGGCCGCAAGTTCAGGTACTTTATCCTGCCCTTCCGCTCGGAAAGGGATGAACGCGACAATAAAGTCAGCGCCACGCGCGGCTATTATCTGGATTCCGAAGTCATGCCTTTCATTGGCTTTTCCGGCACCGATACGGGCATTCGCCTGTTTGTCGACGGCCGGATCTATACCAGCCTTGGAACCGGCGGCAGGGTTGTGCTGGCAGCGCGGGCGCAACTTGGATCAGTCATTGGCCCGCCAGCAGATGGCGTTACACCCGACTTTCTGTTTTTTTCCGGTGGTGCAGGAACCGTGCGCGGGCAACCCTATGAAAGCCTTGGCATCCCGGTCGGGACCGGTGTCGCAGGCGGCAAATCGTTCCTTGGACTTTCAGGCGAGATCCGGGGCAAGGTGACAGATTCTCTGTCGTTGGTTGGGTTTTACGACTACGGTGTCGTCGATACCTCTTCCTTTATAGGAAGTGGCGCGGAAGATCATGCAGGTGCCGGTATCGGCGTAAGATATGATTTGGGCGGCTTCGGACCCCTGCGGTTTGACCTGGCCTTCCCGGTAAGCGGCTCCAGCGGCAATGGTCTGCAATTCTATATCGGGATCGGGCAAGCGTTTTGAGGCGGCACCTTTCATACCTTCTGCTGATTGGCACGCTGATGCTTGTGCCAGTGGCCGGCCCCGCGCAGGAGGACGAAGGCGGTAGCATGATCGAGCGGTTCCTACAGGACACGCTGTCGGGCGACGATCAGAATGTTACCGTCAAAGGTCTGCAAGGCGCGCTGAGTTCACGCGCCACCATTACCGAGATCACGGTGGCCGATGATGAAGGGGTCTGGCTGACCATCCGGGGAGCGGAACTGGATTGGAACCGGTTGGCGTTGATTCGTGGGCGGTTCTCGGTCAACGCGCTGACCGCACAAGAAATCGACGTCGCCCGTGCGCCGGGCACCACGACCAAGGACACACCGTCCGCTTCTGCCGAGACCCAAGCTTTTCAACTGCCTGAACTGCCCGTGGCCATCGAAATCGGCGAAATCCACATTGGCGAGCTGGCCTTGGGCAAACCTTTGATCGGCGTTGCGGCGGAACTGGCCGTCAATGGCAACCTGTCGCTGGCCGACGGGACGCTGGACACCAAACTGGACATCACCCGACTGGATCGGGCCGGTGATCAAATCTCCATAGCTGCGGGTTTTAGGAACACTGACAGCCAGATCGATCTTGACCTTCAGGTCACCGAAGCCGCGGGGGGTCTGATCTCGACCGCTTTGAAAATGCCGGACAGTCCCCCGATCGGATTGTCCGCGAAAGGGTCCGGGCCGGTGACGGATTTTACGGCCGATATCGGCCTGAGCAGTGATGGGCAGCCACGAGTGACCGGACAGGTTCGGTTGCGTTCGGCCCCAACAGCCGCGGCTAGCGCGGAGGAGGGCATCGCCTTTACCGCGGATCTGGGTGGTGACCTGACACCTTTTGTTGCTGAAAAAATGGATACGTTTTTCGGCCCCAAAACGCAGTTGATCGTGGATGGACGGACCCTGCCTGAAGGCGCGTTGGATATCAGTGATCTGGAACTCAGTTCTCAGGCACTGAACCTGAAAGGGGCGCTGCAACTGGCGCCGGGCGGTCGGCTGCAACTGGCGGCCCTGCAAGGACGCATTACACCGCCCGAGGGGCAAAGCGTCGTCCTTCCGTTGTCAGGTGGCGACACATCGATCGAAGCTGCGCAGGTCTCTGCGTTGTTTGATGAGAAAAACGGCAATCTCTGGGATCTAAGTCTGACCGCTAACGCGGTAAAATCCGATACCCTGAACCTGCAACGCGCGCAAATTACGGCGCAGGGAACTTTGGAACAGGGTGACGTTTTGCGGATCGACGGTGATTTGCAAGCTGCTTTGGACGGTATCGACCTGACTGACGATGCCCTGAACGCAGCTATTGGAGACCGCATTACGCTGGACGGTACGTTCCAGTATGGCAGGGATCTGACCCTGAACGTGTCCGGGGTCGAGATGGTCGGCTCGGACTATGAACTGGGCGTTGATGCCGAGATCAGCGGCTTGTCCAGTGGTTTGGCCGTCGATGGAACCGCGACATTGCAGGCGACCGATCTGGCACGGTTTTCGGGTCTGGCGCAGCTGGAACTGGGCGGTCAGGCCTCTGCCCGGCTCACGGGCCAGGGTTCGCCGCTTGAAGGCAGTTTCGATGGCAAGCTGGAGGTCGAAGGGCGCGGTCTTTCCACAGGGCGCGATGACATTGACCCAGTGATCCGGGGCAACACAACAATCACGCTGGACGCAAAACGCGGTCCAGATGGCGTAACGATCCGGGATTTTACGCTGATCGGCGATACTCTGCGCGCGCAGGCTGATGGTACGGTTACCACCCCTGACGGCAGCGTGACGATTGACGGGCAAGCAACAGTCAACGCGCGGGATCTTTCCGTGTTCTCGGGCCTCGCCAAACGTGAGCTTGGCGGTGCGGTACAGGCGAAACTGGACGGCAAAGGCACTGTTCAGACGCTCGAGTTTGATGGCACAGCCAGCGTGATGAGCCGGGACATCAAAACGGGCCTACCCGAGATTGACCCGCTGCTGGTCGGTCGGACCGAGATAAATTTCGACGGCGCGCTGAGCCAGAAGCAGATTGAAATCCGCGACGCGGTGATCAAAGGTTCAGCCATTGTGGCAAGCGCCGCGGCAACAATTGATGATCCGACGGATGCATTGGCCGTGGACGGGCAGGTCAGTCTGAACGTCCCGGACCTGTCAACTTTTTCAACTCTTGCCGGGCGAGATCTTGCAGGTTCGATCATCGCGGACGTCGCAGGCAAAGGTACGGTTGGCAGCAAGGCATTTGACATCAAAGGCAACTTGGCTGCTGATGACATCAAATCCGGCATCAATGCAGTTGACAACCTGATCCAGGGGCGAACGAACCTGACGGTGGATGCGGTGAATGACGAGGCCGGTCTGAATATTCGCACATTCCAGCTGATCGGCACCGCCCTTTCTGCGGATGCATCCGGCAAACTGGACCGCGATGCCGGCGGATTGACCTTTTCCGCAGCGCTGGATGATCTGGGGCGGCTGTCAAAAACACTCTCCGGGCCTCTGAAACTGGACGGCAACGTCGCTCCGACACGGTCCGGGCTCGAAGGAACCGCACACTTGCTTGGGCCAGAGAGTTCCTATGCCAAAGTGTCCGGTACGGTGGACACAAATGGATCCTCTGATCTGGACTTCGATGCCAAGTTCAACCGCATCGAAAGGTTTGTGCCAGAATTTCCCGGCACCCTTACCGCTGCGGGCAATGCAAAGCGGGACAGTGGCGTTTGGACCATCGACGCCAAGGCGCAAGGTCCCGCAGACATCGTCAGTACGGTTGCAGGCACCTTTGACGAAACCAGCAGCAATGCAGATATTTCAGCGAAGGGTGGCGTAAACCTGGGGATAGCAAACGTCTTCATCACGCCTAACAAGATTGAAGGGTCCGCACGTTTTGATCTGGCCCTCAAGGGCCCGGCTGATCTGGCATCCCTAAGCGGGTCGATTACCACTTCGGGAACATCCCTTGCACTTCCCGGTGCAGGCCAGACCATCACCGGGATCAACGGACAGGTGGACCTGGCGCAAAGCCGTGCAACCATCACGCTGAACGGTGGTGTGCGGGCCGGTGGTGGCTTTACCGTCAATGGACCTGTCGATCTGACGCCCCCGTTCAACGCGCAGATCAAGACAACAATCGACAACCTCGTCCTGACCGACCGGCTTTTGTATGAGACAACTTTGAATGGCCAGATTGCGATGACCGGCGCCTTAGCCGGGAACAGTTCGCTGGCCGGGCAGATCACCTTTGGTGAGACCAATATCAACCTCGCTGCGGCTTCGGGGGCTGTAGGTGCCGCACCGATCCCTGAGATACAGCATGTCAACGAAAGCGGAGCCAGTTTCATCACGCGTGAGCGTGCAGGTCTGGTAGCCACCGAAGACAAGGGGCAACGCACGTCCCGAATAGCACTGGACATCAACTTGCTGGCACCCAAAGCCGTGTTCGTACGGGGGCGCGGTGTAAATGCCGAACTGGGTGGCCGGATTTCCATTGGTGGCACCACGACCTCGGTGGTCCCATCAGGTCAGATTGAATTGATCCGCGGTAATTTCGATATTCTGGGCCGCAGGCTGGCCCTGACCAAAGGCATCGTGACCCTACAGGGTGACTTGACGCCTTATATCGAGTTTGAATCCTCTGCCAGCACCTCGGACGGCACCGCGACCATCGAAATCGCAGGGCCGCTGGATTCACCCGAGGTCAGCGTGTTTTCCGATCCCGAACGCCCGGCGGAAGAGGCACTGGCGATGCTGCTCTTTGGGAACAGGTTCTCGGAAATCTCACCCTTCCTGATTGCTCAGATGGCCGCGTCGCTGGCGCAACTCAGCGGTGCTGGAGGGGACGCGACCAAGGGATTACGCGACTCTACCGGTGTTGATACGATTGATGTTGGTGCGTCAGACGGTGGCGCGGGCCGATTGGGTGCCGGGGCCTATCTGGGTGAAAACCTCTATACCGACTTTACCGTCAATACCGAAGGCGATACCGAGGTGAACCTGAACCTTGATGTCACCGACAATTTCTCGGTCAAGGGCACGGTTGACGGTCGCGGCGAAACGGGCATCGGAGTGTTCTTTTCAAAGGACTATTAGGATCGCTTCCGACCTCCAAAATTATTCCCGGCGAATTCCTATCGGTTGGCCGATCTGCGAAGCCAGTCCCAGAGACTTATGGTCATCCACCATTTGCGCAAGACGCGCCGCTGCCCAATCCGGATAGGGCTCGGAGCGCCCGGAGCTGTGGCTGACATTCATAAAAAGCGCCTCTTGCGTCGCGCAAATCTCGTCAGTTTCTGCCAAAAGCATCTGTGCGAAATAATGTCCTCTCTTGCTGTCAGCATCCAGCATACGGAACCTGAAATAAAACGATGAACCGTCTTTGACCTCCCGCACGAAATGCAGATGAGACTGCAGGATGTAAGGCCCCTGCCCCAACGCCTTGACCTGCACCTCGCCCAGCCCGAGATGGTCAACCATCAGCTTTTCCAACGCCATGTCAAAGGCGACACCGTAAAACCCAACATTCATATGGCCGTTATAGTCGATCCATTCGGGCCGTACTTCAAAGCCGCGAATTTCCACCGGCGCAGCGTACGGGCCATCATGCCCGCCAGGAGGTGTCGTAGTCGGCTGCATCTGGCCCCCTTTACTGCGCGTCTTGTTCGTCAAATATTGCAACTGCCCGGACAAATCCGGCAGAGGCCCCTTTAATCTTGAAGGGGAAACAGGAAATCTCGAACCCTGAGGGCGGCAAATCTTCCAGATTGGTCAGCTTTTCCAAGTGGCAATACCCGATGTCCATCGACGCGCGGTGGCCTTCCCAGATTATAGATGGATCTCGGGTCTCAGCGTATTCCTGAGCGGTGAGCGGAAACGGGGCATCCCAGCTCCATGCGTCGGTGCCGGTGACACGCACGCCACGTTCAGTCAGAAAAAGCGTCGCCTCGCGCCCCATTCCACATCCTTTGGCCAGATAATCCGGCGCGCCATAACGTGTCCCTGCAGCAGTGTTGACCACGACGATATCCAGCGGGCAAAGGTCGTGGCCGATGCGCTTCAATTCGGCTTCGACATCTGCCGCGGTAACGACATACCCATCCTCGAAGTGCCGAAAGTCCAGCTTGACGCCGGGGTTCATGCACCACTCCAACGGCACTTCGTCGATGGTTATTGCCCGTTCACCTTTGTTCATCGTGGAATGATGGTGATACGGCGCATCCAGATGCGTGCCGTTGTGGGTCGCGATCTGCAACCGTTCGATTGCCCATCCTTCACCGTTCGGCAGGTCTTGCCGTTCCAGACCCGGAAAGAAAGACATGACCTGTTCTGCCGTCTGATCATGGGTCAGATATTCAATTTGCGGCAACATGATTGGCGGGTCAGACACGATCCCGGTTTCCAACGGAACGGACAGATCGACGAAACGGCGTGCCATAAGAAATTCCTCCACCAACATCTACGACAGGGTTGGTCGAGCGCAAGCGCCTGTCAAGAAAAGAAAAAGGCGACCCATCTGGCCGCCTTCTTTGCTTGATATGTGTTGGTTTTACTCAGCCGCAACTGCGCTTTCGATCTTTTCGACGCGAATGGCCGAGAATTTGAACTCGGGGATTTTGCCATAAGGGTCGATGGCCGAGTTGGTCAGAATGTTCGCCGCCGCCTCAACATAGGCAAACGGGATGAACACCATATCCTCGGCAATCGCCCGGTCCGCGCGAACCATGATCTCAATCGAACCACGACGTGTGGTCAGGCGGATCATATCGCCCGGCTCGATTCCCATAAGCTTGAGCGTACGTGGATTCATCGAACAGTTCGCCTCCGGCTCCACCGCGTCCAGAACATTGGACCGGCGGGTCATCGAGCCGGTGTGCCAATGTTCCAGCTGACGGCCAGTGGTGGCGATCATCGGGTATTCCTCGTCCGGGGCCTCATCCGGCGGAATGACGCTGGCGGGAATGAACTTCGCCTTGCCGCCCGAACGGGGGAAACCATCCCCGAACACGATGGCCTGACCCGGATCGGTTTCGCTGAGCGACGGGTAGGTAATCGTCTCGGTCTCCAGACGCTCCCACGTGATGTTGTCAAGCGACGCCATGGTCAGTTTCATCTCGGCAAAGACCTGCGACACATCGGTGTAGTCCCAATTCAGCCCGATGCGCTGTGCCAGCTCAACCGTGATCTTCCAATCTTCGCGCGCCTCACCCGGAGGGGTAACGGCAGGCCGTACACGCTGTACCTGACGGTTGGTGTTCGACACCGTGCCGTTCTTTTCATAGAGCGCCGAGGCAGGCAGGATGATATCGGCATAGTTCGCCGTCTCGGTCAGGAAGATGTCCTGCACGATCATCAGATCCAGTTTGGCCAGTGCCGCGCGGGCGTGGTTCACATCCGGATCGGACATGGCCGGGTTTTCACCCTGAATATACATGCCCTTGATGTTGCCCGCATATGCCTGATCGATGATCTCGGTCACCGTCAGACCCTTCTCGTTCGAAAAGTCATCCGAATGCCAGACATCATTGAACTTGGCGCGAACACCGTCGTCAGTCACCGACTGATAGTCCGGCAGGAACATCGGGATCAGGCCCGCATCCGATGCGCCCTGCACGTTGTTTTGCCCTCGCAACGGGTGCAGGCCTGCGCCGGGTTTACCGACATTGCCGGTCATCAGAGCCAGCGAAATCAGACAGCGCGAGTTGTCGGTGCCGTGAATATGTTGGCTGACGCCCATGCCCCAGAAGATCAGGCCCGCTTTGGCCTGTGCAAAGGTGCGGGCGACCCGGCGCAGTTGATCCGGTTCAATACCACAGATCGGTGCCATCGCTTCGGGCGTGAAGGCGCGCAGGTGCTCTTTCTCGGCCTCCCAGTTCTCGGTCCAGCGATGGATGTACTGGCTGTCATACAGCTCTTCCTCGACGATCACGTTCATGATTGCGTTCAGCATCGAGACATCCGCGCCAGGGCGGAACTGCAGCATTTCGTCGGCGAACTTGCGCATACCAACGCCTCGGGGGTCCATCACGATCAGCTTGCCGCCACGCTTGGCGAACTGCTTGAAATAGGTCGCCGCGACAGGGTGGTTCTCGATCGGATTTGAACCGATGATGATCGCCACATCGGCGTTCTCGATCTCGTTGAAGGTCGCCGTCACCGCGCCCGAACCCACATTCTCGATCAGCGCCGCAACGGATGAGGCGTGGCACAAACGGGTGCAGTGATCTACATTGTTGTGCTTGAAGCCCTGACGGATGAACTTCTGGAACAGATACGCCTCTTCGTTGGTACACTTGGCCGAACCGAAGCCTGCAACCGAGCGTGGGTCTTTGGCACGCAGGGCCATCAGCTTGGTCGCGGCCAGATCCATCGCCTCTTCCCAGGTCGCTTCACGGAAATGGGTCGACAGATCGCCCGGATCGACGTTCAGCCCCTTGGCGGGCGCATCCTCGCGCCGGATCAGCGGTTTGGTCAGGCGGTGTGGGTGGTGGATGTAGTCAAAGCCAAAGCGACCTTTGACGCACAAACGACCTTCGTTTGCGGGGCCGTTGATGCCCTCGACATACTTCACCTTGCCGTCCTTGACCTTCAGCGACACCTTGCAGCCCACACCGCAGAACGGGCATACGCTTTCGGTCTCGCTATCGTAATCCTTGCTGTCCCCCTGCTGCTGTTCGTCCAGCACGGTCGCAGGCATCAGCGCACCGGTGGGGCAGGCCTGAACACATTCACCGCAAGCAACACAGGAGGAGGTACCCATCGGGTCATTCTGGTCAAACACCACCTGCGCCGTATGACCACGACCGGCCATGCCAATCACGTCGTTCACCTGCACTTCGCGGCAGGCCCGAACACAAAGATTGCAGTTGATACACGCATCCAGATTGACACGCATCGCCACATGGCTGTCATCCAGCAGCGGGATTTTCTCGGCCTCTTTCGCAGGAAAGCGGCTGTTGCTGACATCGTTCAACTTGGCCATATCCCAGAAATGGCTGGATAGGTCATGCGGCTGCTCGGGCTGGTCAGCCACGAGCAATTCCATCACCATGGCGCGCGATTTTTCGGCGCGGTCGGTGTCGGTCTTGACCACCATCCCATCGGCCGCCGGGCGGATGCACGAGGCGACCAAAGTACGCTCGCCCTCCACCTCGACCATGCAGGCGCGGCAGTTGCCATCGGGGCGGTATCCCGGTGCAGGCTTGTGGCACAGATGCGGGATCACCAGGCCCCGGCCATTGGCCGCTTCCCAGATCGTGGTGCCCTCGGGCACAGTGACGTCATCGCCGTTCAGGTTGAAGGTGACGGTCTTGGTTGGGCTTGCGTCAAGCATGGCTCTGTCTCCCTCAGATTTCGTCAGCGAAATGTTTCATGACCAGACGGATGGGGTTCGGGGCCGCCTGCCCCAGACCGCAGATCGAGGCATCACCCATGACCTGGCACAAATCTTCCAACAGATCGGTATCCCACTTGTCGGCCTGCATCAGCTTGACCGCCTTTTCGCAGCCTGCCCGGCAGGGGGTGCACTGGCCACAGCTTTCATCCTCGAAGAACCGCAGCATGTTCAGCGCAGCATCGCGGGCGGTGTCCTGATCGGACAGAACCACAACGGCGGCAGACCCGATGAAAGTGCCAAGCGGCTGAAGCGTGTCGAAATCGAGCGGGACGTCGTCAATGCCCGAGGGGAGAAGACCTGACGACGGCCCGCCCGGTTGATACGCCTTGAACACATAGCCATCAGCCATGCCGCCGGCGGCATCAATCACATCAAGAATGGTCGAACCTGCGGGCAGTAGGTAAACGCCCGGCTTCGCCACACGCCCCGAGACCGAATAACTGCGCAGGCCCTTGCGGCCGTTCTTTTCAACAGAGTTCAGAATCTGCGGCCCTTCGCGGCAGATTTTTGAGACCCAATAAAGCGTCTCGACATTGTGCACCAAGGTCGGACGGTTAAAGACCCCAACCTGCGCGACGAACGGCGGACGATGGCGCGGCAGGCCTTTCTTGCCCTCAATCGATTCGATCATCGCGGATTCTTCGCCGCAGATATAGGCACCGGCACCCCGTCGCAGGTCGATGTAACCCTTTGCGACGATACCGGCATCTTCCAATGCCGCAATCTCACGACGCAGAATTTCCAGTACTGCCGGGTATTCGTCGCGCATGTAGATGAAACAGGTCTCGGCCTCGACCGCCCATGCCGCGATCAGCATACCTTCCAAGAAGACATGCGGTGTGCGCTCCAGGTAATAGCGGTCTTTGAATGTGCCGGGTTCACCCTCATCGCCGTTCACGGCCAGATAGCGCGGGCCGTCGTTCATGCGAACAAAGCCCCATTTCTTGCCCGACGGGAAGCCAGCACCGCCCAGACCACGCAGGCCCGAGGCCAGAACAGTTTCCTGGACTTCTTCCCAGTTCCCGCCGTCGCGCAGATCTTTCAGCTTGGTGTAGCCGCCGTTGGCCTCATAGGCCTCGAAGGTCTCATAGTTGGGCAGATGCGCATGGGTGTCCCCTGCCGCAATCGCCGACTGCACCTTTTCGGGGGTCGCATGGTCGATGTGGTTGTGGCCAATCTCCAATACCGGAGCGGTATCGCAACGCCCCATGCAGGGCGCGCGAACAACGCGAACTTCGGCAGGGTCCAAACCGTCTTCCAGCGCCTTCTGCAACTGCTGGGCACCGGCCATTTCGCAGGAGAGGGAATCACAAACCCGGATGGTCAATGCCGGAGGAGGCGTCTCACCTTCTTTCACCACATCGAAATGGGCATAGAAAGTCGCGGTCTCATAGACCTCGGCCTGACCGATCCGCATTTCCACGGCAAGCGCCGCAATATGGTCGGCGCTGATATGACCGTGTTCGTCCTGAATCAAATGCAAAAACTCGATAAGCAGGTCGCGGCGACGCGGGCGATCACCCAGCAGGCGTGTGATTTCAGCCTGCGCCTCATCCGTGAACTGACGGCCCTTGGGTGTGTGCCGCCCCTTGCCTTTACCTGACTTCCAGACGCCCTTGGGTGTGCCTGATGGCTTGGTATCTAATGGTGCCATGATGCCCTCCGATTGAGGTTCCGTCTCTCATCAGGCAAACATATCGTCAAATCGCTTTTCGCAATCGCACGATAACGACGCCTTATCACCGCAAAGAGGTCACCACATCCCGCAAAGCCTTGACGGTTGGCAGCTCGGGATCCCGGCTGAGGGTTGCCAGACAAATCGGTTTGCTGACAACAGGTTCAATCAGCGGCAACACTTTCGTTCCCTTCAAATCGCCCAGCGCGCGCACCAAAACCCGAGGGACAACCGTCGCTGCCAGCCCTTCACGCACCATGACCATCGAAGCCGTGAAACCGCTGGTTTCGGCCACGATGTCAGGGTGCAGCCCCTGTTCGGCAAACACCCGGTCCAGAATTCGCCGGTTCTGCATCTGCGGCTCCAATAGGCTGAGCGGAAATTCTGCGACCTGCGCCCACGGAATCGGGCCGGTCTGGTCCGTCAAATGCGTGGGCACCAACAACACATAGGTTTCCTCGTAAAGGGGTTGAACCTGTCGGAAATCGGTACCGATGCTGTCACCATAGGTTACCCCGGCATCAAGGCTGCCTTCGTCCAGCCGGTGTTGAATTGCGGTGGCGGACATGGTTTCAATGCGTGTGACGATACGAGGATGCGCGTCACGCAGCCTTTTGACCAACCGCCCCGTGAAGGCGATTGCGGTCGGGATCACGCCAAGGATCAGTGTGCCCGTAATCTCGCCCTTGGCAGCAAGCACCTGCTGTTCCAGCGCCTTGGTGTCGTCCAGAATGCGCCGCGCCCGCTGGACGATCATCTCGCCCTCTTCGGTCAGCCCTTGAAAGCGGTTGGCGCGGCGGACGATGGAGACACCCAACCGATCCTCAAGATTGCGGATGCGCATAGAAAACGCAGGCTGTGAAATCCCGCACTCCTCGGCCGCCTTGGCAAAATGCCGATGCCGCGCCAAAGCGCTGAGCAGTTGCAGGTCGCGGATTTCGATCAAGGAAAGCTCCAATGCTGCGGATAGGGCAGGATACCCCGCTCACCCGACAGGAACAGCCCAATTGATCAGGTATTAAACAAAAAGTGCATCACATCGCCGTCCTTGACGATATAGCCTTTACCCTCTGCCCGCATCTTACCCGCCTCTTTCGCGCCGTGTTCGCCATTGGCAGCGACATAGTCGTCATAGGCGATGGTCTCGGCGCGGATGAAGCCCTTTTCGAAATCGCCATGGATCACACCTGCTGCTTGCGGTGCAGCGGTGCCGGTGCGGATGGTCCAGGCGCGGGCCTCTTTCGGGCCGACGGTGAAATAGGTTTCCAGCTTTAGCAGATCGTAACCGGCGCGGATCAGACGGTCCAGGCCGGGCTCTTCCAGTCCCATTTCCTCAAGGAACATCTGGGCTTCGTCCTCATCCAGCAGGCTGATTTCTTCTTCGATCTTGGCGCTGATAATCACATGGGCATTGCCCTGAGCAGCAGCCATACCGGCCACGCGGGCAGAGAATTCGTTGCCTTTTGCGGCGTCTTCCTCGGACACGTTGCAGACGTACAGAACCGGTTTGGTGGTCAGAAGTTGCAACATCGTCCACGCCTTGGCGTCTTCGTCGCTGACGTCGACCAGACGTGCGGGCTTGCCGCTTTCCAGCATGGCCTGCGCCTGGGCCAGCAGGCGATCCTGCTGCTGCGCTTCTTTGTCGTTGCCCTTCAGCTTGCGCACCAGATTGGCCCGACGCTTTTCGATGCTTTCCAAATCGGCCAGCATCAACTCGGTTTCGATCGTGTCAGCGTCCGCAACCGGATCAACGCGCCCGTCTACATGTGTCACGTCGCCGTCTTCGAAACAGCGCAGCACATGGGCAATCGCATCCGTTTCGCGAATGTTCGCCAGAAACTGGTTGCCCAGCCCTTCGCCCTTTGACGCGCCTTTTACCAGACCCGCAATATCCACAAAAGTCATCCGCGTTGGGATGATCTGTTTTGAGGATGCAATCGCCGCCAACTTGTCGAGGCGGGCGTCGGGAACCGCAACATCCCCGACATTTGGCTCGATGGTGCAGAACGGGAAGTTCGCGGCCTGCGCAGCTGCGGTTTTGGTCAGCGCATTGAACAGGGTCGACTTGCCGACATTCGGCAGACCCACGATTCCCATTTTAAAGCCCATCACGGCCTCCTGCATAGAATACGATCGCAGCTTCTATGCAGGTCCGCCTGATTGCGCAAGGGATTGCTGGCGGCTCTTTGGCAGAGTCCATTTCGCCACATCACAAAATTGTTTGGAAAACGTGTTCTTGCCGAAATTGAAAAACGACGGCTACGAATACCAGTTAATAGCGCACGATCACTTTTTGTTGGCGGACACAGATGAAACACTTTTTTCTTGCAACCGTACTGGCGGCAACGGCCTGCGCGTCAGCCCAAGCCCAGACCGTTGTTTTTGGTGCCGGATACGCGGACTATTCTGAAGACACATCTGAAGATCAGGGTCTGATCTCGATCGAATACCACCACACGCCATTTCATCAGGCCACGCGGTTTCGCGCCGGTTTGGGCGCGGCCCTAACCGTAGATGAGGATGGGGACACGCATATCGGCGCGGGCCTGATCGGGCAGTATGCGCTAAGCGATCGCTGGTTCGTGGAAGGCAGCGTGATGCCTGGGTATTATAACGCCAGCAACGACCTGAATGATTTGGGGGGCGATTTCCAGATTCGCAGCCTTTTGGGACTTGGCTATAACCTGAACAATGGCAATAGCGTGTCTGTCGCACTTACCCATAAATCCAACGCCAGCACAAATGACGAGAACCCGGGCGTGAATGCCCTGCTGGTACGCTATCATCTGGGCTTCTGATCCATTCCTGTCTGGGCGGGATTGATTTTCGGTCAAAGTTTCTGCACATCAGGTCGAAACCCGAGTGCAAGGACATCCGATGACCCGTATCGACGCCAAGTTCGCCGCCCTGAAAGCTGAAGGCAAGAAGGCCTTTGTCGCCTATGTCATGGCCGGGGATCCCGACTATGACACTTCGCTTGAAGTGGTCAAAGGCCTGCCTGGTGCTGGCGTGGATGTTATCGAGCTGGGCCTGCCCTTTACCGACCCGATGGCCGACGGCCCTACTATTCAGGCCGCAGGCCAACGTGCGCTTGAGCGGGGCATGACCTTGCAACGCACATTGGATCTGGCACGAACGTTTCGGGAAACGGACGATACAACCCCCATTGTCCTGATGGGGTATTACAACCCGATCTACAGCCGGGGTGTCGACGCGTTTCTGGCCGATGCAAAAGCGGCAGGGATTGACGGTTTGATCGTGGTGGACCTCCCCCCCGAAGAGGACGCAGAACTCTGCCTGCCCGCGCAAGCGGCAGGTCTGAATTTTATTCGCCTTGCAACCCCGACTACGGATGACAAACGACTGCCACGCGTTCTGCAAAACACTTCGGGCTTTGTGTATTATGTCTCGATCACCGGGATCACTGGCGCAGCCGAGGCAGAAGCAACCGATGTTGGCCCCGAGGTTGCTCGCATCAAGGCCGCGACCGATCTGCCGGTGATCGTGGGGTTCGGGATCAACACGCCTGAGAAATCGCGCAATATTGCCTCGGTGTCGGACGGCGCGGTGGTCGGGTCAGCGATCGTCAGCCAGATCGGCGCAGGTAAACCTGTGGCCGAAGTGCTGACCTTTGTGAAATCTCTTTCGGATGGCGCGCACAGCGCCTGATTTCGCAGGCAACATGCGAGAATTGTGACCCGTCGCGGATACCGCGGCGGGTTTTTCGTGTTCCTTCACTGTGACGTCAAGACATTGCAGCCTTGGGAATGAATTGGTAAAGAAAACTAACCAATGAACGCGGAGCCCTGTTTTCATGCCTGTGATCACCAATATCGAAGACCTCAAACGCATATATGAACGCCGCGTGCCCCGTATGTTCTATGACTACGCCGAAAGCGGCAGCTGGACAGAACAGACCTTTCGCGACAACAGCACCGATTTTGAAAAAATACGCCTTCGCCAAAGGGTTGCGGTCGACATGTCCGGTCGGTCGACAACTTCGCAAATGATTGGCGAAGACGTTTCAATGCCTGTTGCGCTGGCGCCGGTCGGGTTGACGGGGATGCAACATGCAGACGGAGAGATGAAGGCCGCCAAAGCCGCCGAAGAATTTGGTGTACCCTTTACGCTGTCCACCATGTCCATCAACTCGATAGAAGATGTGGCCGGGTATACCGACAAGCCATTCTGGTTCCAGCTTTATACAATGAAAGACACGGACTACATCAACCGCCTGATCCAGCGGGCAAAAGATGCCAGATGTTCCGCACTTGTGATCACGCTCGACCTGCAAATTCTGGGCCAACGGCACAAGGACCTGAAAAACGGTCTGTCGGCCCCGCCCAAACTGACGGCAAAAACCATCGCCAACCTGATGACCAAATGGGTATGGGGCATTGAAATGCTGCGGGCCCAGCGGCGCGAGTTCGGCAACATCGTGGGGCATGTGCATGGTATTTCGGACGCATCGTCATTGGGGGCCTGGACCGCAGAACAGTTCGACCCCAGCCTTGACTGGTCCAAGGTTGAAAAACTGATGGAGCAATGGGGCGGGAAAGTGATCCTCAAGGGCATCCTTGATGCGGAGGACGCAAGGATGGCCGCCAAGCTGGGTGCCGATGCAATTGTCGTGTCAAACCATGGTGGGCGTCAGCTTGACGGCGCGCTAAGCTCAATTCGTGTCCTGCCCGAGATCATGGATGCGGTCGGTGGCGATATCGAGGTGCATCTGGACAGCGGCATCCGGTCCGGGCAAGACGTGCTCAAAGCCTTGGCGCTTGGGGCAAAAGGGACCTATGTTGGCCGCGCGTTTGTGTATGGTCTGGGTGCCATGGGTCAGAAAGGTGTCACCACGGCGCTTGAGCTGATCCAGAGGGAGCTTGACACTACAATGGCGCTTTGTGGTGAGAAAAACGTGGCCGCGTTGGGGCGTCACAATCTGCTGATACCTGAAAACTTCGGGGGCCGCTGGCAAGCGTAACCGGTCAAACAGGGGGGCTCTGCCCCCGACGCCCGTTCCGGGCGCCTCCCCCGGGATATTTTTGGCCAGATGAAGCTGGGGATCCTTCATCCGTCCGCCAGATCGACACTCCGGGATAGGCGGTGGAACCCAGCTGAACGCATGGCAAGATTACCTCTTTCCAAATCGGGTGAATCAAGCTAAGGACGCGGCTTCACGCGGGTATACAGCCTTGGAGGATGCCCGCCCTAACATTGGAGAATATATCATGGCTGGTGAGATTCCTGATCTCGTAGCTCTGGAACGGACGGGGACAGGCAAGGGCGCCGCTCGTCAGGCACGCCGCGACGGCATGGTTCCGGGCATCGTATTTGGTGGTGACAAAGATCCGTTGCCAATCCAGATCCCGTTCAACGTCCTGTTCAAGCGCCTGAAAGCGGGCCGGTTCAAGTCGACCTTGTGGAACCTGAAAGTTGAAGGCCACGATGACGTGCGCGTCATCTGCCGCGACGTTCAGCGTGATGTCGTCAAAGACCTGCCGACCCATCTGGACCTGATGCGCCTGCGCCGGACCACCAAGATCGCGTTGTTCATCCCCGTTGAGTTCATCAATGAAGGGGTGGCCCCTGGCATCAAAAAGGGTGGCGTTCTGACCGTTGTCCGCCCGGAAGTCGAACTGATCTGCACCGCCGGTGACATTCCTGAAAAGATCACTGTTGATCTGACCGGTCTGAACATCAATGACGTCGTGACCATTTCGTCGGTTGAACTGCCTGAGGGCACCAAACCGACCATCGATCGTGACTTTGTGATTGCCAACATCTCGGCACCGACTGGCCTGTCCACCAGCGACGACGATGAAGATGGTGAAGTTGCAGCCGATGAAGTCGAAGTTGTCAGAAAAGAAGAAGAATAAGTCTGGAACAATGTTTCCGACTTTGAAGCGGGGCTCGGGTGAGCCCCGTTTTTTTTTGCGGGTTCAGTCATCAGGCCTGACTGGATTTCCTGGCAATTTCCGGGCATGAAATGGCTTTGGAGCTACAGAGGCAAAACGGAAACATGAAGCTGTTTGTTGGATTGGGAAACCCGGGCCAGAAATATGCCCGGAACCGGCACAATATCGGGTTCATGGCCCTGGACCGGATCGCAGAGGATCACGGGTTTGGCCCCTGGAAATCGAAGTTTCAGGGCGAGATTTCGGAAGGTCGACTTGGCACCGAGAAAGTCCTGCTGTTGAAACCGCAAACCTACATGAACCGTTCGGGTCAATCCGTCGGCGAGGCGATGCGGTTTTACAAGCTCGACTCCACCGACGTTGTTGTGTTCCATGACGAGCTGGACCTTGCTCCGGGCAAGCTGCGTGTCAAGGCAGGGGGCGGGCACGCCGGGCACAACGGTCTGCGCTCGATCCATGAGCATATCGGGGCGGCTTATGATCGCGTGCGCCTTGGGATCGGGCATCCGGGCCGCAAGGAAATGGTGTCGGGATATGTCCTGAACGACTTTGCAAAATCCGAAGCCGAATGGCTGGACGACGTTCTTTGGGGTGTTTCGGACGGAGCACCCTACCTGGCACAGGACGAGGGCGGCAAGTTCATGAATGCGGTTGCATTGCGCACTGCCCCGCCGCGATCATCAAAGAACGCTGCCCCAAAAACCGACACACCTTCAACAGGCGCACCCGACGCCGCGGACGATGACCGGTCGGCGATGCAGAAGCTTTTGGACAAATTCAGGTAGCACGTCGGCCTCTTTCCGTTACGTAGAGGTTGCGGAATGTGATCTCCCGCGTTCCAATACCGCCCAACTAGGGAGGCAATGCGATGAAATCCATCTTGAAGTGGGTGCTGCGCATCGTGCTGGCGCTGGTTCTGGCCGCCACTGCCGTCGGGCTGTGGAAACGCGAAGAGTTGCAGCGCCTTTTGGCCGTAAACTCTTTATTTTCTGAAGAGAAGATCGTTCACAATTTCTCGCACATGGACGAAGCTTTTCTAACCGTGAACCTGCCGCGTGGCGACGCACCTACCTGGGACCTGCCTTATGGCGAAGGGTTCGAGCTGCCGGAGGGAACCGACAGCTGGATCGATGAACGCGCGGTCACGTCGTTGCTGGTTATGCAGGACGGCAAAATCAGGTTCGAGGAATATTATCTTGGAACCGGGTCTGATGACCGGAGGATTTCCTGGTCGGTCGCCAAAAGCTATCTTTCGGCGCTTTTCGGTATCCTGCTGCAAGAGGGTGCAATCGGGTCGTTGGATGACCCGGTTGTCAAATATGCGCCCAAACTGAAGGGCAGCGCGTATGAGGCTGCATCGATCCGCAACGTGCTGAACATGGCAAGCGGCGTGACGTTTGATGAAGATTATCTCGACCCAAATTCCGACATCAATCGGATGGGGCGTGTGGTTGCGCTGGGTGGTGAGTTGGACGATTTCGCAGCCTCGCTGCGGGACAGCTTTGCGACGCCGGGTGAAACCTGGCAATACGTGTCGATCGACACCCATGTTCTGGGCATGGTGATACGCGGTGCGACCGGGCGGAACGTGGCAGACCTTCTGACGGAAAAGATACTTCAACCGTTGGGGCTGGAGCGGGACGGATACTACATCACTGATGGTGCAGGGGTCGCTTTTGTTTTGGGTGGCCTCAACTTCACCACGCGTGATTTCGCCCGGTTCGGACAAATGATCCTTCAGGACGGCATCGCGAACGGAAAGCAACTGGTTCCTGCCGAATGGATTTTCGAAGCCACCCAACCCAGCGCACCGACCGCACAAGGAGAGATCGGGTACGGGTATCAATGGTGGATTCCCCGCGGCGCACATGAAGGAGAGTTTCTGGCCCGCGGTGTCTATGGTCAGTACATCTATTTCAACCAGCCCAGGGGCGTTCTAATTGTGACAACTGGTGCAGACAGGCTGTTCCGTGAACCCAGCGTAAATGATCTTAACATCGAAATGTTCCGCAAGATTGCGGAAAGTCTGTAAGATGCCATTATGCAGAAACAAGACAGTGTAAATGTACTGGGTGGCTTTTTGGCCCCTTGCTCACGCGACCCTTTGACAGGGTTTTTCCGGGATGGCGCGTGCAATACCTGCGCCGAGGATCAGGGTAGTCACACAGTCTGCGCCGTGATGACAGCCGAATTTCTGGCGTTCTCAAAATATGTGGGTAATGATCTGAGCACGGCACGGCCCGAATTCGGCTTTCCCGGCCTTCGCCCAGGTGACAGCTGGTGTTTATGTGCAAGCCGGTTTTTGCAAGCTCATGACGAAGGATGTGCGCCACAGGTTCATCTGGAGGCGACACATCAACGCGCGCTTGAGATCGTACCGCTCGACATTCTGCTCCAAAACAAGGCGAAGACCTGACGGACTCCCAAAATAGCACACGGCGGATTCAGAATGCCATTTGCCAGATCAGGCTGACACTGTAGTTTTCAAATCCGCTTTCACCGATACCATCATAGAACAGATTTGCGGCCAGAAGGCTGTCGTTTTCCAGTCGGTAGTCAAAACCCAGATCAGCGCGTGCACGGGCCGTATCCCCTATCGGTGTCACGCCAGGAACAGTGCCTGTGCCGGATGTTGTGCTCCAAATACCAGATAGACCACCGGTCAGCATCATCTGACCGCGCGACACTTGGATTGGATGGCTGAAATCCATGCCCAACCGTGCGGTGGTCAGGCTGAAATCCTGCTGCGGAATCAGGTTGCCCAGACTATCAGTATAAGTCTCCTGATTGTCGCTGGCATAGCTGATGTCCAGCAACGGCATAAGCGTCAGGTTCCCGCGCTTCATCTCTCCGGTTACGCGCGACTGGATCAGCCAGCGCTCGCTATCGAAACTGTCGGTATAGGTGCCCAGCGGGGAAATATCGTTATCGGCCTGACCGTACAGAACGCGCCCCTCGAAAAACACCGGCTGGCTAGGTAGTTTTGCGACGACATAAGGCCCGACCAGCCACCCTTTGCCATCCACGCTGGCCGGGCCGTTTTCGGTTTCGGCATAGTCGATCTGCAACATGGCACCGATCAGAAGGTTCGAGTTCACCCAGCCATGCGCCCCCACCACGGCCAAGGCATAAGAACTGTCGTAATCGTTTTGCGAGCTCCAGTTACCGGACAGATTGAACCAGACCGGTTGAGTTGGATCACTTGCAAATTTCAGATACCCCGATCCCTGCGTCACTGATGAGTCCAACGCACCTGATCCCGATTGCTGAAGAAACTGCGTCAGCTCTGGCTGATTGGTCACAAGGCTGTTGGCCCGGGCGTTCTGAAAGGCCTGCACCAGTCGCTGTGTATCCGTTACGCCCTGTTGTGTGCTGACCCTGTTGGATGCAAGATTCAGGTTCCCGGCGGCATCAGAAAAAACGCCAGCGGGAATAAACAGCTCAATTGTACCGTTATTTTGCGCAGTCAACGTTGCGACATAATTGGTTCCGGACCCTGTCAGGGTGGCTGAAGCATTGGTAACCGACAAGTCGCCCACTGTGAAATCTGTGCTGGGTTCACTAAGTGTGATCACCGCTTGGAACGTACCGTTGCCGATTGTTGTCAGTGCACCGATTGAGGCCGTCGGCTGCGTCGTGTCGGCCAAAGTCCGCGTGTTGATAATCTGGGTATTCGTGACGCCGGACAGCGCGATTTCATAAAGGTAAAGCGGCCCTCCGACGGTTTCGCGCGCGGTGAACATGACTCCAAGATAGCCATCAGTGGCGTAAGTGGAGTCCGCTCCGTTCTGGCTGAGTATCGTCGCGCCAATATACCCCAGATTGGCCAATCCTGCCGGCGTTATAGCAGGTTGAGTCAAAACACCATTGTTGAAATAGAACGATCCTCCGGGGCCTTCTCCCGAAACGCCCAAAGACATAAACGCTGTTGCAGTGCCTTGGAGATTGGAAAAGAAAATCTGCCCGCCGTTAGGTGTTGCGACTGTCTGGGACGGAAAGGACGGGTTGCCAAATGCCAGACCCTCTTTGACGCTTCCCATCAAAAGCGCGGAAACCAGAAGACAGAGACATGACAGCCTCGTGATTGCGGACCAAACCATATTACCTCCTACAGCACCGCGTGGGTGCCAAACACCAGAGTGCCCGGGGTCAAAATCACATCCCAAGCAGCGTCATCCTTGCCCCGTCTTCGCAGAGACATCCCCAGAACCGGCGGCAAATCGCCGGTTAATGAGAAGTTAATTCAATTGGAAGACGCTGTATAGAACGCTGCGGGATTCAACTAGGGCGTGCGGACCACACAGTGTTGTTGGAACAACCGGGTTTTGACCTGAACCAACTCTCAGACAGCTTGAAACACCCAATTTTTACTGTGTCGTCGCGTGGAGAAAGAACCGTGAGACAGGCAGCGCTTGAAATTCGTCTGCAAAGACAGAAGGGACATAATCGCTGTCAGTTCAGCATTTTTGCAACAGTGTGGCTCCAGTTGCTACACTGACCACCATTTGGAAACCTTCTGGCACAAGTTGAACAGGGCGATATCGCTTGTGGACGATTCTTTGCACGGGCTCCATCGGGTCCAAAAGGATCGCTTGCGAGGGCGAGCACGCGTGACAAAACCGGATGCCGGGCCAGGGCAGGAACAACATCCGGCTGCGCCCGGAAAAACAGCAATCAGATTCGAAAGCCATTTCAAAGGGGCATTACAATCACGGGTGGACCGACGGGTTTTCCCCGCTACTTGTTCGATCAAGATTGTCAACCGGGGCATGTGGCCCCGGTGCGGTCCTGGTTGAAATCACCCTGCAGTGCGGCCTTCGGTGTCTGACATATCGAAGTTCAGATATTTTGCGACGGTCTGAACATCCTTGTCACCGCGTCCGCACATATTCATGCAGATCAGGTGGTCCTTGGGCAACTCGGGCGCGATCTTCATGACATGCGCCAGGGCGTGGCTGGGTTCCAGAGCTGGAATTATTCCCTCGGTGGCACAGCACAGCTGGAATGCCTCAAGCGCTTCCGTGTCGGTAATCGAGACGTAAGTCGCGCGACCGACCTCATGCAACCAGGAATGCTCGGGGCCGATACCCGGATAGTCCAGACCGGCCGAGATCGAATAGCCTTCCAGAATCTGCCCGTCATCATCCTGCAACAGATAGGTCCGGTTGCCATGCAGCACACCCGGGCGACCGCCTGTCAGCGAGGCACAATGCTCCATCTTTTCGTTCACACCTTTACCGCCGGCCTCAACACCGATGATGTTGACGTCCTTGTCATCAAGGAAAGGATAGAACAGGCCCATCGCGTTCGAGCCGCCACCGATAGCCGCAATGATCGTATCCGGCAGGCGGCCTTCGGCCTTCATCATCTGCTCTTTCGCTTCCTTGCCAATGATCGACTGGAAATCACGCACCATCGCCGGGTATGGGTGCGGACCGGCCACTGTTCCGATGCAGTAGAACGTATCGCGCACATTGGTCACCCAGTCGCGCAGCGCGTCATTCATCGCGTCCTTCAGCGTACCACGACCCGAAGTGACCGGAATCACCTCGGCCCCCAGCAAGCGCATACGAAACACGTTCGGGGCCTGACGTTGCACGTCATGGGCACCCATATAAACGATGCATTTCAGACCAAATTTCGCACAGACCGTGGCTGTCGCGACACCGTGCTGCCCTGCCCCGGTCTCGGCAATGATCCGGGTCTTGCCCATGCGTCGCGCCAGAATGATCTGGCCCAGCACGTTGTTGATCTTGTGTGCGCCGGTGTGGTTCAGCTCATCACGTTTCAGATAGATCTTCGCCCCGCCCAGATGCTCGGTCAGGCGTTCCGCGTAATACAGGGGCGAGGGACGGCCCACATAGTTGGCCCACAGATCATCCATCTCGGCCCAGAAGGTCGGATCATCCTTGGCTTTGTTGTATTCCTCTTCCAGTGACAGGATCAGCGGCATCAGCGTTTCGCTGACAAAACGCCCGCCGAATATGCCAAAGCGCCCTTGCTCGTCAGGGCCGGACATGAAGGAATTGAAAAGATCGTTGGCCATGGGTGTCTCCCTCGTCGTACCTGACTGTCATAGGTGGTCGTCGCGAGATTTGCCATGGCAAAACGCACCATATTGCCCCCTTGCGGAGGCAAACAAAATCAGCGTGTCGCGTCAATAAATGCCTGTATCAGTCCCGCGTCCTTTACGCCCGGCGCGCTTTCAACACCCGACGCCACATCGACTTGCCGCGCACCAGTCATGCGGATCGCCTCAGCGACATTGTCCGGGTTGAGACCACCGGACAACATCCACGGCCTGCGCCAGTATTTGCGACCTGCCAGCAGCCGCCAGTCAAAAGGAAGACCGTTGCCTCCGGGAAGTTCCGAATTCTTCGGCGGCTTTGCATCGATCAGAAGCTGGTCTGCAACTTCGGAATACAGATCAATCGCTGCCAAGTCCTCGGCCTCCGCCACACCGATCGCCTTGATGACGGGCAGGCCATAGCGCTGCTTGACCTCTGCCACACGCTCGGGGCACTCTCCGCCGTGAAGCTGCAACATATCCAGCGGAACCCCAGCGACAATCTCATCAAGCTGCGCGTCCGAGAAATTCACGGCCAGAGCGACCTTGGCAACGCCGACTGGTACTTCGGCGGCCAAGGCCGCGGCTTGCGGTATTGGTGCGTAACGGGGCGATTTGGGAAAAAAGTTGAACCCGACATAGCGCGCGCCGGCTTCAACCGCAGCACGCACATGTTCTGATGCGGTCAAACCGCAGATTTTAACGGATACATCGGTAGACATAAGCCTCAGCTGGCCTCGTCGAGTAGGGCCAGAATATCATCCTTACCCTCGTTCTGCTTTTTCTTGAGCTTCTTGACTTCGCGTTCAAGCTTGCGGACCTCGCCTTTTTTCACGGTCGCATCGCGGCGGTGTTTATGTTCCCGCAGCCATTCCCACATGAAACCGATGATCAAACCGGCGACAACGCCACCGAGAACGACCAGAAAAAGCGGTAAAGAGGTACTGACGTTAAAGCCCAGAAGCTCGGCCAGAGCATCGGGCATCAGTTTCAGTTCAACAGACTGAACATTCGCCAAGGACACGGAAATCAGAACGATCCCGAGAGTCCCAAGAAAAGCATATCGAAGGTAACGCATCATGAGGTCAGGCTTTACCGTTCAAACGATCCCTGAGCAACTTGCCAGTTTTGAAAAATGGTACACATTTTTCCTCGACCTGAACGGTTTCACCGGTACGGGGGTTGCGCCCTACGCGGGCATCCCGCTTTTTCACCGAAAACGCGCCAAAGCCACGCAGTTCGACCCGGTCGCCGCGCGCCATGGCATCGGTGACTTCTTCGAACACGGTGTTCACAATCCGCTCGACATCACGCTGATAGAGATGCGGGTTTTCGTCAGCGATTTTCTGAATCAGTTCTGAACGGATCATTCGAGATACCCTCCCAGGCAGCCGGTGTGACAGGTCTACTGTTTTGACAGTATAGGAAAAAACCCAGAACGGGGGAACGGATACTCTGCGTGTTGATGCCTTATTTTGCCATATTCTCACGCGAAATTTTGCCCGACAGGCCGATTTACACACTTCAAGCGCGAACAATATCGAGTTTTAGCAGTGTGTTTGGAACATGTTGATTCGCAACAAAAACGGCCCCGCACTTCCATGCGAGGCCGTAAATCATACTTGGGATGCGCCCCGGGCTTAGTCGCCCGACTTCAGCGCTGCACCCAGAATGTCGCCCAGCGACGCGCCCGAGTCGGAAGAACCGTACTGTTCCACGGCTTCTTTCTCTTCGGCGATCTCGCGTGCCTTGATCGACAGGCCCAGACGGCGGGTCTTGCTGTCAACGTTGGTTACGCGGACATCAACCTTGTCACCGACCGAGAAACGCTCGGGGCGCTGTTCGGAACGGTCACGCGACAGGTCGGAACGGCGGATGAACGACTTCATGCCTTCGTACTCGACCTCGATGCCGCCATCTTCGATTGCGGTCACTTCGACAGTGATGACCGAGCCACGCTTCACGCCGCCAACGGCTTCTGCGAACTTGTCACCACCCAGAGCTTTGATCGACAGCGAGATACGTTCTTTTTCGACATCCACTTCCGAGACAACGGCCGAAACCATGTCGCCTTTGCGGTAGTTCTGGATTGCATCCTCGCCACGTTCGTCCCAGGACAGGTCCGACAGGTGAACCATGCCGTCGATGTCGCCCTCGAGGCCAATGAACAAACCAAATTCGGTGATGTTCTTGACTTCGCCTTCGACCTCGGTGCCCTCGGGGTGTGTTTCTGCAAACACTTCCCATGGGTTGCGCTGAGTCTGTTTCAGGCCCAGAGACACGCGGCGTTTGGCGCCGTCGATTTCCAGAACCATGACGTCGACTTCCTGGCTGGTCGAGACGATCTTGCCGGGGTGGACGTTTTTCTTGGTCCAGGACATCTCGGACACGTGCACCAGACCTTCGACACCGGCTTCCAGTTCGACGAATGCGCCGTAGTCGGTGATGTTGGTGACGCGACCCTGATGGACCGAGCCCAGCGGGTACTTGGCGGCAACCAGATCCCACGGATCTTCCTGAAGCTGCTTCATGCCCAGGCTGATGCGGTGAGTGTCTTTGTTGATCTTGATGACCTGAACCTTGATGGTTTCGCCGATCGTCAGGATCTCAGACGGGTGGTTTACACGGCGCCATGCCATGTCAGTGACGTGCAGCAGGCCATCAACGCCGCCCAGGTCAACAAATGCACCATATTCGGTGATGTTCTTGACCACGCCCTCGACGTTCTGACCTTCGGTCAGGTTGCCGATGACTTCGGCGCGCTGTTCGGCACGCGATTCTTCCAGGATTGCGCGACGCGACACAACGATGTTGCCACGGCGGCGGTCCATTTTCAGAATCTGGAACGGCTGCTTCAGACCCATCAGCGGGCCTGCGTCGCGTACGGGGCGTACGTCAACCTGCGAACCAGGCAGGAATGCAACTGCGCCACCCAGATCGACGGTGAAGCCACCTTTGACGCGGCCAAAGATTGCACCATCGACACGCTGGTCGTCGGCATATGCTTTTTCCAGACGATCCCATGCCTCTTCGCGGCGGGCCATCTCGCGCGAGATGACGGCTTCGCCACGGGCGTTTTCTGCGGCACGCAGGTAAACTTCGACCTCGTCGCCGACAGCGATTTCAGGGGCTTCGCCGGGATTTGCGAATTCTTTCAGATCAACGCGGCCTTCCATTTTATAGCCGACGTCGATGATGGCTTGACCGGCTTCAATCGCCAGGATCTTGCCTTTGACAACAGAACCCTCTTCGGGCGTGTCCATTTCGAAGCTTTCGTTCAGGAGGGCTTCGAATTCCTCCATGGATGTGTTAGCCATGTGGCGTTCATTTCCTTTACAGTACGTTTTTGCTGGCCGAGCGGTTGTCTCCGCCGGTCTTGTTTCATGACGTCTTCAGGCGTGATCCGGTGCGCCCCGAGCAAACAAACACAAAGGGCCGAGTTAACCCGGCCCTGCTCAGAAACGTCATCCGGACGTTGACCGCCCTTGTATCGACAGCGCGCGTATAGGCTGAATCTTGAACCGGTGCAAGTGCAAAGCCTATGGTGCGCGGCAGCGCGCGCAGGAACTCCTGCCTAGCGCTGATCCCCAATGCAAGATGGCAACCTGAATGATAGCAGGTTCTGACTGAAAAAGTCTGCATGGTCCGCGGCAGGTTCTTGCCCGAAGGAATCTTGGTACCGGGAACCGAACCACGCGGCTAAGCCTCAGCATGCAACGCAAAAGTGATATGTCTCAACTTTTCGCGCGTCACGCGGCGCCCGGCTTCCTGCGTCACAGGATGGATGGTGGAGAATTGGAGAGTGAACGCCAACCATTCGACTGTTTGTACGATCTGCAAGATTTGGTGACGTATCTGAGATTAAACGTTCCGTATCCTTTCCCTATTTTAGCTTTATCGGTCGACAAAGAGGTCGACCCGAAACCAGAACCAAAAGGAAAATATTATGAAATCTCTCATCTTTGCCGCCATGGCGACTGCAATTGCCCTGTCCACCCCGGCCTTTGCCGCTGACGAAATCAACGTGTCCAACGGCATTTCAGCCGCTGGTGCGCCACTGGCCGCACATGGCGTTGATCTGGTTGCATTGGTCAATGATGGCAACCCGGTCGAAGGCTTCGCCACTCACTCGTCAACTTATGACGGAGCCTCCTATTATTTCACGTCCGCCGCGAACCGTGAAGCGTTCGAGGCAAACCCTGCTGCATACCTGCCGCAGCATGGTGGCTTCTGTTCATTCGGCGTATCGGTCGGCAAGAAGTTTGACGGTGACCCGGATCAATACCTTGTCGCAGACGGAAAACTGTTTCTGTTCCTGAACGCGGAAACCCGGGCAGCCTTTTTGAAGGACGTTGTCGCCACCGCAAAGACGGCGGATGACCAATGGGCGAATATCAAAACCGTCGCCGTGGGCGAGCTGTAAGACCTGCCCCGTTTGCCTGCGGCGTTAACGCGTCGCGGGCAGTTTTGCGTTGATCACCTCAAGGGCTTTGGCCAACGCCGCCTCGATACTCAAATCGGTGGTGTCCAACCGCACGGCATCCTCAGCGGGTTTCATCGGAGCGGTGCTGCGCTCAGCATCTCGCGCATCCCGTTCTCTGACATCTGCCAGAACCTGTTCACGGGTTACGTCAGCGCCTTTTGCACTTAGCTCCAGGAAGCGTCGCTCGGCGCGCACTTCAGCACTGGCTGTTACAAACAGCTTCACTTCGGCATTCGGACAAATCACCGTGCCGATATCACGACCGTCCAGAACGGCCCCACCTGCCCTGCGGGAAAAAGCGCGCTGAAAATTGACCAAGGCCGCACGAACTTCCGGAAGAACCGCCACTTTGGAAGCTGCCTGCGCAATCTCGGCGGTGCGCAGGTCGCCTTGTTCAAGTTCTTCCGCTGTCAGGGCCTGTGCGGCCTCAAGCGCGTCAACCCCTTCCAGGGTCCGCCTTCCGACAGCGCGATACAGCAAGCCCGTGTCCAGATGGGCAAAGCCGAAATGCGCCGCCACAGCCTTGGATATCGTGCCCTTGCCCGCAGCCGCTGGTCCGTCAATGGCAACCGTGAAACTCACGTGCGCTGTACCTTTGCGCCCAGCGACGCCATCAGTGGTTCAAAGATCGGGAACGACGTTGCAATCGGGCCACCATCATCCACGCTTACGGGATTCTGCGCCCCCATACCCATCACCATGAACGACATGGCAATGCGGTGATCCAGAAAGCTTTCGCAGGTGCCGCCGCCCGGAACGTTGCCGATGCCCAGCCCTTCAACCGACCACCAGTCGTCGCCTTCAGCGACTGTCACCCCGTTGGCGCGCAGGCCACGGGCCATGGCGTCAATCCGGTCGCTTTCCTTCACGCGCAGCTCTTTCACGCCGCCCATCATCGTTGTGCCTGTGGCATTTGCAGCCACCACAGACAGAACCGGGTATTCATCAATCATCGAGGCGGCACGCTCGGAAGGAACGTCGATGCCTTTCATGTTGGGCGAGTACTTGGCGCGCAAATCGGCAACCGGCTCGCCCCCTTCTTCGCGTTCGTTTTCATAGGTCAGATCAGCGCCCATCTCGCGCAAGGTTGTAAAAAGGCCCGCGCGTGTGGGGTTCAAACCGATCCCCGGCACCAAAACATCCGATCCAGGTGTGATCAATGCCGCGCAAACCGGAAAAGCCGCGCTGGACGGATCGCGCGGTACAGCGATGACCTGTGGCTTCAGCTCCGGGCGACCGGTCAGAGTGATAACACGGCCCTCGTCGGTATCCTCGACCGTGATTTCGGCACCAAATCCAGCCAGCATCCGTTCGGAATGGTCACGCGTAGCCTCTTTCTCGATCACAACGGTCTTTCCGGGGGCATTCAGACCCGCCAAAAGTACGGCGGATTTCACCTGCGCCGACGGCACAGGAACTTCGTATCGCACAGGGGTCGGGTCCGCAGCGCCGACGATGGTCATCGGCAAGCGCCCGCCGGATCGCCCAACCGATTGTGCCCCAAACAAGGCCAGAGGGTCAGTCACCCGCGCCATGGGGCGTTTGTTCAGACTGGCATCACCGGTAAAGGTCGCCGTGATCGGAGAGGTCGCCATCGCCCCCATGATCAGCCGCACACCGGTTCCCGAGTTGCCACAGTCGATCACCTGACCCGGTTCGGCGAAGCCACCGACACCCACGCCGTGCACTGTCCATTCCCCGTTTCCGTGCTCTGTGACCTCAGCGCCGAAGGCACGCATCGCCTTTGCGGTATCCAGTACGTCTTCGCCTTCCAGCAAACCCGAAATCCTGGTTTCACCCACGGCCATCGCACCAAGGATCAGCGACCGGTGCGAAATCGACTTGTCGCCGGGCACCTCGGCCGTGCCGGTCAGCGGGCCGCAGGGATGCGAGGTCATCGGGATGGGCGTGCCGTGTCCGGACATGAGGGCTCCTTTTGCGCTATCAGTGCTCAAGCCGATTAGCGAATTGACGCCCGTTGGTCCAGCGGCAATCAGCCTTTGCGTCGGAAGGTCAGGTAGTGAGGTGTCCGACCCTCGCGCAGCGCCTTCTGTTCGTATCGCGTGGAGATCCAGTCGCCCCACGGCTCGCGCCAGTCAGAAGGGCGTTCGGCCAGCCATTCAAACCCGGCGCGCGGAACCTCTTCCAAGGTCTGACGCACATAATCGGGAATGTCAGTTGCAACCCGGAAGATCGCCCCGGGTTTCAGCACTTTCGCCAGCGGTTCAAGATGTTCCTGGGTTACAAATCGACGGCGATGATGCCGCGTTTTGGGCCATGGGTCGGGATAGAGAAGGAACGCGCGCGAAATGCTGGCCTCTGGCAGCACGTCGAACAGATCGCGCACATCGCCGGGGTGCACGGCAAGGTTTTCAACACCTGCCTGACGGATTCTGCCCAGCAGCATGGCAACACCGTTGATGTATGGCTCGGCCCCGATGATGCCAATGTCAGGATTGTTTTGCGCCTGGTGCACCAGATGCTCACCACCTCCGAAGCCAATTTCCAACCAGACCGGCTTGCCGCCGAACAGATCGTTCAGGTCCAGTGGCTTGCGTTCGGGATTCGAGGCCCAGTCCACGGCGCCGGGCGACAAGGCGGCCAGATCTTCGTTCAGATAGGTCTTTTGACTGGGCTTCAGGGTCTTGCCCTTGAAGCGGCCATAAAAGTTTCTGCGCGGGCGTTGTGGGGTCTCTGTGCTCATGGCGGTGGCCATACTGCGCAGTGGAGTACGTTGCAAGGGCGTGCACCGCCCCAAAAAAAGCGCGCCCCTGAAGGCGCGCTTTGGATTTTTCAGATCAAACTGCGGATTTCAGCGCGTCGACCAGATCAGTGCGTTCCCAGCTAAAACCGCCATCCGCATCCGGTTCGCGGCCAAAGTGACCGTAAGCCGCTGTACGCTGGTAGATCGGCTTGTTCAGCTGAAGGTGCTGACGAATGCCGCGGGGTGTTAGATCCATGACCTCACCAACTGCTTTTTCGATAGCAGCATCGTCGATCTGGCCCGTGCCATGCGTGTCTGCATAGATCGACAGCGGCTTCGATACGCCAATGGCATAGCTCAACTGAATGGTGCAGCGCTCGGCCATACCGGCGGCTACGACGTTTTTCGCCAGATAGCGCGCGGCATAGGCCGCCGAACGGTCAACCTTGGTCGGGTCTTTGCCCGAGAATGCGCCGCCACCATGCGGGGCTGCGCCACCATAGGTATCCACGATGATCTTACGACCGGTCAGACCAGCGTCGCCATCCGGCCCGCCAATAACGAATTTTCCGGTCGGGTTGACGTGCCATTCGGTATCAGCCGACAACCAGCCTTCGGGCAGAGTTTCACGGATATAAGGTTCAACGATGGCGCGGATGTCATCCGACGTCAGCGCCTCGTCCAGATGCTGCGTCGACAGAACGATCGAACTGACGCCGACCGGTTTGCCGTTTTGATAAACGACCGACAATTGAGATTTCGCATCCGGCCCCAGTGCAGGCTCGGTGCCGTTCTTGCGCACTTCGGCCAGACGCCGCAGGATTGCGTGCGAATACTGGATCGGTGCCGGCATAAGCGCAGGCGTCTCGGTTGTCGCGAAGCCGAACATGATGCCCTGGTCGCCAGCGCCTTCGTCCTTGTTGTCCGCGGCATCCACGCCCTGCGCGATATGGGCGGATTGTTCGTGCAGAAGGTTTGTAACCTCGACGGTTTCGTGGTGGAATTTGTCCTGCTCATATCCGATATCTTTCACGCACTCGCGCGCGATCTCTTCGATGCGGCCCATGTAGTCGTGCAGTTTGTCCTTGTCCGACAGACCAACTTCGCCACCGATAACGATGCGGTTGGTCGTGGCAAAGGTTTCGCAGGCCACGCGCGCTTCAGGCTCTTCATTCAGAAATGCATCAAGGACAGCATCTGAGATACGGTCACAGACCTTATCCGGATGCCCTTCAGAAACGGATTCCGAAGTAAAAGTATAGTTCTGTCGGGACATAAATGTGCTCCATTAAGGTTTCTCCGCCACGCCAGGAAGCCGTTGTGGCAGACCACAGACGCATACGCTTGCCCAAAGTTGGGGTCAATCTCTAATTGCCCGGTTGCCGCGGGTACCAAACAGCGCCATTGCCAGAATAAACAGTAAGACAACAACGATCGGACTGTCCCCGATACGTGCATAAGTCGTGCGACGGTGTGGTTGCGGCAGCACGGCGTCCACATATCCAGCCTCACCCAGAGCCAACGACGCAGTCAAACGACCCAATGGGTCAATCATGGCCGATATACCGGTATTGGCCGAACGGATCATCGGCAAGCCCTGCTCAATTGCCCTCATCCGGGCTTGCACCAGGTGTTGAAACGGTCCCGACCGAGTTCCAAACCAGGCGTCATTTGTGATTTGCAGCAAGAAATCAGCCCGACCCGGCGCACCGTTCACATCTTGCGGGAAGACGGCTTCGTAGCAAATCAGTGGCAACGCCTTTCCCAGCTTGCCGAGGTCCAACAGGGCAGGGCCCGGCCCCGCGCTGAACCCGTGCCCGGTTGTAGTTGCCAGACCACTGATCCCGAAACGCCCCATCAGATCACCCAAGGGGACATATTCGCCGAATGGCGCCAGATGGTGTTTGTCATACACCCCTGCCAGACGCCCGGTTTCATCCAGATAGATCAGCGAGTTGAAAATCCTCGGACCTTCTGCGCGCTGAATCCCCAGTATCACCGGCGCACCCTGCGCGGCATCCGCAATAGTCGACAGAAACGGTTGTGCGCTGCCCAACCATGCGGGAACCGCGGTCTCGGGCCAAACAATCAGGTCAGGTCTAGGAGAGGCTGCAGTATACTCAACCTGACGCGCAAAAAACAAAGGCGCATATGCCGGATCCCATTTTTGATGCTGAGGGGCATTCGGCTGGATCACGCGAACCAGATGCGAACTACCCTGAACGACGGGTCGCGTCGACCCGTAGGCAATCGCCATCGCTGCCATAACGCCGGTAAAACTCAGAGTCCGCACCAAACCGTCCAAGGGTTTGTCCTGCACCAATGCCGCGCCAATTAGGAATGTTGCGGCAAAGGTCAGCACATTCAACCCATACGGCCCGACCAGAGACAGCATCTGCGCCACTGGCGTGTCCACCCAGATTTGCGCGACCCCAGCCCATGGAAAGCCGGTCAACACATATCCCCGCGCCACTTCGGCCAGGGACAAAACTGCAACCAGTAATATGCCTTGACGAACTGGCGTGGCACCAATTCTGCGCGACAGGCCGAATGCAGAGGCCCAGAACAAGGCCAGCCCGCCCGCCATGAACACCAACGCAAACGGGGCCATCCAGGCATGGCGTTCAGCATCTACCTGAAACGGCTCAATGATCCAGCCGAGGGCATGGGCAAAATAGCCGGTCGCGAAGGCCCAGCCGACCCATGCCGCCCGGCCTCGGGTTTCGCTGGCAAGGAAGATCGGGACAATCAGGACAAGAACCAAAACGGTTGCGCCCCAATACAGATGAGGTGCCTGACCAAACGCGCCTACCCCGCCAAGGGCGGCACCGGCCAACAATCTCAACGATAATGGCCAGCCCCGTACTGGGGTCATGCAGCAACGTCCGGCAGCATGACGCGCAGCCGTTTGATACGGCGTGGATCCGCTTCGATCACTTCGAATTCCGGACCCTCTGGATGAATGACAACTTCACCCCGCGCCGGAACGCGGCCGGAGAGCATAAACACAAGCCCGCCCAGAGTATCGATTTCCTCTTCGTCGACGTCTTCATGACTGGTCAGAGACCGGCCAATCTCGGCCTCGAAATCTTCGAGCGGCACACGCGCCTGCACCACATAACATCCGGGCTTTTCCTGCACCCAAAGCTGGTCTTCATCCGCATCGTGCTCGTCAGCGATTTCGCCGACGACCTGCTCGATCAGGTCTTCGATCGTGAGCAGTCCATCAACGCCGCCATATTCATCAATCACCAATGCCATGTGACGCCGCTCGGTTTGCATCTTGGTCAACAAGACGCCGATTGGCATGGATGGCGGCACGAACAATAGCGTCCGCAGCATCGAGGTCAGATCAAACTCTTTGCCGCCACCGTTGAAACCGTGGGTCAGGGCAAAATCCTTGAGATGAACAAAACCAAGCGGTGTATCCAAGGTTCCCTCATAGACAGGAATCCTTGACATACCACTGCTCCGGAAAACATCCGCCAGTTCATCTTTTGTGATCGTTGAAGGTACCGAGACGATTTCAGCGGTAGGGATGGCAACATCCTCAACGCGCATCCGGCGCAGGTTAATCATCCCGCGTGGCTGCGCCACAGCCGCGTTTTGTCCGTTCACCGTCTGGTCCGGTTGAGTATCATCGCTCGAAAACACTTCGAGGATTCGAGAAAACAGACCGGTTTTCTCTTCCGTTTCAGTACTGCTGTCCTGAGGTTGCGCGCTTTGCGCCGCCCTAGAACTGCCTTCTATATCGCCCATTACCTTGTTCCAACTGATCGGGTCTTGAACCCACATTATACCTTATATGGGTCATCAATACCCAATTTGCCAAGTATCTTGACCTCAATCCCTTCCATCAAGGTGGCATCGGGGTCACGAATGTGATCATAACCCAGCAAATGCAACGTTCCGTGAACAAGCAAATGGGTCACATGGTCACTCATTGCCTTGTTGGCCTCGGCCGCCTCGCGGGCACAGGTGTCATAGGAAATCGCAATATCGCCCAGAACAATCTCGCCGGTAAAATCCGGCTCTGGCAGGCGTGGTGATTGCCCTGGCTCATCCGGAGCTAGGTCTTCCGCAGGCCAGCTCAGCACATTGGTGGGCGTCGGTTTACCGCGAAATTCAGCGTTCAGTTCTGAAATCCGCGCATCGTTGCATCCCAATATACTGACTTCGCACTGCTCCGGGGCCAATCCGCAATGGGTCAGAACGGCGTTAATCGCCTTTTGTGACAAGACCTCAAGATCTTGCCACCTTTCGTCTTCGAAAATGAGTTCCAGGGTCATCTTACCGCGCAACAGCCTCGTTAGCGGGCTATGTGTTCACGTGGTTTCACGGCCCGCATCGGCCTCATACGCCTCGATGATCGCAGCGACAAGCGGGTGACGCACCACGTCTTTCGAGGTGAAGTAGTTGAAGCTGATATTCGGGATTGTTTTCAACAACCTCTCAGCATCCGCCAAGCCCGATTGAACGCCACGCGGCAAATCGACCTGTGACCGGTCGCCAGTTATGACCATGCGGCTTCCTTCGCCCAGACGGGTCAGGAACATCTTCATCTGCATCGTGGTGGCGTTTTGCGCTTCATCCAGAACCACAAATGCGTTGGCCAGCGTACGACCGCGCATAAAGGCCAGCGGAGCGATTTCGATTCGTTTTTCTTCGATCAGCTTGGCCAACTGTTTTCCGGGCAGAAAATCGTTCAGCGCGTCATAAAGCGGCTGCATGTAAGGGTCGACCTTGTCCTTCATGTCACCCGGCAGATAGCCCAGTTTTTCGCCCGCCTCGACCGCCGGACGGCTCAGGATGATTCGGTCCACATGCCCGCCGATGAACATCGAAACCCCGACCGCCACCGCCAGATAGGTCTTACCCGTCCCCGCCGGACCAATTCCAAAGGCCAGCTCATTCTTGAACAGTGACTGGACATAGGCTTTCTGGGCGTCGGTGCGCGGTTCAACCAACTTCTTGCGGGTTTTGATCTCGACCGAACCGCCCTTGAACATCTCAAGCTGATCGCCATCGCGGCTACCGGTTCCCTGTTCCGAAACACCCATCCGCAACTCGCGATCGACGTCTGCGGCCTCAACCTCGCGCCCACCTTCAAGCCGAGTGTAAAGCGATTGAAGCACCTCAACCGCCTGTTTCTGAGCATCTTCATCGCCCATCACAACAAGCTGATTGCCGCGGCGTACAATCTGGACCGAAAGCTTGGTTTCGATCTCAGCCAGATTGCGGTCATATTCACCGCACAGGTCAATCAGCAATCGGTTGTCGGGAAATTCTACGAACGCCTCGTGTTGGGGCATTTCATCTTGCGGTGGGGTCAGGGCACCGATGGCCAATCCGCTCTCCTGTCTTGGCTGTTCACCCCGAGCGTAGACAACAAATCTTGGTAGGCGCAAGCCACAGTTTAAAAAATAAATGCTGAGATGTCATAACAGCCGATTTAACGGTGATTGGTTGCCGATTGGATGAACATCAGAAGGTGTAATTCAGCCCGAATCTTAATCCGCTGTATTTTGGTGTGGACTTTGTGGAGAAGCCAGAACTGAACTGGATGTCTTTTGATTGGAACTGGACATATTCATATTCGCCCGTAATCGACCAATTGTCGGACAACCTATGCTCGGCCCCTATGCTTGCCGAATAGCCGTTCCGCCGATCTGACACCGGGAAATTCTGAACCGAGGTGGCCGATGCAATACTGTTGGTTGTTTCCACATCGCCCCACAGATATCCGACGCTAAAAAAATACAGAATTCGTCCGCTGCGGTTCGTCAGACCATTGCGAAATCGGACTGCCAGAACATCCGATATCTTTGTTCCGCCCTGCACATTGACGCTGCCGATCCGCCTGCTGACAGTGTCGTCAAGAGATCCGAATTCATACCCGATTTCGAAGCCGTAGACATAGTCGCGCCCTTCCCTTGCAGGTAAAATGCCACGCCAGCCGCCCCGGAAACCCCCGGATGCTCCCGACAAATCCTGATCACCGATATCAAACTGTCCGCCGGGTGTTGTCAGGCCAAATCGATCGTCCCCACCAGCGCCATAACCACCAGTAAGCCCCAGATAAAAAGCACTGACATCGCTGCTGAATCTTTTCGGGCTGACCACTTCCGGATCGCTTATCTCACCTTTCAAATCACCGGCAATGGATGCGCTGGCAATCAGTGTAACAGCGGCAGTTAGTGTCAGCGTTTTCAACCTGCTCAGGCTCGTAAAGCTATTGAAAGTCGTCACTCGTACCTCCCTCATCCCGTTTTCCGGGACCGGCATATTGCCGATTTGCAGGCGCAAATCCTTGCGCCCCGAAAACCATGGCTCCTCTCGGAGCATAGTTCCAAGCAATAAATCAAGGGTAAATTTTGGAAACAAACACCAACTATGGTGTCCGGGAGGTGTAAACACCGATCTACAGCAACTCACCGGCCAGAGAATTCGCCCCCGACGCAGTGATCCGGACCTCTCTCAAGTCACCCGTGGCGATCTCTGGTCCTTTTACGTGCACCGAATGCAGGTATTCGGACTTTCCAACCATCTGTTCGGGCAGGCGACCCGGTTTCTCGAAAAGAACGCGGACTGTGCGTCCAACCATACCGTCCTGAATTTCTCGCTGATGACGCGTGATCAAGGCCTGAAGCCGCTGCAACCGTTCATCTGACACTGCCGGATCAACCTGGGCTCGTTCAGCCGCTGGGGTTCCCGGACGTGTGGAGTATTTGAAGGAATAGGCGTAGCCGTATTTGACCTCTTCGACCAAATCCATCGTGGCCTGAAAATCATCTTCGGTTTCTTCGGGGAAACCAACGATAAAGTCTCCCGACATCACGATATCAGGCCGCGCCGCGCGAATGCGTTCGACCAGCCGCAGATAGCTTTCCGCCGTATGGCTGCGGTTCATCCGCTTGAGGATACGGTCCGAACCCGACTGAACCGGCAAGTGTAGATAGGGCATCAGCTTGTCACAGGTGCCATGCGCCTCGATCAGGTCGTCGGCCATGTCGTTCGGGTGCGAGGTCGTAAAGCGGATGCGTTCCAGCCCGTCGACCTTGTTCAATTCCCAGATCAAGCCGGCAAGTGTAATGTCACCATTTGCCCCGGCACCGTGATAGGCGTTGACGTTTTGGCCCAGCAACGTGATCTCGCGCACCCCGCGCTCGACCAGATCATTGGCTTCGCGGATGATGCGATCCGCTGGACGGCTGACTTCAGCACCGCGCGTATAAGGAACCACGCAGAAGGCGCAGAATTTATCACAGCCCTCCTGAACAGTCAGAAACGCCGTCGGGCCGCGCTTGGCCTTGGGGCGGTTTTTCAGTTTTTCGAACTTGTCCTCTTCGGGGAAATCCGTGTCCAGCGCCTTTTCGCCCGCTCGGGTCTTTGCCTCCATCTCGGGCAGGCGGTGATAGCTTTGCGGACCGACCACCAGATCAACCAGCGGCTGGCGGCGCATGATCTCTTCGCCTTCAGCCTGAGCGACACAGCCCGCCACGCCGATTTTCAAATCAGGCTTCTCGGCCTTCAGACCCTTGAAGCGCCCCAGTTCGGAATACACTTTCTCTGCCGCTTTCTCGCGGATGTGGCAGGTGTTCAGCAGGATCATATCCGCATCTTCGGGGGTCTGGGTTTCAACATAACCCTGCCCGCCCAGCGCCTCGGACATGCGTTCGCTGTCATAGACATTCATCTGACAGCCATAGGTCTTGATAAACAGCTTCTTCGGTTCGGACATGAGACGGGCCTTTGCATTCGCTGGACCGGCGTCGTCTATCTGCTTCGAACGCCGCTTGCAATGCGGGCGCAATTACCCGAATTTGGCGGAACTTTCCAGCAAGACAAAACCGAAAACAGCCGATGCAATACGATTCCCTCGACCATTTCCTGAAAGCCGGGCAGCCCGCAATGGCGCAAGGCCCCATTGCGATGGTCTTTGCCGAGGACGAGGTCGAGTTGGAAAGCACTCTGCATCACCATCTGAAGCTAGGGTTCAAATCCGTTATCGCCTTCATGCCTCAGGAGTTCCGACTAGAGCCCGCGTTGACCGACCGAGTGCATCGGGTCACCTTGAAATGCGTTCCCCGAACGGTGGTTTTCGATACCCTGAACAGAATAATTCAGGCCGCACCCGGCATCTGGATGTATTACTGCTATAACGCCGAATACCTGTTCTTTCCGTTTTGCGAAACGCGCAGCATTGGCGAAATGCTGGCCTTTCACAGCGAAGAACGCCGCAATGCGATGCTGAGCTACGTCATCGACCTTTATGCCGAGGACCTGACCGCTTTTCCCAACGGTGTCGCCCCCGAACAGGCTTTGTTCGACAAAACGGGTTACTACGCCCAATCACGCCACGACCCTGATGGCCAACCACTGGACCGTCAGGTGGACCTGTCAGGTGGCTTGCGCTGGCGGTTCGAGGATCACATTCCCTATGAACGCCGTCGCATCGACCGCATCGCCCTGTTCAAGGCGCAAAAGGGCCTGATCCTGAAATCCGACCACACGTTCAATGAGCCGGAATACAATACCTATTCCTGCCCATGGCATCACAACGTGACCGCGGCTATCTGTTCCTTCCGCGCCGCGAAGGCGCTCAAAACAAATGCCGGGTCGACTTTTGACATTCCAAGTTTTAGCTGGCGCAACTCCGTGCCTTTTGAATGGCACTCGCGGCAGCTGCTGGATCTGGGCCTGATCGAATCAGGCCAATGGTTCTGAAGCGCCTCAGCGCTGAAACAGGACCGGAAACCAGTCTTCTCGCAGACGCTGCCCCGGCGTCATGTCATGGCCGGGAAACGGTGGAGAGGTTCTGCCTGGACGCTCTACATACCTTGCGTCATCGCCGACCAGCCGCAGAGAAAAGGCGCGGCGACGGCTGTCCGAGTGGTTTCCTCGCGCACCGTGAAGGGTGCGATAATTGAAGGCAACGGCGTCACCGGGGTCCATTTCGAATTCGACGACCTTCATGCCCTCGGCATCCGGGTCCGGTACGGGGATGTACTGGCCTTCATCCGGGAAAAAACCTTCCTCAGAAACCCAGCGGGTTGGCAGCACCTCTTTCTCCCACCGGTGAGAGCCCGCGACACAGCGCAACGTCGCCTGCCTGACCGGATCCAGCGGAGACCAGAAGCTGATGGTTTGCTGACCCTCAACGAAGTAATATGGGCCATCCTGATGCCAGGGCGTGGCCATGGATGTCCCGGGCTCTTTTACCAATACGTGGTCGTGAAACACCTGAACACTTTTCGACTGCATCAGGTCCGCTGCGACCTCGGCCGCGGGCGAGTTTTCGATCACCTCGCGGAACTGCGGGATGCGGGTCCAGTTGCAATAATCGTCAAAGAACAGACCCGTTTGACCCTCTTTCTTGTTTTCTGATGCATACGGGCCAGGCTCTGCCATATTCGCGGCAATGCCGTCGCGCAGTTGATCCACATAATCTGCAAACAGCCCTTTGATCAGAACGACGCCATCATCCTGATACGTTGTGATCATCTCTTGAGTTACAAGCGGGTGAGGCATCCGGGTCTCCATTCGTTTTCCAATCTTTTGCGTTGAAGGAGTGTTCTGTTCAAATCATATCTTTCGAAGTTATAATTAACTTTATGTTATACATTTCACTGCGTCAGTACGAATATGTTTGCGCGGTCGGGCGCCACGGCAGCCTGTCCGCAGCCGCACAATACCTGAATGTATCGCAACCGGCCCTGTCCACAGCCCTGACGCGTGTCGAAGCACATTTGGGACACCCGCTGTTTATCCGCCGCCGAGGCTCGGCCATGGCGCTGACGCCTCAGGGGCGAAAATTCATCGATCAGGCCGAGACCCTTCTGAAAGACGCAGCCCAAATCGAGTCATCAGAAACTCCATCGCCGGGCACGACACGTCTAAGACTGGGGTGTTTTACGGACCTCGCCCCATTCCTGCTGGCACCCGCCCTGCACCATTTGCGCAATGCTTTTCCAAACATCACTATCACTTACTTTGCCGCCTCCTTCGAAGGGCTGCTGAACAGATTGATTGATGGCCAGATCGATATTGCCATCACTTACGAGCTGACAATGGATGCGGGGTTCACACGAGCAAAACTGTTCGACAGTCGGCCAAAGGCCCTTATCCCCCCAGATCATCTATTGGCGACAGCGGGCACGGTCTCACTGGCTGACTTGGCTGCTCACCCGTTGATCCTGTCAACAGAAGGCTGGTCGGCACAACACATCCTCAGTCTCTTTCGGCGCAACGGTCTGCACCCGACTGTCGCACATAGGGCAGCATCGATCGAGATTCAGCGCAGTCTTGCCGCCCATGGCGAAGGGATCGGGATCAGCTATACCAGCCCGCTCAACGCGGTCAGTTATGACAACAGACGTCTTGTCAGTGTTCCGATCAGCAATCAGGACGCAACTGAATCCGTTGTTCTTGCGCGCCACGGAACAGGGCCCGCTGACGCGACCATTGATCAGGTTGAACGTTTGTTGTTGGCGAGTTTGAACGGCGGTGTTGGCGCTACTTTTTGCGCAGGCGAATGACAACGTCAACCGAGGCAATCTCGACCCCTTCGGGCGCTTCGGGCAGGCGCTGGATCACCAATTGGTCCGATGGCGCATCACTCAGGCGTGCCTCGTCTTCCCAATAAAAATGAGGGTGATCATGCGTGTTCGTGTCGAAATAGCTTTTTGACCCGTCCACAGTGATTTCCTGCAGAACGCCAGCGTCGCAAAACGCGCGCAGGGTATTGTAAACCGTCGCCAGTGATACAGCGTCACCATTCGCCTTGGCCGATTCAAACAGGCTCTCGGCGGTAACGTGACGATGGCGGCCATCGCCCACTAAAAGCTCGGCCAACGCCACACGCTGACGCGTCGGACGCAGGCCAGCGTTCACCAGCCAACCTGTAGCTATATCGCCGCTCTGCGGTGTCATTGATCCAATACCCATAGTGACTTCCATTATATATAGGAGCGCATGGTTGGCAATTTCAAATGAAATTCATTCGCAAAGAACGCGGTATACACAACATGATGTGGCCGCTGCTCTTGCAGGACCTTGCAAACGGGTGCTAGACGAGGCCAGATATTACGAACGGACCCACGGCAGGAGAGGCGGCAAGAATGGCCCAGTTCCCGAGCAGTTTTGACAAAGACGATCTGCTGAAATGCGCCCGCGGCGAATTATTTGGCCCCGGCAATGCACAATTGCCCGCCCCGCCAATGCTGATGATGGACCGGATCACCGACATCTCGGATGATGGTGGCCTGCACGGCAAAGGCCATGTGCTGGCCGAGTTCGATATCACCCCTGACCTTTGGTTCTTTGACTGCCATTTTCCAGGCAACCCGATTATGCCGGGTTGCCTTGGCCTTGACGGTCTATGGCAGCTGACCGGTTTCAACCTGGGTTGGCGTGGATGGCAAGGGCGCGGCATGGCCGTTGGCGTGGGCGAAGTGAAACTGACCGGTATGGTTCGTCCGGACCGCAAGATGCTAACGTATAAAATCGATTTCAAAAAAGCGATTCAGACACGTCGCCTGACCATGGGTGTGGCAGATGGAATCGTCGAAGCCGATGGCGAGATGATCTATGATGTCAAAGATATGAAGGTCGTTCTGTCCGAGGCCTGAGCCTGTACGACCCGAAATAAGGAGTGCGCACATGCGTCGAGTAGTCGTCACCGGTCTGGGGGTAGTGTCTTCGATCGGGAATAATGCCCAAGAGGTTCTGGCCTCGCTCAAAGCAGGTAAATCCGGGATCGAAGCCAGCGAACAGATGGCAGAACACGGGTTTCGCAGTCAGATCGCGGGAACGCTCAAGATTGACGTGGCTGAACACGTAGACAAACGCACCCTGCGCTTCATGGGTCCGGGCGCGGCTTACGCTCATATCGCCATGTCTCAGGCCATTGCAGATTCCGGTCTGACCGAGGACCAGGTAGTCAACCCGCGTACAGGTTTGGTGGCCGGATCCGGCGGCCCGTCGACAAGCGCGATGCTGACCGCGCATCAGACGGTTCTGAGCACCGGTGCAACCAAACGGATAGGGCCGTTCGCCGTGCCAAAATGTATGTGCTCGACAATTTCGGCAAACCTGGCGACCGCGTTCAAGATCAAGGGTATCAACTATTCGATCACCTCGGCCTGCTCGACCTCGCTGCATTGCATCGGCAACGCGGCCGAACAGATCATGCTGGGCAAACAGGACGTCATGTTTGCTGGCGGCGGCGAAGAACTGGACTGGACGCTTTCGTGTCTGTTCGATGCGATGGGCGCGATGTCGTCGAAATACAATGACACGCCCGAGAAAGCCTCGCGCGCGTTTGACGAAAACCGTGACGGGTTTGTGATTTCCGGTGGCGGCGGCATCCTCGTTCTGGAAGAGTTGGAGCACGCTCTGGCCCGCGGCGCAAAGATTTATGCCGAAGTCACCGGCTATGCTGCCACTTCGGATGGCCATGATATGGTGGCCCCTTCAGGTGAAGGCGGCGAGCGCGCGATGCGGCTGGCGCTGGACACACTGCCCGAAGGTCGTAAGGTCGGCTATATCAATGCACATGGGACCTCGACCCCTGTCGGTGACGTGGGCGAAGTAGAGGCTGTGCGCCGCATCTTCGGTGAAGGCAATGTACCGCCGATTTCCTCGACCAAATCAATGACTGGCCACGCGCAAGGCGCGGCAGGAGCGCTTGAGGCGATCTTCTGCTTACTCATGCTGGACAATGATTTCATTACGCCGTCGATCAATGTCGACACACTCGCCCAAGGCATCTTGCCCGGTGAAATTGCAACTGAAGTGGTTGAAAACGCAGGACTGGACAGTGTCATGACCAACAGCTTCGGCTTTGGCGGCACTAACGGGTCCATGATTCTGTCTAAGTATAACGGGTGAAAGTGATGTCGGATCTTCTCAAAGGTAAACGCGGCCTGATCATGGGCGTGGCCAATGACCGCTCAATCGCGTGGGGCATTGCCAAGGCCATGCACGAGGCAGGCGCAGAACTGGCCTTCACCTATCAGGGCGAAGCGTTCGGCAAGCGGTTGGAACCTCTCGCTCAAAGCTTGGGCAGTGATTTCATGGTGGATGCCGATGTGACCGACGACGAGTCACTGGATCGCGCCTTTGGTGAGCTGGCTCAGCGTTGGCCCACCATCGACTTTGTTGTTCATGCCATTGCGTATTCGGATAAGTCCGAGCTGACAGGCCGGTTTCTGAATACCACGCGGGCGAACTTCAAACACTCGATGGACGTGTCGGCCTATTCTTTCATCGAGGTGGCGCGCCGCGCCTATCCGATGATGAAGGACAATGGGGGCTCGCTGCTGACGCTGACTTATCAGGGATCAAACCGGGTCGTACCGAACTACAACGTCATGGGTGTTGCCAAGGCTGCGCTGGAATCGGCGACCCGTTATCTGGCCAATGACCTTGGCCCGGATGGTATCCGCGTGAACGCAATCTCACCTGGGCCGATGAAAACCCTTGCCGGTGCGGCCATTGGCGGAGCGCGCAGGACATACAAGTTCTGTGATCAGAATGCGCCGATGCGTTCGAATGCCACACTGGAAGCTGTTGGCGGGACCGCAGTTTACCTGACATCTGATGCGGGTGCCTGCACGTCTGGTGAAATCATCCGAGTTGACGGTGGTTTCCACGTTCTGGGCATGCCACAACCCGATTTCATGTGACCATATCTTTCCCTGCCGCCGCCAAGATTTCACCATCTTTGGGCGGCAGGACTTCGATATGAGCAAGCTAGATCAAATCATTGCAAACAACGCACGGTCGGTGCAAAGCCGGAAGAAGTCCGGTTTCCTCAGCCAGCGGGCCAGAGTGCTGCTGCTCGCGCTGACTTCATTGCTGCTGGTGTTTGTCTTTTTCACCCAGCCACAGGTACGTGCAGCTGTTGAAGCTTTGATCGGCTGAAGTCCGTGCAGGATTTCCAACCCGAACTAAGTCTCAATTGATCGAGATGACTTCAATCTCAAACACCAGATCCTGTCCGGCCAACGGATGATTCCCATCCAGAGTTACAGTCGCTTCGTTGGCGTCCACAACTGTCACTGGTACGGCCTGACCGTCAGGTGTCTGCATCTGCAGTTGAGTGCCCGGATCTAGCGGAATATCCTCGGGAATACCCTCACGGGGGATTTCCTGACGCATCGCAGGATTGATCGGGCCGTAGGCGTCGGTACAGGCAATCTCGACCCGTTTCTTGTCACCTGCGGACAAACCGGGCATGGCACTGTCCAGACCGGGAATAATCTGACCCGATCCAACCACGAACTCCAACGGATCGCGCCCATCCGAGCTGTCAAAGACTTTGCCATCCAGCAATGTCCCTGTGTAATGGATGCGAACCGTGTCGCCTTGCTTGATTTCGGTCATAGTGGCCTCCGGCCGTTTTAGGGGTTAAGCGGCCAACCCTAGAGATTGACACAAAGTTGTAAACCCTTGGCCCTTTCCCCCCATTCCGTGTTGTGCCAACCTGCGCGCAATCAAAGGAGGGTCATATGGCAGTCACGACCTGCGTGTTCGACGCCTACGGAACACTGTTTGATGTTGCGGCCGCCGCCCGGCAGGCGGCAAGCGAACCTGGATTCGAAGCACTGAAAGACAAATGGCCCGAGGTCGCGGGACATTGGCGCCTGAAGCAATTGCAATACACGTGGCTGCGTGCAGTGGCTGATGCGCATGCGGACTTCTGGGATGTCACGCAGGACGGGCTGGACTGGGCGCTGGAAGCTGCAGGCCTGCAGGGCAACCCTGAACTGCGCCAACGCTTGCTGGATCTTTATTGGGAGTTGCAGGCCTATCCCGAAGTTCCTGCCATGTTGAAAACCCTCAAGGATGGCGGGATGCAGACTGCCATCCTGTCCAACGGATCACCGCCCATGCTGGACGGTGCTGTTCAGTCCGCCGGGATCGGCGATGTGCTGGATGACGTGCTGTCGGTCGAAAGCGTTGGGGTCTTCAAGCCCCATTCCCGTGTCTATGATCTGGTTCAGAACAGGTTTGACTGCGCCCGCGACGAAGTCTTGTTCGTCAGTTCAAACGGCTGGGATGCCGCGGGGGCCAGCGGTTATGGTTTTGTCACCGTCTGGGTTAATCGGATCGGGGAACCAATGGACCGGCTGCCGTGGACGCCAGCGCATGTTCTGTCTGATTTGACCACCATTCCCAAGCTGGCTGGTCTTTGATGTCAGACTTTACGACTTCGGACGGCAAGCGCATCTATTTCGAAGACCATGGATCGGGCACGCCGCTTTTGTGTCTGGCCGGATTGACTAGGAACAGCCGGGATTTTTCGTATTTCGCACCACATGCCACTGAACTGCGCATGATTGCGATGGATTACAGGGGGCGCGGCCGCTCGGACTACGATCCCGATTTCATGAACTACAACATCTTTCGTGAATCCCATGACGCGATTGAACTGCTGGATATTCTGGGCATCGAAAAAGCGGTCATTCTGGGCACCTCGCGGGGCGGGCTGATTGCCATGGCACTGGCAGCAAGCCACCCCGAACGTTTGGTCGGTGTGATCCTAAACGATGTGGGGCCCGTCATCGAGACGTCAGGCATCGCCAAGATCATGGCCTATGTGGGCGCGCAACCCACCGCGAAAACCCATGACGAAGCTGCTGCCGCCCTGAAACATATGATGGAGCCGCAATTTCCCAGGGTTCCGCTGGAGATCTGGCGCAAACAGGCCGAAATTCAATACGAACAACAAAGGGACGGGCTGGCGCTGCGCTATGATCCGGCCCTGCGCAAGGCGCTTCTGGAACAGGCCGCGAGCGGTGCTATACCCGACTATTGGTTGTTTTTTGAAGCGCTGCGCAATATTCCATGCGGCGCGATCAGGGGCGCAAACTCGGACGTTCTGAGCGCAGAAACACTGGCTAAGATGCACCGGCGGCATCCCGGTCTGATCTCGGCCGAAGTACCGGATCGCGGGCATGTTCCATTCCTGAATGAGCCGCAATCTCTGGATGTCATCAAAAAGGTATTGAAGAACGCTGCATGAGCACATTTGAAATGATCGAAGCCGCGGCCATACGGCTTAAAGGACATGTCCGCGAGACACCAATTCTGTCGTCGCCATTTCTTGACGCGATCGCCGGGCGCCGGATTTGGGTCAAGCCGGAATGCCTGCAACATACGGGCAGTTTCAAGTTTCGGGGAGCTTGGTCTGCCATATCCGCGCTGGATGAAGACACACGCCAGCGCGGCGTGATTGCATATTCTTCGGGCAATCACGCACAAGGCGTTGCGATGGCGGCGGCGAAACACGGTATTGCTTCGGTCATTGTCATGCCGTCGGACGCGCCACACCTGAAAATCGAAAACACCCGCGCGCTTGGAGGTGAGGTCGTTCTTTTCGACCGTGCAAACGAAAGCCGTGAAGAGATCGGGGAGACCATCGCCGCCGAACGCGGGCTGACTCTGATCCGGCCATATGACGAACCTCAGGTGATTGCCGGGCAAGGTACCACCGGCTTGGAAATCGCCAGACAGGCCGCGGAACTTGGGTTATCTCAGGCGGATGTTCTGGTCTGTTGCGGCGGTGGCGGCCTCACCTCTGGCATTGCACTGGCATTGGAAAAACACGCCCCCGACCTAAGGGCTCGCCCGTGCGAACCGGAAGGGTTCGATGACGTCAAACGATCACTGGCGACGGGACGGATTCAGAACAACAACGCGGCATCAGGCAATATTTGCGATGCCATCCTGACACCGCAACCCGGCGACATCACCTTTCCCATCCTAAACCGTCTTTGCGGGCCCGGTATTTCGGTGACCGAAGAAGAGGCCTTGCGGGCCATGGCACTTGCTTTCCTGCGCCTCAAGATCGTGCTGGAGCCCGGCGGCGCAGTCGCATTGGCCTCGGCCCTGTTCCGGGGCGACGAGATCGAGGGCGACGACGTGATCGTGGTCACATCGGGTGGTAACGTCGATCCGGATGTTTTTTCCAGGGCGTTGGAATTCCTGACCTGACAGGCATCCCAAACCTGTGCAAGTTGCACCTGGAACGCCGGGGCTGCAAGGACCTGAGTCATGATGATCGCTGATCTGGGCGACGTGAAACTGAACTACCGTGTCGATGGTGCGGCGGACGGCGCGCCACTGGTTTTTGCCAACTCATTGGGAACAAACCTGCACATATGGGACGCAGTGTTACCGCACCTGCCCAAAGGGTTGCGTATCATCCGGTATGACAAACGCGGGCATGGGCAATCATCGGTTCCACCGGCACCTTATTCTATGGGCGCCCTGATCCGCGATGCCGAGTCGCTGCTGGATCACCTGAAGGTTCGCGACTGCGTTTTTGTCGGCCTGTCCATTGGCGGGATGATCGCACAGGGGCTGGCCGTCAAACGTATGGATCAGATACGTGCGCAAGTTCTGTCGAACACCGCTGCCAAAATCGCCACACCCGCAGTCTGGCAGGATCGGATCGACGCTGTGCGTCGCGGCAGGATTGAAGCGGTGGCAGACGCCACGATGGAACGCTGGTTTTCCCGTGATTTCCGCGCAGCGCAAAACCACCTGCCATGGCGCGACATGATGATCAGCCAACCGCTTGACGGATATCTGGGCTGTTGCGCTGCTGTCGCCGGGACCGACTTCTATACACCCACAAGCGGCCTGCGCCTTCCCACGCTTGGCATCGCCGGAAGCGAGGACGGCTCGACCCCGCCCGATCTGGTGCGCGAAACTGTCGACCTGATCCCCGGATCGCGGTTCGAACTGATCCGCAGAGCTGGCCATTTGCCCTGCGTCGAGAAACCCGCAGAATACGCAGCAATCCTGACCCGGTTTCTGACCGATATCGGGCATATCTGAAGGAGAACAGCGATGGCGTCTTTCCTGTTGGTCCACGGCTCCTGCCACGGAGCCTGGTGCTGGCGCGACCTGATCCCCGCGCTGGAAGCTTTGGGACATTCGGCCCGGGCCATCGACTTGCCCAGCCATGGTGCAGATCCAACGCCGGTGTCCGAGGTGACGCTGGAAAATTGCCGCGATGCCGTTCTGAACGCCTGTACGCCCGATACGATTGTCGTGGGTCACTCGTGGGGCGGGTATCCGATCAGCGCCGCCGCCGAAGCTCGACCGGACGCCATGCGCGCCCTGATCTTTCTGTGCGCCTACGTGCCTCACGATGGCCTTTCGCTGGCAGAAATGCGCAGACGCGGCCCGCAGCAGACAATTGCCCACGCGATTGACAAATCGTCTGACGGGCTGTCTTACACCGTGTCGGTAGATGCCATCCCAAAGCTGTTCTACCACGATTGCCCTGACGATATCCTGCCTTATGCCTATGCGCGCCTGTGCCCACAGGCCATTCGCCCCCAGGAAACACCACTGCCGGTCGGCACGAATTTCAACGAAGTGCCCAAGGCCTATATCCGCACCACAGATGACCGAACGATCCCCGCGGAATATCAGGCGGACATGTGCGCGTTTATCCCGAAGGACCTGCGGCGAACCATCGACAGTTCGCATTCTCCGTTTTTCTCGCATCCACAGGAACTGGCCGGATTGCTGAGCGAATTGGCAAGCAAATTTGAGTGATGCGGCGGACTGCACGCAAAACTCTGTCTTCCCACATTCGGTGACTGTGCCTAGGGTGCCACGAACAGATCACCAGCCCGAGTTCCATGCGCCTGCCATCACTCTTCATCCTCAGCATCGTCATGATCGACGCAATGGGCATTGGTCTGGTTATGCCGATCATGCCGCAACTGATTGTTGATGTGCAGGGCAGTTCGCTTGCCAATGCGGCGATCTGGGGTGGAGTGCTGAGTACCGCTTTTGCGGCGATGCAATTCATCTTTGGTCCAATCCTTGGAAACCTGTCCGACGCCTATGGCCGCAGAACTGTGCTGCTGCTGTCGCTGTTCGTCATGGCGCTTGATTATATGGTTATGGCAGTGGCGGGCAGTATCTGGCTGTTGCTGGCCGGTCGTATTGTCGGCGGTATTACTGCAGCCACGCATTCCACCGCCGCCGCGTTCATGGCGGATATTTCCGATCCCAAGGACAAGGCCGCAAACTTTGGCCTGTTAGGGGCGGCCTTTGGCGTCGGATTTGTGCTCGGACCAGTGATCGGCGGGTTGCTCAGCGAATATGGAACCCGTGCCCCGTTTTGGGCTGCGGCAGGTCTGGTGGCACTGATCTTTGCCATCGGCTGCTTCGTGATGCCTGAAACCGTGACCGACAAGACCCGGCGCGCCTTCAACCTGCGCCGCGCCAACCCGGTGAATTCGCTGCGCGCCATTGCTGCACTGCCCGGTATCCGACCTATGCTGTGGGCCTACTTTCTGTATTCGGTCTCAATCTACGTCTACCCCGCTATCTGGTCCTTTTTCACCACCGAGCGGTTCGGATGGTCCCCTCAGATGATCGGCCTGTCACTGGGCGTCTATGGGGTCGGCATGGCCGTTGTGCAGGGCGGTCTGATCCGCCCCGCAATCCGATTGTGCGGCGAAAGGGGTGCCATCATCTACGGGATGGGTTTTGAAATTCTTAGTTTCGCAATTCTGGCCTTTCTGACCAACGGGTTCATTGCGCTTTTGTTCATCCCAATCACCGCAATCGGGGCAATCACCACACCAGCACTTCAGGCAATGATGTCCAAAGCGACACCAGATTCGCAGCAAGGAGAGTTGCAGGGCGTCCTCGCCGCGCTCCACGCGCTTTCGATGGTAATCTCGCCCCTGGTCATGACCAGCGTATTTGCGCAGTTCATTCGCCCCGACACACCGCTGTACCTGCCGGGTGCTCCTTTCCTGCTGGCACTGGCGCTGATGCTGGCCGGGTTCGTTTTGTTTCGCCGGTCCCCGCCTGTCGTGGCTTAACAACGACACTCACATGGCGGTTTCCGCCTTGCGATCAACGCTTTCCCACGCCACCGTGGGGCCAACGGGAATGAGGGAAAACATGCAAACAATCAAAGCCGCAGTCTGCCGGGCATTCGGCGAACCCCTGGTTATCGAAGAGGTTCAGCTGGCGCCCCCCGGCACGGGCGAAGTCGAAGTGACGCTGGATGCAGTGGCCATCTGCCATTCAGATATATCCTATGCCGAAGGTGCCTGGGGAGGGTTCCTGCCCGCCGTTTACGGACACGAAGCCGCAGGTGTGATCTCCGCAGTTGGAGAGGCCGCCGGGGACTTCAGGATTGGCGAGCCTGTGGTTGTGACGCTGATCCGCGCGTGCGGGTCCTGCCCCACCTGTGCCGGAGGGCACCCGACAAATTGCGAAACACCTTACGACACCGTCAAAGGCCCGCTAAAAACGGCTGACGGCGGTCCGCTGGAACAGGCCATGGCCTGCGGCGCGTTTGCCGAAAAAGTTGTGGTGAGCCATCGGCAGATCGTCAGGATACCCGAAAGCCTGCCCAAAGACCTGGCCAGCCTTCTGTCTTGCGGGGTGATCACCGGGGTCGGCGCTGCTGTAAACGCCGCCAATTTGCGTCCGGGTCAGGATGTCGTTGTTATCGGTGCGGGTGGTGTTGGCCTGAACGCCATTCAAGGCGCACGGATCGCGGGTGCACGGCGGATCGTGGCCGTGGACATGACTGAAGAAAAGCTGGAAATCGCGAAGGAGTTCGGCGCGACCCATGGCGTGCTGGCCAGCCTGAAAGAACCCTGGAAGGCAGCGTTCAAAGCCCTTGGCGGACGCGGTGCCGATGCGGTTCTGATTACGGTCGGCGCAATCGCCGCCTATGATCAGGCCCCGCGTTATCTTGGCCGCGGCGGTAAGGCCATCATGATCGGAATGCCGCATTCGGGCGGCATGGCCAGCTATGAACCGGTTGTTCTGGCAGCCCTCGGCCAGGGTGTTGTCGGCTCGAAAATGGGTGATGTGGTTATTCAGCGGGACATCCCCTGGATGATCGACCTTTACGAGCAGGGTCGGTTGAAACTGGACGAGCTGATCTCGGGCCGCTGGTCGCTGGATCAGATCAACGAGGCCATTGCCGATACCAAAACCGGATCTGCCAAGCGCAACGTGATCCTGTTCGACAGAACCTGATCTCCCGGCTCGGAGGAACTGAGATGAAACTGCAGGATCTCGACATCATCGTCACCGCCCCACCCGCTCCGGGTTGGGGGGGGCGATACTGGATATTGGTCAAACTGACGACAGACACCGGCATAACCGGTTGGGGCGAATGCTATGCCTCGTCCGTCGGACCCGAGGCGATGCGCCACGTCATCCGGGATGTGTTCGAACGGCACATGCTGGGCGAGAACCCCGAAAACATCGAGCTTATGTTCCGCCGTGCCTATTCCAGCGGCTTCACGCAGCGCCCCGACCTGACGGTGATGGGCGCATTCTCGGGGTTGGAGATCGCCTGTTGGGATATTCTGGGCAAGGATCGCGACCGCCCGGTTTACGCCCTGTTGGGCGGCAAGGTGAACGAGCGAATTCGCTCCTACACTTACCTCTACCCTTTGCCGCATCACAATCTGACCGACTTCTGGACCTCTCCCGAACAAGCGGGTGAAACAGCCGCTGAAATGGTGCGACGCGGCTATACCGCTGTAAAATTCGACCCGGCGGGCCCTTATACAATCCATGGCGGCCACATGCCCGCGATGAGTGACATTTCCATGTCCGTCGCCTTTTGTAAGGCAATTCGCGAAGCCGTAGGGGACAAGGCCGACCTGCTGTTTGGCACACACGGGCAGTTCAACACGGCCGGTGCCATTAGGCTGGGGCAGGCGCTGGAACCATATCAGCCCCTATGGTTCGAAGAACCCACGCCACCTGATATGATCGAAGACATGGCCCGTGTCGCCCGCAACGTCCGTATCCCCATCGCCACCGGAGAGCGCATGACAACCAAGGCCGAGTTTGGAGCCGTTCTGCGCGCCGGGGCTGCGGAAATCCTACAACCGGCGCTGGGGCGAGCCGGAGGAATCTGGGAGATGAAGAAAGTCGCCGCTATAGCAGAGATATTCAATGCTCAGATGGCGCCACATCTTTATGCTGGACCGGTCGAATGGGCCGCCAATATCCACCTGGCCGCGTCGATCCCGAACCTGCTGTTGCTGGAAACCATTGAAACACCGTTCCACAACCAGCTGATCAAAGGTTCCATTCAGATAGAGGACGGCTTCGTGATCGCTCCGACAGCGCCAGGACTTGGGATCGATGTCGACGAAGACCTGGCCCGCGCGCACCCGTATGAAGGTCGCGGCTTGCACTTGCAGATGCAGGAAGAGCCGTGCGATTACGTTAATGGCAATGCTTTTCAGGGCGGTGCCCCTGCAACCGAGGGGTGACAACACAGACGGGTTTGAGGCATATTGACCCAAGATTAACGGCACAACGGTCAAAACGTGACACTCCTAGAAACCGAACCTCAGGCACACACCTCGGACACACCATCAGAAATGAAAGAAAATGCTGCCCGCGCGGCTGCATTTCTCAAGACACTGGCGCATGAAGGGCGCCTGATGATCCTGTGCCACCTTGGGAATGGCGAGAAATCGGTAGGCCAGCTTGAGGATTTGCTGCAATTGCGACAAGCCGCCGTCAGCCAAATGTTGGCCCGTCTGCGGGAGGAAGGATTTGTCACCACCCGAAGAGATGGCAAAACGATCTATTATTCGCTAAGCGATGGAAATGCAGCGCAGATGATCGGTCTGCTGTACGAGCTGTTCTGCGAGCCTGCCAGCTGATCACGCCTAATTGGACACGTAACCGGCGATCACCTGCATCAGCTTGAACGCGGTTGCCGCATCGTTTTCCACAACGGCCAGGAATTCTTCCTCACCGATCCTAAGGCAGGATAGTTGTGTTTCGGCTATCATGCTCAGCGCGCGTGGTTCTTTGCGGATCAGACCAAGTTCACCCACCAATGCGCCCGGCCCCACGGTGGTGATCAACTGATCGGGTCCATCTTCCTGTGGCAGGTACAGGCCTGCCTCTCCCTCCAGCACTACATATGCGCCATCGGTGGGCTGATCATCTTTCAGGAACACCACCTGCCCAGGCTTGGCATCGAACCATTGCGCCCCAAAAGCCAGAAGGCGCAATTGCCTCCGGTCCAGACCCGAAAACAAGGGGGTCTGCTCCAGCGCGCGCAGTTTCCGCGCCAGATCTGCTGAAGATGCGCTGTCTTTTCCCACGTCTACCGGTCCTCCATCCGAGACGACACGACCTTGCCGGATTTCCACGAACATGTCGAATACGTCCGGGTTTTCGAACTGGTCATTGAGGTAGAACACCGTGGCATCCGGCAGCAACTCGCGCAGCTTCTTGTAAACCGATACCTGCGTTTTCATGTCGTAACTGGCCAATGCCTGCTCCAGGATCAGGATATCTGGCTTCTTGATTGTCGCGCGGGTAAACGCCAGCGGTTCGGCAAAAACCGCCGGAAGGCTCTGCCCACCCAAAGCAACCGGAATGTCATAAATCAGCTCGACCACCAAAGGACGCGCACCGTTCTCCTCCAACACGTCGACAATGACCTTGCGGGCCTCATCCGATCGCGCGCCGCCTATCTGGCTGACCTTGCCGAACAGCGCGTTTTCCATGACCGTCAATCCAGGCGCGAAATCTTCCGGATCCAGCGGAACAAATGCGTCCTTGAGGCTTTCCAACAGCTTATCCGAATGACTCTGCCTCAGTTCCAGAATGCGGTCTTTCAGCTCATCCGTGAAAGCCGGGCCAATCTGCTCAGCCGAGACGACGAAAGGCACGGCCAACATACTGGCCAGCTGTTCGTCATCCAGCCCTGATGTTCCCTCTTTGCGGGTCTGTTCAACCAGCTCCACAGCTGCCTCATAAGTCTTTGCATCAAGACCCAGCTTGCGGAACAACGGATGGTCGGTTCCGTCGAACCCGAAGATCTGTCGCAGCATCTCGATCACGTCACGGGTCAGGGCGATCAGCGTCTCATCCAGCCCCAGCTCTCGCAACTGCATGAGAAAAACCTTCTGCCGGGCAAGCAACGCCTGCGTCACCGGCACGCGGGGCGTCGCAAAAAGCAGGTTCTCGGCAACAGGCAGCGCCGGGTTGTAAGCATTACGGTCGAATATCAGCGCCTGCTGCTCAAGACCCGCGTCATGGACCGCCCGCCGAACAAGCGGGCGCAGCTCGACCAGTTTCCTTGCCAGTTCGCAGTGTTCGGTCGCAACAAAGCTTTGTTCGGCACCGCGCCGAAACAAGGCTGCACCGGACCCCATTCCATCAATCAGCTGCAACCACCAGTCGCGCAACGCCGTCGCGTCTTCGAACCCGGCCAGCGCCGGGTCAAGCCATTCCACCCTGAACGGATCCATGCTGTTTCCAGCCCGCAAAGTCTCGGCAAAATCAGGGTCGTCTGAGGATTCAGCCAAGGGTTTGAATCGCATCGGCATCATCACGTTGTCACCCAACGTTCCCTGAAACATGACCGGGCGGGACGTTGCGTACCCGATACGCGCGGCCACAACGCCCTGATGCAGATCTGCCAGGTTCAGATCCCCAACCTGAACCGTGCCGGCAGCGGGCAAAATCTCGCGGGTCAGCAGCTCACCCATGGCGCGCCGATCCTCTTCGCTGGGTGCGGCGATACCAATCGTCTTGCCACCGGGAAAAGTAAGATTCAGATCATCCAGCACCTGATTTCCGTCCATGTCGCGAACTGAAACGTGATTCAACACGATATCGCCGCTCAGGTGGGGGCGCTCTGCTGGTTCGCCCTCGAACAGCACTTCATCCTTCAATCCGGCCGGATCGAAACGGTCAACGACGATTTCCCAGCGCAACGACATGTCCTGGGTTTGGTTGTAATAGGTCAACAGCTCTTTCCAGGGTGAGCTCAGATCCTTGTACGCCGCCAGCGCGGCAACCAATGCCCCCAGCGAAACCGAACCCTGCAACACCAGAAGGCCACCAATCAGGTAGAACATGAATGGTGTCAGCTGCGAGATGAAGTTGTTTATGAACTTCATAAAGAACTTCTTCTGGTAAATCTCAAAGCGGATCGTGAAAAGCCGCCCCAATTGATCGGAAACCATAGCCCTGCGATAGCGCCAACCGCCATTGCTGCGTAGGGTTGACGCCCCTGCCGCGTTTTCGCCGATCTGGGCAGCCAACGCCCGTACTTCCTGAATGCGTTTCTTGTTCAACAGGTTGATCTGGCGTTGTAATTTGGGGATTAACCAGGCCTGTACCGGGATCAGGGCGACAGCGGCCAGCCCGAACCAAAAGCTTTGCAAGAACAGGAAAGAAAGGATGGTGATCATCTGACCGGCTTGCAGAACCGGCTGGCTGATCGCATCGCCCATCAGCCCCCCCATTGGTTCGCTTTCAGCCGTGATCATCGAGACCATTTCACCTTGGCTGACCCGTTCGAAATAAGGTTGCGGAAAAAGAAGCGCGCGGCTGACCAGCTGATACCGAAACCGTCGCAGCATGCGTTCGCTCAGCACACCCTTCATGGTGTTGATGCGCATTTTCATCAGCCCGTGCGCCAGCACTGCAGCCAAGAAAACAAAACACAAAATAATCAGGAAATTCGTCTGTGAAAGCGTATAACCCCAGACATCCACTTCGGCCGTTGTCGAACCGATTGCGTCGTTGATGATACGCTTGGGCAACTCCAGTGTAAGATAGAGCAACGGAAACAACGTCGCCGTCACAGCCAGCAGGATCAGCTGATCGCGTTTGGAGTATTTCCAGATAAAGCGGAAAATCGTGCGTTCTATGGAACCTGCCCCTACTGCTGGCCGATAACACGGCCCGGACGCCGTGCGCCCAAATTCAACAGTTTGAATTTACTGCCATACTGACACGTTATGCAATTTTTTTCCCACCTGAGAATTTTCTTTATCTTATGTGAACTAGTTCATTTACGCATGGCCGTGTTATTGCCTAAAGTCAGTTTTGAACGATATCGGGAGGGTTCTTTTGACTGCCAGTATTGGCGCAGTGCTACTTATGCTTTGCCTTTTACAGATCAAGCATATGTTCGCTGACTACTACCTCCAGACACCGAAGATGCTCTCTGGCAGAGGCGAGTATTTTCACTTGGGACGCGCGCAGCACGCAGCAGTTCATGTTGCGGGCTCTGTCATCGTGTTTGCCGCTTTCGGCGCGCCTCTGTTGTTTATCCTGATTGTCGAATTGCTTGAATGGGTCATTCACTTCAATATCGATTTCGTGAAAGCCAGCTATTCAGACAAGAAACAACTTGAGCCCACGCAGGCCGCATTCTGGCGTGCGGCTGGGCTGGATCAGTGCCTGCACAACCTGACCTATGTGGCGATGGTCTGGGCCTGGGTCACCTTCGCGGCAACGTAACTAACATCAGGGTATACTGTCCGTTTCGCAGCCTGGAAGCTATGCGCCGATCCTTCGGTCGGTCATAGCGAGGTAAGCTGTAAACCTGCCCCGCTCGACTTTGATTGTTGCAAAAACCCGACTAGCCCAGAACCGAAAAGCTGCTTTCCTCATTGATCGGGCGCTTGCGTGAGTAAAAGCCCACGTCGATGATCCGTTTGATATAAGGCAGTTCGAATTGCAACGGTTCCGCGTCGTGATCCGCTCCGCCTTCGCAATACGCGATCAGTGCCGCCATCATCTTACCCGCAATCGGTGCATTCTTATACTGGTTCCCGCTGGACCCGCAGGCCATGTAAAACCCCGGCAAGCTGGATTTGTCATAGATCGGAATCCAGTCGGTTGAGGCATCGTAAAGGTCAACCACACCCCGCGTTTTTGATGGAATACCAAGGCTGGGTACACGCTGCGCGTATCGCATGGCCTGTGTGGTCCATTGGTCCGTGAACTCTCGGTTATAGGTGACATCATCCTCGCACCATTGATGCGGATCGCATTCCGGGTCCTCAGATCCCACAAGGATGTGATTGCCGTGTTCCGGGCGGCAATAGCAGGCGATGTCGCTGTCCGAGACGATGGTTCCGTCGTTTTCAAAGTCGAACCCCTCCGGGGCAGGGACATGCACGACCTCTTGCCGCAGGGGGCGGGTTTTGATGGTCATGTCGTCCAGAACGCCTGCCATCCCATTGATGATAGCCGAGCCCGGCCCGGCCACGTTCACGACAACCCTTGCGCGGATTTCTTCGCCCGAGGCCAGCTTGACTCCGGAAACGCGACCATCTTCGGTCAGGATCTCGGTAACTTCGGCACTGGTGCGGACCTCGGCCCCGTGCTGTTTGGCAGCATCCATCAGGTTTTGCGCCGACAAGGCCGGGTCGGTGACATATCCCGCCTGCGGCCAGTACACTCCACCCGTCATCTTTCGCCCGTTGGGCTGGCCGAATTCCGGGTCATCCATGCGGCGCGCCGGGGCAAAGCTGTCCAACGAATAAACCGGCAGGCGTTCAACCACTTTTTCCCCCGACCATTCTTCGAACGGGCAATCCAGTTCTGATGAATTGCGCATGTGCTTTTCCAGCATCCCGTTCGCCTCGGTCTTCATGACCAGGCAGCCGGTTTCCCTGAACTGAGCCAGATTGGCCCCCTCTGGCAGTCCAAGATAGTCAGCCCAGTCGCGCCAGTAATGATAGCCTTCCCAGGCAAACGCCGTTCCGTCGAAGGTGGAATAATGCATCCGGATGATCGCGCAGGACCCGGCGGTTGAACCGTGCCCAACCTGTGCGTTGCGATCCAGAGACAGGGTTTTCCAGCCCGCCTTGGACATTTCGAACGCGATGGCCGCGCCGATCACACCTGTGCCAATGATGATTGCGTCTGGTTGACTCATGTCGGGTCTCCTTTCCAGTAGCGCCGGGAATATGCGCTGAATTCTTCAACTTCTTCGGGTTTCGGTTCAACGCCCGTAAAGGCGTATAGGTAATGCGGCACCATCGAGATCCGCGTCTCGAAGGGTTCGTTCAATTGTGCCAGATCATATCCGATCTGCATGTAATACAGCACGCGCGCACGTGTTTCGGACTCGATCTCGGAATAGCCGTATCTGGCGAACATCGCGTGCAAAGCTTCAAGCCGCCGTGTGTCTGACTGGTCCAGCGCACGGCGTACTTTGCCCGATTTACGCGCCCAGTCGCGCACGGCAAAATCCAATGCGGTGTCAAACAAGTCCGTGTTGACGACACAACGATGCACATTGCAGACCGCGCCCGTTATCGTTTCGGCCGGCGCTTCTGCCTGTTTTACAAGCGCAACCGTATTGGTCGCCTGCCACCGCGCCAGCAGTGCATCCAAAAGTTCCTGTCTGGACTTGAAGTACCAGTAGAAGGATGAACGTGACACGGCCATCCGCTCGGCCAAGTTAAGAACCTTGATCTGGTCCACCCCGTCCGAAATCAGCACGTCCATCGCCACGTTCAGCCAGTCGTCGCGGGTGACCTTGACATTGCCGATCAGGGGCTCGGCCTCGGGATCATCGCGGTGAAGGATAGGTTTGTTGTTCATTCAACTCTCCGGTGGCGCCCCGCCCTCTGCGGTGCGACGTGCGATAAAGTCCTGCAAGGCACCAAAACGATCATTGTCTAAGGCAGGGGCCTTGAAATCGTTCAGGATACCCTGCCAAACCCCCGTTGCACGTTGGTTGGCATCTGTTGAACCGCGTTCGGTCCATGTGCCGAAATTGGCGTAGTCATGGACATGCGGTTGATAGAACTCGGTGATGTAGCGCTCCATCGTCTGGGGGCAGGCAAAGAAATGACCGCCAGGCGCGACCTCACTTAAAGCGGTATCAAAGCCAATCTCGGCGGACCCCGCCTGCGCGCCCGCGCAAAGCTCGGCCACCATGTTCAGCACCTCGGCATCGCAGACCAGCTTTTCGAAGGATACGGTCAACCCTCCTTCCAGCCAGCCCGCGGAATGAATGATCACAGTCGCCCCGGCCATCAGGCAACCCCAAAGGCCAAACTGGTTCTCATTCGCCGCTTGCACGTCGTTGCTGTTTGACGCTGACCCTGCCGCCGACCGCCAGGGCAGGCCAAGGTGACGCGCCAGTTGGCCTGCGGCCAGTGATGCCTGAAAATGCGAGGGCGTCCCGAATGCAGGTGCACCGGATTTCATGTCCACATTGCTGGTGAACGTGCCGTAACACACCGGAGCGCCCGGTCTGGCCAGCTGCGCCAAGGTCAGCGCGGCCAGCGTCTCGGCATGGGACAGGGTGATTGCCCCGGCCACGGTGATCGGCGCCATCGCCCCCATCAGGGTGAACGGTGTGATGATCGACATCTGACCGTGGCGCGCGAAGTCGATCAGGCCTTGCGCCATGGGAATGTCCAACGTGCGCGGGCTGTTTGTGTTGATGATCGTGTAACAATGCGCGTTGCCCCGGAACTCATCATCCGACAGACCTCGCGCCGTGGACAGCATCTCAAAGCAATCCATGACCTGCGGCGTACCGCGCGAGAAGAAGAACGGGAACTTGTCGGTCAGTTCCATCTGTGCCTGTGTCGTGAAGTAGTGGCGCAGATGCGTCGGTACATCCTGAGGTTCAACCTGAGGCGAGATCATCTGGAACACATCGAAATGATGGGTGAGCTTCAGAAACTCCAGATAATCCTGACCTGTCGCCGGGCGGCGACCACGTTCCAGATCGGTTGCGTTCGGCGCGCCTGCCCCCGGTTGAAACACCAGCGAACCCAGTTCCAGAGTGAAATCACGATGCCGCGAACCGGCGCTACAAGCGACAGATTTGGGGGCCGAGGCAACGGCAGCCTCAACCATCTCGCGCCCGATAAAGACCATCTCACTGTCTTCATCCACGCGCGCGCCACCCTGCTTGAACAGCTTGCGCGCCTCGGGAAGCAGGGTCTTTACACCCAACTCCTCGAGCGTACGCAACGCTGCCTCGTGCATGTCCGCAATCTGGTCAGCCGGGAACACCTCCATCAATGGGAAAGGGTTCCTAAGCTGGCGATAGTTCACGTCGCGGCTGGGCTGCGGGGCAGCCTCGCCCCCTCGCCTTCGGCGTCGTCGGTCCGGAGCGGCCATGATCAGCCCCGCATCGCTTTGCCCTGAGGGTCGTAGGGCGACGGCGCAATTACTCGCGCCGGACATTCCACACCCACCACATGGACAGACAGTTCCGTACCCGGGTCCACCTTGTCACGGTCAATCAAGGCCATCGCCAACGACTTGCCGATGTGGTGCCCATAACCGCCTGAAGTCACAAAACCCACGCGTTCGCCATTGGCCCAGACCGGCTCATACCCGCTGGCATCGGCGTCCAACGCATCGATTTCCAGTGTTACCTGTACCTGCGCCGGGCCATTGCCATCCCGTTCGGCCAAAGCGGCCTTCTTGCCGATGAACTCCTTGTCCCAGTCGATCCAGCGATCCATGCCTGTCATGCCGGGTGTGTAAGCCTGCGTGAACTCTGCCGACCAGATGCCAAAGCTTTTCTCAAGCCGCGTTGACAGCATCGCATTGAAACCGCACTCGCGGATTCCCTCTTCTGAACCCTCTTCCAGTAAAATGCGGCGCAGCTTGATGTGATCGCCATAGCGACAGTTGATTTCATACCCTTTTTCGCCGGTCACCGACATGCGGGCCACGCGGGCACGGACCAGGCCGATGTCGAAATCACCGCAGCCCATGAATTTCAGGTTTGAGATATCCTGTTCGGCCAGTTTCTCGACCACCGCCTGCGATTTCGGTCCGACCACGGCAAACCCGCAATACTCCTCTCCCAGGTCGCGGACGGTGACCCCATCCATCATATGATCGTTGAACCATCGCATATGCCAGGCGCGCAGGTAATAGCTGCCCATGATCCACCAGGTGCCATCGCCCCAGTTCAACACGGTCAGATCGCCTTTGAGCCGCCCGTCTTCGCCCAGCATCGGCGCCAGTTTGGCACGACCCGGCGCGGGTAGTTTCGAAGCCATAACGTTATCCAGCCACGCTTTGGCATTGGGACCGGAAACCTCAAAGCGGGAAAAGCCCGTGATATCCATCAGGCCCACGCCCTCACGGATGGTTCTGCATTCAGCCGCCACGATGTCGTGCGCGTTCGAACGTTTGAGCGTCGGCGTTTCCTCGAACCCTTTGGGTGCGAAATACAGCGGCACCTCCAGATCCCAGCTGACGCCCCATTTGCATCCGGCCTCAGTCATCGCGTCATGCGCCGGAGCCATCTTTAGCGGGCGACCCGCAGGCAATTGTTCGTTCGGGTAGGTCATCACGAAGCGGCGCGAATAGAACTGGCCAGTGGTTTCACGGATATACCGCTTGTTCTGTGCGAATTCCCCATAGCGCGCCACATCCATCGGCCAGGCATCGGCTTCGGGCTCGCCATGGATCATCCATTCGGCCAGTGTTTTCCCAACGCCACCACCTTGCAGGAACCCTGCCATGACCGCACAGGCCGTCCAATACCCTCGTTTACCCGGAACCGGACCAACCAGCGGGTTACCATCCGGTGAAAACGTGAAAGCACCATTGACCCATGTCTTGATGCCCACGTTCTGGATCGACGGATACCGCTCAAAGCCCAATGTCAGCTCGTTCTCGATCCGGTCAAGCTGTTCCTGAAACAGTTCCTCGCCATAGTTCCACGGCGCGCCATCCATCGCCCAGTGTTCGTGATCGACCTCGTAGATCCCCACCAGAACGCCCTTCTGGTCCTGCCGCATATAGGTGAACCCTTCGAGGTCCACGGTCATCGGCATCTCGAAGTCCGCCTGCGCCACTTCGGACACCGTGTCCGTGATCAGATAGTGGTGCTTCAACGGTGAGACTGGCAGCTCTACCCCTGCCATGCGCCCAACCTGCTTGGCCCAGAGCCCGGCCGCGTTGACCACATGTTCACAGGTGATCGTGCCCTTATCGGTCACCACCTGCCAGCCATCCGCCGTCTGGATCAATTCCTCGACCTTGGTTTCCTCATAATATTCGGCACCACGTTTCCTGGCCGCAGTAGCATAAGCCTGAACAGTACCTGTTGTATCGATATACCCCTCGCGATCCGCCCACATCGCGCCCAAAACACCGTCGGTTGACATGATCGGGCAGCGTCTCTGTGCCTCTTGCGGGGTCAGCAACTCGCAGTCGTCAATACCGATGGACTGGAAGATGCGGTAATTGGCCTGCAACCACTCCCAGCGTTCAGGCGTACCGGCCAAAGTCAGGCCACCGGTCATATGCAAACCGATATTATGGCCCGATTCTTTTTCGATCTCACTCAGCAGGTCGATTGTGTAGGCCTGCAACGAGGCCATGTTTGGATCCGCGTTCAGGGCATGGATGCCGCCCGCCGCGTGCCATGACGATCCCGAAGCCAGCCGCCGCCTTTCCAGCATGACCACATCCGACCAGCCGAATTTGGCCAGATGATACAGAACCGAGGCACCAACGACGCCCCCTCCAATGACCACTACGCGATATTGGGATTTCATCCCGACCTCCCTGAACAGAATCTTGGAAGACGCTAGTAGCACTGTTCAGTTCTGTCTAGACATTTCTGTACAGTGCGGAATGAGAGAACTCTACCTATTGCTTTGCAAACCTAAAGCTGCGCGCTTGGGCGGGCTTTCACGCTTTCAAACCAGACCTGCGTGTTCGTATTGCCGTCCGGTATCCGCATCTTTATGACGCGCGCGAAATCGACAAAAACAAAAGTGGATATATCCGCCAGAGTGAATACATCGCTAGCGACATACGCGCTTTGCATCAGCCGCGCCTCCAGCAGCTCGAAAAACGACGCAACCCGCTCGCGCCCACGTAGCGCCAGCTCAGGGATCTGCGCATGGTTAACAGGGCCGGGAATAGCACGGTCTTTGAACGCCGGGTGGCTGTTGCGCAAAGCCTCAGCGATGGGCGCACCGCCCTGCTGCTCGGCAATTGCGTTCCACATCAAGACCAACCCTTTTTCATCAGCGGTACGGCCCATTAAGGACGGCTCGGGGAAACGCGCTTCAAGATACGCGGCGATGCCAAGATTTTCGGTCAGGACTGCGCCTTCATCCGTTACCAGAACCGGGATTGTGGCCCGGGGGTTCACTGCACGAAACTCAGCGCTCAACTGCGCGCCCTTAGCAATCGAGATTTCGTGCGTTTCGATGTCCAACCCTTTTTCCGCGATGAACATGCGAGCACGGCGCGGGTTTGGGGCCGTAGAGCAATCGTAGAATATCATGCAGGCCCCTTCTCTCTGGTCAGCGCCGATAGATGAAACAGCGCCCTTCGACGGCACCCTCGGGCAACGGCATTTCCTCCAGCCGCTCGAAATACATCCGGTCGCTTGATACCATTAATCCACCCGATGCCAGCAAGGGCTCGATCAACGGGGAAACAAGCCGCGCAAAGATGTCGTTCTTTTCGCGATTATGCCCCCCAAGATCTGCATGGATCAGGCTTGCTGTCGGTCCAAACCTGTCGACCGCCGCTGGCAGCGTCTCGCGCACATCTCCCAAGATCACCCTATCCTCGGGCGGGGTTGAATCGGGGTGCGAAGCCACCGCGCGTTCGAACACAAAGACAGGGCGTCCATCGATATGCTGCACAAGATGATGATAGGTGCGCCCATTGCCCAGACCCAGTTCAAACACCGGACCTGCCATGCCTGCCGTTTGCGCAATCGCGTGATCCAGACAGGCGCGCTGTGACACCATTCGATCGATAAACAAGTCCAGACGGCTTTGATTCTTGGACACCGGTAAATATCTCCTTGATACCAATCGAAAGCATAGATGCCCCCGACGCCGCCTTAGATGACAAATTCTCAAGACTTTGTGTAGCGACGAAGCCCAAAGTTTCACATTTTCGCGACATTTCAGCCCAAGAACGGGTTTGACTAGACAGGCGGAACCGCGCGACACTGGCGAAAAAATCACGGGGAGTTGAAACGACCGATGTCACCAAGCGGCCAAACGGTTGGAAAGCCTGCATGAGCGCGTTGTTGTGCGTCAGAGACCTCAGCATCGGCTTTGGTGCGGGAAGTTCCGTGGTCGCGGATGTGAACTTTGATGTCAAACCAGGGGAAACCTTGGCGCTGGTCGGTGAATCGGGATCGGGTAAAACCATCACGTGCCGGGCCGTCTTGCGGATTCTGCCGCGAACGGCCCAGATACGCAGCGGCACGATAACTTTGAATGATTCCAAGGGCACATGTAACCTGACAGCGGTCACCGAACGGGAAATGCGCGGCATTCGTGGCAATCGCGTTTCGATGATCTTTCAGGAACCAATGCGATCACTGTCACCTCTGCACAAGATTGGGAATCAGGTCAGTGAAGTCCTGTGGCTGCATCGTGGGCTTTCCGAGTCTGAAGCGCGAAAAAAGGTCCTGACGCAGTTCGAGCGCGTGGGTTTTCCAGATCCGCAGCGCGCCTATGACTCCTACCCGTTCGAGCTGTCGGGCGGAATGCGCCAACGCGCCATGATTGCGATGGCCATGGTATCCAAACCCGAGTTGCTGATCGCGGACGAGCCAACCACCGCGCTGGATGTGACCACTCAGGCTCAGGTTCTGGGGCTGATCAAGGAATTGCAGCGCGAGACTGGCATGGCGCTTATTCTGGTGACCCATGATCTGGGCGTGGTTGCCAACATGGCCGAACAGGTTGTGGTCATGCACAAGGGCCGCATCATGGAGGCTGGCCCGGCCGCACCAATCCTGACCTCCCCGGCGCATCCATATACCAAACAACTGTTTGATGCTGCGCCGGAAATTCCAGATCAGGCTGCTGTGGGCATACCGATGCCGGACGACGATCTGATCCTTCAGATGAAGGGCGTCTCAAAGACCTACACGATGCGGTCCAGCAAAGGGTGGCAGGCCGACAAGGAAATCTATGCGTGCAAAGGGGTCGATCTGAATCTTGCACGTGGCAAGACGCTGGCCATTGTCGGTGAAAGCGGATCAGGTAAAACGACAGCCGCGCGGATCGCGTTGGGTGCGGAACTGCCCGATCCCGGCGGAGAAGTCCTGTTTCGCACCGCGCCGAATGCCGATCCCGTCACGGTGCACAACATGACCCGCGCCCAGCGCACGGCGTTTCAGCGCAATGCGCAGATGGTGTTTCAGGATCCCTACAGCTCGCTCAGCCCGCGGATGCGCATTCAGGACGCGATGACTGAGCCGCTGGAAATTCACCGCATCGGAACAACCGCCGAGCAGCGCGACAAGGCCGCCGAGATGTTGCAGCGCGTCGGCCTGACAGCCGACATGCTGAAACGCTATCCACACGCCTTTTCGGGGGGCCAGCGGCAACGTCTGTCGATAGCCCGCGCCATGATGCTCGACCCGCAGCTCATCGTGTGTGACGAACCCACCTCGGCGCTGGATGTATCGGTACAGGGGCAGATTCTGACCCTGTTGGAAAATCTGCAGGATAGCCTGAATCTGTCCTATCTGTTCATCTCGCACGATCTGGCTGTGGTCGCACGGATCGCCGACGAAGTTGCCGTGATGCGTCGAGGCCTGATCGTCGAGCAAGCACCACCCGAAACTCTTTTCTACAATCCGCGCCACCCCTACACCAAAGCGCTGATTGCCGCTCAACCCGAACCCGACATCAATCGCCCGATCGACCTGCAAGTGGTTTCCTTGGGCGCCGGCGCGCCGGACAGTTGGGATGAAGCCTTTCGTTTCTCGGACACCGTGATACCCTCATTGGTGGAATTGGAACCGGGCCATAAGGTACGTTGCCATGTTTAAGACCACTCGCCCCCTGATCCTGGCCGCTTCGCTGGCGTTCATCGGGATGCTGCCCGCCACGGCCGAGACGATCCCGACGCCGCAGGAAAGCGCGTTCTGGAACGCGGAAGTAGAAGCGGGCAATCTGCCTCCCGTTCAGGAGCGCCTGCCCAAGGACCCACTGATTGTCGATCTGGCAGCAAAGGGTCGCGAATTCGGCAAACAGGGCGGCACCCTGCGCACCATGATCACGCGCTCCAAAGATATTCGCCAGATGGTTGTCTATGGCTATGCCCGGCTGGTCGGTTTCGACCAGAACTACGAGATTATCCCCGATTTGCTGGCGTCGTTTGAAAACGAAGACGGCCGCAAGTTCACCCTGAAACTGCGCGAAGGGCACAAATGGTCCGACGGCTCTCCGTTTACGTCGGAAGATTTCCGCTATTGGTGGGAAGACGTTGCCAACAACAAATTGCTCAGCCCGTCAGGCCCGCCGGATTTTCTGATAGTCGAAGGCAAATCACCCACCGTTACCTTCCCGGATGAAACCACTGTGATTTTCGAATGGGAGAACCCTAACCCGGGTTTTCTACAATCGCTGGCTCAGGCAAGACCGCCCTTTATCTATCGTCCCGCAGCGTTCCTGAAACGATATCACGAGAAATATGCCGACCCCGAGGAACTTGCCTTTCTGGTCGACGATGCCCGCGTCAAAAGCTGGGCCGCGCTGCACAACAAGCTCGACAACCTGTACAAGTTCGACAATCACGAATTGCCCACGTTGCAACCGTGGCTGAACGCAAGTTCCGGCAAGAAAATCCGCCACAATTTCGTACGTAACCCCTATTACCACCGTATCGACAGCAAAGGGGTTCAGCTGCCCTATATCGATGTGGTCGAGATGGAGATCGTTGCCCCCGGTCTGGTTGCCGCCAAAACCAATGCAGGGGAAAGCGACCTGCAAGGTCGGGGCCTGGATTTCCGCGACGCTTCCATCCTGAAAAAAGGCGAGGCGCAAGGCGGCTACAAGACACTACTGTGGAAAACCGGCGTTGCATCGCAAATCGCGATCTATCCGAACCTCAATTTCGAGGATGACGCCTGGCGCGAAGTGTTGCGTGACGTCCGTGTGCGGCGCGCCCTTTCCCTTGCCATCGACCGCGAGACAATCAACCAGGCTTTGTATTTCAAGCTTGCACACCCCGGTGCAATGTCGGTTCTGCCTGCCTCGCCCTTTTACGATGAAAGGAATGCCACCGCCTGGGCCAGTTACGATGTCGGCCAGGCCAATGCGTTGCTGGATGAGGTCGGCCTGACCGAGCGCGACAAGAACGGTGTCCGTCTGTTACCGGATGGCCGTCCTATGGAACTGGTGATCGAAACTGCTGGTGAGCGGCAAGAGGTTGAAAACGCCTTGCAAATCGTCACCGACACCTGGCGTGAGATCGGGGTCAAGCTGGTCATGCGCCCATTGGATCGCGATATCCTGCGCAACCGGGTGTTTGCCGGCAACTCGATGGCATCGGTCTGGTATGGATGGGATGACGGCATCCCGCAGGCACACACGTCTCCAACCTATCTGGCGCCCACCGATCAGGTATTCCTAGCCTGGCCAAAATGGGGCCAGTTCTACCAGACAGGTGGTGAAGCCGGGGAAGCCCCCGACATGCCCGAGGCAGAACGTCTGATGCAACTGGCCCATAACTGGGAGGTCGCCACAACGGACTACGAACGCAAGGAAATCTGGACGGAAATGCTTAAAATCCACGCCGATCAGCTTTATGCCATTGGTATCCTGAACGGAGCACCCCAACCCATTGTCGTGTCGAACCGTCTGCGCAATGTGCCGGAACAGGCCATGTGGGCATGGGAGCCCGGTGCGCATTTCGGCGTTCACCGCCCGGACGAGTTCTTTTTCGCCGACTAAGCAGGAGCAGCTAAATGGTCATGCTGCGCTATGCGGTGTATCGCTTTTTCACGATGCTGCTGACATTGTTGGTGGTCTCGGTCCTGATCTTCATAATCATCAACCTGCCGCCCGGTGATTACCTGAGCAACCAGATTGCCGAGCTTCAGGCCTCGGGCCAGTCAGCGGGTGTCGCCAAGGCCGAGTTTCTGCGCGCCGAGTACGCTCTGGATCGCCCTATGTGGGAACAGTACCTGATCTGGATAGGCTTCTGGCCGGGACCACACGGATTTTCAGGTCTGATCCAAGGCAATTACGGCTGGTCCTTTGAGTTCGACCGGCCTGTATCGGAGATTGTAGGCGACACGCTTTGGTTGACGGTCGTCGTCAACCTTGCCGCGATCCTGTTTGTATATGCCGTTGCCCTTCCCCTGGGTGTTATTGCTGCGGCGCGATCACGGACGTGGATTGATTATACCTCGGCCTTTGTGGGTTATCTGGGGCTGGCGACCCCAAACTTCCTGCTGGCCCTGATCTTGTTCTACTACGGGCATCGGTATTTCAACCTGCCTATCGGCGGTCTGATGGACCCCCAATTCGAAGGTCAGCCGCTGAGTTGGGACAAGATGAAATCCATTCTCATCCACCTGATCGTTCCGACTTTTGTCATCGGAACCTCGGGCGCATCGGCGATGATGCAGCGCCTGCGGGCAAATATGCTCGACGAACTGGGGAAGCCCTATGTGGAAACGGCCATTGCCAAGGGCATGGCCCCGTCGCGGATGCTAACAAAATATCCGTTGCGCGTGGCATTCAACCCGTTCGTTGCGGACATCGGTAACCTTCTGCCATCAATGGTGTCAGGATCGGTTCTGGTTTCAGTCGTTCTGGGCTTGCAAACCATCGGGCCGACTTTGCTGACAGCACTGAAAACGCAGGATCAATTCCTGTCCGCGTTTATCCTGATGTTTGTCGCGCTGCTGACGCTTATCGGCACGATGATCTCGGATATTCTGCTGGTGATGCTGGATCCCCGCATACGGTATGAGGGCCGCGAAGCATGACCGAACGTCCTGACAATCGCTACGTCGATGACGCGCCTTTTGATCCGCAGGCGTCGATACAGCAACTGGAACGCGCCGATCTGGATGCCCCCAACTGGGTGTTGGTCTGGCGCAAGTTCCGCACACATAAGCTGGGCTTGATCTCGGGCATCTTCCTGCTGCTGTGCTACCTGATGCTGCCGTTTGCCGGTTTCATCGCGCCGTATGGCCCGAATGACCGGAACGGAGAGCATCTGTACGCGCCACCACAATCCGTGAACTGGTTTTACGACGGCGCTTTTATCGGCCCCCATGTTTTTCCAATCGTCGCCGAGGCGGATCTGGAAACCTTCCAGTGGAAGTTCGTCCCTGACACTGATGACCCGCGCCCGATCCGGTTCTTCTGTGAAGGGTCCGAATATCGACTTGCAGGTCTTATCAAGACAGATACGCATCTTTTCTGCGCGCCGGATGGTGCCACTTTGTTCCTGTGGGGTTCCGACAGGTTGGGGCGCGATATCTTCAGCCGCATCCTCTATGGCGCGCAGTTGTCGCTGACCGTGGGTCTGATCGGTATTTCGGTGTCGTTCTTTCTGGGTATCCTGTTCGGTTCGATGGCGGGTTATTTCGGTGGGCGCATCGACTGGGTCATCAACCGGGTCATCGAAATCCTGCGCTCGCTGCCGGAATTGCCGCTGTGGCTGGCACTGTCTGCCGCCGTGCCTTCGAATTGGAGCCCGGTTGCCGTATTCTTCATCATTTCGATCATCCTCGGTATCCTCGACTGGCCCGGGCTGGCGCGTTCGGTCCGTGCCAAGTTCCTGTCCCTGCGCGAGGAAGAATACGTGCGGGCCGCAGAAATGATGGGCGCAAGCTCGGGCCGGGTGATCCGCAAGCACTTGTTGCCGAATTTCATGTCTCATTTGATTGCATCTGCCACTCTGTCGATCCCGGCAATGATCCTTGGGGAAACCGCGCTCAGCTTTCTTGGACTGGGCCTTCGTGCACCAGCGGTAAGCTGGGGAGTGATGCTGAATGACGCGCAAAACCTCGCATCGATCGAGATCTATCCCTGGACAGCAATCCCGATGCTGCCGATCATCGTGATCGTACTGGCCTTCAACTTCCTGGGTGACGGGTTGCGCGACAGCCTGGATCCTTATCAGCAATGAGCCTTCTTGCCACCCTTCCGGCTGCCGACCGATATCGCAGGGTCGGCACAGGCGCTCTGCCAAGTGCTTTTGCCGTTTCCGAACTGGCGACGGCCAGCTTTGCAGCCGTTGGGCAAGAGATGTCCCGCTTTATGCAGGCGCTGAACCTGACCCAGAAAGCACCCGAGATCGTCGTCGACCATCGGCTGGCATCCTTGTGGTTCGGCTATTCCTTCAAGCCTGATGGATGGGAAATGCCGAACCTTTGGGATTCGGTCGCGGGGGATTACAGGGCTTCTGATGGGTGGATCAGGTTGCACACCAACCTGCCACGCCATCGCGCGGCAGCGATGAAGGTTCTTGGAACGCTGCCAGAGCGTGACGCTGTGGCAAAAGCCGTCAGAACCCGGGCCATATCCGATTTGGAAACCGATATTGTGGCCGAAGGCGGCGTGGCCGCTGCCATGCGCAGCCGGACCGAATGGCTTGAACATCCGCAGGGCCGCGCTGTATCGCGCGACCCGCTGATTGGTTGGCAAGGCCCCCGGTACGTCAAGCTGCGCGAGAGGCCGCAGGCAACCTCTGCAAGACCTCTTGCCGGGTTGCGCGTTCTTGACCTGACACGCGTTCTGGCGGGTCCGGTATCGACCCGCACATTGGCCGGTTTCGGGGCCGAGGTTTTGCGGATCGATCCGCCCGGTTGGGACGAACCCGGTGTGATCCCTGACATTTCACTAGGCAAACACTGCTCTTATCTCGATCTGAAATCGACCAATGGAATGGAACGGCTGCAAGAGCTTTTGTCCCAGGCCGATGTATTCGTGCACGGGTACCGGCCCGGCGCTTTGGACGCGCTGGGCCTGACCCGTGCTAAGCGCGATGAACTGGCTCCGAACAGGTTCGAGGTGACGCTGAATGCCTATGGCTTGCAAGGCCCCTGGTCGAACCGGCGCGGCTTTGACAGCCTTGTGCAGATGAGCGCGGGAATTGCGCATACGGGCATGGGTTGGGCTGACGCAGACAAACCAACGCCATTGCCGGTTCAGGCTTTGGACCACGCAACCGGCTACCTGATGGCCGCCGCCGTCCTTTCCGCATTGGCCGAGGCCGCGTCGGGCAATTCCATCATGCATGCGCATCTGTCCCTTGCCCGCACCGCCGAGCTTTTGGCGATTCTCGGCAAAGACGACGTCGAGGCTGAGCCCATTCGCCCGATGCCCACGGATTACTCCCCTTCAACAGAAGCCTCGGGCTGGGGACCGGGGCACCGCCTCAAACCAGCGCTAAGCCTCGGTGAAACTGTGCTGCAATGGGATTTACCGGCGTCGAAACTGGGCACATCTGACCCGGTCTGGCCCTTCGTTTCCAACTGACCTCACGCTTTCGGGGCACCTCATCCGAGACTCAACACAAAGCGGCGGCGGGACTCTCTACCGGTCGTCGCCATCCGGCCCGATATCGTCCAGATAGTCCTCGTCAATTGCGGCCTGAACAGCCCCTGTCACAGCCTCACGCTGTTTTGGTGTCAGGTCTTCCGCCTCTTTGCCATCTGCCAATCTTACAGTGACCTCGCGATGCGCAAACTTGATCCCCTCTCGCGCGAACAGCTCGCGAATGTCCTGATAGACCTTTTTGCGAACCAGCCACTGGTCGCCGGGTTTCGTCATGAACTTGACCCGGATGATCATCGCTGAATCCTGCATCTCGATCACGCCCTGTGACTTCAGCGGTTGGATGAAATTGTCTCCGATTACGGGATCGGCCAACAGTTCCTGACCCAATTTCTTGATCAACTTGCGAACCTTCTCGACATCGGTGTCATAGGTCACGCGCAGCGGCAGCTTCATGATCACCCAATCGCGCGAATAGTTGGTCAGCACTTTGATCTCGCCAAAGGGAATGGTGTTCAGCGCACCCAGATGGTGACGCAGTTGCATGGACCTGACCGAGATTTTCTCGACCGTCCCTTTCACATCCCCAATGTCGATATATTCCCCTTTCCGGAACGCATCATCCAGCAGGAAGAATGCGCCGGAAAAAATGTCGCGCACCAGCGTTTGCGACCCGAAACCCACGGCCAGACCAACCACACCGGCACCCGCAAACAACGGGCTGACATTGATACCCAGTTCCATCAGGACAATTAGTACGATCGTGACCACGACAACAGCCAGAATTGCGCCCCGGAAAAGTGGCAACAACGTTGCCAGACGGCTTTGCCCGCCTTCGCCGCCTTCGTCGCCCAGTTCAACCTCGGTGCCATCGTCGGATTCTTCAGCGATCTTGCTGTCGATCCAGATCCGAAAGAAATGAAACAGGATGTACCCGATAAACAGGACGACCATCACATCCAGCGCACGTTCTACCGGCAGATCCTCGCTCCAGTCCGCGTTCGGGTACCATATCACGACAAGCGCATAAGCCCCGAGCACGAAAGCCAGAATTCCGGCTACCCGGCGGGCCAGGTCTTCATAAGTAAGAAGATGCTGCTTCGGCTGTTCAGCCTCGGGTATATCCGCCGCCATGACGCCTTCATCCGCTGCCTCGGCTTCCCCGTTTATTTCGCTAATCACGCGCGAGCGGTCAAAATACCGCTCCAGCAGGTAGTTCATTGCACCATAGGCCACGACCACGGACATGAAGATCAGATAGCTGCTTGCAATCAACGGCAGCGGTGTCGGATGCTCCAGCGCCAGATCAACAGCCAGACGGAACCAGCTGAACACGACATAGATGATCAATGCCGGCGCCCAGCCAAATGACACAAACCGCAGCAGCCAAGACACCTGTTCGGATGCCCGCCCACCCCGGATCGCGTTCGAGATGGCACGGGCGTTGAATAGGATCATCAGAATATTACCCAGCGCGCCCAGCATCGTCAGACCGCCATACACCATGGCGTAGACGTTGTAGTTCAGTCCAAAATCAGCGACCCAGGTGGAAAACAGGACGACCGAAATATCATAGGTCGCCAGCACGGACGCCCAGATGTACAGCCTGCGCGCATTCTTGTCCGAAAAGGGCGGTAATCGATATTGGCTCAGATAAGGCGACAGGACCATGCGCCACAGGTCCGACACCGTGCGCGACAGGAAAAAAGCCGTAAAGATGGCGGTGATCGTGAACTGGACCGAGATATCCTCGGCCTCGCCAAAGATCAGATACCCGACGATCAAAGCCATGATCATTGCAAAGACCGTAGCACCGATCCCCATCAGGAACCGGAACAGCAGGAACGGCATCTTTTCCCGATAACCCTGTGGTTCGTCCTTGATCCGCGCCACCACCCAGCGGCGCGCGAACCGTTTCCCGTAAATCTCGATCGACAGCCACCGCCCAAGTAACAGGAACAGGATATTCCAGCCCAACACCTCGACATAGGTCTGGATACGGCCATCTGGGCTGGTCTGGCGCAGGATGTACTGTACTTCAAAAATAGAATAGGGCAGCGCCTCGAGACGGGAATTCATCGACTCGCGGAATTTCGAGAACCGCTCTTGCGCCTTCATCAGCTGCGAACCGTCACCCATCGGGTTGCTCGAATCGCTGTCCGCGCCCCCCGAACCTGCATCCTTTCCACCTGCCGTTGTCACAACCTGACCGGCACTGTCGATGACAATGACACTCGCGCCTGCATCGCTGGCAGCACGGATTGCAGCGGCCAAATCACTTTCCTTGTCGGTCCCGGACGAACTACCCGACCCGGAAGAATATCCGGGAATCAAGGACGTCTGCGCCAATGCACCAGTGGGAACGCTCAGAAAAATGGCCCACAACGCCAAAAAAAATACGGCCGGAAAGTTATTTCGCATTGGGTCTTGCATCCAGTTTTTGCCGATATTGGCCAGATTACAGAAGCGTTTCAGGCAGTTCAAACACTCGCATCACTCCGTCTCAATATCGTGTTTGGACGTGTTCTTGGCGCACTCTGATGCTCGCAGGTGTTTTCAATCTTGCCATAATTGAATATGACCGGGCAAAAGTTTCAGGTCCGACCCGATTGCCTTCATCGGGATCCTTATGCGATCTTCTCTAGCTGTGGTGCGATATGCCGCGAAGTTGTCAAAACGCTGTTGCCAAATCGCAATGCTTGAAACATTTGCAAATGCGCAAATCCGCCTTTGGCAAGCGTGGCATTGAAATATACGGTAACGCTAGCGAACGCGCGGATTTCGCTCTGGGATCAAGAAGACGGGCAACACTATGAGCCTTGGCACAACCAATTCTAAACCGGACCGCGCGCCGCGTATCCTGTTTTACAGCCATGACACTTTCGGTCTGGGGCATTTGCGCCGGTCCCGCGCCTTGGCTGCGGCAATCACGCAGGCGGACCCAAGCGCCTCGGCGCTGATCCTGACGGGTTCACCCGTGGCAGGCCGTTTCACTTTTCCGCGCCGGGTTGACCATGTGCGCCTGCCCGGTGTGACCAAGCGTGCGGACGGCTCGTATGCTGCGCGCACAATCGGAATGGGGATCGACGAAGTAACCGAATTGCGTGCGGGATTGATCCAGACCGCGGTTCAGCAGTTCGACCCAGACGTGTTGGTGGTCGACAAGGAACCGACAGGGTTCCGGGGTGAGCTGTTGCCAACACTGAAATATCTCGAACGCCATTGCGGTACGAAACTGGTTCTGGGCCTGCGTGATGTGCTGGACGAACCCGAAGTGCTGGCCGCCGAATGGGCACGCAAAGAAGCCATCGAAGCGACCGAGCGGTTCTATCATGAGATCTGGGTTTACGGATCACAGTCGATCTACGATCCGACGCAAGGATTGCGGCTGAGCGCGTCAGCGCGATCGCGTATTCACTGGACGGGATATCTGCGCCGCGATCTCGGCCCGGTCGGGGAACCGCCTCAGCAACCTTATATCCTGATCACACCCGGCGGCGGTGGCGATGGTAAGGCGCTGGTCAACCTTGTGCTGTCCGCCTACGAGAAAGACCCAGACCTGTCGCCGCGTGCCGTGTTGGTCTATGGCCCATTCCTGTCGGGTGAATTGCGCAACGATTTCGAAGCACGGGTTGCCGCATTGAATGGTCGCGTAACTGCGGTTGGATTTGAATCGCAGATCGAAACGCTGTTTGCAGGGGCCGAAGGCGTGGTCTGCATGGGTGGATACAACACGTTTTGCGAGGTTTTGTCCTTCGACAAACGGGCCGTCATTGTTCCACGCACCACACCTCGTCTGGAACAGTGGATAAGGGCCTCACGCGCGGAAGAGCTGGGGCTGGTCAAGATGCTGGACGAACGACGCGACAGCCTGACACCCGACGCAATGATCCGTGCCATCCGCAATCTGCCGCACCAATCTGTGCCGTCGCATGCCATCCAAAGTGGATTGCTGGACGGTTTGGACTATGTCACCGACCGCATTGACAGCCTGCTGACACGGGAACAGAAACGAGCCACTGGATGAACTCGGCCTCTCCCAATCTGGCGGTTGTGGTCAAAGGCTGGCCGCGACTGTCCGAAACATTTATCGCTCAGGAACTTGTTGCCTTGCAGGAAGCCGGGCACCGATTTGACATCTGGTCTCTGCGCCGTCCGACCGACACCAAACGTCACCCTTTGCACGATCGATTCTTGGGGCAGGTTCGCTATCTGCCGGAATACCTGCATGAGGAGCCACAGCGGGTGTGGGCGGCCCGCACTGCCGCCCAAGACCTGCCCGGCTATGCCGAGGCCTACAAGATCTGGCGGCACGACCTGCGCCGCGATCCCACGCCGAACCGCATCCGCCGGTTTGGGCAAGCATGTGTTCTGGCCGCCGAGTTACCCGCCCAGACGCAGGGGCTCTATGCCCATTTCATGCACACCCCCTCGTCCGTCGCCCGATATGCGGCCATCATGCGCGGTCTGCCATGGAGCTTTTCCGCCCATGCCAAGGATATCTGGACCTCACCGGACTGGGAAAAGCGTGAAAAGCTGCAGGCTGCAACATATGGGGCCGCTTTCGGAGCCACCTGCACGGCAATCGGCGCGGAACACCTGCGCAGCCTCGCTGATGACCCCAACCGCGTGGACCTTATCTATCATGGCCTGGACCTGTCGCGCTTCCCCGAACCGCCAAAGCGCAGGATACGCGCCGCTGGCGATCCGTTTCACATGATTTCCGTTGGGCGGCTGGTTGAAAAGAAGGGCTTTGACCGCCTTATTGCGGCCTTCACGCTGCTGCCGGAAAACCTGGACTGGCATTGGACCCACATTGGCGGCGGGGGTCTTGGGGACTCACTACACAAACAGGTGCGCGCTGCTGGTATCGTGGACCGCATCACCTGGAGGGGGGCCTGCGATCAGCCCGAGGTGATCGAAGCCATGCGCAAGGCCGACCTGTTTGTTTTGCCCAGCCGTGTTGCTGCGGACGGGGACCGGGATGGATTGCCGAACGTGTTGATGGAGGCCGCATCGCAGCAGTTGCCAATTCTGTCGACACCGGTTTCGGCCATCCCGGAATTCATCCAATCCGGAACGCATGGCGTGCTGTCTGATGACGACCCGGCTGCATTGGCTTCGGCCATTTCAGCTTTGGCCGCTGATCCGGAAACGGCAGCATCTATGGCGCGTGCAGCCTATGACCGCCTGATTGCAGATTTTCGAATGGAACCCGGTATTTTACGGCTGTCGGCACGGCTGAAAACCCTGAGCATGGAAGACGCGTAATGGCGCGGGTCGCGTTTTATGCGCCAATGAAATCCCCCGGCAGCCAGATACCCTCGGGCGACCGCGAAATGGCGCGAAACCTTATGCTCGGCTTGGCGGCGCAAGGGGATAAGATCGAACTGGCCTCGGACCTGCGCATCTACGACAAGATCGGAGACCGGGACCTACAGCGAACCCTTGTTCGCGCGGCTGAGATTGAAGCGCAGCGGCTGAGCGCCGAATTGCCCTTTGATACAGATCTGTGGGTGACTTATCACAATTACTACAAAGCACCCGACTTGCTGGGCCCCAAGGTCTGCCAGGCGCGCGGCATCCCATATGTGCAACTGGAAAGCACGCGCGCATCAAGCAGGCTGAACGGGCCGTGGGCCGATTTTGCCCAAGCGGCGCATCAGGCGTGTGATGCAGCGGATATCATATTCTACCACACAGCCAATGACCTGATTACGTTGGAACGGGACCGTTTTGGCAAGCAGGCACTGGTTGAATTGCCGCCATTTCTGCCTGAAACCGGGTTGCCTGTGGCTACGACCGGGGACGGCCCCATGCTGGCTGTCGGAATGATGCGGCATGGGGACAAGCTGGCGTCCTACTGGATTTTGGCCGAGGCCCTTTCGCACCTGACATGTGACTGGCGCCTGAACATCGCGGGGGACGGTCCGGCGCGGCCTGAAGTCGAAACCCTGATGGCGCCATTCGGAAGCCGGGTGCACTTTCTGGGCCAGCTCGACCGGGCGGCCTTGCAGAATACCTACCAACGCGCGTCCCTGCTTGTCTGGCCCGGTGTGAACGAAGCCTATGGGATGGTCTATCTTGAGGCGCAGGCGACAGGCCTGCCCGTGGTCGCACAGGATCGTCCCGGCGTTCGGGACGTGCTGGCACCTGCGGTTTACCCACCGGTTGAAGCTGGGGCCAGAGGGCTTGCCGATCACATGCAAAACCTGCTTGAGGATACCGCGCAGCGCCACGCGCTTGGGGAGAATGCGCGCAGCTATGTGGCCCGGCGTCATCTTATACCTCAGGCGACCGCGCGGTTGTGGGCGCATCTACGGCCCTTGTTGAAGGATGTATCATGACCCGTCTTGCACTACTTCGCCACGGGCATACCCACTGGAACCGCGCGGGGCGCATTCAGGGGCGCAGCGATATTCCGCTGGATGACGACGCGCGGTCTGAGCTGGCCGGGTATCGCTTGCCTGATCCATGGGCCGCCGCCGATATCTGGTCCAGCCCCTTGCTGCGCGCCAGCGAGACGGCACGCATCGTGTCTGGGCGCGCCCCGAAAACCTCGGACGCGCTGATAGAAATGAATTGGGGCGACTGGGAAGGACTTCGAGGCGTCGACCTGATCGCCGATGAAACCAGCGGGTATCGCCATATCGAAGACTGGAGTTGGGATTTTCGCCCGCCTGACGGTGAAAGCCCTGCCGAGGTCTGGACCAGGCTGCACCCCTGGGTGTCCGGGCTGCGGCAGGATACAGTCGCGGTCTGCCATATTGGCATCATGCGGGTCATTCTCGCCCAGGCGTGGCGCTGGGATTTTGATGGTCCCGCCCCCTTCAAGATCAAGCGCAATCGGCTGTATATCGTCGATATGAATACGATGACCGCAGATCCGGACCCTGTTCGCTTGATCAAACATGGGCCGCTGCCATGAAGGTGATGATCGTTGTCACGCACCTGTTGGGAACAGGGCATCTGAGCCGGGCTCTGACATTGGGCCGGGCCTTCCGGGATGACGGTCACGAGGTCATGGTCGTCTCGGGCGGGATGCCTGCGCCTCAACTAGACAGCAGCGGGCTAACCCTGTTCGGTTTGCCACCGCTCAGATCGGATGGAGCCAATTTCACGCGGCTTCTGACTGAAAGCGGTGCCGAGGCCGATGCTGATTATCATCGCGCGCGCGTGACAGCCATGGTGCAGGCGGTAAACAGCTTTCAGCCGCAAATCCTGATAACCGAGCTTTTCCCCTTTGGCCGCCGGTCGCTGGCAGTGGAATTCGACGCGGCCCTGAATGCGGCACGGGCCCTGCCTCAGCCTCCGGTCATCCTGGGATCGATCCGCGATATTCTGGCCCCGCCATCCAAACCTGCCAAGGCCCAGCGTACCGAAGATATCGTCACCCGCTTTTATGACGGCATTCTTGTTCACTCGACCGAAAGTGTCACACCGCTTTCGGTCAGTTGGCCGGTGTCGGACCGATTGGCGGAACGGCTGCATTATACCGGTTTTGTTGCGCCGGAACTGCCTCAACCGCATCCGCAGTCCGTTGGGCAGGGCGAAATCCTTGTCAGCGCCGGCGGCGGTTCCGTGGGGCAACCGATCTTTCGCGCGGCCATCGAGGCCGCCCGCCAGATGCCCAACAGGCGCTGGCGCCTGTTGATCGGCGGGACGGATGCCAAGGTAAGGATCGCAGAGCTGTCCCAACTGGCTGAAGGAACCTCGGCAATTCTGGAACCTGTGCGCCCCGATTTTCGCCAGATGCTGCCCCATTCGGCGGCATCGGTCAGCATGTGCGGCTACAACACCGCCATGGATATTCTGCAAAGCGGAACACCCGCTGTTTTTGTCCCATTCGATGATGGCAAAGAGGTTGAACAGGGGCTGCGTGGGCAAAGCCTGTCGAGTTTTCCAGCCATCGAGGTGCTTCTCAGCCGAACCCTGAGCGGGCAGGCGTTGGCGCAGGCCGTAGAGCGCGTCATTTCAGATGGACCCCGCGCGCAGCAGGACTTCGGATTTGATGGCGCGGCCCAAACCGTGGAGATCGCCAAGCACCTGCTGGAACGGCGTAAATGAACCCGGACTGGCACCCACTTGAGGTCGAGCTGACCCATTGGCATGCAGCGGGCCTTTCGTTGCCGTTGTGGTGGCGAGACGATGACGCGATCGACCCGACACCACAGTTGGACCGGCTGTCCGATCTGGCCACGCAGTTAGGCCTGCCGGTGCATCTGGCTGTCATTCCGCACGGGGCAACCGCTGCGCTGGCCGACTATGTTGCGCACGGCGAAACTCTCATCCCTGTGGTCCACGGTTGGTCCCACACGAACCATGCGCCCGCCGGTGAGAAGAAAGCCGAGTTTCGTCTCAACCGTCCGTTGGACCAGGTTGTCGCGGATGCCGCGGCAGGATTGTCTCGCCTTGGCGCCTTGTTCGGCAACACCCTGCGGCCGATGTTTATCCCTCCGTGGAACCGCATTGCACCAGAAGTCATCGAACATCTTCCATCGCTGGGGTATCGCGTTCTTTCAACGGCAACGCCCCGCAGAACAAAAATGGCGGCAGCGGGGCTTGAGCAGGTCAACACACATCTTGACCCGATTGACTGGCGGGGTTCATGCGGTCTGATCTCTCCGGACCGCCTGATCGCACAGACAGTTAACCTCCTGCGGGACAGGCGCGAAGGCCGCGCAGACAACGCCGAGCCTTTTGGAGTATTGACCCATCACCTGGTCCATGATCAGGACATCTGGGCCTTTACCGAGGCGTTGCTGAAACATCTGCTGGACGGTCCTGCCACACCCTGGGTCGCACCAAAGAACGAGTGAGGACATCGTCATGAGCCGACTGGATTCCATGCTGCGCCGACTGACGGCCCAACGTGACGGGCTGAACTGGGCAGCCGAACAGATCAGTGGCCAGCCCGGCGATGTGCTGGATATGGGTTTGGGCAATGGTCGCACCTATGACCACCTGCGAGAAATTCTGCCGCACCGCCGGATCTGGGTGATGGATCGTGTGCTGCAATGCCATCCCGAAAGCACCCCACCGGCCGAAGATTTCCTGCAAGGCGAAGCTGAACCCATGCTGCGGAAACTGATGGCCGAGGGGCACAAGATCGCGTTGGCGCATTATGATTTCGGACGCGGCATCAAACACGAAGATGTGGCCGAGGCCGCGCGCCTCAGCCCGTTGATCGCGCAAGTGATGCAGCCCGGTGGGTTGTTGATTTCCGGCCAGCCCCTTGTCGGCATCAACCAGATCAAAGGGCCCGAGACGATCGCGCCGGACCGTTACCTGTTCTATACGGCCTGATCACGCCACACGGCGACCGCGCGCCCAAACCGAGTTGAGGGCTGGCACACCCGCGCGCATCCGGAAACGGATAACATCGGCGCGGGCATTGGCGCGCAACTCGCCACGATCCTCCAGCCTGGCGGCCTGCGCCGGGGCCAATGTGACGGTCTTCATTCCACGCGCCATATCGCCCCACATTTGACCCAGCATGACCGCAGACAATAACAAGGCCGACGGCACGTAATCCGAGGACATTACGTCCAGATGCCCAAGCTCGGCCAATTCGCGGGCCGCAACATTGCCGGAATGAGAGCCACCGCGTACAACGTTTGGCGCACCCATCATAACCTTGATACCATGTTCATGACACGCCCGTGCGGCCTCCACCGTTGTGGGAAACTCAGCCAGCCGAATGCCGTGACCTGCCGAGACCTTCACCTGATCTTCGGTCGTATCGTCATGACTGGCAAGAACGGCCCCAAATCGGCGCGCGGCCTTGACGGTTTCGACCTCGTGCACATCGCCGTTGCGATCACGTAGGCTTTTCAGCTGAGCCACATGCTGAAAGAACGTATCATCGTCCATTGCATATTTGCCCTTCAGAAAGGATTCCAGCTTGCCCATGTCGCGAAACTGACGCTGGCCGGGGGTGTGATCCATGATGGACACAAGGCCGACCCTATCCTCGGGTCCAAACTCGTCCAGTTCTTCGATCAGTGTCTCGGAACACACCTCTGCCCGCAAATGCAGGAAATGGCTGATCTTAAGCGCATCCTGCTCGCGCAGTTCCCACAACTCCCGCGACAGGCCGCGGGCATATTTTCCGTACCGTCCGGCGCCGGACGGGATTGAACCAACCCGCATCGCATCGAACACACTTGTTATCCCCACGCTGGCCAGTTCCGCGTCATGGGCCAGAATGGCGGCGGCATGGGGCCAATGTACATTGGGGCGCGGCTGAATATGGCGTTCAAGATTATCCGTGTGCAACTCGACAAGACCGGGGCTGACATAGTCGCCTTCACAGTCTATCGCACCTGCGGGAACTGCACTCCCGGTGTCAATTTCGATGATAGTGTCATCCACAATTCGAACACAGCCGGTGACAGTTTCATTCGGCAACACAAGCGTGGCATTGGCAAGGATCAAGTCTTCTGTCATCTGAACTTCACACAATCTGAGGTATTGGAAGGCCACTTAATAGGAGGCCAATGTGACATTCACGCGATACGCGATCTATTTTGCGCCGCCCGCCGGGGCGGCCTGGACGGATTTTGCGACCAGCTGGCTGGGCTGGGACATGGAAAAGGGAATGCAGGTCGCGCATCCGATCATAGGTGGCATCGACATTGCCTCCGTCACAGATGTGCCACGCAAATACGGGCTGCACGCGACATTGAAACCGCCGTTCCGGTTGCGCGATGGCCTGACCTTTGAAGCATTGCACCAGGCGTGCATAGCACTGGCTGCAAACCGGCAGCCCATCACACTCGATGGTCTGGAAATTGCCCGCCTTGGCCGGTTTCTGGCCCTGTGCCCGCTGGGTGAAACGCAGGCGCTGAATGCGCTGGCCGCGGCCTGTGTTCGCAACCTCGACCGGTTTCGCGCACCTGCCACTCAGGCTGAACTGACGCGCCGCCGCGCCGCCGGGTTGACCCCCGAGCAGGACGACAATCTGACCAAATGGGGTTATCCCTACGTGCTGGACGCGTTTCGATTTCACATCACGCTGAGCGGCAAACTGGACAAGCCGACCCTCAGGGCAACGCAAGAAGCACTGCAAACCCATCTGAGCCCTTTGCTGCCACAGCCCTTCCAGATCACTGATCTTGCCCTGATGGGCGAGACGGAAGATGGGTGGTTTCACCTGATCCATCGCTACGCGCTTTCCAGTTGAAGGCGGCGCAGGATTTCGGCGACCGTGTCTTCCAGTGCGCCGGAATTGTCGACTTCGATGACCCGGTTCAGACCATCCGGCAACTCCGCGTTGGCGCGACACAACCGCCGCGCCTGCTCGTCTGCGCTTTCCCGTCCCCGCGCGGACAGGCGCCGCGCCAAAACTCCGGCATTTGCCGTCAGAGAGATCACGATCAGGTCTCCAAACACCTTCTGCGCCTGTAAAAGAACCCGGCGAGAAAGATTGACCAGAACCGCATTCGCCCCCTGACGCTGTCGCAAAATCTCAGCAGGGATTCCGTAGAACAGACCATGCGCGGGCCAGCTCAGCGCGAAAGCGCCTGCCTGTTCCATCTGCTGGAATTCTGCGACCGAAACCCGGTCGAAATCCTCGCCTTCTTCGCCTGCGGGGCGGGTGATCACCCTTCGCACCCGCCGGGCGCCGCGCACCTGTGCCTCCAACGCTTTCATAACACTGTCTTTGCCGACGCCCGAGGGGCCAACAATCGCTATGACAGGGGCAACTGTCATGCCACCAGTCCCGGCGTGAAGTCGGCGACATTGACTTCGCGGTCACAGACACGCTCACGTGCATCGAGGTCGTGGAATATCCCGACAATCGCCGCGCCACGCCCTTTTGCCTCTTCAATCAGCGACAACACGGTTTCGCGGTTCTGCGCATCCAGGCTTGCCGTCGGTTCGTCCAGCAACATCACCGGGTAGTCATGGGCAAAGCCACGTGCAATGTTCACCCGCTGCTGTTCCCCGCCTGAAAAGGTTGTGGGGCTCAGGGTCCACAAGCGCTCAGGAATGTTCAGCCGCTTCAACAACCCGGCGGATTTCTCCAGCGCTTCTGTCCTGTCGCAACCGACGGCCAGCAAAGGCTCTGCCACAACGTCCAGCGTCGGCACCCGCGGCACGACCCGCAGGAATTGACTGACATAGCCCAGCGTTTCCCGGCGGAGGGTCAAGATCTGGCGCGGCTCGGCTTTTGCCACGTCCAGACCTCCTACCAACACCTGACCAGAGGCCGCCAGGTAATTGCCATAAATCACGCGCATCAGCGTGGACTTGCCCGCGCCTGACGTCCCCGTCAAAGCAACGCACTCACTCGGTTCAACCTTAAGCGACGCGTCTTCCATCACCGGGATAACGGCACCGCCCTGATTGTGCAGGGTAAAGCTTTTGCTCACATTGATCAGTTCAATCATTGCTTCACCTTTTCCCAAATACTCAAACCTGCAGAACGCTGGACACAAGCAGCTGCGTATAGGCGTGTTGAGGATCATCCAGCACCTGATCGGTCAGCCCGGCCTCAACCACATGACCATCCTTCATCACCATCAGCCGATCGGCCAGCAGGCGCACTACGGCAAGGTCATGGGTCACGATGATCGCGCTCAGCCCCATTTCACGCACCAAGCCGCGCAAGAGGTCCAGCAACCGCGCCTGAACCGAGACATCCAGCCCCCCGGTCGGTTCGTCCATGAATACCAGCCTCGGACCGGTCACCAGATTGCGGGCAATCTGCAAACGTTGCTGCATTCCGCCCGAAAACGCGGTGGGCCGGTCATCAACGCGGGCCGCCTCGATCTCGACCCGACCCAGCCAGTCAATGGCCTTGTCTCGGATGTCACCATAGTGGCGCTCGCCCACGGCCATCAGCCGTTCACCAATATTGCCTCCGGCACTAACTGACATCCGCAGCCCGTCACGTGCATGCTGATGCACAAAGGCCCAATCGGTACGGCTCAGCATCCGGCGTTCGGGCTCCGACATGGTCACCGTATCCACTGGCCCATTCGCGCGCGTGTCAAAGATCACTTGCCCTGCATCAGGAACCAGATGACCGGCCAGACAATTCAGCAGGGTCGACTTGCCCGAGCCACTTTCACCCACGATCCCCATCACCTCTCCGGGATAGAGATCAAAAGTCACATCCGTGCATCCGATCCGCGCACCATAGAGCTTTTCGATGCCCTTGGCCTGCAACAGGGCGGTCATGCCGCGTTCTCCTCGGCCAGTCGGCCCATATGGCCCGCTTCGCGGCGCGACCGGCAATAATCAGTGTCCGAACAGACAAACATTCGGTTGCCCGCATCATCCATGATGACTTCATCCAGATAGCTATCCTCGGCCCCGCACAGGTCACAGGGATGATCGGCCTTGGTGGCCTCGAACGGGTAATCCTCGAAGTCCAGGCTCACGACCCTGGTATGTGGCGGCACTGCGTAGATGCGCTGCTCGCGCCCGGCACCGAACAGCTGGATTGCATCCATTTCAAGCTTCGGGTTGTCGAATTTCGGGATCGGGGACGGGTCCATCACATAGCGGCTAGACACTTTCACCGGATAGGCGTAAGCGGTCGAGATCGCCCCGTGCTGGCTGATATCCTCATATAGCTTCACATGCATCAGCCCATATTCTTCTAGGCTGTGCATCTTGCGTGTCTCGGTCTCGCGCGGTTCGAGGAAGCGCAGAGGTTCCGGGATCGGCACTTGATAAACGATGATCTGATCTTCGCGCAACTTTGCCTCGGGGATGCGGTGGCGGGTCTGGATCACCGTCGCCTTCTCGGTTTCCTCGGTCGTCTCCACACCTGCGGTCTTTTCAAAGAACTTGCGGATCGACACCGCGTTGGTCGTGTCATCCGCACCCTGATCGATGACCTTGAGCGTATCCTCAGGCGTCAGCGCCGCGGCCGAGACCTGCACCCCTCCGGTGCCCCAGCCATAAGGCATCGGCATTTCACGGCTGGCAAAGGGCACCTGATACCCCGGAATAGCGAGGCCCTTCAGGATGGCCCTGCGGATCATCCGTTTGGTTTGTTCGTCTAGATAGGCGAAGTTGTAGTCAGACATGGGTCAACTCCGGCTCATGCGCAGAAGGATCGCACCCGCAAGGGTCAGCGCGGTTGAGGCGACCTTTTTCAGGTCGAGCCTTTCGTTTAGGAAGGTCACGCCGATGATCAGTGCAAAGATGATCGAACACTCGCGCAAGGCAGTGACCAACGCGATGGGCGCTTGGGTGAAAGCCCAGACAACCAGAACATAGGCGGTGAATGAGGCCGCGCCGCCAAGGACCGCCAGCCGCCAAAGGCTGGCTGCCCGCCGCAACAACCCCGGTCGCGCAACCCGCGCCACCAGGGCAAAGCCCAGCGCATTCGCCGCCGTCAGCGTGCCGAAGAAGCCCAGCGCTGTTCCCGCAATGCGCGCGCCTTGTCCGTCGACGATGGAATAGGCGGCGATGAACAACCCAGTGATCAGCGCCAGCCCTGCAGCAGCCATATTGAAATTGCCATCCGCGCGCCGCACCAGCGCGATCGAGGCTATCCCGACCGAGACCATTGCCATCGCCAATAGCTCGGCCTGGCTGAACGTAACCCCAAAGAACAGCGCCGTACCAAGCGCAACCAAGAGCGGCGAGGCACCGCGTGCGATCGGGTAGACCTGGGTCAGGTCGCCGATCTTGTAGGCCTGAATCAGAAACAGCTGATAGCCCAGATGCAGCCCGATGCCTGCCAGCAGGTAGGGCCAGCACGTCCAATCGAGCGGCTGGGCAAACGGCAGAAGAAGGAGGCCGGACAACCCCTGCCCCATCACCACAGCCGTCATCGCGGCGCTTTTGTCCGACCCACCCTTGACCAACGCGTTCCACGTGGCGTGCAGCAGCGCTGCCAGCATTACCACCAGAAAGACAAACCCGCTCATTCCGCAGCCTCCTTTGACGTGATCCGCGCGTCAGCCTCGCGGCGCAGTTTGCGGACCAGTTCAAGCTCGGACTGGAAATCCACGTAATGCGGCAGCTTGATGTGTTCGAGAAAACCGGTCGCCTGAATGTTGTCCGCGTGGCTCAGAACAAATTCTTCATCCTGCGCAGGCGCGCCCAGATAGTCTTCGCCCAGTTCCTTCCACCGCAGCGCGCGATCAACCAAAGCCATCGCGATGGCCTTTCGTTCGGATTGACCAAAGACCAGACCATAACCGCGCGTGAACTGAGGCGGCTCGGTTTTTGAACCCTTGAACTGGTTCACCGTCTCACACTCGGTCAGTTCGACCTCGCCGATATCGATGGTAAACCCCAACTCAGGGATGTCCATTTCAACCGCAACCTTGCCGATCCGCAATTCACCCACAAACGCGTGGTTGCGCGCGTAACCGCGTTGGGTGGAATAGGCCATGCCCAGCACGAAACCCTCATCTCCGCGTGTCAGCGATTGCAGGCGCAACGGGCGACTGGCAGGGAATTCCATCGGTTCGCGCGTCAGGTCGCCGGGGGGTTCATCACTTGCCGGTTCGTCCTGAATGAGGTCCTCGTCCTTCAGGAATTCGGTGATATGCGGCGTCGGTTCCTGCCGTGCAGGACCTTCCGGAGCATTCGGGACATCACCATTCGCGGCCAGTTTGAAATCCAGCAAACGGTGCGTATAGTCGAAAGTCGGCCCCAGAACCTGCCCTCCGGGCGCATCCTTGAACGTGGCCGAAATCCGGCGGTCGCAGGCCATCTCACCCGTTTCGACCGGATTGGAGTAGCCAAAACGCGGCAGCGTCGTGCGGTAGGCGCGGATCAGAAAGATCGCCTCGATCAGATCGCCCCGCGCCTGCTTGATCGCCAGCGCAACCAGGTCGGGGTCATATAGCGAACCTTCCGCCATGACCCGGTTCACTGCAAGGCTCAGCTGTTCCCGGATCTGCGCAAGGCTCAGTTCAGCCACATCGGTCGCACCCCGGCGCTCTTCGGCCAGCCAGGCATGGGCGTTCTCGATGGCTTTTTCGCCCCCTTTGACAGCAACATACATCGCTTAGGTCTCCGACGTGATCTGCGTGCTGCGGGGCAGGGCCGCAACCCTGTTGCCACAGGTAAAAAAGAAATCGCACCCCAGAGGATAGAGCATCGCATTCCCCTGAAGCGCCGGAACATCCGGCAGCGACAAGCACGCGGTCTTTTTGATGCCGGGGCCGCTCAGAACGGCACCGCACTGCTCTAGCCGGTCGCATTCCACAATCAGGGTTGCAGAACGATCCGGGTATTCCGGCGTTCCGATGCGATAGGCGTTAAGCGGTCCCAATGCGTTCCATGTGCCAACGGCAAAATCAGCCTTTGCTGCGGATACGAGCGGTGCGCCCGAGTGGAAAGTCAGCCAATTGCGGATTGCTTCGGTATCGGTGCCTCCGGCCAGATGAACCCTGGTCTCGGGGTCGCACAACGTCAGCAGCAGTGTACCAGCCGCCACGGACAGGGGCGCTGGGGGTTCGCCGCCCGACAGGACACGTATGTAGCCCGGGCGCGCCATAACGGTCATCGCAGCGCGGAACGCATGTGCGGCATCGACAGGTGCGTTTTCAAAGCCCCCGGAAAACTGTGTTTGCGCGGCCATCAATCTTCCCCCCGAACCAGCGTGAAAAACTCAACCTTGGTGGCCGCTGCCTTGGCCGCGCGTGTGCTTTTGACCGCCTGCATTTGTTGCTGAAGCGGGTCGAGCAGCCGCGCCTGTACCTCATCTGCCGCCGCGGTCTGCATCATCGCATCAATCAACGCTGCGGCTTCGGCCTTGGGTTTCGACCTGCCCTGAACATAACCGTGACCAACCGTTCCATCCTGCAACACCACAGAACAGCGCGTGACCGTCATTTCGCCCATATTGAACGGCGCTCCGGTACCACCGGTGCGACCGCGCACCATCACGCTCCCGACCTCCGGACGGCGCAGCCAGTCAAAGCTCGGGCGGGTCTCAATCCCATCCCACAAGGTCATCAGGGTGTCGTCAGGTGCACGGGCCAGCAAACTCATCCAATCCCTGCGCGCCCCGGTCGTGATTTCTGTCTGATCTGTCATCAAAGCCTCTTGGCCGGGTTGTCTATTTGAACTATACAACTAGACAAATATTAGCCTGCGTGCGCGCAACACGCAATCTCCAACTGTGTGAAGATTTGATGACATGAGCAAAACGCCGATCTGGAAAAGCATCGCCTTGCGCCTGACCTCGGACATTGCCGAAGGGCGGTATCAAACCAGTGACCGCCTGCCGACCGAAGCGCAGCTGGCCGCCAAATACGGTGTCAATCGCCACACAGTGCGGCGCGCATTGGCCGACATGTCGGAACAAGGTCTGGTTCATGCCCGGCGCGGTGCGGGCGTTTTTGTGGCCGCGCGGCCAACCGACTATCCGATTGGCAAAAGGGTTCGATATCACAAGAACGTCTCGGCCAGCGGCAAGATACCGGGAAAGAAAATTCTGGCCCTGACGACACGCGCGGCAGATGAAGCCGAGGCCGAAGCACTGGGTCTGAGCAAAGGCGACCCGGTGCATGTCTATGACGGGTTATCGCTGGCGGATGGGCAGCCCATAGCCGTTTTTCAAAGCGTCTTCCCGGCAGAACGCTTTCCAAACCTGTTACAGGCGCTGACCGAGACCCAGTCAGTAACAAAAGCCCTGCAACGCAGCGGTATCGCGGACTACACCCGCATCTCGACCCGATTGACCGCGCGCGGCGCGACAGCAACGCAAGCCCTTCACCTGCAACTGTCCGAAGGTGCCCCGGTGCTGTTTTCGGTCGGCATCAACGCGGACCCGGACGGCAGACCCGTCGAATATGGCCGAACCGTATTTGCTGGTGAGCGTGTCACGCTGACGCTGAACGAAGAGTAAACCACAACCCCTGCCGCTCGACCTCGACCTCCTGCCGGGGGTCGCATCCCGTTGGGCATGGTGCGAAAATCGGTTCAGCTGCCTTTCGGGTCAGCATTATTCTGAATATGGGATGAACGGTAATGGAATAAGCTCTGTGACGCTTCTTCAAACGGTTGCGCCGCACTGAACCGAGCTGTTTTCTTGTCACTCCAAACCCGGTTCAGGGCAACAGGAACGGTTTGGGGTCGGGCGTGCGCGGCCAGCGCTTTTTACCCGCCTTACCCTCGATCAGACGACGGCGCAGCCAGCCCGAAAACCAATCCATCAGCATCACCATCAGAATGATCAGGATGATGTAATAGGCGACCTCTTCCCAGTCTTTCTGCGTGATGATTGCCTGCGTCAGCAGTAACCCAATGCCGCCGCCCGTGATTGCACCGATCACCGTCGCACTGCGGGTGTTGGATTCGAGGAAATACAAAAGCTGGCTCAGCAAAACGGGCGTAACCTGAGGGATAACGCCAAACCGATACCGTTGCGGGGCGTTCGCACCCGTGGACTGCACACCTTCGATCTGCTTCTGATCCACGTTTTCCAACGCTTCCGAGAATATCTTGCCGAATGTCCCGGTGTCCGTCACCAGAATGGCAAGCGCACCGGTCAACGGGCCGGGGCCAAAGGCGCGGGCCAGAACCACAGTCCAGATCAACGCGTCTACGCCGCGCACAAAATCGAATACACGCCGTGTCGCAAAGCGGATGGATGTCATCCGGTTGAAATTGCGCGTCGCAAGGAAGGCCAATGGCAGGGCCACAATCGCCGCGCCAAACGTGCCCAGAAATGCCATCAGCATCGTCTCGAAGATGGCCCAGGCCACATCCTGATGGCGCCACATCTTGTTGGTCCAGAAATCATTAAAGATCGCACCCGCCTCGCCCGACACCGCGCGTCCGGCCAGTTCCGGGAAGGACTTGCCTAAATAAGGACTGTCCAGCGTGAACCAGAACAGTTCCCACCCCGTGAAATAGCGAAATACCTCGGACCGGTTGCGGGTGACAGTCAAACGACCTGCGTCCGTTGTCACAGACAGCCGGTTTTTAGAGACGTTGATCCATTCCGGAACCTCGCCCTCCGGCAACTCCGCCTGTACACCGGCCGAACGCGTGGGTGTTGCGCGAATAGTGCCATAGCCGGGAATGTCATACTCCACCGTCTGCGAACCGAAACGCACGACATGACCCTTTTCAAGGTCGATCACAGTCGTCTCGCCCAGTGCCACCCACTCCGGGGCCTGCCCTTCAGGATATGCCCCCTTGCGCTCACCCTCGATGGCGGCAGAGACTTCACCGGTGCGATTATCCCGCGCGATATGCGTTTTGTAGCTATAGCTGTCAGCCACCAGCGTCTTGCCGTTTGCCCAGTTTGCGCGCCCCACAAGGCCCGACACGTCAAAAGCAAAAAAGACATAGATCAGATAGACGAAAACCAGAGCAGGCAACCCGAAATTCATCAGCCTCTTGCGGTTGAACAAGCGATCTGCTTCGGCTTTGAGGTCATCGACAGTCAGATTGGTTGCGAAGGTGCTCATGCCAAAGCTCCTTTTTCCGAGCCGTGGGTCAGACGGTCGCGCAGGTAGCCAGACAGCTGGTCGACGACCACGATTGTCACGAACAGAAGGATGAAGATGGCCGCGGCTTCGTCATAACGCCCCTGCCCCCAGGACATGGCATTGCGAAGCTCGTAACCCAGACCGCCTGCCCCAACAAATCCAAGAATGGCCGAGGCACGGATGTTGATCTCGAACCGCAGCAGCGCGTAGCTGACATAGTTCGGCCCGACCTGCGGAATCACCCCCAGATACATCCGCTGTGACCAGTTGGCACCCACGGAATGCAGCCCATCCACCGGTTTCAGCGAGGCGTTCTCGTTCACCTCGGAAAACAGCTTGCCCAATGCGCCAGCAGTGTGAATCGCGATGGCGATCATCGCGGGAACCGGGCCACCGCCCAGAATGAAGATCAGAACCAACGCAATTACGATCTCGGGAATGGCGCGGCAGATGTCTGATATTCGGCGAAATAGCGGGATCAATGACGGCCAAAGCGCCATGCCGCGTGTCGACATCAGGGCGAAAAACGTTCCGACAATTGTGCCGACAAGCGTCGCCGCCGCCGCGATGTTGATTGTCTCGACCAGGGCTGGGAAGAACGAGACCAGATTGGCTGGCATTTCGGCAATCTTTTCCCCCGCTTCGGACAGAACCTCTTTGGGGTAATCAAGGATACGGTGCCAGCCATCGACAAAGCTGCCGGCATTCCGATTGTCGGCTGTGCGAAACCCTGCCGCCATCAACGACAGGAACAGGATCAGGAGGATACCACCATAGACCCGCTTGCGCCGTGTCATCGCTGTATAGTCGTTGCGGATCTGATCGACGGATAAGGACCCTGCGGTAAGGTCTGTCATGGAATGCTCCTGAAGGGAAAACGGGGTCCGGTACATCGCCAGACCCCGATCATTGGATATGCAGTCTTAGTTGGACTTCAGCTTTCGCGCTTCTATGATGACCTCGTAGGCCTCATGCGTGATAGGATCAAAGCTCTTGGCCTCACCCGCGGCCACGCCGTAGAAACATTCGCGGTCTTTTTCATCCAGCGTGTTCCACAATTCGGTAACCTGAGCTTTGACATCCTCGGGCAGAGCCTTGCGCAGTACAACCGGACCTTCCGGGATCGGTGCCGATTTCCAGATCTCGACCAGATCGTTCATGTCGACCAGACCAGCATCCACAGCGCGGCGCAGTGCGCCCGACTGATAGCCGTCTTCCCACTCGCCGAGACCATCGGCCCAGGTCACACCGCCATCTACGTCACCGTTTTTCACCGCAACGATGGTCTGCTCGTGACCGCCGGTGAATTTCACCTCAGCAAAATAGTCACCCGACTCCATGGTTGCTCCGGTGGCCTGGGGAATCTCAATCGACGGGATCAGATAACCCGAGGTCGAATTCGGGTCGCCAAAGCCGAAAACCTTGCCCTTCATGTCCTCAAGTGAGGTGATGCCGCTGTCCTTGTGTGCAAACCCAACCGAGTAATAGCCGTAGCCGCCATCGGTGTTCACCTTGACCAGTACCGGCTCAACCGCGTCGGGGTCGCTCAGATAGGTTTTGGCATAGCCCGACGCACCCAGCCAGGCGACATCAATCGTGCCGCCCAGCAGCCCCTGAATCACTCCGTTATAGTCGGCAGGGGCAAACAGTTTGGTCGGAACGCCCAACAGTTCTTCGGTGTATTCGCGCAGACACTCGTTTTTGCTCATCCGGTCCTGAGCGTTCTCGCCACCCAGAATGCCGATGCGGAATTCGCTGATTTCTTCGGCCATGACCGGTGCAGCCAGTGTTGTGGATGCGACCAAGGCAGCAATCAGTTTTTTCATCTGTCTCTCTCCAGTTTGATAACCCCGGCCTCTCACCGGGCCGGGCGATGAAAGGGGTTGGGATGGCTCAGATGGTTGCTTCTGCTTCCATCAGCGCCTTTCGCGTGGCGTCGAGCGTTTCGATTTCCGTTGATGTCGCTTCTTCCGAGAAGCTGGCATCGGCGCCATAGATCTCGCGGGCGACGCCTGTGGTCAGTTGCTCGGGCAGCCCATCGAAGACGATGCGCCCGTCGCGCATCCCAACCACGCGGTCGCAATAGCGACGTGCTGTGTCCAGCGTGTGCAGGTTGGCGATGACGGTACGGCCATCTTCTTCGTGGATGCGGCGCAGCGCCTGCATCACCACCTGTGCATTCATCGGGTCCAGCGAGGCAATTGGTTCATCCGCCAGAATAATCCTCGGGTCCTGCATCAGCGCCCGCGCAATCGCCACGCGCTGTTGCTGGCCGCCCGACAAGGCCTCGGCCCGTTTCGGAGCGTGTTCCGCAATTCCCAACCGGTCCAGAATGTCGATGGCACGGTGAATTTCATCCATCGGGAACAGGTTGAACATAGCGGCCAGCGTCGAATGACGGTTGAGCGTGCCATGCAGCACGTTCGAAACCACATCCATGCGCGGCACCAGGTTGAACTGTTGGAAGATCATCGCGCAATCAGCCTGCCAGGCGCGTTTCTCACGGCCTTTCAGTTGGGTGATGTCCCGACCCTCAAACAGGATTTCGCCTTCGCTGGCATCCGTCAGGCGGTTAATCATCCGCAGCAGGCTGGACTTACCCGCGCCCGACCGTCCGATGATCCCGATCATGCACGGCCTGTCCACATCCAGCGTCGCGGCATTCACGGCAACATTGTCACCAAAGCGTTTGGTCAGTTTCTTGATACGCAGCACGTGCCACCCCCAATTCGTGTTGGCGGACTGCTAAAGATGCCGTTCAAAGGATATGTGTCAGCGTAGTGAAAGTTTTGTAACGCCCCGGCGCGCGGGGGGTATCCATCGCTCCGCCTCACGGGTATACGCATCCGCGACTCTTCAGCTGACACGAGGCCAATATGAGCTTTGACCGCACCATCAAGATCGCGCCGTCCATTCTGTCCGCCGACTTTGCCAATTTCGGGCAGGAAATTCAGGCCATCGAAGCGCAGGGCGCGGATTGGGTCCATGTTGACGTAATGGACGGCCATTTCGTCCCGAACCTGACCTTTGGCCCGCCAGCCGTCAAAGCCTTCCGCCCGCATGTAAAGACGGTCATGGACGTGCACCTGATGATCACGCCGGTCGATCCATACATTCAGGCCTACGCTGATGCAGGCGCTGACATTCTGACCGCGCATGTCGAGGCGGGGGCCCACACCCACCGCACGCTGCAAGCAATCCGCGCCGCAGGCATGAAGGCAGGCGTCGCCTTGAACCCGGGCACCCCGGCTGAGGCGGTCGAACACCTGCTGGACCTCACCGATCTGGTCTGCGTCATGACCGTGAACCCCGGCTTTGGTGGCCAGAAGTTCATCGACATGACCAGCAAGATCCGCAAATTGCGCCAGATGATCGGTGACCGCCCGGTGCATATCGAGATCGACGGCGGTGTTGATCCCCAGACAGCACCCCTTGTTGCCGCAGTGGGGGCTGATGTGCTGGTCGCAGGGTCGGCTGTCTTCAAGGGCGGTTCGGTGGATCAACCCGAGGTATACGGTCAGAACATCCGGGCCGTTCGGGCAGCGGCGGAAACCTCTCTGGGCTAAAACTGGCGTCCGTTTATTAGCACGCTGGAATTCACTTATTTTAAAGCTCAGCCGGTTTCGACTAACGCAGAAACGGGCTGAGCTTTTTCAACCGCGCTTGCGGCAATGCCAAACGCTGAGCCAAATCAACATCCCCATCCAAAAGCGCGCGGCAAATCTCTCCCTCCAACTCATCTGCGATACGTAGCAACAAAAGGGCAGCTTCAGTGGCAGTTTCGGGTTGGCCGATAGCAGTTTTCGGGTGCAAATTATTTGTCGACATCTGTGGCATTATCTTCAGTCCCGGTTAGCCTCGCGATTGAGCTTACCCGTTCACGAACAACGGCACCGTTGACTTATCGTTGTTATATCGTTGAATTTTAACACAACGATGGAGGCCTGCATGAGGCAATGGGAATTAAATCCAGACGATGGCACACTTTCATCGGACCAGGGTAATTCCTCAGTGTCACCCAAAGCATCCGAAGTTCTGGCCTTTATGATTTCTCAGACAGGCGTCGTTCTGTCCAAGGAAGAAATTCTAGCGGCGGTCTGGCAGGATTTGAACGTGAACCCGGATCTGGTACGGGAATACATCTTTGAAATCCGAAAAGCGCTCGGCGATAGCGCCAAAAATCCGCTCTATCTAGAGACCGTGGGGCGACGTGGCTTCCGCCTATTGGGCGCGATATCCATAAAACCGGATGAAGAGCCAAGCTCAGGCAACGGAGTTCCAAATGGTCAACCGTCCTCTTTGCCGCCAGTAAAGTTCTGTCGTTCCTATGACGGAACATCCATAGCTCATACCGTTTCTGGTGAAGGTTATCCTTTGCTGATCTCAGGAAGCTGGATGACACATCTAGAGCAAGACTGGCAAAGCCCAGCTTTTGGCGACTATATTCGACACCTTTCACAACATTTCTCTGTCATCCGTTATGATCAGCGCGGAAATGGGATGTCTCAATGGAAAGATGTCGACATCAGCTTTGACCGCATGGTCGATGACATGGAAGTTGTCGTCGACGCCTACGGCTTTAAAAACGTGGCAGTTTTGGGATTGTCACAGGGTGCGTCCGTTTCGGTGGCATATGCTCTTCGACATCCCGAACGCATTTCCCACCTTATCCTCAGCGGGGGGTATCCGCGGGGACGCAGACAACGTGGAAATGAAGTTGAATTTGAAGAAAGCGAAGCCCTCGTAAAACTGATCCGTACCAGTTGGGGTAACGATAACCCGGCAATCCGCCAAATTTTGACAACGATGTTCATGCCGGATGCCACCAAAGAAGAAACACAATGGTTCAACGAATTTCAGAAGCTTTGCGGGCCAGCTGAAAATATTGCCCAATTTCGCGCGATGTTTGACGATATTAACGTAATCGATATGTTGCCGGATGTCACAGTACCGACTTTGGTGCTCCACAGTGATATGGACGCTGTGGCACCACTTTCTGAGGGGAAGCTGCTGGCCTCAGAAATCCCAAACGCGTCATTTGTCCAACTAAGCAGTCCGAACCATTTACTTTTTGAGACCGAACCGGACTTTTCCAGAATGATGAAAAATATAAACGATTTTATCCGAACCTGAGAAAACCCTACGATCTATTGCATTCATCACACTCTTAGGGACAACAAGCGCATAGCGACAGAAAAAGGGCGCCCCGAAGGGCGCCCTTTCCGTCTAAACATTCGCTTGTGCGAATTATTCAGTAATCTTCGACACGACGCCGGCGCCGACGGTGCGGCCGCCTTCGCGGATGGCGAAGCGCAGGCCCTGCTCCATCGCGATCGGTGCGATCAGTTCAACGCCGAACGACACGTTGTCGCCGGGCATGACCATCTCGGTGCCTTCCGCCAGGGTCACGGTGCCGGTCACGTCAGTCGTACGGAAGTAGAACTGCGGACGGTAGTTCGCGAAGAACGGGGTGTGACGGCCGCCTTCTTCCTTGGTCAGGATATAGGCTTCGGCTTCGAACTTGGTGTGCGGTGTCACCGAACCCGGCTTACACAGAACCTGGCCACGCTCAACGCCGTCACGATCCACACCACGCAGCAGGGCGCCGATGTTGTCGCCCGCTTCACCGCGGTCCAGCAGCTTGCGGAACATTTCAACGCCGGTGCAGGTGGTTTTCGCGGTGTCGCGGATGCCGACGATTTCGATCTCGTCGCCAACGTTGATCACGCCACGCTCGATACGGCCGGTCACAACGG
>NZ_JBXWQT010000023.1:0-6327 GCF_059612525.1 Ruegeria sp. SAZD013 | reverse complement strand
GAATTGTTTGACAGGTTCGCCATTCTTGCGCGGCGTTAAATTCACATTTGAGCATTCGCATCTTGACAGATTAATATGCCAAGAAAAATCGATTATACCTTCAAAGTCATAAGCCTGACCTATGGATAAACTTACTTATGAGATTCGGAATGATCAGACGAAGCTTCGTGTGGGAAGCTGGCCAGAATAGCGAACAGACGGGGAAAACCTAACGGTTCCTTTCCTTCAGTAAAAACGCCCCAGTTCCCTGATCCTTTGCGGATAATCATCTGGAAAACGCCAGATGATCTCTCCGGGTGCGCGTACCAGACCGCGCGCGGCGGGGTCTTTGTTGGTCAGCAATGATAGGAAAAGATCGCTGCTGGCCCATGGTGAAGACCGGAAATACCAATGTCCGTTGCCATTGCCCGCCTCTTCGGCATCCGTCACGTCGATGACATGCAGCCTTGGGGTCCGGGCCAATTCCGCTTGCACCGCAGGCACTGCTTCGCCGGGGGGCGAGGTCTCTCCGACTCGCTTGCGGCCAAAGACGAGCCTAGACATCGCCAGGGCGGAATCCGTTTGCGACTGATAGATCGTCAGGTCCGTAACCGCATCGAGTAGACCGTCCTCGATAGCATGAATGAAATAAGCACGGTCTAGATCGCTGCCGATCAGGATGAGTTTGCCCAACCGCGCGTTTCCCTCGGCCCCCAACGCGATTTGATAGGCGGCGTCAAAGGCCAGCCTTGTCCCGGCGCTGTAGCCGATCAGGTGGATGCGACGGGCATTGGTATGGGTCGAGAGAAAGGCAATCAACTCGCGCAGATAACGTCGCGAGGCCAGCGCCGATTCCTGATCACGAAAATAGGCCAGCGTATTTGGGGTTGCTGTCCAGTTGTAACTGATGAAAGCGCCCTGATAGCCCAGAAAATGCTGCAACTGGCTTGAGACTAGGGTGGAATAGTCGAAGTCCACATTATAGCCGTGGATGTAGATGAAAATGTCCTTGTTGGCCGATTGCGCCAACTGCGCATTAATTTGTGACGCAAAACGGCGACCGGCGGCTTCAACTTCGACACGGCTGGGTGGGGTATCCATGTATTTGATTGCGCTGAACGGCAAGATGCCGGTCTCGGCCACGCCCACCACACGCAGCCTATAGTCCTGATCCCGCGCCGCGGCGAGTGTTATGCGCCGTGCATTTTCCCAGCTTTCAAGCGGCGGGTCCGACGCAACCTGCGCGACACCCGCCCGCAGCACTTGCCCCCGTGCGTTATTGTAGCTTTTCTGTGGGTCGTCCGGTCCTGCGGGCTGGCGGTCTGTTGCGTAAAACAGTCGCGCCCGCGACTCGAAATTGCCCTCGGTCACATCCTCGAATGGATCAAGCGTGCCATCAGCAAAGACCGTTGGCGAAGGCATAATGTCAATTTCATTGTAGGTTTTCGCTGCACACCCAGTCAGGGCGACACAGATCAATAGCCACCAAAACCTACGCATCAGACCCTTAACGCTCCGTCATATTCCGGCTGCTTTGTGAATTTGCGGCACAAGATTTCACACATTTCTTTTGCAAATAGTCCGACATTGGCAATCGTTTATTGCCACGCGCGACCATAAGTATCAGCCGCAAATTGGGTGCGGTTTCGATGCCCGGCGCCCGCACCGGGCACGACCTCGATGGGTCTAGTCTGCCAAAACCGGGTCAGATCCTGCGCGTTGCTGGGTTCGATAGAGAGAGGGCGAAACGCCTGTCCAGCGGTTGAAGGCGCGTCGGAAGCTGCGGGGATCTTTATAGCCAAGCGTACTGGCGATCTGGTCAATAGACCTGTCGGTCTGGGTCAGCAAATGCTGTGCCTTGCTTTTTGCAAAGCGGGTTTGGACGGCGTTGAAGGACGTGCCTTCCTGACGCAGCGCGCGCTGCAGGGTTCGCGGCCCTATTGCAAGATGGCTTGCCACGGTATCCTCTGACATATCCGCGTTTGCGACAGTGATCTGCAATATCTGTTCCACTGCATCCCCAATGGTCTGCACAGGATTAACGCCCATCAACGCCGCCAGATCATCAAGATCAATGTTCGCGTCCAGACTGCGGGGCGAAGGGTTGCGCGTTTGCAAATCGCCCAGTCGGATGGCAATACCGGGCGGGCTGTCCCGAAGACGCACGGGGGCGCCAATCATCTCTTCGATCTTCGGGACATCGACTCGCGCCTCATGTGGCAGTTCAATCCAGTCCGGGTGCCAGCCTTCACCCAGAAAGTGGCGGATAACGGTAGCGAGGACAAACACCGAGCCTTCGTCCAGATGTTTGTGACCCATGACCGTCAGCCCGACTGCACTGCGCCCGACCACGACATGGGTCTCGGTCTGACGAAATACGATCTCTGAACCTGGGTGTATCAGCAAGAACGCCCGTGCCCCGCGCGCCAGCGCGGTAGCCAGGTCAGGCGCGCTCAGCACAAAATTTGAATACGCGCCGTAACGCGCGTAATCGAATTTGCGGCCAATCCGGGCACCAAGAAGCCTGTCGCCCATCGCACGGGCCACCGTTTCAACCAGAATGCCCTCTGATGCGTAGGGTGCAAAACCCGCTTTCAGCGATAGAACAGAACGGTCCAGGCCGACCGCTTGAAGGGCGTCCGCAACGGTGCTCGCTCCGGCGAAATCTTCAAGCAGTTCCACGACATGGGCCAACTCGCGAATTGTAACCATGTTTCGACGCATTGGGTTAGTTTGTCGGGAATTGTCCGGTGACACAACCCGTCAAGGCGCTGCACAATCGCCCTGCGACAACGGGTTACACCGCCGTTCCCTCAACCCGTCATCACCGACGAAACCTGTGATTTCTTAAGGGACATGTTCGTGAGTAAGTCTTTCCCCCTCTCTCTCAGTCAGTCGCTGACGTTGCTGGCCACGATCTGGGCTCAGGCGGCGTATGCGCAGGATATGGACACAACCGTCGACAGTTTAACTGACAGCCGCGAGATCCCGGTTACCATCGACAATTTCACCCACGCCGCGACTGATCTTGAGCTGGGCAAATATGTGTCACTGGCCGGAGGAGTGAACAGGTTCTTTCACTTTCGCGAACCGACCCCGGTGGATGATCAACCAACTATCCGGATGAACCGCGACACGCTGTACAGCACCGCTGTTATCGACATCAGCGAAGGCGCAACCCTGACGCTGCCAAATGCAGATGGCCGCTATATGACCGCAATGGTTCTCAATCAGGATCATTACATCGAAGAGGTGTTTCACGGTGGTGGCACCTATGCGCTGGATGTCGAGACTTTTGGCACGCCCTATGTTGTCGTCTTCATGCGCGTGTTGGTCGATGCCGCCGATCCTTCGGATGTGGCCACCGTCAACGCGTTGCAGGACCAGATGCTGGTCGAGGCCGGGTCGGCCCGTCCGTTCATCCTTCCCAATTATGACGAAGCCAGTTTTGAGGGGCTGTTACAGAGCATTCTGGCCCTCGGCCCCTATGTGCCGGACAGTTCCCATATGTTCGGCGCGCGTGATCAGGTTCAGGCAGTCCGGCATCTGATCGGCACCGCTGGCGGTTGGGGTGGGTTGCCCGAGCATGAGGCCTATTACGTCAGTGTAGAACCAAATCTGCCAGTGGCCGAGTATCGCATCGATGTTCCCGCCGAGGTGCCGGTCGGGGCGTTCTGGTCTGTCAGCCTTTATAACGCCAGGGGCTTTTTCCAGCCCAACGCGCAAGGTGCCTATAACGTCAATTCAGTGACAGGTGCGCGCAATGGTGATGGATCAATGACCATTCACCTGAGCGGGTGTATGGATGGGCGGGTCAACTACCTGCCGATCATGGAGGGCTGGAACTATACCGTGCGGATGTATCAGCCCGGGCCCGAGGTTCTCGATGGGACGTGGAGCTTCCCCCCAGTTCGCCTTTTGAATTAACGGAAAGGATTTCTCATGCGACGTCTTCTTTTTGCCCTTGCGCTGTGTGTGCCCTCGATTGCCGCGTCAGAGGAGGTGCGCATCCACAACCTTGTGCGGGCGGAATCTGACACGATGATCAGGGCAAATCTTGCCGCCAATGGGGTGGGCGTGGGCGAAATCGTTCACGAGCGTACGCTGGTTTCGGCGGATGCTCCGCAGCCGATCATCCGCGCAAATCAGGACACGCTTTATTCCGCCGTGATCCTCGACCTGTCCCAGCCGGTCCACATCACCCTGCCCGACGGCGATGGCCGTTTTCAGTCGATGCTGGCTATCAGCCAGGATCACTATGCCTTTGTCGAGGCGACACCGGGCACCTATGACCTGACCGAGGACAATGTCGGCACGCGCTTTGCCTTTGTCCTTTTCCGTACATTCGCCGATGCCACGGATGCCGAAGATCTGGCCAGAGCGCATGCGGCGCAGGACGGGATCGAGCTCAGCGGCGGTGGCAACGGCCCGTTCGAAGCGCCGGACTGGGATATGGAAAGCCTGGCCGAGGCGCGCAAGGCGGTGAACGATCTGGCAAGCGCGGTCGGCTTTGATGCGGCCAATGCCTTTGGCCGCAAGGACGAGGTCGACCCGATCGATCACCTGGTCGGCGCCATCGCTGGTTGGGCAGGGCAACCGGCGACCACGGCCTCGGCCGTGATCGCCAGTGTCGATGCAAATGATGGCGAGACGCCCCATGCAATCACGGTCAACGACGTCCCGGTCGACGCGTTTTGGTCGATCACCGTTTACAATGCCGACGGCTATCTTGAGCCGAACGAGCTTGACCGCAACAGTTACAACAACGTTTCTGCCAAGCCCAACGAGGACGGGTCATACACTATCCACTTCGGTGCATGTGACGATGGCCGGATCAACTGTATCCCGACCCCGCCAAACTGGAATTACACCGTCCGCCTGTACCAGCCGCGCGCCGAAATTCTGGATGGAAGCTGGACCTTTCCATCGGCTGAACGGATCAACTGAACCGATAAGGAGACCGAGATATGCAGTTTTCGACAAAGTCACAGGCCACCGCACTCGCCCTGCTGATGGCCGCAATCCTGGCCTTGCCGCTGCCAGCCGAGGCCCAGTCGCAACGAACGAAGAACACGGTTGGCGGTGCCGTCGTGGGGGCTGGGGTGGGGTACCTCGTATCCGGTAGTGACGGCGCAAAAGCCGGAGCCGTCGTCGGTGCCATCGCAGGCTATCGTAAAAAGCGCTAAGGCCACGCTGCACGTGCCGCACGCTATTGAAGAAATGAGGTAGATCACATGAAACGAGTTCCCCTAACGGCAATTTTCGGGATGTGCATTACAGCGCTGGCGAGCACTGCCTCTGCCGATGCGGAGATGGACGAAATCATCGCCGCAGCTGCACCGTTCATGCATCTTAGCTGCGCCAGTGTTCTTGCAGAGCACGAGGATGACCCCGATCAGGTAAGCCAGATCGTGCGTCTCATGGCGATGGTGTCGCTCTACAACCGTCAGATCGATGTCGTGGCTACCGTCCCGGAAGAATATCTGGGCGACCTCAAGACCGAGTTCGTCGAAGAGCTTGAAGACGCCTGCGACAACGACGGTGGCAAGTTGCTGGCCGGGGCAGTGGACGATGCTGTGAGGGAAACCTTTGAAGAGTTCGAATAATCCGCTGCATTAACAATCGGCCGCCGAATGCGGCTGCCAGCTTCTTGATAGGTCTTTTGCAAAATGAAACGGCGCACGGGCGCAAAGGACCATGCCAAGCCCGCTGTACAATGGGTGAGATGCACATCAAGGTGAAGGGCATTTGTGACAAAGCACGATTGCCTCCAGCCGTGAAGAGATTCGTAACGCAGCTGTGACGCTCTTGGCAGTCCAGCTTCAACCGCGCTATCCTGTGTTTCAGAAGAAAGCTTGCTTGTTGTTTTCTCACCCTGGCCTCGCCCAACTCAGGGGTCGAAGCCTCTGGGAAACATGGCGCGATTCAGTGGGATTTCGATTGGGTGAAACTCATTCAGGGCATTACCTTTGTCCCAAAGTAGAAGCAGCTCGCAATTGTGTGGCTTTTTGTTGGTTTTTCTTGACCAGTTAATAAATTTGATACATTTTTCACGATAAAGACCTAAATGGAGCACAAATTAACACGAATCTAGACCGTTTTGTTTGTTCACCGCGATCCTTGGGAAAGAGGTTTCACTTCGGTCCAAGGATGGTTTCAAAGCGGCGGCAATGCTAAACTGGAATTCCTGTGCGGGCTGGTTTTGGCAACCTGATATGGAAAGGTATCGCCCCGACACTTCGCATGTGAACAGCGCATCTTGAGGGTCCAAATCTTTCGAACCGGCGGGCACTGGATGCAAATGACCCAAAGCGCCTCGCAAATGAAGGCGCCCAAAAACGAAGATCA
>NZ_JBXWQT010000022.1:0-61063 GCF_059612525.1 Ruegeria sp. SAZD013 | reverse complement strand
CAGCCGATCTTGGCACCGACGACGGCGGGCAGGCCATAGCCGCAGGGGCCGAACAGGCCCGGCGCCAGGTATTTGCGCCCCTCTTCAAACGACGGATAGGCGTTGCCGATGGCGCAGTTGTTGCCGATGTCGGACGAGATGATCGCCTCTTTCGGTAGTGCCGCCTGAATGGCGCGCCACGCCATGCGCGGGCTCATCCAGTCGGGCTTGGCCGCGCGGGCACGCTGGTTCCAGGTGGTGCCCGGATCGTCATCCTCGTGGGTCATCGAGGTCAGTTCCTGCGCCCAGGCCGATTTCTTCTGCGCGATGCGCTCTTTGCGCTCCTTGCGGCCTTCGTCACCGGCGGTGTCGCTCAGCTGGGCCAGAATGCCCTTTGCCACCTTGGCAGCGTCGCCGATGATACCGACGCTGACAGCTTTGGTCAGGCCGATACGGTCGGGGTTGATGTCAACCTGGATGATCTTGGCATCCGCGGGCCAGTAGTTGATGCCATAGCCCGGCAGGGTCGAGAACGGGTTCAGACGGGTGCCGAGGCACAGGACAACATCCGCCTCGCTGATCAGCTCCATCCCCGCTTTCGAACCGTTATAGCCCAGCGGGCCGGCAAACAGCGGGTGGCTGCCCGGGAAGGCGTCATTGTGCTGGTAGCCGACGCAGACCGGCGCATCCAGACGCTCGGCCAGCGCTTTCGACGCCTCGATGCCGCCTTCGGCCAGAACCACACCGGCGCCGTTCAGAATGACAGGGTTCCTGGCGTTCGACAGCAGCTCGGCCGCCTGGGCCACGGCGGTTTCGCCGCCCGAGGGGCGCTCGAACTCGACAATGGCGGGCAGGTCGATATCGACAACCTGGGTCCACATGTCGCGCGGGATGTTCAGCTGCGCCGGGGCGCTGGCGCGCTTGGCCTGCATGATCACACGGTTCAGAACCTCGCAGACGCGGGTCGGGTCGCGGACCTCTTCCTGATAGGCAACCATATCCTCGAACAGCTTCATCTGCTCGACTTCCTGGAAGCCCCCCTGACCGATGGTCTTGTTGGCCGCCTGCGGGGTCACCAGCAGAAGCGGCGTGTGGTTCCAGTAGGCAGTCTTGACGGCGGTCACAAAGTTGGTGATGCCCGGGCCGTTCTGCGCAATCATCATCGACATCTTGCCGGTGGCACGGGTGTAGCCATCCGCCATCATCCCCGCGCTGCCCTCATGCGCACAGTCCCAGAACATGATCCCAGCCTTCGGAAACAGGTCCGAAATCGGCATCATCGCCGAGCCAATGATCCCAAACGCATGCTCAATTCCATGCATCTGCAAAACCTTAACAAAGGCCTCTTCCGTCGTCATCTTCATAGGGGTGCTCTCCAAGCAAGAGTGAGGAAACCGGGCACCGGGGCCCGGGGGTTGATATGGTTTTGGCGTAAGGGTGCGACCTGCGTTAGGGCCAGACGCGTCTGCGGAATATGTCCAGTGCGATCTCAGGCAGACCGGATGGCTTCCGCGATAAGTTCAACGCCGGGGCCTATGCGGTTGGTCGAAATAGAAGAGTACCCGAGGCGGTAGAAATTCTGTGGCCTGTCGGGCCCCGAGAAAAACGGAGCACCCGGTTCGATATGAACACTCTGGTTCTGTAGCTTTAGCGCAAGCTGCGTTGTGTTGACGTGCTCAGGGGCCGACATCCACATTGAAGAGCCGCCCATTACACCCCGCCCGGCCACTGTCAGCCCGCTTTCCTCGATGGCTTTGTCCATCGCATCGCGCCGCTCTTGCAGGGCTTTCGACATACGTCGGATCTGCGCGTCGTAATGGCCCAATGACAGAAAATACGCTGCCGTGCGCTGAATATGACCCGGAGGGTGGCGCAGGACCAACGAGCGAAGCGCACGTGCTTCGCGGATGAAAGGTTCGGACCCGACCATATATCCAAGCCGCAATCCCGGGAACAGCGATTTGGAAAAACTGCCCACGTAAATCACGCGCCCATCCCGATCCATGGACTTGAGTGCAGGCGAAGGTGCGCTGCGAAAGGCCATCTCGAATTCGTAGTCGTCCTCGACAACCATTGCATCCAGATCGCGTGCCCGATCCAGTAGCTTGTTGCGGCGGTCGACCGGCATCGTCGCGGTTGTCGGGCTTTGATGGCTGGGGGTGGTAAAGATGACATCCGCTTCGTCGGGGATCGCCTCCGGTGGCAAGCCGTCGCGATCGACGCTCAGGGGCGTCACAGCGCAGTCCCAGTGGTTCAAAAGGCTTCGCAGCGCGTAGTAGCAGGGATCTTCGATTACGGCCGTGCGATTGTGGGTCAGCAAAATGCGAGAGGCCAGCCAAAGCGCGTTCTGCGCGCCCAGGGTGATCAAGATCTCTTCGGGGCGGGCAACGATACCACGGCGCGGCAGGGTGTGGCGCGCGATGAACTCGATCAACAACGGATCATCCTGATCCACGTAATCCCCTGTCAGCGAATCGAAGTCCTTATGCCCCAATGCGCGAACCGCACACAATCTCCAGTTGGCGTGATCAAACAGGGTCCGGTCGGCCTGACCGTAGATGAACGGATAGCGGTATTCGCGCCAGTTGCTGGGTTTCGGCAGGACGTCGCTGTCCAGAAAGCGGCGCGCCAGTGCCCTGTCCCAGTCGACAGATTCCGTGCCGCGCTGCACGGGTGAGTATTTGGGCGGAACCGGCGCGTTTTGTGAGACGTAATATCCTGACCGGCCCTTTGCCGTCAGATAATCATTGGCCAGCAACTCGGTATAAGCCAGCGTCACCGTGATGCGGCTGACACCCAGATGTGCGGCCAGCTTTCGCGAGGATGGCAGTTTTTCCCCGACATGAAAGCGACCGGACAGAATGCCCTCTGCAATCATCTGCTGGATTTGGGCCTGCAACGTACCCTGACCGTTGAGCTCAAGAAAGAATGTTTCGACCGATATCCCCATGCCTGCTTATAGGTTGGACTTAAGGCGGGGGCAATCTGGACTTACAGTGCCATGGAAAATTTTCCCAAGGTGGGTTGACCAGGATCTTTTATAAAACTAAAAAACTAGAAATCTAGTTTAATGGAGGCGACTCATGTGGGAAACCGCTGCTGCCGGATTTTCCGCCATGGGCTCGGAAGCCCGGCTGAAAGTTCTCAAGACACTGGTGCGGGCTGGTGAGGCCGGTCTGACTGTTGGCGAAATCCAGAACCGGACGGGGATTGCCCCGTCGACTTTGGCGCACCACCTGCGGTTTCTTGCAGCCGGAGGTGTGGTTGAGCAGGAAAAGATCGGTCGCACCACGATCAACCGGGCCTGTTATGACGAATTGAAGACGCTGGCGCAGTTCATTCTCAGCGAATGCTGCGCTGACGCGTTTGGAAAGGTGGCCAACGATGGCTGAATTGACGCAATCCCCCCGACTGACCGCTAAAGGTGCGCTTGAGATAATCAAGACGCCCTGGGCATTGATCGTCGTCATTCTTGTGGTGGTGGCCGTTCTCGACCCCGGCAACCTGCGTGAGGTTGTGAGTTTTGCAGTCAGGGCTTTGGCGCATACTGGACAATACATCCTGTTTGCCGTGCTTCTGTTGTCATATCTCAAGGCGACAGGGGCCGAGGTGATGGTGGCGCGCGCCTTTGAAGGGCGCGAGACCCGGATGATCTTTCTGGCCGCCCTGTTCGGCGGACTCGCACCATTTTGTTCTTGCGAAGTCATTCCCTTTATTGCGGGCTTGCTTGCACTCGGAGCGCCCCTGTCGGCCGTGATGGCGTTCTGGCTCAGCTCGCCATTGATCGACCCGCCGACGCTTTTGATTACGGCAGCCGCGCTGGGATGGCCCTTTGCCATCGGTAAAGCGGTTGCAGCCGTTGCGCTTGGCCTGTTCGGCGGGTTCGCGGTTCGGTTGCTGATGCAGCAGGGGGCATTTGCTCAGCCCTTGCGCGAATACAAGCCTGCAGGGTGCTGCGGATGTGGTCCGAAAGCGGATGACAAGCCGGTCTGGAAGTTCTGGCAAGAGCCCGAACGCCGGGTTCGGTTCCGTTCGGATTTCGTACACAACGGGCTGTTCCTGCTCAAGTGGCTGGCACTGGCCTATGTGCTCGAGGCGCTTTTGGTCAACTATGTGCCTGCGGACCTCATCGCTGGCGTCGTTGGCGGAGAAGGCGTGCTGCCGATCATCGTTGCCGCACTGGTGGGGATGCCAGCCTATCTGAATTCCTATGTCGCGCCGCCGCTGCTGGCAGGTCTGATCGAACAGGGCATGACCGCAGGGGCTGCGATGTCGTTCATGGTTGCGGGTGCCGTCAGTTCCATTCCGGCGATGGCCGCAGTCTGGTCATTGGTCAAACCACGCGTGTTTGTCACCTACCTGAGCCTTGGTGTGGGGGGCGCAATAATCGCAGGTATCATCTTTCAGGTCGTATGAACGAAAAAGCCGCCCGGCGTCATCATAGGCGGCTTTGTTTGGTCTGGAATCTTGATCAACCGGACTCGCAGAGACGGGGCAGTTTGAACCGATACCGGGCTTCACCGCTTTTCACGTAGATGCGTTTTTCCACGCAGGCCGTCGTTCCTACGGTTTGTGAAATCTGCGATTCGGTCGACGTGATCGACGTGGCCGATCCATCGGGCAGGCGAACCGAGGCTACGACGCCGTTCTTCAGGTCCCCGTTCACCGGGGTTGCGGACAGAACCGGTACGATCAAAAAAGCCTCGTGCTCATGTTCGCCTTCGTCCCCCAGCAGAAACAAGGTGGTGACGATGGCGATCATGACAACACCACCCGCCAGACCCAGCCCCCATGTCCTGAGAAAGGCATAGATCGTTACGGCGCGGTGCGGACCGAAAATCGCGGAAAGAATGCTCAGCATGACAAGTCCGTCAAAAAAGCCCCAGCCGTTCCGACCGGGGCTGATTGTCTGTTACAAACGAGGATCATCCTCGTCTTCATCATCCGCCCCGCCTTTGGGCAGGTTGAAGAAACTGTCGGCGTCGATGATAGGCTCGTCGTCTTTGTCATCCGACCGATCATCGGACAGCGAGAAGGTTTCCAGACCTTCGATCGCGGTCGGGATTTTCGGCGCAGCGTCCATTTCCAGCGACTGCTCGGTCGAAACCAGCTTGCGACGCTCGTCATCGCTCATCACGCCGCCTTCGGCCGCTTTCTTGGCAGCTGCCTTCTGCACGATCGCATCCAGTTCGGACTGTTTGCACAGGCCCAACGCAACCGGGTCGATCGGCTGCATGTTCGAGATGTTCCAGTGCGTGCGCTCGCGGATCGACTGGATGGTCGGCTTGGTGGTGCCGACCAGCTTGGCGATCTGGCCGTCGCTGAGTTCGGGGTGGAACTTGACCAGCCACAGGATCGAGTTCGGACGGTCCTGACGCTTGGACAGCGGGGTATAACGCGGGCCACGGCGCTTTTCTTCGCCAGATGCCGCCGGGTTGAACTTGAGCTTCAGCTTGTGCAGGTGGTTGTTCTGCGCGGCGTCGATCTCATCCTGGGTCAGCTGGTTGTTTGCGATTGGGTCAAAGCCCTTTACGCCTGCGGCCACATCACCATCGGCGATGCCCTGCACTTCCAGTTCGTGCATCCCTACGAAATCCGCGATCTGCTTGAAGCTGATCGTGGTGTTGTCCACCAGCCATACGGCGGTTGCCTTGGCCATAAGCGGTTTTGCCATCAGCCCGTCTCCTATACATACATCTTTCCCGTCGCCGGAATTCGGCGGCCCCTTGGTCTTGGGGCAGGTTTCCGTTGTCGGGGAACTTGGCCCGTATATAGTCGCCACGCAGCAAGAAGGGAAGAGGCGAATGCGCTGGGTCGTATTGTGGGTTTTCAGCGCGATGGCAGCGCTGGCCGATGGTGAAAAAGCGGGTGAGTTCGACTATTACGTCTTGTCGCTTAGCTGGTCGCCCAACTGGTGCGCCCGGGAAGGGGACGCGCGCGGGTCAGACCAATGCGACGACCGACACGACCACGGATGGATCCTGCACGGGCTCTGGCCGCAATTTGATCAGGGCTGGCCATCCTTCTGCCGCTCACCCGAGGCGCCGCCATCGCGCCGCATGACGCGGGAAATGGAAGATATTCAGGGTAGTGCTGGCCTTGCATGGCATCAGTGGAAGAAACACGGCACCTGTTCGGGGCTTTCTGCGCCCGACTATTTCGCCCTGTCCCGGCGTGCCTATGATGCGGTAGAACGCCCGCAGGTCTTCCGCAAGCTGGACGCATCCGTCAAACTGCCGGCTTCGGTGGTTGAGGATGCGTTTTTGACGGCCAATCCGGGGCTTGAGCGCGATATGATCACGGTCACCTGCAAACAGGGCTATATCGAAGAGGTCCGCCTGTGCCTGTCGCGCGACCTTGATCCGGTGCCATGCGGCCGCAATGTGATCCGCGACTGCACCGCCAAGGACGCGCTGTTCGATCCGATTCGTTAAAGTTTTTTGTTCTGGCAGTCCCGCGCATAGTCCAGCGCCTTGGCGGTGCCTTTCAGATCAATCGCCATCACCACCTCACCTGCGGGATTGTAAACCGTCATCGTCTTGTTCTGGGCAATCGCGGTGACGAAATTCCGGTCGGTGAAAAAAACCGTCGCACCGGGCACTTTGCGTTCATTGAACCCGATAGCGGTTGCATCAAAGCTCTTGCCGTCCAGTTCGAACCGGATGGGATAGCTTTTACCCTGTTCAATATTGCCCCAGGCCTTGTTGTAAACGGCGAAGTACCCGCGATTATCCAATGCGTCATAGCCCAGCCGCACGACCGAGAGGTCCTGATAGACCGTCTGGATCAGACACCCGTTCCCAAGCGCGGGGTCCATCATGATGTTCCAGCCTTCGACAAAGCCCTTGTCGACCAGTTCCTGCGACAGGGCAGCGGTTGCGGTGAAGGCGGCGAAGGTAAAGGCGAGAAGGCGGGTCATGGGCGGCTCCAAATAAATCGCTGAATTTACCCATCCTTAGAGTAGTTCGATGGTCATCCAAAGTCGCTTTTTTATCACCGTGACTGTTCTGGCAACGATGATGAGTGCAACATGAGTTCCGAACCCAAACCATTTGCTCAGGTCACTATGGTTTCAACTCCGTTTGAAAGATGAAACACGCAACCCTGAGTTCGCGGTAGCTGTAGCAAATTGTCCAGATCGAGACCCAACCAAAGCCCTCTTAGCACCAAAGACGTGACGCCGTGGGTTACTATGATCGAAGGCTCATCTTGTTCCTTCAGAAATGAGTGTACTCTATCGTAGATATCATCGAAGCTTTCCCCACCCGGGCTGCGGAAGAACCAATGATAGCTTTCATAGGAACAATCGATTTGCTCTCGGATGAAATCACGCGTTGCGCCTTCCCATTGCCCAAACGCGATTTCCATAAGCCGTTCATCATATATCAACTCATGATGAGGCGTCGTTGCTAAGCGGGCGGTATGCACTGCTCTCTCTTGCGGGCTGACGAAAACGCGCGAAGGTGCATTCGGTATTCGCCTGAGTATCTCATTTTGCTTCCGGGCCTGAGACTTGCCAATTTCCGTCAACGGGGAATTCATGCGCCCTTGGAACTTCCCGAATGTGTTCCATTCCGTTTCGCCATGTCGCAGTACAATAAGATCTGGATATTTGTGCAATATATGTACCTGAATTGAATACCGTTGGAGACGCCGTTCTTGCTGACTCTTTTTTAGGGACGTTGATTTATAAATGCTGACCTAAATTTCCTTACGCGCCCTGAGCGCCGCCGTAATCGTCCCATCATCCAGATAATCCAACTCTCCGCCGATGGGCACGCCTTGCGCCAGTGAGGTCAGGCGCACCTGACCTTCCAGCTGGTCCGCGATGTAATGGGCGGTGGTCTGACCGTCGACAGTGGCGTTCAAGGCAAGGATCACTTCGGTGATCCCTTCGGCCAGAACCCGATCCCTGAGGCGGGGAATGCGCAGTTCGTCGGGGCCGATGCCGTCCAGTGCGGACAGCGTGCCACCCAGCACGTGATAGCGGCCTTTGAAGACCCCTGACCGCTCCATCGCCCAGAGGTCGGCGACGTCCTCGACCACGCAGAGTTCGCCGGTCGCTCGGGCCTCGCTATTGCAGATGTCACAGATATCCGTGGTGCCCACGTTGCCGCAATTCAGGCATTCGCGGGCGGTGATGGCCACTTGCTGCATGGCGCCTGACAGGGGCGTCAGAAGCAGAGCGCGTTTGCGGATCAGATGCAGCACCGCACGGCGGGCCGAGCGCGGGCCGAGCCCCGGCAGTTTGGCCATCAGGTCGATCAGATTGTCGATTTCGCTGTTCGTGCCCATGGCCTGCCCTGCTTTGCACCGGAGGGAGCCTCCGGCGGGAGTATTTGGGAAAAGATGAAGCTCAGAACGGTAGCTTGATGTCCTTCGGCAGGCCCATGCTTTCGGTCAGCTTGCCCATTTCTTCCTGTGAACGTTCGGCAGCTTTAGCCTGAGCGTCCTTGATGGCGGCCAGGATCAGGTCTTCGACCACTTCCTTGTCGTCGCCGTTGAATATCGACGGATCGATGTCCAGCCCCTTGAGTTCACCCTTGGCTGTGGCCGTTGCCTTGACCAGCCCCGCACCGGATTCGCCGACAACCATCATGTTGTTCAGCTCTTCCTGCATTTCGGTCATCTTGGTTTGCAGGTCTTGTGCGGATTTCATCATCTTGGCCATGTCGCCCAGTCCGCCAAGCCCGCCGAGTCCTTTCAGCATCAGTCGTCTCCTGTGTTTCTGTTTGGTTCTAAATACGGACCGCAGGCAGGCGGCACAAGAGGTCTCCCGCCTGTCCTGATCAGAGCGTCGCCGACCGATCAGTCATGCGCCTGCATTCCCACCCTCAGTTGTATCGTGGAGGGGCGTGAGTATGCCGGTTTCTTGAAACTTGGACCCACAAGCTTAGGGCTAATCCTCTTCGAAGGGGTCCCATTCATCTTCGACTTCGGGAAGGGCCTCAGTCTCAACCTTGGCGGCACGCTGTTCAGGTGTTTCGATCCTTATGATCCTCGCCTTGGGGAACTGCGTCAGCACGGCCTGAACCAGCGGGTGTTCTTCGGCCTCGGCTTTCAGGGCCAGTTCGGCCCGGTCCCGCACTTCCGCGATGGTCGCGGCATCCCCGTCCGAGACAATGGAGACGGCCCACCGATTGCCAGTCCAGCGTTGCAGGGCAGAGCCCAATCGCGACGCCAGATCCGACGGTGCCTGAGGCGTCGGGGTGAATTCGATCCGGCCGGGCTGGTACGACACAAGGCGCATGCCGCTTTCCACCTCGACAAGCAGTTTCACATCGCGGTTTGTGCGGATCAGTTCCACCACATGCCCGAAGGTTGGATAGCGGGCCAGGGCCGTCTGGGCATCCTGCGCCAGCGCGGCAACCGGTGCGCCACCCGCGCCGCGCGGGGGCGATGCATAGGCAGGCGGCGGGGTCGCGTTGGATTGCGTTGCCACCGGGGCCTGCCGGGACATTGACATGCCCCCGCCCGGCCCGCCGGGTGGCGAAGGTGGGGCGTCTTGCAGCCGTTTGATCAGCTCTTCGGGGCTGGGCAAATCGGCGACATGCGTCAGTCGGATAACAGCCATTTCGGCGGCCATCATCGCGTTGGGCGCGGCAGAGACTTCCTCCAGCGCCTGCAGCAGCATTTGCCACATCCGGGTCAGAACCCGCATCGGCAAGGCCTCGGCCATGTGCTGGCCCCGTGTGCGTTCGTCGGGGGAAACCGTCGGGTCCTGGGCCGCGTCAGGTGTGATCTTTACGACGGACACCCAATGCGTGATTTCGGCCAGATCGCGCAGCACGGCCAGAGGGTCCGCGCCTTCCGCATATTGTCCGCTCAGTTCAGTGAGCGCCCCTGCCGCGTCACCGCGCAGGATCATGTCCATCAGGTCCAGAACACGACCACGATCCGCCAGACCCAGCATCGCACGGACCTGATCGGCGGTCGTCTCGCCAGCCCCGTGTGAAATCGCCTGATCCAGCAGTGAGGTCGCGTCCCGGGCCGACCCTTCTGCAGCGCGGGTGATCAGCGCCAGCGCATCGTCGGCGATCTGCGCGCTCTCGGCCCCGGCGATCTTGCGCAGCAGGCCGATCATGTCTTCGGGCTCGATCCGGCGCAGGTCAAAGCGCTGACACCGCGACAGAACCGTGACCGGCACTTTGCGAATCTCGGTGGTCGCGAAGATGAATTTCACATGTGCGGGCGGTTCCTCGAGCGTCTTGAGCAGCGCGTTGAATGCGCTGGTCGAGAGCATGTGAACCTCGTCGACGATGTAGATCTTGTAGCGCGCGCTGGCCGCGCGATAGCGGACACTGTCGATGATCTCGCGGATATCGTTGACGCCGGTACGGCTGGCGGCATCCATTTCCATCACATCGACATGGCGGCCTTCCATGATCGCGATGCAATGCTCGCACTGACCGCAAGGCTCTGTTGTCGGCCCTCCGGTTCCATCCGGTCCGATACAGTTCATGCCCTTGGCGATGATCCGTGCCGTGGTGGTTTTACCCGTTCCGCGAATGCCGGTCATGACAAAGGCCTGCGCAATCCGGTCGGCTTCAAAAGCGTTTTTCAGGGTGCGCACCATGGCATCCTGACCCACCAGGTCGGCAAAGGTTTCCGGGCGGTATTTGCGGGCGAGAACCTGATAGGCGGGGCTGGGCGTGTCTGTCATGTCTACTCGCTCGGATTCGGTGCTTCGGCACAGCGTAGTGGCGGCGGCAGTCCGCGTCCACTGTGGGGCGTGATGATTTTTTGTTTCAGAAACGGGCTGGTTTCCAACTAAACTGGTCCAGCGGATTTAATGGCTCATTTCTTAAAGAGTACCTTGGGGGAGGACGCACTTCATGTCGCAGCTGGTCATTTTTGCTCTGCAGGTCGGAGGCGGAACGCTTGCCCTTACTTCAATGCCCGGGCGTGGCGGGGATTACGTCGGCGATCTGGATATGATTGCGGCGTGGAAACCGGGCCTTGTGATTTCAATGACGACGGATGTTGAAATGCTTCAGGATGGCGCGCAGCACTTTGGCAGCGACATCCAAAGCCGTGCCAGCCGGTGGGTTCACCTGCCGATCGAAGATTTTGGAGCACCGACGCAGGCGGTTCAGAAGGCCTGGCCAGAGGTCAGCGCCACGGCCCGACATGCGCTGTCGGGCGGTGGCCGGGTTCTTGTGCATTGCCGTGGGGGGTGCGGCAGATCCGGGATGATTGTTCTGCGACTGATGGTTGAATGCGGTGAACGCGCCAGCGACGCACTGGACCGCCTGCGGGCCGTGCGCCCCTGCGCTGTCGAAACCGATGCGCAGCTGGCCTGGGCGTCCCGGATCACCCCGGCACAGGTGGAAGTGGGATCAAGCTGACAGCTGCTGGGGTGCGTAGCCGGTTTTCCGAGGCCGGATCGTTGAAACCTCGATCATGGCGCAAGGCGGGTTCGCGACAATGCCCGAGGGCAGCGTGCTGAATGTAGGTCCGAAGATCAAATCGGCATAGGCATCAAGGTCCCGAATTGCCGTATCAGGGTGCGCCCCGCAGAAAACGCGAACGCTGTCGGATCGCGCTCGGATCGTTGCCATGCACCCTTCCGCGCAATGTGATAGCGCGCTGCTGCCTTCAAATTCGAAATCCTCGCTGGTGGCCGAAACCGCCTGCGCCATGGCTTCGGAAATCGAGCGGGCCAGTCGCGCCAAAGCCGGGCAGGTTTTGCCCGTCCGCTGGCACACTGTTGCGCTGTATTCGTGTGACTTTGTCTTCCAGATCATCCTGCGCCCTCCGCGCGTGGTGGGCTGGAATATTGGGGCAGGTGGGACAGCATTTCGCCGTCAGGACCTGCCCGGACACCCCGCCCGAGTTTCGGTTTCAGTTCCGATGGCAGGTCTCCTGACTTGCGGGTCATTGCTCTGCCGACCTTCCCAGCCCATAGGCCAGTGGTATTTCGGCATTGCTTAACGCTTACAGTTGCGGGGGCAGTCGCGGACTTGGTTGATGCCTGCGTGACCAGACAAACCGCACCGTGTTCCCTTTTCATCCCGACCTCTTGTGGGGGCCGGAAACCATCACACAACCGCTAGCGTCTGATCGCGTTCCGAGTCAAGCCGATCTTTAGGCCGGACGTTTGGTCATGCTGGATGCGGTTTACGTTCCGGCCTAGTGTCGTCAGCATCGAAGGCAGGCAAACCGATTGTTTCAGCGAAAGCCGGGAATCATGTTGGATACGGAACAGACGGTGTTGATCGAAGATTTCCGCTTTCCGTCAGGGTCCGTGACCTTGTCGGCGCGGTTGCATCGGCCAGTGGGTGAGCCGGAAACCGTTGTCGTGCTGAACAGTGCCACAGGCGTGCCGCGTGACTATTATCAACACTTCGCGCGATGGCTGGCTACCGAGCGGGGGATAGCTTGCCTGACCTATGACTATCGGGACTACGGGCTTTCTTTGGTCGGTCGCCTGAAAGACGCAACTGCAACAATGGCGGATTGGGCATTGATCGACATGCCAGCGGCACGGGCCGAATTGCGCAGGCGATTTCCTAAGGCGCAGCACTGGACCATTGGCCATTCGGTCGGTGCGATGCTGGGGCCGGTGCAGCCGGATATCAACCAGATCGACCGTATGATCTGTGTGTGTTCGGGGCTGGTGACTTTGAAAGATCACCCATGGCCCTATCGGGGGTTGGCGGGGCTGTTCTGGTATGGCCATGCACCGCTGATGGTGCGGGCGCTTGGCTATCTGCCTGGCAAAGCAATCGGGTTTGGCTCGGACCTGCCAGCCTCGGTATACTGGCAATGGCGCAAATGGTGCACAGCTCCTCTTAGCTACGTTCCCGAGATCGGGCAGAATTTGCCTGATGCGCATTGGGGCAGTTCTGGAACAGCTGTGGATCTGTTCACGTTCGAAGACGACCAGATGGTTCCGCCCGAGGCGGTTTGGCGCCTTGCCGATCTGTATGGCCCCGGGGCCAGACGCCACCTTCTGAAGCCTGCCGAATTTGGGCTGCCGGAGATTGGTCACATAGGCGCATTTGCCCGGCGCAATGCAGCGGTCTGGCCGCGCCTGATCGCCTGATCAGACGCGACGCAGGTTTTCCATAACACCTTGCAGCTATGGCCGTTTGCGAAGCTTCTTGTCCTGCATGACACCGCGGACCATCTTGCCGAACGCCTTGTCCCGCGCCCGCGATTGCGCAACGGTTTCCGAGTTTCGCTGATCTTCGCGCCGCAGCTTGCGCCAACGGTCCAGCCGCGCCGGATCAAGAACGCCCTTGCCTATTGCGTTCTGCACGGCACAGCCGGGCTCGGTCTCGTGCTGACAATCCGAAAAGCGGCAGCTTTGGCCAAGCTCTGTGATGTCCGAGAACACGTTGTCGATCCCGTCCTGAGCGTCCAACAAACGCAATGCGCGCATTCCCGGCGTGTCAATCAGCCAGCCACCGTTACCCATCCGGTGCAACGCGCGCACCGTTGTCGTGTGCCTGCCCCGTGCGTCGTCTTCGCGAATTCCAGAGGTGGCGAGGTTTTGATCCGTCATGGCGTTGCTGAGCGTCGTTTTACCCACGCCCGACGACCCGACCAGCGCGCCGGTCTGGCCTTTGGGGCACCATGCCAGAACCTTTTCGATATCTGCCGGGTCCAGCGCATTGATCGCCATTACCGACAAAAAAGGGTCCAGAGATTGCACTTGTCCCGAGAAACTGCCGGGGTCATCCGACTGGTCAGCTTTCGTCAGGACAACGACAGGATAACATCCGGCCTGATGTGCCAGCGCCAGATAACGTTCCAGCCGGGGCAGGTTGAAATCGGCGTTGCACGAGCTGACGATGAACAACACATCGACATTGGCTGCTATCAGTTGTGTTGCGGCACCTGTACCGGCAGCCCTGCGTTGCAGCAGGCTGCGCCGGTCCAGAATGTGACGCACGCGGTTTTCGGCGTCGGCGAGGACCCAATCTCCAACGGCATATGAACCGGTCGGATTATCCGGTGTCAGCAAAGGGATATCACCATCCGGGCTCAGCCCGATCAGACGGTCCCGATGTACCGATGCGATACGAAAGGGCGTGTCAGAAGGAAAAACCGCATGCTGCGCGGCAAAGTAAGAGGACCATCCCAGGTCCGAAAGCGTATAAGACATTTATCTGCCTGTTTTCAGAAACAGCAATGCCAACGGATGGCAAGCGCGCATCCGCAGGTCGTGTGTTCAGGCAGTCCGGTGATTCCGGTGAATCAGAACCAGTCTGCCCGAAGGGTTTTCACTACAATCATAAAGCCCTCCTGTGGCTGTGGTTCACGAAGTGAGAGGTTGGACATCGACCCAAGCGGGGCTCGTTGTGGCTGCTTCCTTCCGGACCTGACCAGGTTGGCGAGGCGCTCGCCCGCGCCAACCTCTCGAGTCCGGATATAGGGAAGGCAACGGGAAAAGACAACCCGTCAGAGCGTCAGGCGGATGCGTTCAAATCCCCTGCCATCCGAGCCCAGCAACACGGGATCGAACCTGCGCAACTCATCCAAATATTTCGGGGCGCCCGGACCTGTTCGAAGAATTGTTGTCACGCCCCGCTGCGGCATCAGCGAGAACGGGTAGGGCTGCGTGACGATCGGATCGGGCGGAAGGTGCTGCGCCAGGTAATCCCGCACAAGGTCCTTGATGCTCAGCGGTGGCAGGCTGATGAACTCAGACGTTGTCGCATGCGGGAAATGCCCGCCTCCGCTGGCGCGGTAATTGTTCAGCGCCATAACGAACATCTGCTCCGGTCGTACGGGGCGGCCTGCATATGTCAGATCGCTGATCCGCCTGTGGTCTGGATGGATCATTTTCCCCTGCGCATCGTATCGAGGCGGCTGAGTGGGGTCGATCTGATAAGACAGTCCAAACACGATGTCGAAATTGTACCCGGCCCGTTCAGGGTTGATCAGTTCGGGCTCGGAACCGGGCTTTAACTGGTTGAATACGCTGGCCGACATCTCCAACCAGTCCAGCAGATGCGCGCCGCTGATCCGGATTGCGCGCAGCTCGTTGGGAAACACATGCAGATCCGCGACATGGCGCAAACATATTTCTCCGGCGGGTACCTCGGTATAATGGCGGGGGCCTGAGCGCCCGCCGGATTTGGCAGGCGAAACAACCGACAGAATCGGCAGATCCGCCAGGTCTGTTCCCTGCAAAAGCGGGCGCAGTGCGGCGGCTTGCGCCGCAGCTACAAGGTTCAGCCCGCGATCCGGCGCACAGCAACTGAAATAGCTGTGCAATGTATCCGGGATATGTGCCACCGGTGCCGCAACGGATTGACGGGTCATAGGATGCGCCACCTCACACAGACCCGCAATTTCACGGTCTTCCCCGACGGCTGTGCCGTTGCTGATAACCGGGCGCAGTTCGACGCGGCTATCCCGGATTCGCACTTTGCCGTCCGGCCCGGCGGTCACGGCCAAATCGATAACCCCCAGGTAAGAGCCCGCTGATCCCGGCATGACAACGGGCGTCCCATGTACCAGCCCCGTCAGGTGATCGACCATCGGGGTATTGGCGTGGCTCTCTCCTGGAAGTGTCAGGTGGGTGTGCCCGGCCACAACGGCATCGATGCCTTTGATCGCGGCCAAGGGTATCACGGCGTTTTCCATCCCCGCTACCGGCTCGCTGCCCCCAAGGCCGGAATGGGCAAGCGCCACGATGATATCACAACCCTCGTCGCGCAATGTCTGCGTCCGGGATTTAGCCGCAAGCAGGATATCCTCGACGACGATATCGTCATCCAGATTATGCGCCTCCCAACAGGCCGTTTGCGGCGGAAGAACCGAGAAGATGCCGATGCGAACGGGAATGTCTTCACCGTTCAAAGACACGGTGCGGTCCAAAACGATGTGCCGCTGCCAGGGCTGAGGTCCGCGCGTGCGATACAGGTTGCTACAAATAACTGGGCAGGGGGCTTGCGTCAGGATGTTGCCCAATGTCGCCAGCCCAAACCCGAAATCATGGTTGCCCAGCCCGATCGCGTCATAATCCAGGGCTTCGAACGCCGTCATCATCGGATGGGCAGTGCCACTTTTGGCGGCCCAATCGCCCATTGGGGTTCCCTGCAACGAATCCCCGTTGTCAAACATCAGCACCAGCGCGCGTTCGGCCTCTTGCCGGGCAGCGCGGATCAGGCTGGCGGTGCGCGTCAATCCAACCGTCTGGTCTGGCGTGTCGGTGTAATAGTCAAAACCGGTCAGGTTCATATGCAGGTCGGTTGTGGCCAGAATGCGAATTTTCCCAATGTCACCAATGGGCTGTACCTGCGTCGAGGAGGGGATCTTCACTTTGAGTATTCTGCTATTGAATGTGGGTATTGATTAAATCCATCAAAATTCACTCTAAATGATTTTTCCGAGGCCACCATGCGGCTTTTCAGCGGCAGGGAGGTGGATTTTCTATCCCTGAATAGCCATTGCAACACGGGCCGAGACGTGGCAGCCCTGTGCGCAAGACCAAAAGGAAATCCAATGAAAAACGCAGAGCAGGTAACCTTCGGGGGTTCGGGCCTTGATCGGGCGGCGCAGTATCGCGGAGATGCGGACAAGCTGGCCGAGGCGATGCACAACCCGGCCGCCCGCTGTGTCTTGCTGTGGCGTGGAAAGCTGCTGGTACAGGGTGAGGGGTTGGACCAGCTTGCCATGATCCCGATGACGCATCCGCTGATCAGCAGTGGTCCCGGTGGCGTCATTGAATCCCCGGTGTTTTTGGGTCTGAGCGCTGACAGCGCCCCCGTGTTTGCCGTTGATATTTCCGCATGGGCAGCCGAGGGGCTGGATCTGACCAGTCTGGGCGCCTTCGTGGACAAGTCCGAACAACAACACCCGGATTTACCGCAAGGCCACGTGTTTGCCGAACTGCGCCGGATCATGACACGGCTGTCGGCACGCGACGCGGAACTGGCGGCCACGTCTAAGGCAATAATCGGCTGGCATGAAACACATCGATATTGCGCACGATGCGGTGCCGCCAGCGAGGTGTCGCAAGGGGGATGGCAGCGCAGTTGCCCATCCTGTGGCGGGCAGCACTTTCCGCGCACCGATCCGGTTGTGATCATGTTGATCACGCATGGTGACAGCGTGCTGATGGGCCGGTCTCCGGGCTGGCCTGACGGGATGTTCTCCTTGCTGGCGGGATTTGTTGAGCCCGGCGAAACGCTTGAGGCAGCAGTGCGCCGCGAAGTGATGGAAGAGGCGGGCGTGCCGGTGGGTGCGGTTTCGTACCTGTCCAGCCAGCCCTGGCCGTTTCCGGCCTCATTGATGTTTGGGTGTGCAGGTGAGGCGTTGTCACGCAACATCGTGATCGATCCGGTCGAAATAGAAGAGGCGATGTGGGTCAGCAAATCCGAAATGATGCAGGCCTTTGCAGGCGATCATCCTAGGCTATTGCCAGCGCGCAAGGGGGCAGTCGCTCATTTTCTGCTTCAGAACTGGCTTGCAGATACTCTGGACTGAGGAAACATTGGCTCAGTAATTACGACAGCAAAGGTCAGTATGCAGTTTTCAGCGCGCGAAGATATCGAAGCCCCCATCCAATCGGTATTCGACATGGTGTCGGATTTCGAACGGTTCGAGCGTATGGCAATGCGCCGCGGCATCGATGTGCGCCGTTTGGGCGGTGGCGCAGCGGTGACTGCCGGAACCGAGTGGAATACGGAGTTCAAACTGCGCGGAAAGCCGCGTCAGATGTCAGTGGTTATGACAGATTTCGACAGGCCTTCGCAAATGCGATTTGACGCTGCCAGCAAGGGCATTACCGGGTTCACGACCGTGGATTTTCTGGCCCTGTCCCCGCGCCGGACACGCCTGAGCATCGAGATGTCCCTGGCCGCCAAGTCCCTGCCGGCACGGTTGCTGTTGCAATCCATGAAGCTGGGGCAGTCGAGGTTTCGCAAGCGGTTTCAGGTGCGTCTCAGCGAATTCGCACGCGAGTTGGAGCAGAGGCACCTGCATGGCGGGTAAGACACAAGATCGCACTGCAGGTGTGAAGGGATCGGACCACCTGAGTTTTAAACCCGCATCCGAAACCGATGCCGAAGGGGTCGCTGGCGTCCTTCACGATCTGGTCCTGGCTGGCAAGCGGCGCAAAGCCCACGATGTCGATTTTGCCCTAAGGCACTATATTCGCCATCCGGATCAATTACGATGTACAATCGCCACGGACCCGAATGGTCACGTGCTCGGGTTCCAATCCCTGAAAGATGCGGTCGAAAACAACCCCTACGGCGTGTCAGTGGGGTGGGGCGTGATTGGAACCCATATCCGACCATCAGCCGCCCTGCTTGGGATCGGGCGCGCACTTTTCGCGCACACTCTGGACGCGGCCCTTGCGCGCGGTCTCCCTGCTATCGATGCAACAATTGGCGCAGGCAATACTGAAGGTCTGGCCTATTACGAAGCCATGGGTTTCCGGACGTACCGCACACAAGATGGGTCTGTGTCAAAGGTCTACCGGATTAACCGCTAGAGAGCGACGATTCCAGGCGCAGCGGCACGAGACATGGGGGGCCACCGGCATTGCAAACAGCTTCGAAAAAATGGGCAACAACGAAACAAGCTCAAAGGAATGCCATGGCGAACCGTGATTATCCGCGCGGATGTGCTGCCGGATAGACGCCCAGAACCTCGACATTGGTCGTGAAATGCTCAAGCTCGTCCATGGCCAGCTGCACGTTGCGGTCTTCGGGATGCCCGACAATATCCGCGTAAAACTGCGTCGCGGTGAAGGAGCCGTCGACCATATAGCTTTCCAGCTTGGTCATGTTGATCCCATTGGTGGCAAACCCGCCCATCGCTTTGTAAAGCGCGGCGGGGATGTTGCGGACCTGAAACACAAAGCTGGTGATCATCCCATGATCGCCCCGGCGGGACAAATCCGTTTCGCGCGACATGACAAGAAAGCGGGTCGTGTTGTCGTCATTATCCTCGATATGGCGGGCCAGAACGTTCAGGTTATAGATCTCAGCGGCCAGCTCGCTGGCCAGCGCGGCTGAATGCGGATTGCCTTCCTCAGCCACTTCGCGGGCGGCGCGGGCGTTATCGGGGCTGACGCGGCCGCGAATGCCGTGTTCCTTCAGAAAGCCCGCGCATTGCGGCAGCAGTACCAGATGCGAATGCGCCTCGGTGATGTCTTCCAGTTTTGCACCCGGTACGGCAAGAAGGTTGATGTGCACACGGACAAAGGCCTCATCGATGATATGCAGCCCGCTGTGAGGTAACAGCCGGTGAATATCGGCCACCCGTCCATAGGTCGTGTTCTCGACCGGAAGCATTGCCAGATCCGCAGCACCCGAGCGGACCGATTCGATCACATCCTCGAAAGTGCGGCAGGGCAGGGCTTCCATATCTGGCCGAGCGTTGCGGCAAGCCTCGTGACTGTAGGCGCCGGGTTCCCCCTGAAAGGCAATGCGATTGGTCATTTGGTCGATTCCATGCAACAAGTTCGCGATTTGGTCGTTTCGTCGCGGTGTCTATACCTTGCCTCTCGCAAGGGGAAGCCTTAGACAGCTGCCCAGACAGCTGAAATGGACTCGCGATCAATGTTCGACACGATGACAGTAACCAAGGCCGCCGCAGGCCTGTTCGGCACATTCCTGGTGCTGCTTCTGGCCAAGTGGGGGGCAGATGTCCTCTATTCTTCCGGTGGCCATGGCTCGGCTGAGGCCGCCTACATTATCGAAACCGAAAGCTCGGGCGAAAGCGCCGACGGTGAAGAAGTGGTCTTCGAAGACCTGCTGGCCGCCGCAGACGTCGAGAGCGGCGCAAAAGTGTTCCGCAAATGCACCGCGTGCCACAAGCTGGAAGACGGCGCAAACGGCACCGGCCCCTACCTGTACGGTGTGGTTAATCGCCCGGTCGCCTCGGCCAACGGTTTCACCGGGTACTCGGCCAGTATGCAGGCGCATGGCGGCAACTGGACACCCGAAGCGCTGGATGCCTTCCTGACCAAGCCGGGCAATTATATCTCGGGCACTTCGATGAGCTTTGCCGGCCTGAAAAAGCCGCAGGATCGCGCCGACGTGATTGCCTATCTGCAGACAATCGGCAACTGATTGCCTGAGCGATCAGAACCATTCAAAGCCGCTGCCGCAACGCAGCGGCTTTTTTGTCTGAAGAAACCTTCACAAAGTGCTCACGCATTCTAAACTTGAATCTGCACGTGCTGGCACTTTAGCTAGCGGTTACGACATTGACGGTGACAATGACCGAGAGGATGAGCCACATGAAATCCCTGATGCCTGCTGCACGTGATCTCGAGGTAAGGCCATGGGTTGGCATTTTGGGGCTCTGTGCCGCGCTGATTGCTCCGCATACAGCCCAGGCGCTGGATGAGGGGGTCACCCGCAGCCACGGGTATTCGTATTTCGGAAATCTGGATTACCCGGCGGACTATGCGCATCTGAATTATGTGAATCCCGACGCCCCCAAAGGCGGCGAGCTTTCGCTGGCAGCTTCGGGAACGTTCGATTCCCTCAACCCCTATTCGCGAAAGGGGCGTGCCGGTGCGCTGACCACATTGCAATATGACCGTCTGTTTGAAAGTGCCGAAGACAGTGTCGGGCAGTATTACGGCGTAGTTGCGGAAAGTCTGGAATATGACGAAGGGCGCAATTACGTCATTTTCCATTTGCGCCCCGAAGCAACTTTTTGGGATGGCACGCCTGTCACGGCGGAAGATGTTGTCTACAGCCACCGTTTGTTCATCGAACAGGGCCTGCCATCTTACGCGCAGGCCGTTGGCCGTATGGTGACAGGAGCCGAGGCGTTGGATGACCATACCGTAAAATTTACATTCAATCCCGAAGTCACTCGCCGCAGCCTGATCGAAACCGTCGGCTCAACTCCTGTTTTCTCAAAAGCATGGTTTGAGGCAGATGAGACACGGCGCCTGGATGAACCACGGCTGGAAGTGGCGGTGGGCTCTGGCCCCTACAAGCTCGACAGCTACGACATCAATCGCCGCATCGTTTACAAACGCCGGGACGATTATTGGGGCAAGGACCTGCCTTTCAATGTCGGACGCAACAACTTCGATACAATTCGGGTCGAGTATTTCGCCGATCAGACGGCAGCGTTCGAAGGTTTCAAGGCGGGTGAATATACATTTCGGATTGAAAGTGATCCCAAGCTTTGGGCGACCGGGTATGATTTCCCGAAGCTGGATGAAGGCACCGTTATTCGGGATGAGATCGCAGATGGCAGCCCGCCGACACCTTCGGGCTTTGTCTTCAACCTTGGGAAACCGCAATTCGCCGACAAGAATGTCCGCAAGGGCCTGGCCTTGGCCTTCAATTTCGAATGGACGAACGAGTCATTGTTGTTCGGCCTGAACACGCCGCGGAATTCTTTCACGCAAGGAACCCCGATCGAGGCGCAAGGCCTGCCCGAAGGGGCTGAGCTGGCGTTCCTGCAGGCGTTGGGCGACGTCGTTCCCGAAGATGTCCTGACGGAACCCGCTGTAGTGGCGCACGAATCAAACCCTGCACGCCTGAATGACCGACAAAACCTGCGCAAAGCTGCCAGGTTATTGGACGAGGCAGGCTGGTCCGTCGGCGAAGGCAATATTCGCCGCAATACCGAAGGGCAGACTTTGAAGGTGAATATTCCATATCCTTCAAACCTGCCGACCTCGACCGCAACGATGATCGAAACCTATGTCCAAAACCTGCAATCCATCGGGGTGGATGCCTCGACCGAGAAAGTTGACCCGGCGCAATACACGTTGCGCAGCCGCGAGCGGGATTATGACATGGTCTATTCCACGCGCTACGGGTCGTTTTTGTCTACCGGGGGCGGTCTGAGCCAGATGTACGGATCGGAAGAAGCGGCTTTTAGCCTGTTCAATCCGGCAGGTCTGGCCAGCCCCTTGGTCGACGCGATCATCGAGGCGTCCTTTGAAACTGACAATCAGGCCGATCAGGACACGGCGTTAATGGCTTTGGATCGCGCCTTGCGGTACGAGTTTTTCGTAATCCCCGTGGGGTACATCGCAGAATACTGGACAGCATATTACGATATGTACGAATACCCGGAAAACCTGCCGCCCTATTCGCTGGGTTATCTGGATTTGTGGTGGATCAATCCGGAAAAACAGGCTGCGTTGAAAGCGAAAGGCGCGCTGCGATAACATGGGCGCCTATATTCTAAGACGCTTATTGCTGATCATTCCGACTCTTCTGGGTATCATGATCGTCAACTTCACGCTGGTCCAGTTCGTACCTGGTGGGCCGGTCGAACAGATCATCGCGCAAATCGAAGGTCAAGGTGACGTATTCGCCGGGTTTGCCGGGGGGGGCGACGCCGGAGCGGGTTCCGAACCGGCGGGCGGTGTCTTCGACGACAAATATGTCGGCGCACGCGGCCTTCCGCCCGAGTTTATTGCCGAGCTGGAAAAAGAATTCGGCTTCGACAAGCCTCCGCTTGAACGGTTCCTGATCATGATGGGCAACTATCTGACGTTTGATTTCGGCGAGAGTTATTTCCGCTCGATCAGCGTGATCGATCTGGTGCTTGAAAAGATGCCGGTCTCGATCTCGCTGGGGCTGTGGTCGACCCTGATTGCCTATCTGGTCTCGATCCCGCTGGGTATTCGAAAGGCGGTCAAGGATGGATCGCAATTCGATACCTGGACAAGCGGGGCGATTATTGTGGCCTATGCCATTCCGGGCTTTTTGTTTGCGATCCTGCTGCTGGTGCTCTTCGCTGGCGGATCATATTGGCAAATCTTCCCGCTGCGTGGCCTGACGTCGGACAATTGGGACAGCCTGAGTTTCTTTGGCAAGATCACGGATTATTTCTGGCACATAGCGCTGCCGACGATTGCGTTGACGATCTCGGCCTTTGCGACGCTGACCCTGCTGACCAAGAACTCGTTTCTGGACGAGATCAAGAAACAGTACGTCATGACAGCCCGCGCCAAAGGGTTGAGCGAGCGCAAGGTGCTCTATAATCATGTCTTCCGCAACGCGATGCTTATCGTGATCGCAGGGTTCCCGGCCGTGTTCATCGGTGTGTTCTTCGGGGGGTCGATCATTATCGAGACGATCTTTTCGCTGGATGGTCTGGGCCGATTAGGGTTCGAGGCTGCCGTTGCGCGCGATTATCCGGTGATCTTCGGCACGCTGTTCATCTTCGGTCTGATGGGGCTGGTCGTCGGCATCATCAGCGACCTGATGTATGTGCTGGTCGACCCGCGCATCGATTTCGAAAAGCGGGAGGGGTAAATGGCTTTGTCCCCGCTGAACCAGCGCCGCTGGAGCAACTTCCGCCGCAACAGACGGGCCTTCTGGTCGCTGATCATCTTCTCGATCCTGTTTGGCCTGTCGCTCTTTGCCGAGTTTATCGCCAACGACAAACCCATCCTTGTGAAATACCGGGGAGAGTACTTTACGCCGATCTTCAACTTCTATGCCGAAACCGAATTTGGCGGCGATTTCCAGACCGAAGCGATCTATCGCGACCCCGAAGTTCAGTGCCTGATCGACAGCGGTGGATTGGAAGACTGTTTCGATGATCCCGAAGGCATCATCGAACAGATCGACGCCGGAACGTTCCAGGCTGAGGGTTTTGAACGCGGCTGGTCGCTCTGGCCGTTGATCCCCTATTCCTTCAATACCTCGGTGGACCGCCCCGGCGCGGCGCCCCTGCCGCCCAACGGCCAGAATCTGCTGGGTACCGATGATACCAAGCGCGACGTGCTGGCCCGCGTGATTTACGGCTTTCGTTTGTCGATCCTGTTCACGCTGCTTGTGACGGGCGCGGCAAGCCTGATCGGGATTTTCGCCGGGGCCATACAAGGGTTCTTTGGTGGGTGGCTGGACCTGATCTTTCAGCGGATCATCGAAATCTGGTCCGCAACCCCGTCGCTTTACGTCATCATCATCATGTTTGCGGTGCTGGGGCGAAGTTTCTGGTTGCTGGTCGCGCTGATGATCCTGTTCAGTTGGACCGGGCTGGTCGGAGTGGTCCGCGCCGAGTTCCTGCGGGCGCGGAACCTTGAATATGTGCGCGCCGCGCGGGCGCTGGGTGTTGGCAACATGACGATCATGTTCCGTCATATGCTGCCCAATGCGATGGTGGCCACGCTGACCTTCATGCCGTTTATCGTCACCGGAACCATCGGCGGGCTGGCTTCGCTGGATTATCTGGGCTTTGGTCTGCCGTCCTCGGCCCCCTCGCTGGGAGAGCTGACCTTGCAGGCCAAGCAGAACCTTCAGGCCCCGTGGCTGGCCTTCACCGCCTTCTTCACCTTTGCCATCATGCTGTCGCTGCTGGTCTTCATCTTCGAAGGCGTTCGCGATGCGTTTGATCCCAGAAAGACCTTCTCATGAGCTTGCTGGATGTGAAAAACCTCAAGGTCTCGTTCCGTCAGGATGGGCAGGTCAACGCGGCGGTCAAAGGCGTGTCCTTCACTGTGGACCGGGGTGAAACCGTCGCGCTGGTGGGCGAATCCGGATCAGGAAAATCCGTGACGGCGTTATCGACCGTTTCCCTGCTGGGCGACAGCGCGTTGGTCGACGGCTCGGTCACCTATGACGGGCAAGAGATGATTGGCGCCTCGGAACAGCGTCTGATGGATGTGCGGGGCAACGACATCAGCTTTATCTTTCAGGAGCCGATGACCTCGCTGAACCCGTTGCACACGATCCAGAAACAGATGGCTGAATCGCTGGCCCTGCATCAGGGTGTGGCGGGCGATGTGGCGAGGGACAGGATTGTCGAGTTGCTGACCAAGGTCGGTATCCGCGATCCTCAAGACCGGCTGGACAGCTATCCGCATCAGTTGTCGGGCGGTCAGCGGCAACGGGTGATGATCGCAATGGCCCTTGCCAACAAACCGGACATCCTGATCGCGGATGAGCCGACAACGGCTCTGGATGTGACCATTCAGGCGCAGATCCTCGAACTGCTGGCTGAATTGCAGAAATCGGAAAACATGGGGATGCTGTTTATCACCCATGATCTGGGCATCGTGCGCCGCATCGCCGACCGGGTCTGTGTGATGAAAGACGGCGAGATTGTCGAAACCGGCGTGACGGCCGAGATATTCGAAAACCCGCAGCACCCCTATACCCGCAAACTTCTGGCGGCGGAGCCGTCGGGTCGGCCTGAACCCGTTGCCTCAGATGCGGAAGAGGTCGCACGCACCGACCACCTTAAGGTCTGGTTTCCGATCCAGCGCGGGTTTCTGAAGCGAACGGTTGGATATGTGAAAGCGGTGAACGACGCGACCCTTAGCGTGCGCGCGGGTGAGACGTTGGGGATTGTTGGCGAAAGCGGGTCAGGCAAGACCACGCTGGCGCTGGCCATGATGCGGCTGATCGCGTCCGAGGGTGGCATCACCTTTCGCGATCAGGACGTGCGCAAATGGTCCACGCGGGAACTGCGCCGGTTGCGCAAGGACATGCAGATCGTGTTTCAGGACCCGTTTGGCAGCCTCAGCCCGCGGATGACCTGCCAGCAGATCATTGCGGAAGGTCTGGCCATTCACAAAGTCGACCCGGACCGCGCGCCACGCGAACTTGTGGCCGAGGTGATGACCGAAGTGGGGCTTGATCCGGCGACGATGGATCGATACCCGCACGAGTTTTCTGGCGGTCAGCGTCAGCGCATCGCCATTGCGCGCGCGATGGTTCTGCGTCCCAAACTGCTGGTTCTGGACGAGCCGACCAGTGCGCTGGATATGACCGTTCAGGTTCAGATCGTCGATCTGCTTCGCAATCTGCAACAGAAATACGGGCTGGCCTATCTGTTCATCAGCCATGACCTGAAAGTGGTCCGTGCCATGTCGCACAACGTGATCGTCATGCGAAACGGCGATGTGGTCGAAATGGGCGCGGCAGAGGATTTGTTCGAAAACGCCCAGACCGACTATACCCGCGAATTGATCGCAGCGGCGGGCTGAGAACAGCCCGCCCGGTGTCGCGAGTCAGGCGCTGGCTTTTTCTCGCGCCGATGACTGGGGCACAGGCCCGCGCAGTTCTTCATAGTGATCAAAGCTCAGCTTGACCCACCCAGTTCCACGTGTGGCACTGGCAAGGGTGCGGTGCAGCTCGTCCTCGGCAACGGCGGGCAACTGGGCGTTGAATATCTCCCAGCCCGTTGCATTCGGGTTGCCCTCAAATCCCAGAACCTGCCCCTGAAGGGTGCTGATCGTTGGTACGAGATCGCCCACAAAGGCCGAGGGTAAGTGTATCTCGGCGCTCAGGATCGGTTGCAGGACCACAGGTTTGGCTTGCGGCAATGCCTCGCGCACGGCGTTCTTGCCTGCGGTCCGGAAGGCATAATCCGAACTGTCCACATTGTGGTGTTTGCCATCGCTCAGGGTCACTTTGACATCAACTACGGGAAAGCCTTCGGGGCCTTGTTCCAATGCGTCCTTGGCTCCGTGTTCCACAGACGGGATGTAGTTCTTGGGAACGGCGCCGCCCTTGACCACCTCATCGAACTGGAACCCCGATCCGCGCGGCAATGGCGCGACCGATATTACCACATCCGCGAATTGCCCCGCGCCGCCGGATTGCTTGCGATGGCGATGGCGATGCTCAACCGTTGCGCGGATGGTTTCGCGATAGGCGGTTTCCACCTGTTCCGCCTCGATCTCGATCCCGAAATCCTCTGCCAGCTTGGCGGTCACGCGGCGCATATGTTGCGGACCTTGCGAGCCCAGAATCGAATGGCCGCTCATCTCATCCTGTTGCAGATGCAGGCCCGGATCGATTTCGGCCAGACGGCTCAGGGCGTTTGACAGGCGCACATCGTCCCGCTCATGCGCGGGCGAGACGACTTGACGATGCGCAACCGGATGAGAAGACGCCCATTCCGGCAACTCTGTCGCGGAGGAACTGTCATAAATGTATCCGGGGTTGAGGTGATCGGATTTGACCGCCAGTCCGATCTGCCCGGCCTCCAGCGCGGCGATCTGGGTCTTGGCGTCCAGTGTTGTCAGGTTGCCGACCGTTTCACCGCCCAACGCCTCATGGGCTTTTACCCCGTCCCCAAGGCCGCGCAGAACGATGATCTTTCCGATATGCTTTTTGACATCCGCAAAGCCCGCGATGGCACGGGCGTTTTCGGCGGCCTCGTCTCGTCCGGCGGCGATATCAAACTCGGGGGCCTCATGACGCAGCGCTTTCATCAGGCGCGTCAGCCCGTTGCCGTGGCTTGCGGCGCCCAGACAGGCTGGGATCAACTGATGATTCTGCAAAACCTGCGCGGCCAGCTCATAAACCTCATCGCTTGGGGGCTGTTTGTCTTCAATCAACTGTTCCAGCAGGTGGTCATCGAAATCGGAAAGTGTCTCAAGCAACTCGGTCCGGGCTTCCTGCTCGCGATCCTCGACAGATTTGGGCAGCTCTATCAGGGCCGACGGCTGGCCCTCCTGATACTTCCACGCCCGTTCCGAGATCAGATCGACCGCGCCGATGATCGTGTCGCCCTCGCGGATCGGAACCTGACGCAGGGCGATGTGGTGCGTGCAGTAGGTTTGCAGCGCCGCGATGATGTCGCGGATGCGGCCATTGGGGTTGTCCATGCGGTTGATGAAAAGAAAACAGGGAATGCCTGCCTCTTCCACCAGCCGAAGATACGGCGCACACAGCACGGCGGCATTTGGATCGGGCGGTACCACGATAACGGCAGCATCCGAGATCGCCATGGCTGGGCCGACATACGCGAGGGAATCGCCACCCCCATCCACGTCGATCGCGCACCAGGGCTCGTCCAGGTAAGAAAAACCGTGCAAGTGCACGGTTCCGGAAACATCGAATGTGGTCGGGCGCCCGTCGAGGCGGCTGATGGCCTCGACCAGGGTAGATTTGCCCGACTGGCTGGGCCCGAGGACGGTGAATACGCGCATGAGTGTTGTCCCTCTTTCAGGTTGCAGAATGGCTGCACGAAAAGGGCCGTCCGACGCAGTCGCGTCAGCTAGGACTGTCTGTAATTTGCCCGCCTCAGGCCGCAGGGCGAAACATCACCCCACAGCTTGAGTGTGGAAAAAACCGCAGGCGTGCGTCAAGCCCCCGATGTGTTTTGTACTCAACGGGCTGAATGTTGCCCGAAAAAAGGTCAGATCGCCGAGCTGTGCCCGGCTTTGCTGAGGTCGTATGCGTCGAAGCTGCGGGCAACCATCCGGGTCAGCGCCCTCGCCTCGGGGGGGATGAACAGCCCTTCCTCGCTGATTTGCAGCAGCCCGTCGAATGAGGCGTTGGCGGCACGATACATCTCATTCAGCGCTGCGGCCGAGATATCGTGATCGCGCAGGATTTCAGCCGAATCGATCCGGAAATCGCACATCAGCGCTTCGATCAGACGGGCGCGCAGAATATCCTGACCTTTGAACAGGTGCCCGCGGGATGTCGAAAACTGCCCGTTGCGGATGGCTTTTGTATGGGCGGATGTGGCCGGGGCATTCTGCGCATAGCCTTGTGGAAAGCGCGAGATCGAGCTGGCCCCGACACCGATCAACACATCGGCCTGATCGTCGGTATAACCCTGGAAGTTCCGCTTCAGACGACCCGCGCGCAGGGCCTGGGTCAGCCCGTCATCCTGCGTGGCAAAATGGTCGATGCCGATCTCGGCGTAGTTGTCCCACAGGAACAGGCGGCGGGCGGTGTCGAACAGTTCCAGCCGTTGTTCGGGCGTTGGCAGTGCGTCCGACGGGATCAGCTGCTGCCGTTTGGCCATCCACGGCACATGGGCGTACCCATAAAGCGCCACGCGGTCCGGGCTGAGCGACAAAAGCTTCTGCACGCTTTCCGTCATCCGGGCCTTCGTCTGGTGTGGCAGCCCGTAAAGGATATCCGCGTTCAGGCTGGCAATGCCACGTGCGCGGATCATGTCGATCGCGTCGCGCGTTGTATCGTAGCTTTGAATGCGGCCAATGGTCTTCTGGATTTCATCGTCGAAATCCTGCACTCCGATCGAGGCGCGGTTCATGCCTGCCTCTGCCAGCGCATCCAGACGCGCCTCGTCAATCTCGTTCGGATCGATTTCAACCGAAAACTCGGCGTCCGGCCCCATGGGGACGATCCCCAGAATGTGCCGTGCCAGATCACGCATCAGCTGGGCGTTCAGCAACGTTGGCGTACCGCCGCCCCAGTGCAGGCGCGACAGCACCACGCCCGCGGGCAGGCGCGCCGCCAGCAGGTCCAGCTCGGCTTTCAGAACATCCACATATGCAATCACCGGATTGTCGGTTTGTGTGCCTTGCGTCCTGCAGGCGCAGAACCAGCACAGCCTGCGGCAGAACGGGACGTGGATATAAAGGGATATGGCGCTGCCGGGCTCGATTCCCGAAATCCAGTCGCCAAACATGTCCGCCCCCACGTCATTGTTGAAATGGGGCGCTGTGGGATAGCTTGTGTAACGCGGTACTTTCGCGTCAAAAAGTCCAAGCTTTGCCAATTGTGGTTTCACTATCATGACGATACCCTTAGGGGGCAGGCGACTTAGGTGCTTTGACGGAGATCAAGTGGAAACGCAGATGACAATAAAAGCACAGTTCGATCATTCAAATTGCGCAGACTGCCCGATACGACATCGCGCGGTCTGCGCCCGCTGTGACGCTGGCGAGCTGGAAGCGCTTGATGCCATTAAGTATTACCGCAGTTTCGAAGCGGGTCAGACCATCATCTGGTCGGGCGACCAGATGAATTTTGTCGGTTCAGTCGTCGCGGGAATCGCGTCGCTGACACAAACGATGGAAGACGGGCGCACCCAGATGGTTGGTCTTCTCTTGCCCAGCGATTTCGTCGGTCGCCCGGGGCGCGACATTGCGCCTTACGATGTGCAGGCGACAACGGATGTCGTGATGTGCTGTTTCCGCAAGAAACCATTTGAAGAGCTGATGGACGAAACGCCACACATCGCGCATCGCCTGCTACAGATGACGTTGGACGAGCTTGATGCTGCCCGTGAATGGATGCTGGTTCTGGGTCGCAAGACAGCGCGCGAAAAAATCGCCAGCCTGATATCGATCATTGCCCGCCGGGATGCGTCGATTGGTCAAAAGGGCCTGTCGGGACCGATCGTGTTCGATCTGCCCCTGACCCGAGAGGCCATGGCGGATTATCTGGGACTTACGCTTGAGACGGTCAGCCGCCAGATCTCAGCTCTGAAAAAGGACGGTTTGATCTTGCTGGAAGGCAAACGTCACGTGACCATCCCCGATCTTGGCCGGCTCATGGAAGAAGCAGGCGACGATTCCGATGGCGGGTTTCTGGTCTGACCGGTCTTTCGCTCGGCAGAACTCGCTTACCGCGACCATCCGGTCGGTTCACGAACTAACATAGGAGTGTGGCATGGGGTTCAGCAGTCTGTTGGCAATGCTGTTCATTGGCGCAATCGCCGGATGGCTGTCGGGAAAGATCATGGAGGGCCGTGGGTTCGGCCTGATCGGCAACATTATCGTCGGCATCGTCGGTGCGTTCCTGTCGGGCATGATCTTTCCGGCGCTAGGATTTTCTGTTGGCGGGGGCCTGTTGTCGTCGATCCTTTTCGCAACAATTGGGGCCGTGATCCTTTTGTTCCTGATCGGCCTCATTCGTCGGGGGTGAAAAAAGCCGCCTGTCGAGGCGGCTTTTTGCTTGTTTAGGTCAGTGCGCCAAGAACACCGGAACCGAGGATTGTTCCAGCATGTTCCGGGTCGCCCCGCCCAGAATGGCTTCGCGAAAGCGGGAGTGGCCATAAGCGCCCATCACAATCATGTCCGATTCGGTATCCGTCGCGTGGCGATTAAGGATATCCGAGACGCGGGTCATGGTCTTGCTGAGCACATCGATCTCGCATTTGACACCATGACGGGCCAGCATCTGGGACAGCATCCCACCCGGGTCCGACCGGTCTGGCCCATGCTGTGGTGGGTCAATAACCACAATACGGACGATCTCGGCCCGTTTGAGGAAGGGCAGGGCCCGCCGGATGGCGCACATGGCCTCGACGCTTTCGTTCCAGGCGATCATGATGTTGCCCGGCGCTTTCAACGGCGCACTGCTGTCGGGAACCACAAGAACCGGGCAATGTCCTTCGAACATGGCCGCTTCGATAATGGGCTCGGCCTCGGCCCCCCGACCTTCACCATACGGATGTGGCAGGATCACAAGGTCGGAAAACCGGGCCCGGTGCGCGACGTGGCGCCCGATATCGGCAATTTGTGCAACGCCGTGTTCGGCGGACCAACGCACGCCGGATTTGCCGAGATAGTCATTGGCAAAGGCCAGCAAATCCTGTGCCTCGGCATTGGCCCGGTTCAGCGTTTCCTGAACGATCAAAGCATTGGCACCCGCATAATAGTAACCTGTCTGACTGCGATCGACGCCCAGACACAGGACTTCGGCATGGGCATCCTGAGCCTCGGCCAGGGCCACAATCTGCGCCAAAGCAGCCTGTGCAGTCTGCGTTTCGGTCATGACTGTGAGAAGAGATTTGTACGCCATTTTGACCTCATTTTTCGGGCAATTGGTCTCATGTGACCTGTTAGCCCTTTTCTACTACCATGCGTGTCATAGAAAACGCTGGACTGTCTTGATACAGATCAAAGCAATGAAGGTGGCCGTGCTTCAGAACGGCAGCCAGTCAAATGGGTTTCGCGCGTCATAAGAATCAAAAGCGCGCGGAGCATGGCAAAGGGACGCAATATGTCGAATTACATCAAGCTGATCGTGCTTGGTCTGATCGCGCTGTTTGCAGCGATCGGAACCAATTATGCACGCGATTTGGCGTATCAGGTACATGCGCTGCTGGTGATGCTCATCGCCGGTGGCCTGTTCATCTGGACGCTTCGAAACACTGACGAGCCAGATATTCAGATCGACCGCTCGGGCGAATACATGGATGGCGTGATCCGCTATGGCGTGATCGCAACTGCCTTTTGGGGCGTGATCGGGTTCCTCGCCGGGACGTTTATCGCGTTTCAGCTGGCGTTTCCGGCACTGAACTTCGAATGGGCGCAGGGTTATTTGAATTTTGGTCGTCTGCGTCCGTTGCACACTTCGGCGGTCATTTTTGCATTTGGCGGTAACGCATTGATCGCAACCTCGTTCTATGTGGTTCAGCGTACCAGCGCGGCGCGGCTTTGGGGCGGCAACCTCGCGTGGTTCGTGTTCTGGGGCTATCAGCTGTTCATCGTTCTGGCCGCAACCGGCTATGTGCTGGGCGGAACGCAGTCCAAGGAATATGCCGAACCTGAATGGTATGTCGATCTGTGGCTGACCATTGTTTGGGTCGCCTATCTGGCGGTCTACCTGGGTACGATCATCAAGCGGAAAGAACCCCACATCTATGTGGCCAACTGGTTCTATCTGGCCTTTATCGTCACCGTCGCCATGCTGCATCTGGTCAACAACATGACCATCCCGGTCAGCATCTGGGGTTCGAAATCGGTCATCGTCTGGTCGGGTGTGCAGGATGCCATGATCCAGTGGTGGTATGGCCACAACGCTGTGGGCTTCTTCCTGACCGCGGGTTTCCTGGGCATGATGTACTATTTCATCCCGAAACAGGCCGAACGCCCGGTGTTTTCGTACAAGCTGTCGATCATCCACTTCTGGGCGCTGATCTTCCTGTATATCTGGGCCGGTCCACACCACCTGCACTATACCGCGCTGCCTGACTGGGCGTCGACGCTGGGTATGGTGTTCTCGGTGATCCTGTGGATGCCGTCCTGGGGCGGTATGATCAACGGTCTGATGACGCTGTCGGGTGCCTGGGACAAGCTGCGCACCGATCCGGTGATCCGCATGATGGTCATCTCGGTCGGCTTCTACGGCATGTCCACCTTTGAAGGTCCGATGATGTCGATCCGTGCTGTGAACAGCCTCAGCCACTACACCGACTGGACCATTGGTCACGTGCATTCAGGCGCGCTGGGCTGGAACGGCATGATTACCTTTGGCGCGCTGTACTTCCTGGTGCCCGTGCTTTGGAAGCGCGAGCGTCTGTACTCGCTGCAGATGGTCAGCTGGCACTTCTGGCTCGCCACGATCGGCATCGTGCTTTATGCCGCGTCGATGTGGGTCACCGGTATCATGGAAGGCCTGATGTGGCGTGAAGTGGATGCAAATGGCTTCCTGGTGAACTCGTTCGCTGACACCGTGGCCGCCAAGTTCCCGATGTATGTGGTGCGTGCTCTGGGTGGCGTTCTGTTCGTCGCTGGCGCCGTGATCATGTGCTACAACCTGTGGATGACTGTGCGGAAAGCGCCGGCCAAAGAGGCCAGCCTGACCGTCGCGGTCCCTGCTGAATAGAGGGAGGGCCGGAGCAATGGCAATTCTCGACAAACATAAGATCCTCGAGACCAACGCGACCCTCCTGCTGATCTTCAGCTTTCTGGTCGTGACCATCGGTGGCCTGGTGCAGATCACCCCGCTGTTCTATCTTGAGAACACCATCGAGAAGGTGGAGGGCATGCGCCCTTACACCCCTCTCGAAATGGCAGGGCGTGAAATTTACATCCGCGAAGGTTGCTATGTCTGCCACAGCCAGATGATCCGCCCGATGCGGGACGAGGTCGAACGTTATGGCCACTACTCGCTGGCGGCTGAATCGATGTATGACCACCCGTTCCAGTGGGGATCAAAGCGTACCGGACCTGATCTGGCGCGTGTCGGTGGCCGCTATTCGGATCAGTGGCAGATGGACCACCTGCGCGACCCTCAGTCTGTGGTGCCTGAATCGGTGATGCCCAAATACGGCTTCCTCGAACATCGCAAGATCGACGGCAAGTATATCGGTGACATCATGGCGACCAATGCGGTTGTCGGCACCCCTTATACCGACGAGATGCTGGAAAACGCGGTTGCCGATTTCAGCGCGCAGGCCGACCCGGACAGTGACTACGACGGTCTGCTGGAGCGGTACGGTGACAAGGTCAACGTACGCAACTTCGATGGTCAGCCTGAACTGACCGAAGCCGACGCGCTGATCGCCTATCTGCAAATGCTGGGTACGCTGGTCGATTTCTCGACCTTTACCCCGGATGCAAGCCGTTAACAGGAGGGTGGGATGGAAGAATACACACTTCTTCGACAGTTCGCGGATAGCTGGATGCTGCTTGTGTTGTTTGCCTTCTTCGTTGGCATCTTGATCTGGGTTTTCCGCCCCGGTGCCAGCAAGGAATACAAGGACACTGCCAACATCCCCTTCCGGCATCAAGACAAACCCGCCACACCCAAGGAGGCGCGGCAATGAGCAAGACACCTGATAAACAGCCGGGCGATCCAAATACAACCGGGCACAGCTGGGACGGGATTGAGGAATTCGACAATCCTATGCCGCGCTGGTGGCTATGGACCTTCTACGCCACCATCTTCTGGGGCGTGATCTATACGATCATGTTTCCGGCCTGGCCCTTGGTCCACGGCGCGACAGCCGGTGTGCTGGGATGGTCAACCCGAGAAAACGTTCAGCAGGACATGGTTGCCTTCGAAGAGGCAAACGCGCCCTGGAACGCCAAGCTGGTGGAAACTTCGCTGGAAGACATCGCCAAGGATGCAGAACTGCAGCAATATGCCGTGAACTCGGGAGGTGCGGTGTTCCGGACCTGGTGCGCACAATGCCATGGTTCGGGTGCGCAGGGTGCGCCGGGTTTCCCGAACCTGTTGGATGATGCCTGGCTGTGGGGCGGAACGCTGGACGATATCGTTTACACCGTCAGCTACGGTATCCGGAACGAAGAAAGCGCCGATGCGCGCTATTCCGAGATGCCGGCATTTGGCGAAATCCTCGAACATGAGGAAATCACGCAGGTGGTCCAGTACGTCATGTCGCTGAGCAATGCCCAGACCGACGATGCGGCAGCGCAGGCAGGTAAAGTTGTCTTCGAAGACAACTGTGCGGCCTGCCACGGCGAGGATGGCACAGGCGATATCTTCCAGGGTGCGCCGAACCTGACTGACGCGATCTGGCTTTACGGTGGCAGTGAAGAAATGCTGACGGAAACCGTAACTTACAGCCGCTTTGGTGTCATGCCGAACTGGGATACCCGCCTGACCGAGGCGCAGATTCGCGCCGTATCTGCCTATGTCCACCAGTTGGGCGGCGGTCAGTAAGATCTAAAGAACACCTTCGGGCGGTTCGCCGCCCGAAGGCTGGGGCACCGGCTGTTCCATCTGTTCGCGCGTTTCCTGAACAGCCGGTGCTTTTTTCCCACAATAAGGCCACTTAAACCTGTGGTCCAGATTCAGGTTTACTGTTACCTGCGTCAAAAGTTGTTCGGATCCACCTCGCGCGGGTTTTTAATCCACCAATGACCTTCCGGCAGCCAACGGCGTTTGTGGCGACCCGGTTTTGGCACATCGCGAATATGCGGCGCATTGATCCGGGTTGCGGTCATGAAAGATCTGGCAAAAACGGTCAGCATGGTTGGTCTCCTCTGCAAGGGTATCTCTGCAATAAAGATTGACCTTTGAAGTGCTGAATGCGACTCAAATACCATTCCATAGTGTAAGTCAGGGTTACATATGAATTGGTTGTCGCTTCCCCCATTGGCCGCGCTGAGGGCGTTTGCGGCATTTGCTGAAAAACGCAATGTCGTCGAAGCTGGTGCTGCGTTGAACGTAAGCCATGCGGCGATTAGCCAGCAGTTGCGCGTACTTGAGAACCATCTGGGTGCTGCCTTGCTTGATCGAACAGGCAAGGCCCTGACCCTAACCGCCGATGGTGAACATCTGGCCCGAGCCCTGCAACTTGGGTTTGGCGCGATCGAGGCGGCAGTGGGGGATTTGGTGCGGTCTGGTCAGGACCGCCCGGTCCACGTGTCGCTGACATCCTCTTTTGCGGCCTCTTGGCTGATGCCGCGTCTACCGGCTTTTCGCGAAACCCATCCCGAGGTGAACCTGATCCTCGATCCCACTGCCGAAGTTGTTGAACTGCGACCGGGTGGGATCGACATTGCCATTCGGTACGGCCCCGGCGGTTGGACCGGTGTGCAATCAGAGATGCTGTTGCAGTCGCCGGTGGTCATCGTCGCCGCTCCGAAACTGCTGGGTGAAAAGACGTCATGGACGCCGACCGAGTTGGCCCAACTGCCCTGGCTCGAGGAAATCGGCACCACCGAGGCGACGACCTGGCTGGCCGAACATGGTGCCGGTCCTGAACGCGGTGCGGGCCGGACCGAGCTGCCGGGAAACCTGGTACTGGACGGTCTGCGGGCCGGGCAGGGGGTCACTGTCACGGTGCGACATTTCGTCGAGCCTGACATCAAGGCCGGTCGCATCGTTGAGCTTTATGCAGAGCCGGATACGCGCGGATACCATATTGTGACGCCAAATTCGCCACTTAGACCAGCTGTCAGAACTTTTGTGACGTGGTTGAGGCGTCAGGCACGGGAAATGTGATAAAAGGTGTCTGTACGATGCGCGTTTTGACCCATGTCAAAGTTGCTATGCGCGTGATCTGGAAGAACACACACTCAGAAGAGCCAGTACCGGAGCCAGCCTGTGAGCGATTCCAACCCCACCCCCAGCCTATACGCCGCACGAGAACCGATCTTTCCAAGGCGCGTTTCTGGGCCATTTCGGAACCTGAAATGGATCATCCTTATCGTGACACTGGGCATTTACTATGTAACGCCCTGGATCAGATGGGATCGCGGCCCCAGCTTGCCGGATCAGGCCGTCCTGCTGGATTTGGCAAACCGGCGCTTCTATTTCTTCTGGATCGAAATCTGGCCGCACGAATTCTATTTCGTGGCGGGCCTGCTGATCATGGCGGGGCTGGGTCTGTTTCTATTCACATCTGCGCTGGGGCGGGTCTGGTGCGGGTATGCCTGCCCGCAAACGGTCTGGACTGACCTTTTCATTCTGGTCGAGCGCTGGATCGAAGGCGACAGAAACGCCCGATTGCGCCTGCATCGTCAGGAAAAGCTGGATTTCCGCAAGGCTCGGCTCCGGTTGACGAAATGGATGACCTGGTTCCTGATCGGCCTGGCCACCGGCGGTGCCTGGGTGTTTTATTTTGCGGATGCGCCGACGTTGCTCCGCGATCTTGTGACGGGCAACGCGCATCCCGTCGCTTACACGACGATGCTGGTTCTGACTGGCACGACCTTCTTTTTCGGCGGGTTCGCCCGCGAACAGATTTGTATCTACGCGTGTCCTTGGCCGCGCATTCAGGCCGCGATGATGGATGAAGACACGCTGGTCGTGGGATACCGCGAATGGCGTGGTGAGCCGCGCGGCAAAGGCAAGCGGACAGCTGATTCCGAGTTGGGGGATTGCATCGACTGCATGGCCTGCGTGAATGTCTGCCCTGTCGGAATCGATATCCGCGATGGCCAGCAGCTTGAATGTATCACCTGTGCCCTGTGTATCGACGCGTGTGACGACATGATGGCCAAGATCGGCAAACCGCGCGGGCTGATCGATTATATGGCGCTCAGCGACGAGCCGCGCGAACGCTCGGGACAACCGCCCAAGAATGTCTGGAAACACATCTTCCGGCCCCGTACGATCCTGTACACCTCGTTGTGGTCACTGGTGGGGGTTGCGCTGCTGTTCGCCCTGTTCATTCGCTCTGACATCGATCTGACCGTAGCACCCGTGCGCAACCCGACCTTTGTCACCCTGTCGGATGGCACCATTCGAAACACCTATGACGTCAGGCTGCGCAACAAGCACGGTGAGGACCGCCTGTTCAAATTGTCTCTGGCGGGCGATCCGTCGATGCGATTGGAAATTGAGGGAACCAAGATAGATACTGTGAATGTCACGGCGGATACGGCACAATTGACCCGTGTATATATCGTGGCATCCCGTGACAGCGGTCCGGCGGCAGCAGAAGCGACGCCAGTGCGGATCTGGGTCGAAGACCTCAGCAGCGGCGAACGTGCTTACAAAGACACTACGTTCAACGGACGGGGGAACTGATCATGGCCGAACGTAAATTCACCGGAAAGCACGCTTTGGCGGTGTTTGTCGGTGCCTTTGGCGTGATCATCGCGGTGAACCTCGTGCTGGCTTATAATGCGGTGAAGACGTTTCCGGGGCTGGAGGTCAAGAATTCCTACGTTGCCAGCCAGGAGTTCAACGATCGCCTGAAAGAGCAGCAGGCATTGGGCTGGACGGTTCGGGCAGAAACCAAAGGTGGTCTTCTGATCCTGCATATTACGGACGCGACCGGCGCACCGGTTCAGGTCAGCGAATTGCAGGCGGTGGTTGGCCGCGCAACCCATGTGCGGGACGATTTCGCACCGGATTTCACCTTTGACGGCGCGGCCTATGCCACTCCGGCCACGCTGGGCAAGGGCAACTGGAATATCCGGCTGGTCGCGCGTGACGGCAATGGTGCCGAGTTTTCGCAGCGCGTTCCGCTGTATGTGAAAGGGTAGCCGATGACGGCGCAGCTTTCATCCGGTACGGCGGCCTGCCCGGGGTGTCTGGCAGCACCAGCAGAACCCGCGCGCCCGATTCCGGAAGATGTGCAGATTGCCTTGTCCTTGCCGGGCATCCACTGCTCGGCCTGTATCACGACGGTCGAACGTGAACTGAACGCCCATCCCGGTGTCGAAGACGCGCGGGTCAACCTGACTCTGAAACGGGCGATGATCAAAGCCGCGCCGGAAACCCGAGCGGCCGATCTGATCCCGGTGCTTGAACGGGCAGGTTTCGAAGCGCACGAGCTTGACACCGGCGCTTTGTCGGCAACACAGGCGGACAAGGCGGGACGTGACCTGCTGATGCGACTGGCCGTCGCCGGGTTTGCTTCCATGAACGTGATGCTGTTGTCGGTGTCGGTCTGGTCCGGCGCAACAGACGCGACGCGCGACATGTTCCACTGGATTTCCGCTGCAATCGCGCTGCCCGCCATTGCCTTTTCGGCGCAACCGTTCTTTGCCAACGCTTGGAGCGCCCTGCGGGTGCGGCGGCTGAACATGGATGTGCCGATCACGCTGGCGATCCTGCTGGCGCTGGTCACATCCCTGTGGGAGACCGCACTGAGCGGAGAGCATGCCTATTTCGATGCCGCGCTGACCCTGACATTCTTCCTGCTGGCGGGCCGATATCTGGACTACCGCACCCGCGCCGCAGCCCGATCCGCGGCAGAAGAGCTTACCGCTCTGGAAGTGCCGCGCGCCATCCGCATCGTGGACGGGCTAGAGGCCGAAGTTGCGGTGGCCGATCTGAAGGTTGGTGATCTGATCCTTGTGCGCCCCGGTGGCCGAATGCCGGTGGACGGTCAGATTGTGTCTGGCCAATCCGAACTGGACCGTTCGCTGTTGACGGGGGAAACCCTGCCGGTGTTTGCCGAAGCCGGCCAGCTGGTCAGCGCGGGCGAGGTCAACCTGACAGGTCCACTAACCCTGCGCGCCACAGCAGTGGGTCAGGATACGTCGCTGCACCGGATGGCGGATCTGGTGGCCATCGCTGAATCGGGGCGGTCCCGCTATACCTCGCTGGCCGACAAGGCCGCCAAGCTTTATGCGCCCGGTGTCCACATCCTTTCGGCGCTCAGCTTTGTGGGGTGGTACATCTATTCGGGCGATTTGCGCACCGCTCTGAACATCGCCGCGGCGGTTCTGATCATCACCTGTCCCTGCGCCTTGGGTCTGGCTGTTCCGGCAGTGACCACCGCTGCCTCGGGCCGATTGTTCCGCAAGGGTATGCTGATCAAGCACGCAACCGCGCTCGAACGGTTGTCCGAGACCGACACCGTGGTGTTCGACAAGACGGGCACGCTGACCTCGGGTGCGCCGGAACTGGTCAATCTTGGCGATCACGCCCGCGCGCAGGTCGAGGTTGCGCTGGCCCTGACCGAGGCCTCTGCGCATCCCTTGTCCGTGTCATTGGCCAAAGCCGCGCGACAGGCCGGGATCAAGCCTGCAAATGTTCGGGACATAACCGAAGTGCCGGGATACGGCACCCAAGGGGAATACCGCGGTCAACGCGTTCGTTTGGGCCGGGCCGCATGGCTCGGCGCACAGCAGGGCGCGGAAACGTCTGCCTGGCTTGCAATTGGCGACGATGCGCCCTTGGCGTTCCGCTTCTCGGACGCGTTGCGCCCAGGCGCGGCCGAGGCGGTGGAAGCGTTGCGGGCGTCAGGCAAGCATGTGCTATTGATCTCGGGGGATTCGAAGGGCGCCGTGCAATCTTTGGCCGAGAAGCTGGGAATAACGGATTGGGTCGCCGAGGCTTTGCCGCAGGACAAGGCACAGCGCATTCAGGACCTCAGGGATCAGGGCCGCAAAGTTCTGATGGTGGGGGACGGCCTGAACGACACGGCTGCATTGGCGGCGGCACATGTGTCGATCTCTCCGGCCTCGGCGTTGGATGCGGCGCGGGTTGCCTCGGACATCGTTCTTCTGGGCAATGACCTTCTGCCCATTGCGGATGCCTGCGATACGGCCATCAAGGCCACCCGTCGCATCCGCGAGAACTTCCAGATCGCAACCGTTTACAACGTGATTGCCGTTCCGCTGGCCGTGATCGGACTGGCAACACCGCTGATCGCGGCCTTGGCGATGTCGACCTCGTCAATTACCGTATCGCTGAACGCATTGCGGCTGAGGTAACCCTGATGGAAGTGCTTGCCTATCTGATCCCGATATCCCTGTTTCTGGGGGGCGTTGGTCTGGTCGCCTTTATCTATACCGTTCGTTCCAATCAGTACGAAGACCCCGATGGCGACGCGCGCCGCATCCTGAGTGACGAGTGGGACGACAAACCCAAACCCTGACCAATCGCCCGATATGCGCAGAGTTCATCCAAGCGCCCTTGAAATTGCCGCAATGCCCGGCTATGTCCGGCCCATCCGCAAGCAGAGAGAACACGCCAAATGGCCACCACCAACCCGATCCAGTTCATTCAGCAAGTCCGTGCCGAAGTTTCCAAGGTCGTCTGGCCGACCCGGCGCGAAGTGCTGTTGACCACGGTCATGGTCTTCATCATGGCGGCGCTGACAGCTGTGTTTTTTGCTTTGGTCGATCTGGGTATCCGGGGCGGCCTTCAGCTGGTTCTGGGCGCTTTCGGCTAAGCCGGTTCAGGCGGGGGCAAATACGACTGCCCCTTGCACCTCGCGCGATGTCAGAGTAGGTGACGCATATTCGGAATGGGCGTGTGGCGATTCGGGTCACGCGCCGCTTTTTATTCCGGATGACGTGACAGGATTTAAATGACGGGTGTGTCCGCAAGATGTGATGCCCCGAAGACAAACAAGGACGACAGGTTCATGGCGAAACGGTGGTACTCGGTCAGCGTTCTTTCGAATTTCGAAAAGAAGATCGCAGAGCAGATCCGCACGTCGGTGGCTGAACAGGGCCTTGAGAACGATATCGACGAAGTTCTGGTGCCCACCGAAGAGGTGATCGAAGTGCGCCGGGGCAAGAAGGTCACCACCGAACGCCGCTTTATGCCGGGTTACGTGCTGGTGCATATGGAAATGTCGGATCAGGGCTATCATCTGATCAACTCGATCAACCGCGTCACCGGTTTTCTGGGTCCGCAGGGTCGCCCGATGCCGATGCGCGACGCCGAGGTGAACCAGATCCTCAACCGCGTTCAGGAAGGCGAAGAAGCGCCCAAGCTGATGATCACCTTCGAGATCGGCGAAAAGGTCAAGGTCAACGACGGCCCGTTCGAGGATTTCGACGGCATGGTCGAAGGCGTGGACGACGAAGCGCAAAAGCTGAAGGTTTCGGTGTCGATTTTTGGCCGCGAAACCCCGGTCGAGCTGGACTTCACGCAGGTCACCAAGCAAAGCTAAGCGTTCTGCCAGAGAAATTCGAAACGCCGCGATGTCAAAGCATCGCGGCGTTTTCAGTTTCAGCCCTACACGGGCCGATACAGTTTTCAAATGGGCTTACTGCGACTGAACCATGGCTGCGCGCAAAAGCTGCGGGCGGTCGGTCTGGGATGGCAGGAAAACCGCCTGCGACCCGGAATCCAGCGCCGAAAGGCTTGCATCATACCACTGCATCGCAAGGTCGCGGCGCGCCTGGACACCAAAGCCTTCGCGCAGGTGGTGACCGACCAGTTCTCCGTATGCGGGTTCACCCATGGCAACCAGCATCAGCGCGGAGCCAACCGCGGTATCCATGTTGTCCTGACGATATCCCATCGCAAGGCAGACCTTGCTGGTCGCGGCAAGATCAGCAGGGCTTAGACCCGAATCCAAGGCAAGCTTGCGCACCTGGGTTTCAGCCTCTGATTTCGAGTTGATAGACAGCGCGTCAACTTGCGGTGCCAGCATGTCGCCATAGGCGGCGCACTGGGCTGCGACCTGATCGGGTGTAAGGCCCTGGATGTCCTGCATCAGTTCTTCACCCTGTGCCATCGCATAGCTGCGGGCAAGGCAGAATTGCTCGCTGAGCGCAAAGTCAGGATCGGACATGTTCGACAGGGTCGTATAGCCGCCATTGGTCGACGTTTGCAGCATGACCCCGCTGCACCGATTGGCTAACGATGGGCCTCCGGTACCGCCGGAAAACAGGCTCGGCAGGCTGGCTGTCGTAGCTTCAGCGGCGCTTGTTGCGGGTTCGGCCTGTTGAGGCGTGATAACCGGGATGGCCGGGGCCTGGGTCTGAGGCGCCGCCGCCAAGGCAGAGCCGGTTTGCACCTGTTGCCGATAGGCCATCAAAAGCGGTTGACCCGAAAGCTGGGTTGCCGCCTGCCCACCGCTTGTCGCCCAGTAATAGGCCTGCATCAGAAAGTCATACTGATAGGGCTGGAAGTCATAGCCATTCACAGGATAGCCCATGGACACCTGATAGCGTTCGATCGCCGACCGGGTCCCATGCCCGACCTGCCCATCGACACGCCCGGCATTATAGCCGAAATAGTTGAGCGCGGTCTGTGTCTGCGCCCCTTGCGAGGTGGACGGAATGCCTGACCGGTAGGTCTGGCTTGAAGACCGGGACTTTTTCTTTTGCTGGTCCTTGCCGATCGCGTATCCGACGACCCCGCCAACGACAGCGCCGCCGATGAAGTCGCCCGCATCGGCCCGTGCGGTCTGGGGAACGGACGCCGCAAAAGACAGTGCGGCGACAAGCATAGTTAATAAACGAATAATCATGACGAACCTCCGAACAAATTTGTTTTCCCCGATAATAGCACAGCCACAGCATGGCGCGGTTATTTATGCGGCGCAAGGAACGAAGCCACAGCAGTCTGTCGGTCGGGCGCCGGGTTCGCTCCGGTTTTTTCAAGCAAAATAAACCCTTAATATAGCGCGAAACCTCGTTTTACAGGCCACCTGGGATTTCCTGGGTTTGACCGGAATGACCAGCAATTTCCCGCCATGGCGCGTCGACGCCGGTGTTTATCGATTTGAAACTCGATTCGGTGATCCCGAATTGAATGGCGGGCCACTTGCCAACCCCCATGATCCCCTGTAAACGCCGCCCCATCGTCTTCGGGCGAGATTCTCTCGTGGGAGGTTACCGGGATCGCGATCCCGGGCCGGACCACGCAACATAATCTGGGTGAGACGCGTTTCACCTTAGTTGAAAGGAAAACCAAATGGCCAAGAAGCTTGCTGGTACAATGAAACTGCAGGTTCCTGCAGGTCAGGCGAACCCGTCGCCGCCGGTTGGTCCGGCGCTGGGTCAGCGCGGCATCAACATCATGGAATTCTGCAAGGCGTTCAACGCCAAGACCGCAGATATGGAGCCCGGCGCGCCGTGCCCGACCGTGATCACCTACTATCAGGACAAGTCCTTCACCATGGACATCAAGACGCCGCCGGCGTCTTATTACCTGAAAAAAGCAGCTGGTCTGAAGCCGGTTGGCAAGCGGAACCGCCCTCGTGGAGCGGAGAATCCCGGTCGTGAAACGATCGCAACCGTGACCTCGAAGCAGGTTCGTGAAATCGCCGAAGCCAAAATGAAAGATCTGAACGCCAACGACATCGAAGGCGCAATGCAGATCATCCTGGGCTCGGCCCGCTCCATGGGCATCGAGGTGAAGTAAGATGGCAAAACTCGGTAAACGTACCCGCGCTGCGCGCGAAGCCGTCGCTGGCAAGGAAAACCTGTCGGTGGACGAAGCTGTTGCTCTGGTCAAAGCCAATGCAACTTCGAAATTCGACGAGACCATTGAAATCGCAATGAACCTGGGCGTTGACACCCGTCACGCAGACCAGATGGTGCGCGGCGTTGTCGGCCTGCCGAACGGCACAGGCAAAGACATGCGCGTTGCTGTGTTCGCACGTGGCGCGAAGGCTGACGAAGCGAAAGAAGCAGGCGCGGATATCGTTGGCGCAGAAGACCTGATGGAAACCATTCAGGGCGGCACCATCGAATTCGATCGTTGCATTGCAACCCCGGACATGATGCCGATCGTCGGTCGTCTGGGTAAGGTTCTGGGCCCCCGTAACCTGATGCCGAACCCCAAGGTTGGCACCGTGACCATGGATGTGAAAGCAGCCGTGGAAGCAGCCAAAGGCGGTGAAGTTCAGTTCAAGGCGGAAAAAGGCGGCGTTGTGCACGCAGGCGTTGGCAAAGCATCGTTCGATGACGCCAAGCTGGCCGAAAACATTCGCGCCTTCGTCTCGGCTGTTGCCCGGGCCAAGCCGTCGGGCGCCAAAGGCACCTACATGAAGAAAATCGCGCTGAGCTCGACCATGGGCCCCGGTGTGACCGTTGATGTGGCAGAAGCTTCGGGCGAATAAGCCTGATCCACGCCAAAGCAATGTTGCGGGCGGTCCAATCGGACCGCCCGTTTTCGATTAGCTGAACGGCAACGCGGTATGGCTGGCTGTTTCGCCGGTCAGGGTAAAGAAACTCCGGTCTTCAATGGGCGTCCATTTTCCTGTGCCCTTGTCCAGAGGTTCGGATGCAATGACCTTGCCGCCGTGGTCCAGCCCTTCCCCGAAATACAGGGACGGGCTGCGCTGGTCGCTGGAATATCGAAACGCATACAGGCTCTGTCCATCCGAAAAGGCGACGGCCATGCGATCCGGTTGCGTCCGATGACTGTCAAGCGCATCGATCTGACGCAGAGTTGCGACAACAGCGTCCTGCGGCGCATCATCCAGCCCGTTGGCCAGCAGCAGCAGAAACAGAAGCTCTGAATCCGTCGACCCGCGCCGCGCCGCATAAAGCTCGTCCGGCAGTGAGGATTCTAGCCGTCTGCGCAAACGCCCGAACTCTCCGATCTGACCATTGTGCATGAAGGACCATTTGCCAAATGTAAAAGGGTGGCAGTTTGCGCGCGACACTTCGCCGAATGTCGAGGCGCGGACATGGGCCAAAAACAGCGAGGATTTTATCATCCTGCAAAGATCGACCAGGTTACCATCCGACCACGCGGGCAGGACATCCCTGTACAGGCCGGGACGATCCTGATCCGCGTACCATGCCATACCGAAGCCATCGCCATTGACGGCAAGCTTTGCCTCGGCCGCGTGCTGGCTTTGCTCCAGCAATGAATGCTGGGGCCGGATGACGATGTTTTCAAGCGGAATACTTGGTCCGCAATAGGCGGCAATTCTACACATTTTTTCTGCTTCGTCTTGTTTCTGAGAAAAATTGTCGGGTTATAGTCTTAAAGTTGGAACAATGTCACGAACTATTTTGCGCTCAACCCTGTAATTCGACCTAATCAATTGCTCGTCAGCGCAATGGATCTTGTTGTTTTGGTCATCCCTTGTTGCGTTTGATTTATCACAATTTACCTCTTGGAAACCCCGGCCATCTGTCCTAAGTAGACCTGCGGAATAAAGCGTGCGATTCGTCGTGCGCTTTATTTTGTTTCGTCCAAGACGGTGGGTGGTGCCATATGGCCCCTTAATTCCCTGCCTGAGACGGGTAAGACCAAAGAATTCTGAGGGTCCCACCCTCGGGCGAATTTTGGCCAATCCCGTAACAACGGACCTGAACGCCGGGGCGCAAGCCGCGGCAAATATGAGCCGGGGTGAGATCTCACCCCTAACTTGGAGAGAACTGTGGATAGAGCCCAGAAAGAGAAAGTGGTCGAGGAACTCGGCCAAATCTTCGAAAGCTCTGGCGTCGTAGTGGTTGCTCACTACGCCGGTCTGACAGTTGCCGAGATGCAGGACCTTCGCGCACGTGCCCGTGACGCGGGTGGCTCCGTGCGTGTTGCCAAGAACAGGCTCGCCAAAATCGCCCTCGAGGGTAAGCCGTGTGCAAGCATGGCCGACCTGCTGACAGGGATGACCGTTCTGACCTATTCCGAGGACCCCGTGGCAGCAGCCAAGGTGGCCGAGGACTTCGCCAAGGATAACAAGAAATTTGAAATCCTCGGCGGTGCTATGGGCGAGAACGCTCTGGACCGCAAAGGCGTTGAAGCCGTTTCGAAAATGCCGTCTCGCGAGGAGCTTATTGCTTCGATCGTGGGCTGCATTGGCGCACCTGCTTCGAACATCGCCGGCGCGATTGGCGCACCTGCAAGCAATATCGCAAGCATCCTTTCCACCATCGAAGAGAAGGCGGAAGCTGCGTAAGCGGTTGGCACTGAATGATCTGCGTAGGGTACCTACCCTGACGTTGGAACACACATTGTAAACGGAAAGAGCTGATAAAATGGCTGATCTGAAAGCACTCGCAGAAAGCATCGTGGGTCTGACCCTGCTGGAAGCACAAGAACTGAAAACCATCCTCAAAGACGAATACGGCATCGAGCCCGCAGCTGGCGGCGCCGTAATGGTCGCAGCAGCTGGTGGCGACGCCGGTGGCGCAGCTGAGGAAGAAAAAACCGAATTCGACGTCGTTCTGAAGAACGCCGGCGCTTCGAAAATCAACGTGATCAAAGAAGTTCGCGGCATCACCGGTCTGGGCCTGAAAGAAGCCAAGGAACTGGTCGAAGCTGGCGGCAAGATCAAAGAAGGCGTGTCGAAAGACGAAGCCGAAGACGTCAAAGCCAAGCTGGAAGCAGCTGGCGCCGAAGTCGAGCTGGCCTAAGCCTGGTCTCAGGCGCATCGCTGATGCGCCGAAAATTTTGGCTGGATCCGGAGAAATCCGGGTCCAGCCGAACCTGTCTTAGAAAGGGCCTCACGGAATGGGGCGTTTTCTAAGACACGGTTTTCGGATCGGGAGGCCGCCTTCGGGACGGTGGCCACGAATTGATCCGGACGTGTTGTCTCGATTGTGCAAGATGCCGGGGCCCGACGGTGTCTTTGCCCGCTGAGAACATCGAAAGGTGACATCTGACATGGCTCAAACGTTCCTTGGCCAGAAACGTCTTCGTAAATATTACGGCAAAATCCGCGAAGTACTGGAGATGCCGAACCTCATTGAGGTACAGAAATCTTCTTATGATCTTTTCCTGCGCTCCGGCGATGCAGAACAGCCCACAGACGGCGAAGGCATCAAAGGCGTGTTCCAATCGGTTTTCCCGATCAAGGATTTCAACGAAACCTCTGTTCTGGAGTTCGTGAAATACGATCTGGAGAAACCCAAATACGACGTCGAAGAGTGCATGCAGCGCGACATGACCTACAGCGCACCGCTGAAGGTTACCCTGCGCCTGATCGTGTTCGATGTTGATGAGGACACCGGCGCGAAATCGGTAAAAGACATCAAAGAACAGGATGTCTTCATGGGCGACATGCCCCTGATGACCCCGAACGGCACCTTTGTCGTCAACGGCACCGAGCGTGTAATCGTCTCCCAGATGCACCGTTCGCCCGGCGTGTTCTTTGATCACGACAAGGGTAAAACCCATTCCTCGGGCAAGCTGCTGTTTGCCTGCCGCATCATCCCGTATCGCGGAAGCTGGCTGGACTTCGAGTTCGACGCCAAGGATATCGTGTTCGCCCGTATCGACCGCCGCCGCAAACTGCCTGTGACAACCCTGCTTTATGCGCTGGGTATGGATCAGGAAGCGATAATGGACGCGTATTACAACACCGTTTCCTACAAGCTGGAAAAGAAGAAGGGCTGGGTCACGCCGTTCTTCCCCGAGCGTGTTCGCGGCACCCGTCCGACCTATGACCTGATCGACGCAAAATCAGGTGAGGTGATTGCCGAGGCAGGCAAGAAAGTCACCCCGCGCGCGGTCAAGAAGCTGATCGACGAGGGCACCGTCACCGAACTGCTGGTTCCGTTCGATCACATCGTTGGCAAGTTTGTCGCCAAAGACATCATCAACGAAGAAAACGGCGCGATCTATGTCGAAGCCGGTGACGAACTGACGCTGGAATATGACAAGGATGGCGACCTGATCGGCGGTACCGCGAAGGAACTGATCGACGCGGGCATCACCGATATCCCGGTTCTCGACATCGACAACGTCAATGTTGGTCCCTACATGCGCAACACCATGGCCGCAGATAAGAATATGGGCCGTGAAACCGCGCTCATGGATATCTACCGCGTCATGCGTCCAGGTGAGCCGCCCACCGTCGAAGCGGCGTCGGCCCTGTTCGACACCCTGTTCTTCGACAGCGAGCGGTATGACCTGTCCGCTGTTGGCCGCGTGAAGATGAACATGCGCCTGGCTCTGGACGCACCGGATACCCTGCGCACCCTGCGCCGCGAAGACATCGTGGCCTGCGTCAAGGCTCTGGTCGAACTGCGCGATGGCAAGGGCGACGTGGACGACATCGACCACCTCGGCAACCGTCGTGTGCGTTCGGTCGGCGAACTAATGGAAAACCAGTACCGCGTCGGTCTGCTGCGTATGGAGCGCGCGATCAAAGAGCGTATGTCGTCGGTCGAGATCGACACCGTCATGCCGCAGGACCTGATCAACGCGAAACCGGCTGCTGCTGCTGTGCGCGAATTCTTCGGCTCGTCGCAGCTGTCGCAGTTCATGGACCAGACCAACCCGCTGTCGGAAGTCACCCACAAACGCCGTCTCTCGGCGCTTGGCCCCGGTGGTCTGACGCGTGAACGTGCGGGCTTTGAGGTACGCGACGTGCACCCGACCCACTATGGACGGATGTGCCCGATTGAAACGCCGGAAGGCCCGAATATTGGTCTGATCAACTCGCTGGCCACCTTTGCCCGCGTGAACAAGTATGGCTTCATCGAAACACCTTACCGCGTTGTCAAGAACGCCGAGGTGACTGATGAGGTTCACTACATGTCCGCGACCGAGGAAATGCGTCATACCGTGGCGCAGGCGAACGCGACACTGGACAAGAACGGCAAGTTCATCAACGATCTGGTTTCGACCCGTCAGGCAGGCGACTACACCCTTGCCCCGCGCGAGAATGTGGACCTGATCGACGTGTCGCCGAAGCAGCTGGTCTCGGTTGCTGCATCGCTGATCCCGTTCCTTGAAAATGACGACGCCAACCGCGCTCTGATGGGCTCGAACATGCAACGTCAGGCGGTTCCGCTGCTGCGGGCCGAGGCACCGCTGGTCGGGACGGGCATCGAGGAAAAGGTTGCGATCGACTCGGGCGCTGCGATCCAGGCGAAACGCGCCGGTATCATCGACCAGGTCGATGCCCAGCGTATCGTTATCCGCGCCACCGAGGATCTGGAACTGGGCGACGCTGGCGTTGACATCTATCGTCTGCGCAAATTCCAGCGTTCGAACCAGAACACCTGCATCAACCAGCGTCCGCTGATAAAGGTGGGTGACACCGTCCAGAAGGGCGAGGTCATTGCCGACGGTCCGTCGACCGATATGGGTGAACTGGCCCTTGGCAAGAACGTGGTCGTCGCGTTCATGCCGTGGAACGGCTACAACTACGAAGACTCGATCCTGATCTCAGAACGTATCGCGCGTGATGACGTCTTTACCTCGGTCCATATCGAGGAATTCGAAGTCGCCGCCCGTGACACCAAGCTGGGCCCGGAAGAGATCACCCGCGACATTCCGAACGTCGGTGAAGAAGCGCTGCGCAACCTCGACGAGGCGGGCATCGTTTACATCGGTGCGGATGTCGAGCCGGGCGATATTCTGGTCGGCAAGATCACTCCGAAGGGCGAAAGCCCGATGACCCCGGAAGAAAAGCTGCTGCGCGCCATCTTTGGCGAAAAAGCATCTGACGTGCGCGACACCTCGCTGCGCGTGAAGCCGGGCGATTACGGTACGGTCGTCGAGGTGCGCGTCTTCAACCGTCACGGCGTCGAGAAAGACGAGCGTGCGCTGCAGATCGAGCGTGAGGAAGTCGAACGTCTGGCCCGTGACCGGGACGACGAGCTGGCGATCCTTGACCGCAACATCTATGCGCGTCTGCAAGGTCTGATCCTGGGTAAAACTGCGGTCAAAGGCCCGAAAGGTGTCAAGGCAGGGTCGGTGATCACCGAGGAGCTGCTGGACACCCTGACCCGTGGTCAATGGTGGCAGCTGGCTCTGGAAGACGAGCAGGACGCACAGATCGTCGAGGCCCTGAACGAGCAGTACGAAGTGCAAAAGCGCGCTCTGGACGCCCGTTTCGAGGATAAGGTCGAGAAGGTCCGCCGTGGCGACGACCTGCCGCCGGGTGTGATGAAGATGGTCAAAGTCTTCATTGCCGTAAAGCGCAAGTTGCAGCCGGGCGACAAGATGGCCGGTCGTCACGGGAACAAGGGTGTGATTTCCAAGGTTGTTCCGATGGAAGACATGCCGTTCCTGGCCGATGGTACGCCGGTTGACTTCTGTCTGAACCCGCTGGGTGTGCCTTCGCGTATGAACGTTGGTCAGATCCTTGAAACCCACATGGGTTGGGCCGCGCGCGGTCTGGGTCTGAACATCGATGAGGCTCTGGGTGAGTACCGCCGGTCCGGCGACCTGACCCCGGTGCGCGAGGCGATGAAGCTGGCCTATGGCGAAGATGTCTACGAAGAAGGCATTACCGGCATGGACGAGGAGACGCTGGTCGAAGCAGCGGGCAACGTGACCCGCGGTGTTCCGATCGCAACCCCCGTCTTTGACGGTGCCAAAGAGGCTGACGTCAACGACGCGCTGGTGCGTGCGGGCTTCTCGCAAAGCGGTCAGTCGATCCTGTTCGACGGTCGTACGGGTGAGCAATTTGCGCGTCCGGTCACCGTGGGCATCAAGTACCTGCTCAAACTGCACCACCTTGTGGACGACAAGATCCACGCGCGTTCGACCGGGCCCTATAGCCTGGTGACCCAGCAGCCGCTGGGTGGTAAGGCGCAGTTCGGTGGCCAGCGCTTTGGTGAGATGGAAGTCTGGGCTCTGGAAGCTTACGGCGCCGCCTACACCCTACAAGAGATGCTGACGGTGAAATCGGATGACGTCGCCGGTCGGACCAAGGTCTATGAGTCGATCGTCAAGGGCGAGGATAACTTTGAAGCGGGCGTACCGGAATCGTTCAACGTTCTGGTGAAAGAAGTCCGCGGCCTCGGCCTGAATATGGAACTCCTGGATGCGGAGGTTGAGGAGTAAGGGCTCAGCCCTTCCTCCCGTCCCCCCTTCCGCAAAATTTGAGGTATCAAAATGAACCAGGAAATCACCAACAACCCGTTCAACCCGCTGACGCCCCCGAAGGTCTTTGACGAAATCAAAGTCTCGCTGGCGTCGCCCGAACGGATCCTGTCTTGGTCCTATGGTGAGATCAAGAAACCCGAAACCATCAACTACCGGACGTTCAAGCCTGAACGTGACGGTCTGTTCTGTGCACGTATCTTTGGCCCGATCAAAGATTACGAATGTCTGTGCGGCAAATATAAACGGATGAAGTATCGCGGCGTTGTCTGCGAAAAATGCGGCGTGGAAGTCACCCTGCAAAAAGTCCGCCGCGAGCGTATGGGCCACATCGAACTGGCCGCGCCCGTTGCACACATCTGGTTCCTGAAATCGCTGCCGTCCCGCATCGGTCTGATGCTGGACATGACGCTGCGCGATCTGGAACGCGTTCTGTACTTTGAAAACTACGTCGTTATCGAGCCCGGTCTGACCGACCTGACCTACGGCCAGATGCTGACCGAAGAAGAGTACATGGACGCGCAGGATGCCTTTGGCATGGACGCGTTCACCGCCAATATCGGTGCGGAAGCCATCCGTGAGATGCTGGCCCAGATCGATCTGGAAGCCGAAGCCGAGCAGCTGCGCGCTGATCTGGCCGAAGCCACAGGCGAACTGAAGCCCAAGAAGATCATCAAGCGTCTGAAGGTTGTTGAATCCTTCCTCGAGTCGGGCAACCGACCTGAATGGATGGTCATGACCGTGATCCCGGTCATCCCGCCGGAACTGCGCCCACTGGTTCCGCTGGATGGTGGCCGCTTTGCGACCTCGGATCTGAACGATCTGTATCGTCGCGTGATCAACCGGAACAACCGCCTCAAGCGTCTGATCGAACTGCGTGCGCCTGACATCATCGTCCGCAACGAAAAGCGGATGTTGCAGGAATCCGTGGACGCTCTGTTTGACAACGGCCGTCGTGGCCGCGTGATCACCGGCGCCAACAAGCGCCCGCTGAAATCGCTGTCGGACATGCTGAAAGGCAAGCAGGGCCGCTTCCGTCAGAACCTTCTGGGGAAACGCGTCGACTTCTCGGGCCGTTCGGTCATCGTGACCGGTCCGGAACTCAAGCTGCACCAGTGTGGTCTGCCCAAGAAGATGGCGCTGGAACTGTTCAAGCCGTTCATCTACTCGCGCCTTGAAGCCAAGGGTCTGTCTTCGACCGTGAAACAGGCGAAGAAGCTGGTCGAGAAAGAGCGTCCCGAAGTGTGGGATATCCTCGACGAGGTGATCCGCGAACACCCTGTCATGCTGAACCGTGCGCCGACGCTGCACCGTCTTGGCATTCAGGCGTTCGAACCGGTTCTGATCGAAGGCAAAGCCATTCAGCTGCACCCCCTGGTCTGTTCGGCCTTCAACGCCGACTTCGACGGCGACCAGATGGCCGTTCACGTCCCGCTGAGCCTTGAGGCACAGCTGGAAGCCCGCGTTCTGATGATGTCGACGAACAACGTTCTGTCGCCTGCAAACGGCGCGCCGATTATCGTTCCGTCGCAGGACATGATCCTGGGCCTGTACTATGTGTCGCTGGAACGTGCCGGCATGCCGGGCGAAGGCAAGGTCTTTGGTTCGATCGACGAAGTTCAGCACGCGCTGGACGCGGGTGAGGTGCATCTGCACACCAAAATCACAGCGCGGATCACGCAGATCGACGAAGAAGGCAACGAAGTTCAGAAGCGCTATGAAACCACTCCGGGCCGTCTGCGTCTGGGGGCCCTGCTGCCGATGAACAACAAGGCGCCGTTCGATCTGGTCAACCGCCTGCTGCGGAAGAAAGAAGTGCAGCAGGTGATCGACACCGTCTACCGCTACTGCGGTCAGAAAGAGTCGGTTATCTTCTGTGACCAGATCATGTCGATGGGCTTCAAAGAAGCGTTCAGGGCGGGCATCTCGTTCGGCAAGGACGACATGGTCATTCCTGATGACAAGTGGGGCATCGTTGATGACACCCGCGATCAGGTGAAAGATTTCGAACAGCAGTACATGGACGGCCTGATCACTCAGGGCGAAAAGTACAACAAGGTTGTCGATGCCTGGTCGAAGTGTAACGACCGCGTGACCGAGGCGATGATGAGCACCATCTCGAACGTCGCCAAGGCCGAAGACGGGTCGGACATGGAGCCGAACTCGGTTTACATGATGGCTCACTCCGGTGCGCGGGGCTCGGTCACTCAGATGAAACAGCTGGGCGGTATGCGGGGCCTGATGGCCAAGCCGAACGGTGACATCATCGAGACGCCGATCATCTCGAACTTCAAGGAAGGTCTGACCGTTCTTGAATACTTCAACTCGACCCACGGTGCCCGTAAAGGTCTGTCGGATACCGCTCTGAAAACCGCGAACTCGGGTTACCTGACCCGTCGTCTGGTGGACGTGGCACAGGACTGCATCGTTCGCGAGATCGACTGCGGCACTGAACGCGCGATCACGGCCGAAGCTGCGGTCAACGACGGTGAAGTTGTCGCCTCTCTGGCCGAGCGTATTCTGGGCCGCGTGGCTGCCGATGACATCCTGCGTCCGGGCACGGAAGAGGTGCTCGTGGCCGCGGGTCAGCTGATCGACGAACGGATGGCGGACATCATCGATGAGGCTGGCGTTCAGTCGACCCGTATCCGCTCGCCTCTGACCTGCGAGTCCGAGGAAGGCGTCTGTGCCACCTGTTACGGTCGTGACCTTGCTCGCGGTACCATGGTGAACACGGGTGAGGCTGTCGGCATCATCGCCGCCCAGTCCATCGGTGAACCCGGTACACAGCTGACGATGCGGACTTTCCACATCGGCGGTGTTGCGCAAGGTGGTCAGCAGTCGTTCCAGGAAGCAAGCCAAGCCGGCAACGTATCCTTCGAGAACCCGCAGATCCTGGTGAATGCCGCAGGCGAAAGTCTCGTCATGGGCCGGAACATGAAGCTGGTGATCAAGGACGATCACGGCGAAGAGCGTGCCAACCACAAGCTGGGCTACGGCTCCAAGCTGTTCGTCAAGGAAGGCGCGAAAGTGTCCCGTGGCGACAAGCTGTTCGAATGGGATCCCTACACCCTGCCGATCATCGCCGAGAAAGCCGGTACCACCAAATACGTCGACCTGGTTTCGGGCCTTGCCGTCCGTGACGAGACCGACGAAGCAACAGGCATGACCCAGAAGATCGTGATTGACTGGCGCGCGGCCCCCCGTGGCAGCGACCTGAAGCCCGAGATCATTCTGGTCGGTGACGATGGCGAACCGGTCCGCAACGATGCGGGCAACCCGGTTCACTATCCGATGTCGGTGGATGCGATCCTGTCGGTCGAAGATGGCCAGAAGATCGAAGCCGGTGACGTTGTTGCGCGTATTCCGCGTGAAGGTGCCAAGACCAAGGACATCACCGGTGGTCTGCCGCGTGTGGCCGAACTGTTCGAAGCCCGCCGTCCGAAAGATCACGCGATCATCGCAGAAGCCGATGGTTACGTGCGCTTTGGCCGCGACTACAAGAACAAGCGCCGCATCACCATCGAACCGGCTGACGAGTCACTGGAGCCCATCGAGTACATGGTACCCAAGGGCAAGCACATCCCTGTTGTCGAAGGCGACTTCGTACAGAAGGGCGACTACATCATGGACGGTAACCCGGCTCCGCATGACATCCTGTCCATCATGGGTGTCGAGGCGCTGGCGAACTACATGATCGACGAAGTGCAGGATGTGTATCGTCTGCAAGGCGTGAAGATCAACGACAAGCACATCGAAGTCATCGTGCGCCAGATGCTGCAGAAGTGGGAGATCCTGGATTCAGGCGACACCACCCTGCTGAAAGGCGAACATGTCGACAAGCAGGAGTTCGACGCAGCCAACGAAAAGACCATCGCTCGCGGTGGTCGTCCGGCACAGGGCGAGCCGATCCTTCTGGGGATCACCAAGGCCTCGCTGCAAACGCGTTCGTTCATCTCGGCCGCGTCGTTCCAGGAAACCACCCGCGTACTGACCGAAGCGTCCGTGCAGGGCAAAAAGGACAAGCTGGTCGGCCTGAAAGAGAACGTCATCGTTGGTCGCTTGATCCCCGCCGGTACCGGTGGGGCAACTCAGGCCGTCCGCCACATCGCGCAGTCGCGCGACAATGTGGTGATCGAAGCCCGCCGGGAAGAGGCCGAAGCGGCCGCTGCCCTGGCTGCGCCGATCATGGATGATGATCTGGTCGGGGATGAGCTGGATGTTCTGGTGGAAACACCCGAAAGCCGCGAGTAATCGCCCGATTGACAAGTTAAGGAAGGCCCCGCGATTTCGCGGGGCCTTTTGTTTTTGCAGGGTTGAAACGCGCGCCACACTTAGGGCAGTTCCAGACCACTGGCATATCGCGCTTGCTGTATGAGACCTGCAATAACAGCAGGGTTTTTCTGATTTAGGCTAAACTGTGCTACCATCCGTCTCGAATTCACACAGGTGACGGGGGTGGATGATGAGAGCTGTCACAAAGCTGTCGCGCGTATTTTCGGTTTTCGGTCTCGGCCTGATGGCCGCCTGCACGGATTATGCCTATGTGGGGATGCCGCCGGGCCAGCCATCGCGTGAGATCGTGATCCCGAACGGCACGACGCGCTTGATCCCGATATCCGGCTCGATCGTCGGGCTGGCTTATGATGAGCCGAGAAGGCGGATCTTTCTGCGCAATCTTCCCGGTACCCAGCTACAGGAGCTTGACCGAAATGGCCGTGTCCTGCGTACCTTTGCGGCACAGCGTGTTCCGGCCGGATGCGGTGGCATCACACCTGACGAGTTCCCCATAAAAGAATGCGGGCTGGCCATTCGGGGCGGCGACGGCCATCTTTTCCTCGACCATCCGAACGGGGTGATGATCGCGGAACTGACCCGCGAAGGGCAATTCGTGCGCAACATAACCCTCAGCCAGCCACAGGGGCCGATTGGCGGGCTGGCCTTTGATGAAACGACCGGCACGCTTTATGTGCTGTTCATCCGCAATCGCCTGATCTCCGAGGTGGATTTGAACGGCACGGTTCTAAGGACGATCCGCGCGACCAATCCATCGGTCGGCGCAGCGGTGCAGATCGAACGCTTTGGCCTTGGCATCAACTCCAAACGCCGCGAGCTTTATGTCGCCCTTCAGAACGGCAACCAGCTTGGCGTTCTGGACATGTCCGGTGGGTTGATTGCAACGCACACGCTCAGCGCCGGGGTGGCTGTGGAAGGTATCGGAGGCGGCCGGGTATCCGGCCTCTGATAGGGGATCAGTCGGCGTTTTCGAAACGCTCCGCACGCGTCGGAGGGCAATTCTCGCGCTGATCTGATTTGATGCGTTGACAGGCGGCTGTCCGATTGGGCCAATGGCCCGATCACTCTGCGCAGGGCCATATCTGACATGAACCCAAACACCAAAGGTGCCTTGCTGATGATGGGCAGCATGGCGGCCTTCACCCTGAACGACACTTTGGTCAAGGTCGCGCTTCGGGAACTGCCTTTGTTCCAACTGGTGGCCATGCGGGGCGTACTGGCCGTTTTCCTTGTCTACGGTCTTGCCTGCTATCTGGGGGCGCTGCACCTCAATTTCTCAAACCACGACCGGTGGCTGGTTGCGCTGCGCAGCCTGACCGAACTGTCGGCCACCTTCTTTTTCCTGACAGCGCTCAAGAACATGCCGCTTGCCAATGTGACGGCCATTCTGCAGGCGCTGCCCCTGACCGTGACGCTGGGCGCGGCGCTGGTCTTTTCCGAACAGGTCGGCTGGCGGCGCATATTGGCGATTGCCATTGGTTTTGGCGGCATGGTTCTGATCGTCAGACCCGGTCCTGACGGCTTCAGCCTGTATTCCATCTACGCGCTGATCGCAGTGGCTTCGATCACGGTTCGCGATCTGGTGACGCGACGCATGTCGCCCCAAGTTCCTTCAATGGTGGTGACACTGGCGACGTCTCTTTCCATCACGGTGGCCGCCGCGATTGCTTCGGTGTTCGAAGGATGGGTTCCGGTTTCCGGCGCTGCGGGTTCTTTGGTTGCAGCGGCGGCCGTGTTCGTCCTGATGGGCTATCTGTTCAGCGTCATGGTCATGCGTCAGGGCGATGTCGGGTTCATCGCGCCGTTTCGCTATTCCAGCCTGATCTGGGCCCTGGGGTTGGGCTGGGCCGTATTCGATGAATGGCCCGACGGCCTGACCATGCTGGGTGCGACACTGATCGTGGCCGCCGGACTGTTTACGCTGTTCCGGGAACGCGCGCGTCGGGAAGCGGCGTGAACCTGCGTGACAAAGCTCTGAACACTGGTTATCCGAAGGCGAAACCCGGCCTCCGGTTGCGGGTTCAGCTCAACATTGGCGCTTCTGGTGCAGGGCGGTTTTATGAACCCGGTTGAGCCTGCGCACCCATATCGGCACGGCCCGGATCAGCCAATTGCCGGGCAACCGGTATCGTGCTGTTGACACTCGGGCCGACTCCCCCTATTACGCGCGTCATCTCGGTGCCGGGGGCCGCCCCATAGCCGATTCCAGTAATGAGCTGGTCAAGGCCCGGACAATTTTGCAGTTCGCGCCCTCTGAGAAACAACCGCGACGTTCACCTCGGAATGGGAACGCTCGTGGGTTTTGCGCTTGTGGACGCATCAGCGCAGCGAAGTTAGCCGCACGCCAGTTGCGTGCATGTCATGTGTGTTGCAAACGGGGAAGAAACCGGAATGCCAACTATTCAACAGCTGATCCGCAAACCGCGGCAGCCCAAAGTAAAACGCTCGAAGTCCATGCACCTGGAGCAGTGCCCGCAGAAACGCGGCGTCTGCACACGTGTTTACACCACCACACCGAAGAAACCGAACTCGGCTATGCGTAAGGTTGCCAAAGTGCGCCTGACCAACGGGTTCGAGGTCATCTCGTACATCCCCGGTGAAAGCCACAACCTTCAGGAACACTCGGTTGTTCTGATCCGTGGCGGCCGTGTGAAAGACCTTCCCGGTGTGCGTTACCACATCCTGCGCGGTGTTCTGGATACTCAGGGCGTCAAAGACCGTAAGCAACGCCGTTCGAAATACGGCGCGAAGCGTCCCAAGTAAGAAGGAGAGGCTGATATGTCACGTCGTCACGCCGCCGAAAAACGCGAAGTCCTGCCTGACGCCAAGTTTGGCGATAAGGTTCTGACCAAATTCATGAACAACCTGATGATCGACGGCAAGAAGTCGGTCGCCGAGCGCATCGTCTACAACGCCTTTGACCGCGTCGAAAGCAAGATCAAGCGCGCGCCCGTCGAAGTGTTCCACGAAGCACTCGACAACATCAAACCGTCGGTCGAGGTTCGCTCGCGCCGGGTTGGTGGTGCAACCTATCAGGTTCCGGTCGAAGTCCGCCCCGAGCGCCGCGAAGCACTGGCCATCCGCTGGCTGATCACCGCTGCGCGCGGCCGCAATGAAAACACCATGGAAGAACGCCTCGCCGGTGAGCTGCTGGACGCTGTACAGTCCCGCGGTACCGCCGTGAAGAAGCGCGAAGACACCCACAAGATGGCCGAGGCGAACAAAGCCTTCAGCCATTACCGTTGGTAATCCCAGAGGCTTATCCAAATGGCACGCGAATATCCGCTCGAACTATACCGTAACTTCGGTATCATGGCGCACATCGACGCAGGTAAGACCACCTGCTCGGAGCGTATCCTGTATTACACTGGTAAATCCCACAACATCGGCGAGGTGCACGATGGTGCAGCCACCATGGACTGGATGGAGCAGGAGCAGGAACGCGGCATCACCATCACTTCGGCTGCAACTACCACCTTCTGGGAACGCACCGAAGACGGTCAGAATGCTGACACGCCTAAGCACCGCCTGAACATCATCGACACCCCCGGCCACGTTGACTTCACCATCGAAGTTGAACGCTCGCTGGCGGTTCTCGACGGTGCCGTCTGCGTTCTGGACGCAAACGCCGGTGTTGAACCCCAGACCGAAACCGTGTGGCGTCAGGCTGACCGCTACAAGGTTCCGCGTATGGTTTTCGTCAACAAGATGGACAAGATCGGCGCAGACTTCTTCAACTGCGTTCGCATGATCGAAGACCGCACCGGCGCACGTGCTGTTCCGGTTGGTATTCCGATCGGTGCCGAAACCGAGCTGGAAGGCCTGGTTGACCTCGTCACCATGGAAGAGTGGCTGTGGCAGGGCGAAGATCTTGGTGCAAGCTGGGTCAAAGCTCCGATCCGTGACAGCCTGAAAGACATGGCTGACGAATGGCGCGGCAAGATGATCGAAGCGGCCGTCGAAGAAGACGACGACGCGATGATGGCCTATCTGGAAGGCGAAGAGCCCGATGTTCCGACTCTGCGCAAACTGCTGCGCAAAGGTACGCTGGCGCTGCATTTCGTTCCGGTTCTGGGTGGCTCGGCGTTCAAGAACAAAGGCGTTCAGCCGCTGCTCAACGCTGTGATCGACTACCTGCCCAGCCCGCTGGACGTTGTTGATTACATGGGCTTCAAACCCGGCGACGAGGAAGAAGTTCGTAACATCGCACGTCGTGCCGATGACGACATGGCTTTCTCGGGTCTGGCGTTCAAAATCATGAACGACCCCTTCGTCGGTTCGCTGACCTTCACCCGCGTTTACTCGGGCACCATGCAGAAGGGCGACTCGATCCTGAACTCGACCAAAGGCAAGAAAGAGCGCATCGGTCGTATGATGATGATGCACTCCAACAACCGGGAAGAGATCGAAGAAGCGTTTGCAGGCGACATCATCGCGCTGGCGGGTCTGAAAGACACCACCACCGGTGACACCCTCTGCGATCCGAAGGATCCGGTGGTTCTGGAAACCATGACCTTCCCCGATCCTGTGATCGAGATCGCGGTCGAGCCCAAAACCAAGGGCGACCAGGAAAAGATGTCTCAGGGTCTGGCCCGTCTGGCCGCCGAAGACCCGTCCTTCCGCGTGGAAACCGACCTGGAATCGGGTCAGACCATCATGAAGGGCATGGGCGAACTTCACCTGGACATCCTGGTGGACCGTCTCAAGCGCGAGTTCAAGGTCGAAGCCAACATCGGTGCGCCTCAGGTGGCTTATCGTGAAACCATCTCGATGCCGGTCGAACACACCTACACCCACAAGAAACAGTCGGGTGGTTCGGGTCAGTTCGCTGAAGTCAAGCTGGAGATCCAGCCCACCGAGGCAGGCGAAGGTTACTCGTTCGAAAGCCGCATCGTTGGTGGTGCCGTTCCTAAGGAATACATCCCCGGTGTTGAAAAAGGCATCAACTCGGTCATGGACAGCGGCCCTCTGGCTGGCTTCCCGGTGATCGACTTCAAGGTTGCCCTGCTGGACGGTAAGTTCCACGACGTCGACTCGAGCGTTCTGGCGTTCGAAATCGCGGCCCGTATGTGTATGCGTGAAGGCATGCGCAAAGCTGGCGCGAAGCTGCTGGAACCGATCATGAAGGTCGAAGTGATCACCCCGGAAGAATACACCGGCGGTATCATCGGTGACCTGACTTCGCGTCGGGGCCAGGTGTCGGGTCAGGAATCCCGCGGCAACGCAATCGCGATCGACGCGTTTGTTCCGCTGGCGAACATGTTCGGCTACATCAACACCCTGCGTTCGATGTCGTCGGGCCGTGCCCAGTTCACCATGCAGTTCGACCACTACGATCCGGTTCCGCAGAACATCTCGGACGAGATCCAGGCGAAATACGCATAAGCGACGATTTGAGGGAGCGCCGTTCCGGGGCTCCCTTCATTACAGAAAAAGGAGGCCATCATGGCAAAGGAAAAGTTTGAGCGTACAAAACCGCACGTCAACATCGGCACGATTGGGCATGTTGACCACGGCAAGAC
>NZ_JBXWQT010000021.1:0-173664 GCF_059612525.1 Ruegeria sp. SAZD013 | reverse complement strand
ACAGTACTGACGAAATCGACCGCAGAAATCGCCAAAAAACTCTTGCAATGCAGGAGCCACCCACAGATGCCGTTGGCCGCCTGTTGGTGATGCTGCGACGCATCCCGTCGAATCTGCCATTCGCTGCGAGAGAGAAAACTTGGACGCTAAGAACGCACATACTTCAGCGTTATTGCAATTTGACATTATCTCACGTGCTTCGTTGAGAATAACTAACCAACAAAAAAGTTCAGACACACAACAACGATGACCGCGCCGCGACGGAGCTGTTGATATTTGCTCGAACACGGATGAGCATTGACACAAGAAACTGGGCGCGTCTGAACGCGCCCAGTTTCGTCAAGTCGCGACGTGAGATACCTCTTTGTCCGGTGAGTATATGTCCAAGATGTTCCAATGTCCGGTCGTTGGTGTTGGGTTGTTGATCATTGGGACATCAAGAACGGTTGGTTTGCCGCTGGCGATTGCCGCTTCCAATGCGGGCAACAATTCATCAGCAGCACTGAGCCTGTGCCCTTCTGCACCATAAGCTCTTGCAATATCTGCATAACCCGGTCCGTTTGCTGGAGCTGCGGCTGATCCAGGGAACGTGGTCCCGTATGTCAGACCGTAATGCGCCTTTTGAAGGCCCGCGATAGTGCCGAAGGCGTTGTTGTTCATAACCAGCCAGATGATGCCCAGATCAAGCTCGACCGCGGTTGCCAGCATCGACGGGTTCTGACCGAACCCCCCATCGCCAACAAGACTTATCACCACACGGTCAGGGGCTGCCAGTTTTGCGCCGATCGCTCCCGGAGGGCCAAAGCCCATCGTCGCGAATCCACCCGGGGTCAGGATTGAACCGGGTGCCAGGATATCGAATTGTTGTCCGACGCCGTTCTTGTTCCATCCCACGTCCGTAGTGATAATGGCATCCTCGGGCAGTGCCTTGCGGGTATCTGCCAAAATACGTTCGGGCATCATCGGAAAGGACGACGAGGTCGCCATGTCCACGTTGCGCGCTTTGAAGTTCGTTCGGAAGTCGGTGATCTTCTGTTCCAGCGCGGGGCGTTTGAAGCCCTCAGGATACATCTCGCGGGCAACCCGGTTGACGACTCGCAAAGCGGCCTTGGCGTCAGCAACGACTCCGATCTCGGTGGGATAGTTCCGTCCAATCTCTTGCGGTTCGATGTCGATATGAATGACCTTGGAACCGGGGATGTTAAACGTGTAGCCGGGATACCAGCTGGAGCAATCGGCCTCTTTGAACCGAGTGCCGACGGCAAAGATGTAATCCGCATTCAGGCAGGACTGGTTGACCAGCTCGGTGCCCCAAAACCCGGTCATGCCCAACACCAGCGGATGGTCGTCCCGCAATGCGCCCTTGCCCATCAGGGAATGCGCGACCGGCAGGCCCATATGTTCAACGAAGTCGCGCAACTCCTCGCTGGCCTGAGCCAGAAGGATACCGCCGCCGACATAAGCGACCGGGTTTTCGGCCCTTGCCAAGGCTTCGACAATCTCGCGTGCCGTTTCATCGTCAATCGACGGTTTCTTGAGCGCGCGCGTGTTGTCGAGAATACGGTCGAAGCTGTCCGAGGGGATGACTTCCGAGAAGATGTCCATCGGCACGTTGACCAGCACCGGGCCGGGCTGTCCGCTTTCGGCCAGATGAAACGCCTTTTCCAGGATCTCGGCCATCAGGTCAGCCCGATCTACCCGCCATGCACGTTTGACAAAGGGGCGATAGATTTCCCACTGGGCGGCGTCCGCGTGCAGGTTCACCTCTTGATGCGGATGTTTGCCGTAGTAATGCGTGGGAATATCGCCTGCGATCACCACCATCGGGATACAGTCCAGTGCCGCGTTGGCGACCCCGGTGGCGCAATTGGTAAGCCCCGGGGAGAGATGGGACAACACCACCGAGGCCTTGCCCGTCACGCGGGCATAAGCGTCCGCCGCGTGACTGGCGATTTGTTCGTGCCGCACGGTAACGAAATCAATCGGGCTTTCGGCCAGAGCGGCCAGAACCGCGATATTCGTATGGCCACAAAGCCCGAACACATGCTTGACCTCACGGCGTTCGAGAAAGTCTACGATGTGCTCGGCAACGGTTTTGCCGTCCAGTTTCGCTCCGTCCATCACGCGACCTCCTGTCCGTAGAACTCACCGAACAGGTCCGGCTCCGAGGGGCGATCCTCGGGGATCGGACGGCTGACCCAGGTGTAGTTCATCATGTGTTTCATGGTGACATTTTCATTCGTGATGTTTCCGCCCCAGATGCCGCAACCAAGGCTGCTGGTCATTGGCATGCCATTGGTCCAGGCACCCGCGTTGGCCTTGGACTGAGGCTGTCGCACCATCATACGGCTGACCGGAGCCAGGCGCGCCAACCGATCGATGTGATCGTCATTGTGGCTGTAGATGCCGCAGGAATGGCCCTTGCCCCCGGTGTTGTAAATCTGGCTAACCGTTTCCAGCGCGTCATCGAATGTGTCGAAGTGATATAGCGCCATCAGCGTTGTCAGTTTTTCCTTCGAAAACTTGTGCTGCGGCCCGATTTGCCCCTGATTTTCAACCATCAGGAATTTGCGATCTTCTGGGATCGAGAACCCGGCGACCTTGGCCGTTTGCTGAGGCGGACAGGCGATGGTCGGAAACGTGCGGTTGCCCTTTTCGTCCCACATGGCCTCTTCGAGCATGGCCTTCTCTTCGTCCGAACACAGGTATCCACCTTCGGCCTCAAGCGCCTTGACCATATCGTCGTAAACCGAGCGCTGGATGATGATGTTACCGTCGGCCGAACAACCCGAACCAAAGTCAGACGTCTTGGAAATTCGGGTGTTCTGAGCGGCGATGTCCAAGTCGGCTGTCTCATCGATGACGATGGATGAATTGCCCGCGCCGACACCATAGGCTGGACGCCCTGAACTGTACGCTGCTTTGACCATGGGCTTGCCTCCCGTCGCCAAAGTCAGGTCGCAGATCTCCATCAGATGTTGCGTCAATGGTATCGACGGTTTGCGAATGGACTGAAACAAGTCCTCGGGAGCACCGGCAGCACGACAAGCTGCACGCATGACTTCGACCATTTCAAAGGTCGTGTGAGCGGTTCGCGGGTGCGGGCTGAAGATGACCGCATTCCGGGCATTTGCGGCGGACACGCCGGTCACTGGCGGTGTCATTGCTGGATTGGTCATGGGGATCAGAGACGCGATCACACCGGCAGGTTTGGCGTATTTCACGAGCCCCTTTTCTTCGTCGACTTCGACGATCCCCGTCGAGGGCGTGCGCAAGACATCACGCAGTACCATGTGGATTTTGAACCGTTTCGCTGGACGCCCTTCGCGATCTCCGATGCCGCTTTCGTCCACGCCTTGCTGGGCCAGGCGCGTGAAAGTTTTCTCGTTCCCCGCATACCACGCGATTGCTTGGGACAGGCGGTTCAGCCTGTCCTGATCCCAATCCTCAATCTCGGCCATGGCGGCGCGGGCGCGTTCCAGCATATCGGCCGCCATGTTGCGATCGTTTTCAGTGAGCTCTTTGCCCATGGTGATCCTCTTGGTGTTTTGGAATTGCTGCATCGTGCATACGACGCTGTGACCGCGCCTCGCCGAATGTTCGCTTGGCGTGGCTGAGACAGCGACGCGCGTGTTCTTCATATCCCAACTCGGCCACGCGGCTTTGGTTGGGCAGTTCGATGGAATAGTCGACGGGTGGCATCCGTTCGATGATGCCGGTGAAATCGATCCATCCCTCACCGGGATATAGCCGCGCATCGCGGGCCAGTTGGATCATGCCCTCACGCGTATCGGCGATGCCGGGCAGGCAATCAGAGATATGCAGGAAGTGAAACAGGTCCGAGGGAACGTGCAACAGCTCACCAAGATCTACGCGGCTGAGGTGCAGGTAGAGCGTATCAACCAGAATACCGCCGTTGGGCTGATCAGAGGCGCGGACAATGTCCAGTGCTTCATCCAGCGTGCGCAAGCGGGAGAAGCTCGGAAACTCCAAGTCCACCGTTAACCCGTAGGGCGCTGCCAGTTCGCAGGTTTCGGAATAGACGTCGATCAGAAAGTCACGATCATCGCGGGCGTTGGTCCATGCGCTCATGATCATGCGTTTGGCGCCGAGTTCCCCTCCGATCTCCAACGAGGGCTCAAAACTGCGCGGATCGACATCTTCCGTGATGCGCGCAAGCTCGACATCGAGGACTTTCACCCCGGTGGTAGAGAGAGCCGTTTTGGTGGCCTGCACCTGCGCCTTGTCGATTGGAGACTGAGTAAATTCACCGGGCACGTGCATCGGAATGAACCGCGGGCTGACGGCATCGTAACCGGCCCGGGCGGCGATATAAACCAACTCGGGCGGCGTGCAGCCGATCAGCGTCAGATGCGCCAAGGAATAAAGAGAGGGGCTTGCGCCAGCCTCATCGGGTTTCACCATGAACGACAGCTCCACGTGTCTGCGAATCTCAAATTCATCACACGTAGTAAAAAATATCTGATATTTTTTAAAATATCAACTCTGAATGCTGCTCTGAAAATAGAAACGCCCGGGCGATGCCACGGGCGTTTTCCAACTGCTCGGATTTATGTTTTAAACTGTGACCCAATCACCGCCGGATTGGTGTGACCGGACCGAGGCACCAATGAAACGCACGCCGTCTGCACCTTGATCGACACTGGGATAAGTAAGCCAATCAGCCGGAACCGGGACACCATCCCGGCGGGCAGCCACCCCCATGGCAAATTCCGTATATAAGTTGGCCCAGGCTTCGATAATCCCCTCCGGAAAACCCCGTGCGGTACGGATCAGTCGTTCTGCACCGGGGCCGATGCCATGCCCGTGACCTCGGCTGATAATACGATCCGGTTCACCAAACCGATTGAACTTCAGCTGCTCGGACTTCTCCAAATCCCACTCGAGACCTCCTTCGCTCCCGAATATGCGCAACCGCAACCCGCCCCGGTTTCCGGGGGCAAGGCGCGTTGCCATCAGGGTTCCCGGAACCTCGTTTTGATAGCTGGTGAACATGAATACCGTGTCTTCCAAAGGCTTTGACGCGCCGCAGACGTGGAACTCGGCCCGCAGGTCGGTCATCGGCAGGCCCGAGACAAAACTGGCGAGATGCGCGGCATGGGTGCCGATATCGCCGACACAACTGGTCGGGCCTGAAATCTTGGGATCCAGCCGCCACTTTACATGAGGCGCATCGGCCACATCTTCGGGCGTCATCCAGTCTTGCATGAACTCAACATGGATCTGGTTGATCTTGCCGATACCGCCATCGGCCACGATCTGTTTCGCCTGCCGGATTACCGGAAAGCACGACATCGCATAGCCGACGGCAAAGACCTGCCCGGTGCGCGCGGTGATCTCCTCAAGCCCCTCGGCCTCGGCGACTTCATTGGTCAGGGGCTTGTCGCACAGCACGTCAATGCCCGCCTCCAGAAACGCTTTGGCCGCGTAGAAATGAACGTGGTTCGGAGTGGTGATCATCACGGCATCCACGCCATCCGGACGCGCTGCCTCAGCCTGCGCCATCTCCTCGAACGACGCATAGCACCGGTCTGCCGGCAGAAACCACTCGGCCCCGCGCGCCTTGCTGCGCGCGGCGTCAGAACTGAGCGCACCTGCGGCGACCTCCCACCGGTCGGTCATCCGCGCGGCCGTTGCTTGCGTGACAGATATCCGCCCTCCGCCAACAACGCCCAGGCGCAAACGGCGCGACAACCGGGGGAAAGGACCGTCAAAATTCAGGTTTTCGGGCAGAAGTCTCTCAGCCATTCTGAACCTCCATTTCCGGGACCCGTGCGCCCTCGGGCAGGATTTCCACCGCCATGAAGATGCTGGGGGTAATCGTCTCGTATTGATGCCAGGGATAGTTGCCTTCGGTGTCATACATCGGCTTGTGCGTCGTGCCCGGGGCCATGAACTCTTCGAGATAAAGGGTTTCAACGTCCCGTTCCCGGCATTGCTGCATTTTGCCAAAGCCAACGATTTGCGTATGCACTTCGCGAAACCCCGGTACGGGGCAGAACGGATGATCCATGTGCAATCCGACATTCAGCGGAACCGAACCCGAGTGATACATGGTCAGCCCGACGTTACCGACGAAGACCTTTGGCGACATGTAATGGCTGACACCGCGCAAACGCTCCTCTTGCCGGACGTCAAAAGCAGACGGCCACGTGTTTTTCACCTTTGCAAACAGCTGGCCGTCATCGCCGTGGGCATCAAAGCCATGGACGATCACCGCGCGCTCCACACCGTGCAAAACGCTATTTTGTACAATCACGGACGAAAGTGGCGCAACGGCTTGATCCTCGATCAAGAGGCCCCGTTCGCCAAGGTTAAGAACGATTGCACGGCCCTCGACGGAAATCTGTTCATCAGTGATGTGCTGGACGTCAAAGAAAGGCAGCGCAAAGTCGAGTTTTTTAACCGGCATGAGCCAGCTCCTTCCGCTCATCTTGCAGGAAATTGACCGGCAGAGGCTTCGGTGCCTCGCACCGGCTTTCTATGGTCTGATAGGCTCCGAATTTCGGTGCCCGTTCAATCGCGTCCATGACCTCGAACACATGGTAGGCAAGCGCGCCACTGGCACGGGGCTGACGCCCTTCCTGTGTGGCCAGAGCAAGGTCCAAAAGGCCTAAGCCGCGGCTGTCTTCGTTGAACCCGTGTTTGTTCTCGACCACCGGCCAGTCTTCGCGACCTGTTGGACGGGGCTGATGTGACCAGCGCGAGGTTTCGCGCGTCTTCAGCCAAACATCGCCTTGAAAGATATTGGCACCATGCACCGGGTCAGGATCCGGAATGCTGATGGTTCCGTTTTCACCATAGATCTCGAAGCGCGGGGTTTCGCTGTCCCAGACGTCGAAACTCATTGTCATCGACCCGATGGCGCCGGATGAGAACTGCAACAGGCTAAGCGAATGCGTGTCGACCTCGACATCCATCCATTCCCCGTTTCGGGGACCATTCTCGATCATCCGCTTGTCGAATGTGCGTCGTGCCATTCCGGCGACCCGATCAACGGGACCAAGACAGCAGATCATGGCGGTCAGGTAGTAAGGCCCAAGGTCCAGCAATGGCCCACCACCCGCCTGATAGTAGAAATCCGGATTGGGATGATGGCGTTCCGTCCCGTGGGTTCCGACATGGGCAAATACCCCAGTTGGTTTCCCGATTGCGCCTTCGTCTATCAAGCGCCGAACGGTTTGCCAGCGACCGCCCAGAAACGTGTCGGGCGCGCAACCGACCAGCAGCCCCTTTTCGGCGGCCGCGTACAGAATCGCCTTGCCATCCGTCCGGTTCATGACCAGTGGTTTTTCCGAATAGACGTGCTTGCCCGCCTCCAAGGCGCGCAGGCTGATGTCGGCATGGGCTGCCGGGATCGTCAGGTTCAGAACGCAGTCAATCGTCGGGTCATCGAACACCTCATCCGGTGTGCAGGCCTTGGAGATGCCGTATTGATCCGCCTTGGCGCGGCTTTCCAAAGGATCGAGGCTGGCGCAGGCGACGACCTCGACGTTTGAGAAATTGGAGAGTGTTTTTAGATAAATATCGCTGATACGACCACAGCCGATAAGGCCGACCCGGAAGGATTTCGATGTCTCACGTGTCATCATTCCTGTCTTCGTAGTGGGGTAAGTAATTCGGGGGCATGGGCCCTTTGTTCCGACCGCCCTGACCCATCTGCTCCCACGCATGGGCAAGTATTCCGACCGAGCGGGACAGGCAGAACAGCCCTCGCGACAAGGGCGCAGGAAAGCCAAGTTCGCAGAAGATCACGGCTGTTGCACCATCGATATTCATGGCAATCGGCCGACCGCCGCGTTGACGACCGAGTTCGGACTGAACCTCTTCTCCGATATCGGCAAAGCGGCCAGAAACTGTACCTTCTGTCGCTGCATCACGAACAAGTTGCATCAGCCTGGGCGCGCGCGGGTCGACGGGCTTGTGAAAACGGTGGCCAAAGCCCGAGACGATCTTGCCGTACGTCTCGCGCCAGCTGTCCAGACCGTCCTGAACAGCATTAATCAGCGATGCCCCAGCATTCATGCGTTCCGAGATATCATAATACAGCTCGGCGCATTGCTCCCCTGCCCCGCCATGCACATCGCCCAGCATGTTCACCGCAGTCGCCATCGCATTATTGAGACCTACCCCGCAGGTGGCAGCCATGCGCGCCGCCGCGATTGAGGGGGCCTGTGGGCCGTGATCCACGCCTGCGACCAAAGCGGCTTCGAACAGACGCGCTTGTGCGTCGCTGGGCAGATCACCCCGCACCATCAGCCAGATCATTTGCGGAAAAGAAACGTTCCCGATCAGATCCTCTATTGCGTTGCCACGAAACGCGATCTTACCGGGTTTCATGTCAATGATGGATGTGCGCCACCATTGGCGGATTGCTTGTTCGTCGTTTGTCATACCGTTGCACCTCTAAACTCGCGCATGCGCTGCTGACGAAGTGAATCGAAAACGTTTTGAAGGCGACTGATTGAGGCGGTGCAGCCGGTGAAGATTTCAAAAGACGCTGCAGCCTGATGAACCGCCATTCCAGCACCATTCATCACTTTCAACCCAGTTGCGCGGGCCCTGCTCAGTAGGTGTGTCTCAAGCGGGAAATATACGATGTCTGCCACCCATGCATCGGGCCGCAACAGGGATGGTTCAATGACAGTTCCGGGGTACTTGCCCATTCCAAGTGGTGTTGCGTTGACCATTCCGTCCACAAGTTCGATCCGATCCAACGAAATCGAAGGGGAACCCTGAATCTTTGCATAAGGGCGCAAGACCTCTAGTCGACTGACCAGCGCCTGCGCTCGGTGGAAGTCAGGATCGATTATCTCCAGGTCTCGAACACCTGAATCAAGCAAAGCCAAAGAGACTGCACTGCCCGCGCCACCAGCTCCAAACATGAGAACCGTTTCAGTCTTCGATGATCCCAAAAAATCTCCGAAGGCACTGTGGAAACCTATGTAGTCGGTGTTGTGGCCAACCATTCGGTCGTCACAAAAAACCACCGCGTTGACAGCTTGAAGCTCCTCAGCAGTCTTGGAAAGCTCATCAAGATGATCAATGACTGATGCTTTGTAGGGATGCGTCACGTTGACCGCCGCGCAGCCTAATTCAACGGAATAATGCAGTAAATCAGCGACCGACATTCCACGAAATGGCTCTTTTGCAGTGTCGATCCTACCGTAGCTCAGATCGATACCCTGCGCCCGACCTTCTGCCTCGTGCATCTCAGGCGTCATGGAGCCAGCAATACCTTGGCCGATTAGTGCCGCCTTCATATCAGGTTGTTCCTTCCGCCATGTGGTGTCGCGCTTGGGCCGCCAATCGGAACGCAGCATTGCGCGCGCCGTAGCCGGAGTAGCCAGATCGGCGCTCAACAATTTCAAAGAAGAAGCCGTTAAAGATAGGTCGGCTGTAGATCTGAAAATACTCGGAACCCGCTGCGCAGTCGTAGAGAATGTTATCCCTGCGCATTTGGGCGATCAGGTCTTCACTTAACCCGAATGTCGCTTGCAGATCAGCGTAGTAGTTTTCTGGGATGGACAGGCTGGGAAAGCCGGACTTCCGCAATTGGGCTGAGGTTTCAAATATGTCGTCCGACTGGAAGGCTATGTGCTGAACACCGGCACCAAAACCGTCTTCAAGGAATGAAGCCGCCAGTGTTCGACGCCCAACTGCACCATTCAGGTTTAAACGCACTTCGCCCTCGGGGCTCTCGATGGCTTGGCTTTGCACAACACCTGATGGGTCGGCAACGTTTACGATCGGGGACTTTGCCATCTCAAAAGTCGAAATGTAATAGAGCAGCCAGCTTTGCATCTCATCGTTACGCATCGTCTGCGCCAGATGGTCGATGCGGCGCAGACCGGCAGGCTGGATCGCTTTGGTCTTGGCGACTGGCTCGAACTCGATGTCCCAAACCCGATGCAGATCGGATTTCTCATCTATGAAATGGACAACATTGCCACCAACACCTCGAATGGCCGGGATGTCCAGTTCCCCAGTCCCTACCGGTTGTGAGAAATTCGGCGCGCCCAACGCGGTCGCTCGCTGAACCGTCTGATCCGCATCTTTGACACGCAACCCCATGTCACACACGGAGGGGCCGTGACCCAGGAACGCCGAATGGGCGAAACCTTCCTTTTCGGTATTCACAACGATGTTTATCGCGCCCTGCCGCCACAGCTCGACGGACTTGGTTACGTGTTTTCGCTCCATTCGAAAACACATTGCTGACAGCATATCTGCCAGCTGCGCGCCGCTTGTTTCGTCGGCTGTAAATTCGACGAATTCGAAGCCTGACGCATAGACGCGTTCCGGCAGGTCCGGGATGCCGAAATCTGTTCCCGGTTCGGTCCGGGAAACCTCATCTAACAGGTTCACCAGCGACCTGTAGCTGTCTCGGGCCAGTGTCAGGCCACCGGGTTGAGGAGCTGCTTCATTGACACGCGCAATGGACCAAGGCCCCTTGTACCCAGCGCGGGACAACACCCGCACAAAGCCCGCAAGGTTCAGTGACCCAAGCCCCGGCAGAAGCCCAAAGTGCCGTTTGAGCCTGCGAATATCCATCTCAAGTCGGGGTGCATCGGATAGCTGCACATGGAACAGCCGATCTCCAGGAATGTCCCGAAGGCGGGCTGGTTTGGACCCGTCGGCAAGCGAGAAGAAGGAATTCAAGGCCAACCCCAAATAAGGGCTGTCGATAGCTTCAACGACGCCTAACGCCTGTTCATCCGAGTGAATAAGATCCGACCATGGCAAGCCCATATAGGCCAGACGCAACCCCATTTCTTTTGCGATCTGGGCCGCCTCGCCAAGATCTGCGATTACCTGTTCTTCGGTCGCAGCGGCATCGACCTCGAATGCGGACCCAATTAGCAGCAGATCCGTACCCAACTCGCTCATCAGGTCGAGTTTGCGCTTCAGTCGATCAAAGGCGCGCTCCCGTCCGCCGCCAGACTGGCCTTCAAGGTTATGGAAAGGTTGCAGCAGGCAAATCTTCAGGCCGAGATCTGATGCTATGTTCCGAATTTGCGATGGCGGCCCGTCAAAAGCGGTCAAGTCCGGTTCGTGTAATTCGACACCCCCGAATCCCGCGTCAGCGATAGCACTCAGCTTTTCGGCCAGATCACCGGGGATCGACGTTGTCGAAACCGAGAGGCACATTATCCCTGATATCCAAACATACGCGGCAACCACAGGACCAAATCAGGCATCAGTATCATGATCACCAGGGCGAAGATGAGAACCGCGAGGAAGGCCCAGATTTCCGAGATGATTTCGCGTAGCGGAATGTCCGTCACGGCGTTGATCACAAAGAGCAGAATGCCATAGGGCGGCGTGATCAGACCGATCATCGAGTTCACGACGACCAGCACCCCGAAATGCACCAGATCAATCCCAAGCGCTTCGCAGGTTGGAATGAACAGGGGCACAATCACCAGGATGATCGTTGTTGCGTCTAACACGCATCCCAGCGCGAGGATCAGCAGGTTTACGAGGATCAGGAACACAATCGGGCTAACATCGGAACCCTCCAGCAGCGCCGAGATAGACTGAGGAATTTGCTCCTGAATGACGATGAAGTTCAGAATGAACGCGCCACCAATGACAACCCCGACGGCTGCGGAAGAGCGCGCACTGTCGACGAACACCTGATAAAGGCCGCGAAAGGTCAGCGCTCGGTAGAACAACGCTGCCAGTAGCAGGGCGTAGAATGCAGCTACGGCGGCAGCTTCGGTCGGAGTGGTGACGCCCCCATATATGCCGTATAGCAGGATTGCGGGCATCAGCAGTGCCGGAAATGCGTTGGCGGTTTTAGCCGGCAACTCGCGCAGTGGAACAGGTTCTTCCAATGCAAAGTTCCGCTTTCCGGCCAGATAATAGTTCATCGCCATGAGGACGACGCCCATGATCAGGCCCGGCAGAATACCGGCGAGAAACAGCGACCCGATGGAGGCCTTGGAAACGAGCGCGTACAAAACCATCGGGATAGAGGGCGGAATAATAGGGCCGATCGTTGCCGACGCTGCCGTGATTGCAGCTGCGTAGCCTCGGCTGTAGCGGCCATCCTTGGTCATCATTTCAATGATGATCTTCCCGATCCCCGCAGCATCCGCGACGGCCGAGCCGGACATACCCGAAAAGATCAGTGACGCTACCACGTTTACGTGCCCGAGGCCGCCCTTGAAACGACCGACAGCAGCGACGCAGAAGTTCAAAAGACGGTCCGTGATCGATCCAGCGTTCATGATATTCGCGGCGACGATGAACAAAGGCACGGCAAGCAGGATCGTGCTTTTGTAAAAGCCTTGCAGGATCTTCTCGCCCGCGAGGGCGACGTCCAGTCCGGCCGTGCCCAGGTACACTAATGAGGCCAGGAGGATGGAATAGCCGATAGGTGTCCCGATGCCTGCCAGAAGAAAGAGAGCGAGCAGGCAGGAAAGAAGTTCAAAACTCATTTTTTAACTTCCTCATCCTTTTCGACGTCGACACGGGGATGATCGTCAACCACGTTGTACCCAACGACCAGTTCCAACTCTGTCTTTGGTGGGCCATTGCGCATGACGTCGAAGAATAGCCACGCGTAGCGCGCTGCGACGACCAGCATGAATACCGCGTAAATCGAGAATACTGTGCGCAGCGGTATCTTCTCACCGGAGAACGGATTGCGGACAGTCGATGTCTTGCGGATTTTCATCCAGTCGATGTAGTCCCACGTCGGAAGGAAGCTGTAGAGCATACCGACTACGATCGCTGCGGCCGCCAGCATCGCAAAGACCTGCCGTACGCGCATCGGCACCGAAAGATAGATGATGTCGAACTTCACGTGATCCCGTTCGCGCACGATGAAAGCGCAGCTGAAGAAAATCACCCAGACCCAAAGAATGCCGATCAATTCCAGCGTCCAGCCTGCTGGGGTGAAGAAGTACCGTAGTAGAATTTGGAGAAGGAAGATAAGGAAGATTGCCGCCAGCATCCCGCCGGCAATCGCTTCGGTCAGTCGGGAGAACCCCTTCATAATGGCCTTCATTATGGTTCTCCCTCCCCTGTCTTACTGGGTTCAGTTGCCCAGAGCGTTGATCTGATCCAGAACGCCTTCGGGCCATGAGCCAGCGAATTCGCTGTCCAGATACATAGACTGTACCTGATCGCGGAACGCAGCGAGATCGGGTTCGTAAATCTCCATGCCCTGCTCTTTCAGGAAGCTGACAAGATCCTCTTCTTTCTGAAGCTGCTTCTGGCGGCCTGATTCAGCTGCTGCGTCCGCAGCTTCCTGAACCTTAGCTTGCTGTTCCGGTGTCAGCCCGTCCCAAACTTCTTTGCCGATGGCTATATAGTTCAGGTCGACCAGATGCGATGTCAGGACGATCTGATTGGTCACTTCATAGAACTTGGCGTCAACGACGGTCGGCAACGGGTTATCCTGCCCGTCAACGGCACCGGTCGACAGCGCGGTATAGACTTCGGAGAAGGCCATCGGTGTCGGCGCGGCACCCAGCGCCTTGCCAAGGAACTGCCATGCGTCGGTGCCCGGCATCCGCAGATTCACGCCTTCCAAGTCTGCGGGCGTCGTGACTGTCAGCTCATCCTTGGGCTGGCGCAGGTTCACCTGACGACGGCCCAGATACATGACCGACAGCAGTTTGACGCCTAGTTCTTCTTCGGCCTTCTGCTTAAAGGCATCCATCAAGGGATCGTTGAAGACAGCTACCTGATGCGCGGCGTCCTGGTGGACATAGCCTGCGGTAAAGATCGAAAACTCGGGGAAGAACTGTGCCAGTTCCTGCGCCGAGGTGATCGACATTTCCAGGTTACCCCGGCTGATGGCGTCCAACTCGGTGCCTTGGGCAAAGATGGTTCCATTATAGCTGGGCTCGTAGCTTGCGAAATCAGCGACCATGGGCGCGAAAACCTCGGCCATAGCGACCGAGCGCTGGTCGGTCTCCGATCCTGATGTTGCGAGGCGAAGTTGCACTTTGTCTTCCGCCAGCGCACCGCTTGTCGCGCCAAACAGAACACCGGTTGCAACAAGGGCTGATACAGCAGCCCGGCGGGTAAGTTTGGTAATCACTTTGCTCCTCCCTGAGACATCATGATGCTTCTTTTTTGCGATTCAGAGTTTTGACCTATTTTGGAAATTTTGCAAGATTTTTTGCAAAATATCAGATATTTTATACTGCCGTCATATCTACCATTGGTGTTTTTTGTAAGTTTTTGATTCTGACCGTTTCACCTGTTCTGCAAGAATTCTGAATAGCTTCAATAACTTGGAGTGTTTTAAAACCTTCCCATCCAGACACAATCGGCACTGCTTCGTGCCGAGCTACTTCAATAAAGTGCCTGAGCTGATTGACCAAAGGGTCAGACGCACCCTTCTTCAGCGCGGTTGATGAGATTGGCGTCCACCAGTCCCGTTGCTCACTCTGGTAACTCCACAGGCGAAGATCGGGAACGGACAACGAACCATGAGAGCCACCGATCATATAGCTACTCTCTGTGGTCGAAGGATAGATTGGATATTCCTGAGACGTCATCTCCCAGCTCCATGGAGCAACGATGCTGTCGGACACACTTATGGTCCCTATCGCCCCGCTTTCAAACGTCAACAGCGCACCAGCAACATCTTCGTTGTCGTAGCCCCGCTGCGATGCAGCCGACTGAGCCTGTACGGTCACAACTTCTCCGGCCAGGTACCTCAGCAGATCCACATCGTGGACAAGATTGACCGAGATGGGCCCTGCACCGGGTTTCTTTCTCCAGGGCGCAGCATCAAAATACTCGTCTGGCTTATAGAACCAGCAATTCGCATGGACAGCGCGCACATCTCCAATTTTTCCATCGACAATGGCTTCCTTAGCCGACCTGATCAGAGGATTGTGTCTGCGATGATGGCCGACCATCAGTGGCACATTGGCCTTCTCCGCAGCTTGAACAAGCTCAAGTGCAGCGGTGGCTTCTACGGCGATCGGTTTTTCGACAAGAACAGGACAACCGTGTCGAACACACGTGAGGCCTTGTTCAACATGAAGCGTGGTCGGGGTCGCAAGAACAGCTCCGTCCGGCGTCTGAATTGCAAACATTTCCTCGAGGGTTTCGTAACATGCGACCCCGTGCTCAACGGCGTAAGCACGGCCTTCATCGCTGGGGTCGACCACCGCGACGAGATCAACATGGCGCAACGCTCGTATAGCGTCTGCGTGGCGGCGTCCAACAAGGCCAATGCCGACAATGGCAATGCGAAAGTTCTTAGACACTTTGCTTCCTTCCGGAGGGTCCGGAAAATCCCGAAACCGATGATTGCGATCGGGCTGCTTTGCCCAACTTGGCCACGACCGTATTGGGGTTTTCGCGATTCCGCAATAATGTATGATATTTTTATTTTTACCATACATCAGTTTGGATTGCTGATGTCTCTGAAAAATGCTAATTGAACGAGGAAACTGATAATATCGGGTGAAACGCATGGCGAAACAGCCGTCTACGATAGGTGCAAGTACCTATCAGCGCATCAAGCGGGACATCATCTTCGGGGAGTTGCAGCCCGGCTCCAAACTGAAGCTGGACGCCCTGAAGGAACGCTACTCGGCAAGCCTTTCGACACTTCGTGAAACGCTGAACCGGCTCGCCAGCGATGGATTTGTCGAAGCTCCCGAGCAACGGGGTTTTCTGGTCACGCCAGTTTCACGAGAAGACCTGACCGAGATTTCAGAGCTGCGCGTTCTGTTGGAATGCCACGCGTTAGAGTTGTCCATTGCGAATGGCGACACGGACTGGGAAGGCAACCTCGTTGCCGCACACCACAAACTGCACCTGATGGAACAGCAGCTTCTCAAGGGCGACGAGTCCGAGAAAGAAACCTGGAAACGATATGATTGGGAGTTTCACCAAGCGATGATCGCGGCCTGCAACTCCAAGAACCTTCTGTCTCTGCACTCGATCATCTACGACAAGTATCTGCGGTATCAGATGCTGGTGCTGACATATCGCGGCGAAGAGGCCGTCAAGGAACACAAGGGCATGTTCGATGCCGCGCTGGCCAGAGACGCTGACACGGCCAAGAAACTGTTGGAAGATCACATCCGAAACGGCCTCACCCACACGTTGGAGGCTATGTAATGCGACATGCTGATTGTGTGCTTCGACGTCTTCAGGTCGATTTGGCAGGGAATATCTCAATATTCCACATCTAGATCGAGAAGTTTGTGAGCGGCCCGAAGCGGACGTTCATCGACACATGTCGCCGCTGCGGTGCGGCCCGTCGAACCGGCCGTTCGCTGCAGGCGCAAATTTTCAGGGTGCACGAACTCACAGTCTGCGGACTTTTCGGCCATTGGCCCGCTTTCACCGGAGGACCGCAAACAGTGCAAACCGGACATTAAATAGGAAGGTCTCAAAATTTTGGCTACGCAAAGTTGCCCACGGTCTAAAGCGATGGCCTGCTCTGGGTGCGCCCAACCCAATTCGCGATTACGGCCGCTTCTAGCGCGTTGGTCGAACTGAGCCGCCCAATTTTAGTGGTCCAAATTGAAAGTTAGTGCATGATTGGCCTTTGATCTATCAGGACGAAGACTTCCGGGGCGGATTTGCACACGACGAAACTTTGACAAATAGATGAATCGCAATAATGTAATGTGAGTTGTTGGTTCTCTGCCGTTTTCCACTGACAACCTTCGTTGAACATGAGACGGTCAAACTTTTATGCGGGTAAAGCAAGCGCTATTCGTGGGTTAAATCACTCAAAAAAGTGAAACGTTGATTTAGACTTAAAATCGACGACAGAGATTACTGAGGATGATCGCAAGGATCATCCAAAGTTTAGTGTCCTATCGACTAGTTGTTCGGTGTGATTAAACGGCGCCCCGAGAGGCCGATGTATCCAAAAGTATAAGAGGCCATTCGGAATAGGTCGTAGTGTGTTCAGTTCTGCACTGTATCAAAACCTTTAGAAACGCGCAGTTTCAAAACTTTAATACTTTTTACCCGGAGTAGGAGATAAACATGATTAAACCTCACCAAGTTGCCACGCCATTGGCTGCTTTCTTTTGTACTTTCGCGATCTCCGCGACGGCTCAGGATTTCGATCCGACGTCTTTGTCGACCTATGGCAGCAAGCCCAACATCATTATGATCGTTTCTGACGATACTGGGTATTGGGACCTTGGTGCCTATCATGGGGGCGCCGCGCGCGGCATGGACACGCCCAATCTTGATCAAATGGCCAAGCAAGGGATGATGTTCACAGATTTCTACGCTCAATCCTCTTGCACGCCGGGGCGTGCCGCGATGCAGACCGGGCGTTTCCCGAACCGCTCGGGCATGACGACGGTTGCTTTTCAGGGTCAGGGAGGTGGACTACCGGCGGCAGAATGGACGATTGCGTCTGTTTTGAAGCAGGCTGATTACAACACTTACTTCATGGGAAAATGGCACCTCGGGGAAGCAGATTATGCCATGCCGACAGCCCATGGCTACGACAAGATGGAAAACACATTTCTCTATCACCTGAATGCGTACACCTATGCGCTGGACGACTGGAATGTGCAGATGTCCGATGATCAGAGAGCATTTTACAAAGAGAACACCACCGGCGTTTTTGAAGGCGTGGCCGGAGATCCTGCCAAGGAAGTGCTGACTATCGAAGACATGACGACTGCTGATTTGGCCGCGCTGGACAAAGTTGGTGCGGAAAAGGCGGTGGCAGAACTGGAGCGTCTTGCTGGCCTGGACCAACCATTCTTCATGTCTATCAACTGGGCTGCGAACCACCAGCCTAACCTGCCGTCGCCTGATTTTGTGGGCAAGTCGGCGGTAAAGAACAAGTATGGCGACAAGGTGGTAGAGCTTGATTTCCACACTGGTCAGATCCTCGACAAGGTGGAAGATCTCGGAATTGGGGAAAATACCCTGATCATTTACACTGTTGATAATGGCGCATGGCAGGATGTGCATCCTGATGCTGGCATGACACCGTTTCGTGGCACCAAAGGGACTGACCGTGAAGGGGCATACCGCGTACCTTTCTTCGCAAAGTGGACCGGTAAGATCGAGCCGAACACGAAGTCGAGCGACATCACCGGCGGCACCGATCTGATGGCCACCTTTGCCAACCTCGCCGGCGTTCCGTTGCCGACCGAAGACCGGGAAGGGCAGCCGACGATTTTTGACAGCATTGATATGGCTCCGGTCCTGTTTGGAGAGGCCGATCCACAGCGCAACACCTGGGCGTATTTTACCGAGAATGAACTCACTCCAGGCGCGGTGCGCGTCAATGAATGGAAGGCCGTCTTCAACATGCGCGGCGACAACGGTGCGCGTGCCGGATCCGAAGCTCCTGCTGCCGAATTGGGATGGCGTGGGGCCGAAATGTACGTTGCTACCGTTCCGCAGGTGTTCAACCTTTGGGAAGACCCTATGGAGCGCTACGACATCTTCATGACCACCGGGCGTGAGAACACTTGGACGATGCCGACACTGATGGGCGAGGTTGAGCGGGTTGTGAGAACCTACATCGACTATCCCCCACGTCCGGTGCAGAGCGAATCCTACTCCGGCCCAATTACGCTCAGCGAGTACCACCGCTTCACGACGGTGCGTGACCAGTTGAAAAAGGACGGCTTCAATTTGAGCCTGCCAACCGGCAACTGACGCAAATGGTCGGGGCGTCGTTATGCGGCGCCTCGACACATCGAAAATGTGAAACGGAGTAAGTGCTTCTTCACAGTTTCTCTAGGCTGGAGTGAGTTTTTTTGGATACTATTGGCGAATGCCACGGACTTTCGCTCAGCGCCCGCAATCCCCTTAACTTGTGATTCTAAAAGGTGATCTACATGTCAAAGCACTGGTTGATCAAAGCAGCCTTTGGATCCGCTTGTCTGGTAATCGCCAGCACACAAGCCTTCTCTGACCCCCTGAAGTCTTGGAACGGCGGTGCGACGAAATCTGAGATAATCAACTTCGTGAAGACTGTATCGGATGAGAGGTGCTGTCAGACTAATTCGAACTAGTCTCAGTTTGCCGCGGAAATCGCGAACTTATCCGGAACAAAGTTGACGCCACTCGCTAAGAGCGGCGGCGCGGGTCAGCTTGAAGGTGTCTCGACTGGCTAACGATCTTTCCTGGTTGAAGTGGTTGTAAACGGAGGAATGGACGGAGGCGAATTTCTGCAAACTTCGCATAAGGGCTCACATCGCCAATTTCCGACGATTTGTGAATATCAGATTCAGAGCACTGGGTCGACTTTGTAAAGTCAGTAAACTGCGCATCGCCGTCATTCGGGCATCGCGCAGCACCGGTCAAAGTGGGCTCTATTAAGACCTTAGCCGCAGCGTCGACGAAGGACCTTTACTCAGATTGGGTCAGAAATGCTTGACGTTTGGGTCAGAATTGAATGACGCGATTTGTAGATTTATTGAGGTTTTGGCTGTCGATTGAGTCAAATATCAGTGACGTTCCACAGTAATTTGTCAGGCGACACATAGTTCTGCCACCAGCGACAGAACCTTGACTTTTTTGCCTCACTTCCTTCATCCAGCACCTAGACCGATTTCATTGATCCTGACTTCCTTTTGGTGAAATCAGGGCTGATTTGCAGATCAGACGCCGACGGCGTCTGTTCCTGCTGATCTGCCACGTGACGAACGCGGATGGGGCGAGCCTCCCCATTTCCAGTTGGGCTCGTATGCTGTGAAGTCCCGGTTCAACAGGTTCGGCGCGATATTGAAGGCGTTATTGCAGTCGGTCGTCACTTTGTATTACTTCGATCTCTCGACTCGTATGCTATTTTCACGCATCAACCGACCAACACGACGACGCCCGACGCTCAGACCAAGTTCCTTCAACTCGCCAGTCATTTGTGGACGGTCGTGGCTGCTCAGGCTGAGACGAGATCGCTCCTGGACATGAGTCAGCACGACCGCGTTGGTCCGCTGCCTTTGGCTGGCTGGGCGGCTGCAATAAGCGCGCAGGATACATGAGCTGACATTCAGAACTTGGCAAAGGCGGTTAACTGGGAATTCGCTTCCATGCTCTTAGATGAAACTAAACCTCATGGCTTCTGGCTCGCGAAGTAGGTTGTTGCCTTTTTTAGAATACCCCTCTCCTCATTGAGAACCCGGTTCTCCCGTCGAAGTCGCTCGTTTTCACGGGCGAGGTCCAGATCCTTGTCCGACACAACGCCGGCGTTACGATGCGCCGGTACCCACTTGTTCAGCGTCGAAAGGCCAATACCTAAGTCTAAAGCAACCCGCCGACGTGTCAGCCCGCTCGTCAGCGGAGTCTACACTGCATCAGCACGGAAATCGTCCGTCCGTTTCAGTCCCAAAGTCCGTCTCCTTTGCTGCAATAAGTGCCATCAAAGGAGCGGCATCAAACCGCGACACGTCCAGATCGGGCTTGAGAGCGATCGGATTTCGATTGCATTGCAAGTATTACTAGCCGGGATAGCCCCTGTCTGAATCTTTTGTAGAGCTGAGCAATGCACCTGGGCTGCAATCCATTTGAACTTATCCCGGTTAGGGCAACCTGCCTTCCAGAACGACTGAACGTGCAAAGCGTCCCGACCCGTCGAACCATTGTGTCGGCACGATCTCACTCAGGTCTCGGCGTCCGTTTCGTTCATACTGAAACTGAGCGAAAGCCTTGTTGCCTTTCCCATGGGTCTTGTTCGGTTTCGATGGTAACCAATTTGTGAAATTGACCGGCTCTCCGGTGTACCACCGCCAGCCTGTCACGGCATTTTCTTCCTTTGGGTCCTTCCGGAAGCCGAAATAGGGGCCAGCCTTGTAACTGGTGTTGGTTCGACTGTCATAGCCTTGTTCAAACAAGGCCGGATCATGGGCGATCATGCGCACCACGAATGCGTTCTCGTCAGCCGATGTCAGGGATGCAAGATCGATGCCACAGCTCTCGGCGAGGCGGCGCGCGTCGTCGATCGAGCCGGAATAAATCATGGCGATGTAGAAGCTGCCCCGGTACTTGCCATAGATGCTTTTCCGCAAGCCAAGGCACTTGAGCACTGTTATGATCTCTTCGTTTTCACCCAGCATTTCAAGGTCATCCGGCATTTGACGCACAACAAATGGATTGCTGACAAAACTATCGTCAGACCCATCCTGCCATTCCATTCGCAAGCTTGCCAGAACGGCCGCATCGACATGGCCCGTCGGATCAAGCCCTCGGGCCTCCTGCAAAGCCTTTATTCCCGCCCGCGTCTTCAGTCCGAACGCGCCATCCGGCACGCCGACCTCGAAACCGGCGGTATTGAGCGCCTCTTGCAGACGCTGTTTCCGTTCGCGGTCCGGTAAAAGGAAATCCTCCATTGTGGACAGGTGGCCCTGTTTCTTCAGCCAATCCGGCGTAATCTCGGCCATGCGCCCCAGAATCTCGGGCTCGACGATGGTGGCCGCCCGGTACTTGCCGGCGACCAGCGACCAGCCACGCATGGTGTTCACTTTCATCGCGGCGCTGATTGCAGTGTCGCGGGTCGCAAGGGGGCGCACGGCGACGGGCTGGGTCGTCTGGTCTGCAGGTGCCAGCATTGCCACCTGTTCGACCTGTGGCACAAGGTAGATGTCTTCGCCAGGCAGTGAGCCATATGTAAATGGCTCCTGAAATCCATCCGTAAGCTCCACCACCCGATCGCGCACCCGGCGAAACATTTTCCCAAGCTCCAACCCCGGCTGTTCGATATGTTCCAAAAGTGCCGTCGCATAGGGGCTGTTCCGGCCGCCCCCGTCCTGCGCCAGCGTTCCACCACGCGCGGCATAGCCCACGACAACCCCACCAGGTTCCACTGCGGCCAGCCCACGCCCGATCGACCGAGTGGCCGACGCGCGCGACATCTGCGCAACGAAAGGATTGTTGCGGCAGGCATCGACCAGAACCAGTTTCAGCCCCGGCGTATCGGCAATCGAATTCACGATTGCATCCAGACGAATGGCCTCGAAGTCGACGTCGCGGTCGCTTTTCAGTGCTGCGTTCACCGGGATCAGGTAGTTGGTATTCTCGATCTCAATTCCGTGGCCCGCGAAATAGACAAGCGCCACATCGGCACCCGCGGCAGTTTCGGTAAAGTCCCGAAGCGCGAAGCGCATACCGTTGTAATCCAGGTCCAGACCCGTGGTGACCTCGAACCCTATACGTGCCAGCGATTTCGAGATGTCCTGAGCATCATTGATCGGGTTCTCCAGACTCGAGACATGCTGATAAGCGGAATTGCCAATGACTAGAGCCACGCGTTTTTCCGTCGCCGCAAAGGCCGCTGCTGAAATGGTGCAGATCAGTGCAACGGCCAGCAGAGCGCAGCGTAGAGCCAGACCCGAAAAAGACCGGTATATCATCATGCGTCCCCCGCCTGTTTGCCGAGGGGTTGGAGCGTGTCCTATGGCAGCGAAATGCCAGCAGACCGGACAAGGCTCGCAAACCCCGCATTCCGGTTGACCCGAACTTTACCCGATAACTCGATTTCGACAAAGGGGTGCAGGGCATCGAACCATAATCCCTTGGCGGCCAAGGCCGGCACATCCTCTGCGGCGGGCTCTGGGGCGGTGACCCGTTCCACGTAAGTCGTCACCGTCGCGATGACGGCCCCCGCCTCAGGTTCCGCCAGAACCACTGTCCAGACATAAATACGCCCCGGCTCCAGCACGAGTTCCGAGCGCGACAGGTCGAGCGCGTAGAACCCTTTTCGGAACCGACCGTTGCCGGAAATACCGACTCCGTTCTGCTGCGACCCGACCGGGGCCAACTGCGCGGACATCTGGCCTGAAAAATTATCAGCCAAGTGCCAGATCAGCGGGGGTTTGCCCAATGTGGTCACGCCGCCGCCAGCCGGTGCGAGCACGGCCAGTGCTCCAGCCTCTTGCCCGACATCGCGCGTGGCAGCGCCGACGCGGTCCGCCGGGGCACCGATGGTGGGCGGAATGAAAATGACCTCGTCTGGATCAGCCTGCTGACTGCCTTCGCTTTCTTGCGCCGACAGGGAAATGGTCGAGCCCAGAAGCAGCAGCAGACCGGTTATCAAAGCGCCAAGAGTGTTTCCCGAACATGCCGGTGTCATCATTGCGATGCCCCCCTCTGTGCCGATCCTGTCAGCAAGAATAACGCAATTTCCCGCGACTTGTCGTCGTGGATAAGGTGCCCGACCAACTGAAACGTGAAATAGCGTCCAACGAGTTCTCGAAGATCAGCGCTGGCACAGATCGTGGTTGCCGACGCGCGCCTAACTTGCAACGCTTTTCCGAATGCCTCGATACGGGCTGCGATGTTCACCGTGTCGCCCATGATGTTGTATTGAAGGCTGCCCGCGCTGCCCAACGTGCCGCCCAAAACCACGCCACTATGGAGCCCGATCCGCAGACCATAAGGTGCCAACAGACCACCTTCTGCATTCAGTCTGTCAATCCGGTCAGAAATTTGCAGTGCCGTCCGGCAGGCCGCGACAGCGTCCTTCTGGATGTCCTCCTCGGTCGTTCGAGGCAGCGGCGCACCGAACACCACCAGGATTCCGTCACCGGTGAACTTCTCAATGAACCCGCCATTTTCGCGAGCGACCTGGCTCATTTCATCCAAAATCCGGCTTGTCCAGTCCATGAAGGCACCCGGTTCGGCCGAGCCGCCGACGGTCGTCGAGCCTTCCAGATCAGCAAGAAGGACACTGACGCGCAAGCGGCGGGGGCGCGGCTTTCCGCCAGCAAAAAGGATATCACGCGCGTTCCATATCTCGGCTGTGAGTTCCGGGGACAGATGATCCGAGAACAGTCTGGCGATGGCCTGGCGTTGCCGACGCGAGATGATCCCGACAGTGAGGAGCGCTAAAAGAAAGGCGGTAAACCAAGCAACCGATGTCGGAACGACCGGCAACCATATGCCACGAGACAAAAGGTTCGAAAGCGCCACTCCAATAGCGATGGCAAGGCCTGGTCCAAGTAGTATGACGGTCAGCACAGTGCGCGACAGAACCCCAGCTAATGCCCCGAACAATGCGCTGGCGAAGATTATCGCCAAGTGCGCACTTTGCCCGGGGCTGCGCATCGGTTGGCTGCGGCCCGCGGCATAATCGATTAATTGCTGGGTGGTGGCTGCATGCACCAATACGCCATAGCTGAATGGCGTCTGTGGCGGGTTGTTCAGCGGTGTGCGGAAATCGTCTTTGATCGACTTGCTGGTAACCCCGATCAGGGCGACTTTTCCTTCGATCATGTCCGCGTCTGCTTGTCCGGCGAGCAAGTCGCGGGCCAGTATGATCGGGGCCATCGGCAATGCGTTGGTGTAATCCAGCAGCACCTGATAGCCCGTATCATCTAGCCCGCGATAGCTGCCGAACCTGTCTTCCAGCCGTCGCACCGGCGTCTGACCAAACAACAGGGTCCGGGGATCGTCCGGCCAGGCTTTCAGGCTGTTTTGACCCGTGGCGCGCAGGGCCAACTGTGTGCTGAACGCCAAAGAAATGCGATCGGTGCCGCTGACCAGCAGAATACTGCGCCGGGCGACACCATCCGCGTCGACGGGGATATCAGCAAACCCCACGCTGCCGTCGTTCTGCGCAAAATCCGGCGCCTCGATGCTCAGCCCGCCGCTGTCGTTCAGTTTCACAACCCAGATCGCATTGGTCTTCAGGAACGCCGCTTCGAGTTGCTGCCGCCCCTCGATCACCTCATTGTCGCGATAGATATCGATACCGATTACAGCGGCACCTGCCGACGACAGTGCGTCGATAATATTCGCAATCTGACCATCTGAGAGGGGCCAGCCCCAGGTGCGCAAATCCTCGTCATCGACCGCGACCACGACAACATCCTGTGCCAACGCATCGCTGGCCCTGCGGTCCAAAACCCAATCGTAATGTGCAAGCTCGGGCCGCTGCAGGTAACCTTCAGAACGAAGGCCTGCGAGGATCGTGAAAACTCCAAGCGCGGCAAGACCCGCCACGAAAAGCGCCTGCACCGGACTAAGAAGCCTTCTGTTCATCTTACAAGTTTGCAGTTGTTCGAAGGTAAATAGCAACTTACGTTCGTTGTTTTCTCAAGACCATCGGGGAGTTTGCGGGGCTGAACGCCGCTCAAACCGTGTCTTTGAGGGTGAACTGTACATGGCGGTCTTTTGAGGAACCTGCTAAAGCTATCGGTTCAGGGTCGAGAAATTGACTCCGATATCGGCCACCACTCGTTTTCACTTCAGCTTGGCTGTCAACGCGGTGCGCATTGCCTTAGTGTGCGAAGCCAGGGTTGGTTTGCATGCCATGTTGTTTCTCTTTTGTGGTAAAGTTTCAGGTCACAAAGGCTGAACATGTCCGGGACAGGGTCGCAGAGTCTTTCTTTGCCCTGACGTCGTTGGCTTGATCCAAAGCAAAGCCCAAGGCTCAGCAGCAGTATAGAGGAATACCCGCAGCGAGTTTTCAGGCGGTGGAAAATGAAGAAAAACTCATTGATTTTTCTTGCTTTGGCTGCGCTCGCGATGGTGGGCGTGGTGGTCTATTCCCTGGTCTCTGAAAACGGGAACCAGTTGCCTGATGGATTTGCGCAGGGGAATGGTCGAATTGAGGCGGAACAGATTGAAATTGCGCCGACCTTAGCCGGACGTGTCGAAAGCGTCATGGCAGTTGAAGGCGGCATGGTCGCCACCGGAGACGTGCTGGCGGAAATGGACAATGATGAGTTGTCCGCCACGCTAGATCGTGCCAAGGCCGAAGTGGCGCTGGCACATCAGACCAAAGTGGAAGCGGAGGCACTTGTTGTGCAGCGGAAAAGCGAACTGCGCCGGGCCGCGCAGGAGCTTCAGCGCGCAACGGCGCTTCTGACTGGGCAGAATATCTCTGAAACGGTTTTCGAAGAACGCGAAACCATACACCAGGTTGCTGCGGCGGTTCTGGGCGCCGCACAGGCACGTGTGGCAACCGCAGAAAGTCAGATTGCTGCCGCCGAGGCCGAAGTGCGCCGTATTGAGGCACTGATCGAAGACAGCTCGCTTTTGGCTCCGACACGTGGGCGTGTGCTTTATCGGCTGGCAGAACCTGGCGAGGTCGTTGCCGCGGGTGAACCAATCCTGACCCTGCTCAGCCTTGAGAATGTGTATATGGAGGTGTTCCTGCCTGCGCGCGAAGCCGGATTGCTGCCTATTGGTGCCGAAGCTCGCATCATTCTTGACGCCCTGCCGGACTATTCCATTCCAGCCTTTGTAACCTTTGTCTCTCCTGAAGCACAATTCACACCCAAGCAGGTCGAGACTTTGGATGAACGCGAACAACTGGTGTTCCGCGTCCGTGTGCGCATCCCCGAGAATCTGGTCCAACGCCGGATTGAGCACGTCAAAACCGGGCTTCGCGGTGTTGCCGTGATCCGGATCGATCCAAACCTTGCGTGGCCAGAGGCGTTGGAACAGGGTATCCCGCCCGAGCTGTTCGAATGACGCCAGAGGCCGACATTGAGATTCGCATCACGGGTGTCACGCACCGGTATCGCAGCGATGTCGCGTTGCAGTCGGTTTCGCTTGATCTTCCCAGGGGCCAGCTGGTCGGCTTCATCGGACCGGATGGGGTGGGAAAGTCGACCCTGCTGGGGTTGATCACCGGTGCAAAGAAACTGCAAACCGGATCAATCAATGTTCTAGGTGGCTTGATCGACGACGCCGCGCACCGACGCCTTATCTGCCCGGCCATTGCCTTCATGCCACAGGGCTTGGGTCGAAACCTTTATTCTGAGTTGTCAGTACGCGAGAACCTTGAGTTCTTTTCGGGGCTTTTTGGCCAAGGGCAAGAAGAATGTGACATCCGGATCAATGCGCTGTTGTCGGCGACAGGGCTGTCGCCGTTTGAAGACCGGCTTATGGGCAAGCTTTCGGGCGGGATGAAGCAAAAGCTCGGCCTGTGCTGTGCTCTGATACATGATCCGAAGTTGCTGGTTTTGGATGAACCGACAACCGGTGTCGATCCACTCTCACGCCGTCAATTCTGGGCATTGATTAATGCCATTCGGGCAGAGCATCCCAGACTGTCCGTCCTTGTGTCCACTGCTTACATGGAGGAGGCGGAAAGCTTTGACCGAATTGTTGCAATGGACGGAGGTCGCGTCATCTTTCAAGGCAAACCTGCTGAACTGAAAGGGCAGGACCGGGATCTCGAAACCGCATACCGGCGCTTGCGGTCACACGATGGTTTTGGATTGGCGTCGGAACAAACACCTGTTCGGCAGGTCAACCCGAACCCTGTGATTTCTGCCCGAGGCCTGACACGTCGGTTCGGGGATTTCACCGCTGTCGACAGTGTCGATTTCTCGATCCATCGCGGAGAGATATTCGGTTTTCTTGGGTCAAACGGTTGTGGCAAATCCACCACGATGAAGATGTTGACCGGCCTGTTGCCAGTCAGTTCCGGAGAGGCATTGTTGTTTGGCAACCCGGTTGATGCACGTGATCGCAAGATGCGTCGCGACATCGGATACATGAGCCAGGCTTTTTCGCTCTATGGCGAGTTGTCAGTTCATCAGAACCTACAGCTTCATGCCCGGATATTTGCAATCCCTGATCGAGAGGAGCGCATATCGGAATTGACCGAACGTTTTGGTCTGACGGCCCATCGCGACACACTAGCTGCCGCGCTGCCTCTTGGAATCAAACAACGTTTGTCATTGGCGGTGGCGGTTATCCATCGTCCCCGAGTTCTCATTCTTGATGAACCAACCTCGGGTGTGGACCCCGAAGCACGCGATGTCTTTTGGGCTTTGCTGATCGAACTTTCGCGCAAGGACTTGGTGACGATCTTTGTCTCCACCCATTTCATGGCCGAGGCAGAGCGCTGCGACCGCGTATCATTCATGCATGCGGGCCGTGTTCTGGCGGAAGGTACGCCCGCGGACCTGATCGCCGCAGAAGGCACCGGCAGCCTTGAGGAAGCTTTCATTTCAGTTTTGGAGGCCGCAGAAAAACCTGCACCTGTCGTGGCACCCAAAGTTGACTTTGTCACCAAGACCAAGGTCACCGGACAAGGTATCGGTCGTGCCCTGACTTACACACGACGCGAAGCGGTTGAAGTGGTCCGCGATCCCGTTCGTCTGGCATTTGCATTTCTTGGCTCGGCGATTTTGATGCTGGTGTTCTGCTTTGGCATATCACTCGACATAGAAGATCTTGAGTTTGCCGTTCTGGACTTGTCTCAGAGCCCGGAAAGCAGGGCCTACACGGAAGAAATTTCGGGATCGCCTTATTTCAAGCAAACGCCGCCTTTGATCAGCGCCACAGAAGGGCGCAGACGGTTGCAGGCAGGGGACGTTTCAATGGTGATCGAGTTGCCACCTGATTTCGGGCGCAAGTTGCGCACAGGTGAACCTACCCAAGTGCTGGCAACCGTTGATGGCGCGATCCCCTTCAAAGGGGAAACAGTCGAGGGGTATGTCGCCGGGCTGCACCAGTCGTTTCTTGACGGGCAGGCGAGGACCACAGGCGAACACGCGGTTGAGATCGCCCGTATTGAACCCCGGTTTCGCTATAACCAGAGCTTTGAGAGCATTGCCGCGATGGCCCCGGCCATGCCCGCCATCCTGCTGATCATGCTGCCTGCCGTGTTGGCTGCGGTCAGCGTCGCACGAGAGCGCGAGCTGGGCTCGGTCGTCAATTTCTACGTAACACCGACAACGCGGCTCGAGTTCCTGATCGGCAAACAGATACCCTATATCATGATTGCCTACGTGAATTTCCTGTTGCTGGCCGCAATGATTATTTTTGTCTTCGATGTGCCGCTTAAGGGCGATCCCCTGCCTTTGGCATTGGGTGCGTTTTTGTATGTTTGGGCGACGACGTCTTATGGATTGCTGATCGCAACCATGACATCGAGCCAGGTGGCAGCGACTTTTGCCACTGCTATCGCTTCGGTCGTGCCTACCATCCAGTTCTCGGGTCTTTTGCAGCCCGTATCAACGCTTGAGGATGGTGCGCAGCTTATCGGCTCTCTCTGGCCCTCATCCTACTTTCTGCACCTCAATGTCGGGGCCTTCACCAAAGGGCTTGGATGGGAGGCGCTCGCACCGGACATTTTGGCACTGGCCTGCTTTGGACCGGCGTTGACACTGATCGCCGCGCTTTGCCTTCGCGCGCAGGAGAAGTGAATGCAGCGATTGTCCTGCATATTCTGGCTTGGCCTGAAAGAAGTGATGAGCCTGCGTCGGGACTGGGTGATGATGGCGCTGTTGGTCTGGTCTTTCACGCTGGCACCCATGATGGAGGCAACCGGCGTAGCGACCTCGGTCAACAACGCGTCGATTGCATTTTCTGATGAGGACAATTCTCCACTGTCCCGAGCGCTTGCCACAGCATATTTTCCACCCGAGTTCCAGCCGGTCGTACAAATCGAACCAGGTAGCGGTCCAGCGCAAATGGACGCCGGAGAATTCATCTTCATAGTTGTTGTTCCACCGGGATTCGAGAAAGACCTAAGGGCAAGGCGCAAGCCTGAAATCCAAGTTCTGATCGACGCCACGGCGATGGAGCAGGCCGGGATCGGTGCCAGCTATATCACCAATATTTTGGGTGCCGAAATTCGCCGCTTTGCGATCGGTGTCGATCTTGTAGATCCACCGCTGGTCGATGTCATCCTAAGAAGCGCTTTCAACCCCAACCGTGATACCGTGCGTTTTGCCGGGATCGTTGCCCTGATCGGACAGATCATGTGGCTTACCACCATTCTGACCGGCGCTGCCATGATCCGAGAGAGGGAGCACGGGACGATCGAGCATCTGCTGGCAATGCCGCTGACCCCGTTTGACATTGCAGCAGCCAAAATCTGGGCCAATGCTGCAATTGTCCTGATCGCGGCCAGCCTGTCGCTGACCTTTGTCATGCAGGGTGCGCTGGGAATTGAAATCTCGGGGTCAAAAGGACTGTTCCTGTTTGGCACTGCCCTGTTTCTGTTCACCGCAACCGCACTCGGGGTTTTTCTCGCTACGATTGCGCGTTCGATGGCGCAGTTTGCGCTTTTGGTCATGCTGATCGTCCTTCCCATGCTGATGCTGTCCGGAGGAGAGACGCCGGTTGAAGGGCAGCCAGACTGGTTGCAGGTCGGGACGCTGCTATTGCCGTCTCGTCACTATATGGCCGCCAGTCAGGCAATTGTGTTCAAGGGTGCCGGTCTCGAAACAGTTTGGCCAGAGTTCATCTGGATGGCTTTGCTGGGCGCTGTCCTGCTGGCAACAAGTCTGGCCCTCTTTCGGAGATCTGTTGAGTAATTGAGCCAAACCGGTTTGGGATAATGTTCAAGGGCGATGTCATAATGCCTCTGGGACGATTGATTTATTCATATGTGACCGAATACCCCGGCCGCCGATCAGCTGTTAGAATCCCCTTCTCCCGCTTCGAAAACTTGCACGCGTCGTTTGGCAGAACCTTCAATCATCCACCTCTTCCGGGCCACATCTTTGGATCGTGTGGGGAGTTTTTTACGCAGGCTGCGGATAAGAGTGGTCGTATTCGCAAAACCGCAACGCAGAGCGATTTCCCCAGGCGCAAGATCACTGTAGAGAAACATTTCGCGGGCGCGTGCCAGTCGTATAAGCAGATAATACCGCCCCGGTGTTGTCTGAAGCTCCGTCCAGAACAGACGGCGCAAGGAGCGTTCGGACATATGAACCTGTTTTGCAAGGGCAGAGACCGGCTGCGGTGTTTCGAGTGCTCCGGACACCAATGCGACAATCCGTTTGAGTTTTGGCGTCACCGCTGACGACAGCGCCTGATCTGGATAAGAGGCACCATGCCGCCTGGAATTGTCATGCAGGAACATCGCCGCGGCGTCAAAGGCAACTGATGGGCCAAACCTGCTCCGGATAAAGTGCGGCATCAGGTCTAGGGCCGCTGCGGCGCTGCTGCATGTCCAGAAACGGCCATCCTGAACATAACGGTCAAAGAGGACATGGGTTTCGGGAAACTCCTCTGCAAACTCCTCAAGAAGCTGCCGGTGTAACGTCGCCTTCCGGTGGTTCAGAAACCCGCCCCGCGCCAGCACCGATGCTCCTGTATCCGCTGCAATCACGGTTGCGCCCTGCATCAGCGGGCCAAGGCTCCGGCCACGGCGCAGCGCAGCACTGCCGAATGGCTGGCCGACGACCATGCAGTCACTTCGGGGCTGGTGGCCGTACTTGATGACCCCCGCCACGGGCGGATGCGTCAGATGGGCAATGTGGCTTGGCTGGCCGACGATCCGGGTGTGATGACCAAAACCGCTGGCCCTTAAGTGGATGGATATCGCAGCGAGCTTGCCCGTGTTTTCGCGGAACCAACCCGAAATTTCAGCGTTGGAGAAGGGCAAGGCGATTGGCTTGATGGGCTCAAGGTTCTGGATCTGACCAACGTCATCGCCGGGCCGACCATCGGGTCGACATTGGCCCGTTTTGGGGCGCAGGTCACACTGGTACAGCCGGTACGACCTTCGGTCGATCCGTGGAACGCGGTGTTTTTTGGCCTGCATGCTCAGCGCGGCAAGAAGAGCATCTTGCTCGATCTGCGTTCGGAGGGCGGGCAGCACGTTTTTTGGCAAATGGTCGCTGAAGCAGACGTAATCACAATGAACGGAACAGACCAGCAACGAGAAAGCTTGGGGCTGAGTGAAGCCCGGCTGACCGAGGTTAACCCGCGTCTCATCGTTGTGCAGCTTGATGCCTGGGGCGGGCCGCGTCGGGGACCAAAATCGGATCATCTGGGTTATGACGATCTCGCACAGGCCGCGACCGGCGCGATGACCCGCTTTGGCGGCGGGCCGGAAACGCCCGAGGAACACGCCCATTTTGGCACGATTGATGCATTGACGGGGCATTGCGCCTGCGTGGCGCTGGGCGCCGCGCTGGAGCGGCTTAGAATGACAGGCAAGGGTGGCATCGCCCGCGCGTCGCTAGCCGCCGCAAGAGAGTTGATTCAAGCGCAGTTCATGTATGATTTCGACACGCGCGCCGTTTGACGAACCTTCGGGGCGTAAAACGCTTGGTTGGGGGCCGTTCTATCGCTGCTATGCCGCGTCCGACGGCTGGATGTTCTTAGCCGCACCGACCGAGCGTCACGCCGCCTTGGCACGCGTGCCTGACCTGTCCGAACTTGCCGGCTTGGACGATACTGATCTGGACTCTGCTCTGTCCGAGCGTTTCGCGCAAAAACCAGTGCTCAGGCTTTCGCTGGGAGCTCGGTGGGTGTGACCCGCCTCGGTTCGCTGCACGACACCCGCGACGCGGGCCTTCAAGCTGAAAGCGCAGGCGCTATCGACATCCGCAATGCAACCTTCCGCGCCGTGCGACATGACCGGCACCCGATGGGGCGCTGGGTTGATCTGGTTGCCCCCAATGCGGTGCGACCGCAGAATGCCAGGATAACCTTGCCCGGCCCGGCGCCAAAATACGGACAAGACAAGCGCGAAATCCTTGCGCGTCTGGGTTATGGTGACACCGAGATACATAGTATGATCGAAAAAGCCGTGGCAGCTGAGAGCTGGTCGGAAAAATATCTGCCGGAATAGACACATGACCCAAAACAAGTTCGGACCGGCAATCACGCCACGCACCCGCGCCAAGGCGCGCCATATCCTAGATCATTATTACATCGGCCCGTCCCGAAATGCTGCGGTTCTCGAGATCTGGGGATATACCCCAAAGATGAGCTATGCCCCCGGAGATCGCGTGGTACTTCATGTGTCGACCACGGCGCGTGAATGGGATCTTGAGATCGGTCGCGACGGGCTGGTCTATCAACCACTCCTGACCGAGACGGGCTAGCCGGGGGTGTATCACCCCACGCCGGAGGATTGCTCGGTCAAGGGTTGTGGCTGGCCCGAGGCCTATGGTTTTTGCATTCCCGAAGACTGGGCGCCTGGCGGCTACCTTGTCACCTTCCGCGCCCGCAGTGGCGACGAGATGGTCGAAGAGCATCACATCATCCTTGTAAGAAGCGCCCCTGATGCCACGCCATCACTCTATGTTCTGGTTTGTGCCACCGGCACATGGCTGGCTTATAACTGCTGGGGCGGCTCGAACCATTACGAAGGCATCACCGGTCCCGAAGGTAACGCCTTTTCCCCGGTTCTTTCGACCCAGCGACCCTGGTCGCGCGGGTTTTGCAGGCTGCCTGAAGGCGCCCCGCGGGCGCTGCGGGAAAAGCTGACCAGACCGGGCGAAATGGTGCGCTACCCCTATATGGAATGGGCTTACGCTTATGGCTATTCCAAGAAATACGCCTCGGCTGGGTGGGCCAGCTATGAACGCCATTTCGCCCGTTGGGCCGAGGGGGAAGGCTATGATTTCGACGTGATCGCGCTGCATGATCTTGAGCACGACCCGAAGCTGCTTGGCCAGTATGCCTGTGCCGTGTTTGTCGGCCATGACGAAAACTGGAGCGCGATTATGCGTGATGCTGTTGACGCCTATGTCGATGGCGGTGGCAACGTTGCACGGTTTGCCGGAAACTTCCTGTGGCAGACCCGGATCGAAGACGAGGGTCACACGCAGATCTGTTACAAGTATATCGCGGATCAGGACCCGCTTATGGGCACCGAACAAGAGCACCTCTTCTCGGGTGCCTTCGAGGTCGCACCAGTTGACCGCCCGGGTGCCTTGACATTCGGAGTTAACGCTCTGCGCGGTGTTTACGCCGGTCTAGGGAATTGCGTTGGCGGCGGCGCAGGCGGCTTTACGGTCTACCGCCCCGACCATTGGGCATTTGACGGAGTCGGGGTCGGCTATGGCGACATTTTAGGCGCGCACGCCCGGATTTTTGGCTATGAGGTCGATGGTCTGGATTACCGTTTCGAAGACGGTCTGCCATTTCCCACCTGTACCGACGGCGCTGTTCCAGAGATCGAGATACTTGCCATGGGGCTTGCCACCAATATCGAGGCAGATCACGGGGTCTGGGGTGAAACGCTCTACATCGGTGCCGACGATGCGCGGTTCAAGGCGCAGGTGCTGTTCGGCGAAGTCACGCCCGAGACGCTCGACACCTGTAAACGTGGCAATGGGATGATCATCTCGTGGCGTCGCGGCAAGGGTCAGATCTTTACAGCCGCAACCTGCGAATGGGTTGCCGGGCTGATCCGCCGGGACGAGCAGGTAGAACAGATCACCCGCAATGTGCTCGACAGGTTGGGAAAGGGTTAGGTTAAGTGCTCAAATGAAGGTTGGGGCGTATTGCCTTTCCAAAGAATTACTTGTTTCGCGGATACATGACCTTCACGTTTACTACCGGCAAGTGATGCGGTGACTAACAACTCGATCAGACGAGAGACGATCAGCAAATTTAAGCCCAAGCCGAACTGGTTTTTTCAGGTTTCACCACACAACAGGAATGGCTTAGCGAATTAGCAAAGGCCGTTTAAGATATCCGGCAAATGTCCGATACCGTACAAACCAGAATACAATCGCGCAGCAATGTGGCGTTCGCCGAAGAAGAGCGTCAAGGGACATTGCTGGCAGCTAAAGTCCGAACACTTGCATTGGCCGTTGTTCTTCTTTGGCAGGCGATCGACAGCCCGGAAACAGGACCGGCTTATTACTTCAATCTTCTGGAAATTTTTTTCTTTATTTTACTGGGAGGTTTGCAGTTTGTCGCTGCCTACACGCGTCGCGGCGGGCGTGGTCTTCCGTATGTGTTCGTTACGTTAGATTGTGTTTCGCTTGCAGCCGTTTTTACCTTGGGATCACCATATATCGACAGCCCCTTGCCACCCGCCATAGCGATGGACACGGCGCGGTTTTTGTTTTTCTTCCTATTTCTGATGCAGACATCTTTCAGTTTTCGGCCTTCCCTTGTGGTTTGGTGCGGTGTCAGCATCATTGTGTCCCGCCTCGGGATGTGGGCATGGTTTCTGAGTCAGCCTGACGTACGCAGTAACTTGGAGTTGACCGAGCAATCCGTTGAAGCCTGGCTTGCCGGGGCAAGAGACTTGAACTTTCTGTTTCTTGGCTATGCAGCCATAGAATTGATGGTCGTGCTGATCGTGTCTGCCGGGCTTGCAATCGTCGTCGCGCGCTCTCGCAGGCTGGTTCAGAATTTCATTTCGACCGAAAGAAAGCGAGCCAGCCTGGCGAGGTATTTTTCACCCAACGTGCTTGACGAATTGAGCAGTCTGGAAGCCGGAATTGCGGCTGGTAGGCAACAAAACGTTGCCGTGTTATTCGCGGACATAATGGGGTTTGCGAAGCTTTGCGAGAACGCGACTGCCGACGAGGTGATCGAACTTTTACGAGACTACCATGATCGGTTGGGTAAATCGGTATTCGATAACTCTGGCACTTTGGACAAGTATATCGGCGACGGTCTTATGGCCACGTTTGGCACTCCAACGCCCAGTGCACACGACCCTGCCAATGCGTTGAACTGCGCATTCGAGATGATAGAAGCGTTGGACAAATGGAACGCAGAAAGAGAGTTGTCCGGGAAGGAACCGGTGCGTGTGGGAATCGGGCTGCATTGGGGATCGGTTGTAGCTGGCGACATAGGCAACGAGCGGCGACTGGAATACGGCGTGATTGGGGACAATGTGAATGTCGCAAGCAGGATCGAGCACCTGACCAGAGAACTGAACACGCAATTGGTCGTGAGCCACGATTTGGTGCAGGCCATCGGGCACAACGATGCAATCCCAAACTTAAGCCGGTTGACTGACGCCGGAGAACAAAAAATCCGGGGGCGCGCCGCTCTGGTTAAGGTTTGGGTTTATCCGGCAAGCCGATGACATCTCAGCGCGACAGCATCGCGACAGTTGAGCTCGCATTTATTTCCGAGCTCACTTGTAGACGGTGATCCTATCAAGGCATTGGGCGATTGAGACCGGCACGGCAGTGAGGCCTGTCAAACCTCCGCCCCCCCGTAAACCAGGCAGGGGTTACTCGATCCGAGAAAGCAATTGGAAAACCGGCAAGAGTTGCCCAAAAACACCTTTCGTTCGTTCAATGAGGTTTGGTTCGATAGCTAAGGCAGGATTGCTCAAATCTGTCCAGACGGTAAAGCCTTTGCGGCGCAATGCCTCTTCATTTGGATGATCTTTGTCGAAACCGGAGGGAACACGTTTCAATTCAGGATCCCCGACCCGGAAACCACGCTTTCGCATCTCAGCGGCAAGCTGTATCACCTCTGCCCCATTGGGGCCTGCCATCTCTGTTCGGAAGGCATCCAACGCTTCCTTTTCGTACTGAAACACCCCGCAGCCAAGCGCCAGATCATCGGGTGAGAGACCGAAGAACCACATCGGCGGCTGATCCGCACTCCCGTCTGGAATAAACGCAATATGCAGGTGTGCGTTGTAAGGTGTTTTGTCCTTGGAAAATCGGACATCCCGATGAATACGAAAAATCTTGCTGCTATGGGTCTGGCCGGTCAGATCACGCAAGGCATCCGCCATGTCATTCGCGAACTGCGTGCCTGCCTGCTTCAAATGGGTCTCGTAAGTTGATTTGTTGGCTGCAAACCATTCCTTCGTGTTATTGGCCCGCAAATCCCTGAGAAAACCAAGCGCTTCGGGTGAGAAACTTTCAAACTGAGCCATTGCCTTCTCCGTTCAGTCTTTCGCGGGAAGGGCCGCGGCGTGTTCGAGACAAAGGTGTAACCAGCGCCGCAAAGCGGCGTCATCGCAATCACTCTCATCCACGCGGATAAAACCACCCAGCTTGCGTGCACCGTGAATCACTTCTTGAGCCGCAGGGTCCGCCAGCGCAATTCTTTCGTTGTCCTTGCCCACCCGGAACATGAAACGGCCCAGCCCGTCGTTATGCCGCCGCGCCCCGCACAGCATGTTGCCGTTCAAGAAAAAGCAATTGCCACCCATCATACGCTTTTCTGAAATGCCCACATGCGCGGCCAAAGCGTCACGAATGCGTGCGTTGAGGGATTCATCCACCGGCATCAGCTGGATGCCTCAAGCTGCCGGTGGATTGATGGCGTGAACGGAATATAATCGACGAAGTTTCCATGTGACCGCATTACGCGCACGAACCTGTCGCCCCCATCCCATAGCGGATGGGCAACCGTCCTGAATCGACGCAGGCCAACAGCAATCGCCAGTGGAACGGTTACCCAGTCTAATAACGCTGCAACAACCTGCACAATGTGCGAATTTTGTTCCATCTGCGCCCTCCTTTCAGACAGTTCTCAGGGTCTCATGCTTTCATACGTGATCAATGCAAAGCGGGCACCTTGGGGGTCGTTCAGCGTGGCCATGCGCCCGACACCCGGCATATCCATCGCGGGTTGAAGAACTTTGGCGCCTTTGGCTTCGGCCTTTGCAACACTCGCATCCACATCGTCCACTGTGAAGAAGATCGTCCAGCTTCCACGCGCCTCTGGCATTGGTGAAAAGCCTCCGATAGCGGTCTCGCCCACAACTGCAGCTGAATAACTGGACCCATCCTGCATCGGCATATCGCTGATCGTCCAGCCCAGCACATCCTGGTAAAAGGACTTGGCTTTGCTCTGATCCGGCCCGGAATGCCCGATCCATCCTGAATTTCCGACAGCCGTCATCTCAAGTATACTCATGGGTACCTCCGTTGGTTACGCCCGCCACATGCGGGTCTGACCCAAGGACGTATGAGGAGTGTGTGTTCCTACAGGCCCTCCAATTCTTTTTGACTGATTTTGATTTTTTCTTTGATCACGTCACATTCCAACGCGGTGGGGGAAAGCGCCAACACGGTTTCAAAGGCGGAAATGGCGTCGTTATGATCCCCCGCTTCTTGCAAAAGGCCACCTCGCATCGCGTGAAACCAACGATAGTTGGACAACTCCTGTGACAGCGGATTCATTGCTTTCAATGCATAGTGTGGGCCGTATAGCTTGGCCTTTGCGGCAATCTGGTTGAGCCGGATCACCGGTGTCGGTTGTAATTCGTAAAGGGCAGCATAGTGACTTTCGATCAACGCCCAGTTGGTTTCTTTCGATGAGGCGGAACAGGCATGTGCCGCTGCGATTGCAGCCTGGATGATATATACCCCGCGGTGGCCAGTCCGCTGGGCTTTTTGCAACAGCGATGTAGCCTCAGCGATATTCGAGCGATCCCAAAGATCGCGGTTCTGATCGTCGAGTGCGACAAGCTTGCCTTCCACGTCAATCCGGGCCCGGCGCCGGGCGTGTTGAAACAACAATAGCGCCAGCAATGCGGCCTGCTCGCCCATTGCAGGGAACAATGCGACAAGAAGGCGGGCAAGCCGGATGGCTTCTTTACACAGCGTGAGCTTGATTTGCTGTGGCCCGGCCGAGGTCGACCACCCTTCGCTGAACATCAGATAAACCATTGTCGAGACTTCGCCCAACCGGGCTTGCCTCTCAGCCGGGCTTGGCGTTTCAAAGGCGACCGGGTTATTTGCGATCTTCTTTTTGGCGCGGGTAATGCGCTGCTCCATGGTTTTGGATTTGACCAGAAATCCGCTGGCGATCTCATCGACACTCAGCCCCACGACCACCCGCAAAGCAATGGCGATCTGATCCCGCCGATCCAGTTCCGGATGACAGCAGATGAAAAGCAAGCGCAGGACATCGTCCCGCATCTCGTCTGGGTCGGGTGTTTCCGCCGGCATCGGTTGAAACTCCTCTGCGTGGCGCGACAGGATTGCCGCGCGCCGCCGGGATTTGCGTAATTCGTCCAGACCCGCATTCCGGGCCGTGGCCAGAAGCCATGCCAATGGATCACGAGGCGCCCCGTCCTGGGGCCAAACTGCCAAGGCTTTCAGGCAGGCGTCGGCAAAGGCCTCCTCTGCGGTGTCCAAGTCCCGAAAAACCCGCGTCAGGGCAGCAATGGCGCGCGGGCGTTGTTCAGCAAATGTGGCCTCCAGCCAGACTGACATGATCTATTCCGACGATATGGCACCCCCGGCCCAGGCCACAGGCCGAACTTCCAGCCGCGCGACCGGTGAAGAGATCAGTTTTGCATGTTCCAACGCTTCTTCAAGATCTTTGAAATCAGCGGCGTAAAACCCAAGGAAGTTTTCCTTGGTCTCGGAAAACGGGCCATCGGTGATCAGGGGGGCAGCACCTTCGGACGCCGCCGGTTCGACCATTACCGCTGACGTTGGCGGCATCAGTTTTATCGACACGAACTCTCCGCGTTCCGACAAAACCGCTTGCAGGGCGCGATGGCCTGACATCACTTCGTCCTGGCGATCTTTCGGCAATGCCTCGAACACGCCCGGTTCCCCATAAATTGTGATTGCGTAGATCATTTTCGCCTCCATGCGTTGGTCGCATTGTGCAAGGACGCGCGACGCCATGCAAATCCGACAACACGCAGAGCCGACAGATTGCCCAGACCGCTTTTGGCTGAAAACCCAGAAGCCCGGGCTTCCATTGCCATCCAGATAACAGGTCGGTGGATTTCAAAAACCGGAGCAAAACCGGTACCTTGAAAACCGGTTCCCAGAAAAATGTCCAAATGGTAGGCTGCGAGACTATGGAAAGCCGGCCAAATCGTCGATTAGCAGCCATCTTAGCCGCCGATATCGCAGGCTATTCAAGATTGGTTGGCTTGGATGAAGAAGGCACCATCGACAAGCTGCGCCGGATCCGCGCTGAAGTCATCGAGCCCTTGATCGCCGGGTATTCAGGGCGCATTGCGAACACAGCCGGTGATAGTTTTCTGATCGAATTCCCCAGCGCAGTCGATGCGGTTCGCGCGGCAGTCGAGATACAGGCCGAACTGTCGAAAAGAAACTCGGATACCGAACCCGACCGCGCAATCGTTTTTCGGATCGGTTTGAATGTCGGCGATGTCGTCTCAAACGCCGACGACATCCTGGGTGATGGTGTCAACGTGGCCGCACGGCTTGAGGCGCTGGCAGAACCTGGGGGGATTATCGCCTCGCAGGCGATTGTCGGATACGCGCGCAACAAGGTGCCCTTCGCCTTTACGCCAATTGGCCCGCAATCCGTCAAGAATATCGCGGACCCCATTGAGGCGTTCCGCGTCGAAACAGATGCGTTGACCCCGGCGGTAAAGCAAAAAACGAAGAAAGCGCCGCGTTTAATGAAGCTAGCTGCAATCCTGATCGTGTTGGGCGCGACCGGGTATATCGGGACAAAGACATGGGAAAAGGGTCAGTTGCGCGCTTCTGAAGCACAGATGGCTTACCCTCTGCCGGACCTGCCCTCGATCGCCGTGCTTCCCTTGACGAATTTCACCAGCGACGCGTCCAACAAGATGTTGATAGATGGCGTTTCCGAGGATCTGATAACGGACTTGTCCCGCATATCAGGGTTATTTGTCATCGCCGGAAACACATCCTTTGCATTTCAGGACCGCGACATTGATGTGGCAGGTTTTGCCGAGAAACTGGGCGTTCGCTATGTCGTTGATGGAAGCCTTAGACGCAGCCGAGAGGGTTTTCGGGTCAACATCCGCCTGACGGACACGTTGAACGGCAGATTGATCTGGGCGGAACGTTTCGACGGTGAAATCGATGAGATCTTCGACCTGCAAAACAACATTGTACTGGCGATTGCGCGCGAGTTGGATGTCCCGCTCGACACGCAAAGCCGGATTGCTATCGAAAGCATAGAGACTGAAAAGATTGAGGCGCGCGAAGCGTTCCAGCGCGGATGGGCGCTTTATTCACGCTTCAATGAACAGGACAATCTGGCCGCAATTCCGCATTTTGAGCGGGCTGTCGAGCTGGACCCGAATTATGCGCGCGCCTGGGCGATGTTAGCTATGGTACATTTGCGACCGCACATCTTCCACCACTGGTCAGGCTTTGCGAATGCTGAAGAACAGATGCATATCGGGCTGTTCTATAAATACTACCGTGAACTGACGCATCAGGACACCTCGCTTATCCACGTCATCAGGGCAATTGTCGCTCTCAACCTTCCGGACTGGGACAGCGCCGAGGGTGTAAGTCGGGGAACAGAAGAAGCGAGACAAGAAGCCGCGAAAGCCATTGCCCTGCAACCAAGCGACCCCGAAGCGCATGTGACAATGGGATGGGCCTTGATCGCGGGTGGCGAGCCAGAAGAAGGGCTGGCATTTGTACAGGCTGCAATGCGCCTCGACCCGGAATACCCCAGCCACTACGCGCTATTTCAAGGTGCTGCGCTGTTTGCGATGAATGATCTGAAAGGTGCAGAGGCCGTTATTAGGTCCGAGCTGGACCGAAACCCGCAGGCAGTTGAGTTGATGCCATTTGCAGCGTCGGTTCTGGCCTTGAATGGCGATCGAAGCAGCGCGCGTGCAATGATCGAACAATGGCAGAATGGAAAAAACGAGAAGGTTCTGGGCGAAGCGGTGCGCGATTATTTCTTTATCGTGCGATGGATCGGCGAGCATCAGCATTTGAACAATCGCTTGAAAAACGGCCTTCAATTGGCCGCGCTTCCGCCGAGCACGACAGTTGCAAGCCTAAAAGCTGATCTGATGCGCGGAGATGCCAAGGAACAACGTGACGCGGCTCAGTCTTTGGCGCTCTTTGGAGCTGACGCAGCCCCAGCCGTTCCGGAACTGATCATGCTGTTGGGCAGCCCTTCGGTTTTTGTCAGAAAAGAAGCCGCCAACGCCTTGGGTGAAATCGGCGGGAAAGCATTCCCCGCTTTGCCTGCATTGGAAGCAGCCGCAGACGAGTCTTTGTCGGGAAGATTTGCCGCCCGAGCCATTGAACAGATACGCGGAGCCTCACAATAACGACGACTTTGGGCGCTATCGACCTCTTTGCTCCTGCTTTTTCTGGAGAGTGTTGGCTGGAAACGCGGGCAGGTATCCTTCGTCCCGGTGACCGCAGCCTCACGCAAGTGTTCTGAACGCATTCAGACTTTCGCTGAAATGCTCGATGAACTCCAGTGTTATCAAAGACGGCTGCTTCAGAACCGGGCGTACCAGCGAAAGTGTATGCGGCAAAAACGGCTTGAATGGCCTGTAGCTTAGCCCCCGGTCTGTGTAATGGACAGCGTCCAGTTCGCTGACGATTGAGACACCAACGCCTTTTATCGCCAATTCACATGCCGCCGTGAATTGCCGGACTTCGATATGAGAGTTGAGTGTAACATTGGCCTGCTGAAATGCCTTCGAAAGCCGTCCGAAAAAGTCGCTGTCGCGCCGCGTATGTATGATGTTCTCATCTGCAAGATCGGATGGCGTCACCTCCGAGAGGTTCTCAAGCGCGTGATTTTTCGGGAATACGCAAACCGTGCGCACATCGACATTTCTGCTTTCGACCCCCGGATGACCGTTGAAGCCATCGGTGATTCCAAAGTCATATTGTTCGCCAACCATCCATTCCAATATCCGTTCCGGCCTGTCCGGTTCGATCGTCATGGTGACACCTGGCCGGTCTTTCAGAAAACTTGCCACAACATCCGGCAGATGGCTGGTGGCGAAACCGGGCAGGCAGGCGACGCGGATATGCCCGGCTTTACGCTGCGTGATATTCTGACTCGCGTCCGATATCTGCTTCATCAATTCCAGGACACGGTCCACGCTGGGTTGCAGATAGCGAACTTCCTGGGTTGGCACCAATCGCCCTTTGCGGCGATCAAAAAGTTGAAATCCAAACGATTTTTCAAGATCCGACAGCAACCTGCTGACAGCTGGTTGGCTCACCCCCAAATCGGCGGCCGCTGCTGTGACCGAACCATTGGTGGTCACCGCCATGAGTGCTTCCAATTGCCGAATTCTCAAAGTTTGTCTCATTGCAGACCCAGTTCCGCTTTTTCATTCACGCTTTATAACATTGTATTATGTTTTTTGCCAATAAGTAGGGCTTGAATTATATTTCTGTAACGGTAACGTCGTGAAATCGTCATGTGTGTCGAATACGCGTTGCAGTCGGTACTCAACGAAGCATCAAACCTGATGCATGGGAGGAATCATGAAAAAGAATTTGCTTGGCGCTCTTGCCGTTACAACTGCCTTGTCCCCCTTGGCGGCAATGGCACAAACCGAAGTTCAATTCTGGCATGCCTTTACCGGCCGCCTTGGCGAACTTGTCAAAGCGCAGGTTGAAGAATTCAACGCCGGTCAGGATGAGTTTGTCGTGGTCGAAAGCCACAAGGGCAACTATTCAGAAACCCTGAACGCTGGCATTGCCGCTTTCCGTGCTGGCGAACAGCCACACATCCTGATGGTTTTCGAAGTTGGCACCGCAACGATGATGTCGGCAAAAGGCGCGATCAAGCCGGTCTACGAAGTCATGGCTGAAAGTGGCGCGTCTTTTGATCCCGATGCCTATATCGGCGCGGTGAAGGGTTACTACACCACCACCGACGGCGATATGTTGTCGCTGCCGTTCAACTCGTCCACGCCGGTCTTGTGGGTCAACCGCGACGCCATGCAGGCGGCAGGTGTTGATCCTGATACTGACCTGTCAACTTGGGAAAAAGTCGGCGATGTGCTGGAGCAACTCAAAGCCGGAGGCGAGGACTGCCCGCTGGTGACGGCATGGCAAAGCTGGATTCACCTGGAAAACCTGTCAGCCTATCACAACGTTCCGTTTGCATCGCAGGACAATGGTTTTGCCGGTCTGGACACAGAACTGATGCTAAACGGCCCGGTACAGGTCGCGCACCTGAGCGCCATGGGCGACTGGGCCAAGGATGGGAAATTCATCTATACCGGTCGCAGAAATGAAGGCGGCGCAAACTTCAGGGCCGGTGAGTGTGCCTTGTTCACCGAAAGCTCGGCCGGGTATGCCGGGATAAAAGCCGAGGCCGAGTTCGACTTTGATGTGCGCCCGCTGCCGTATTGGGAAGCGGTTACAAGCGAGCCTCAAAACACCATCATCGGCGGTGCATCCCTATGGGTGATGGAAGGTCATGATCCCGAAGAATATAAAGGCGTTGGTGAGTTCCTGAGCTTCTTGTCCTCGTCCGACGTTCAGGCAGCATGGCACCAGAATACCGGCTATCTTCCGATTACCGCAGAAGCCGGTGAAGCGACTCGTGCGGCCGGTTTCTATGATGAAAACCCGGGCACCGATATCGCTGTGATCCAGATGACCGCGAAAGAGCCGACAGCAAACTCGAAAGGTCTGCGTCTGGGGTCGTTCGATCAAATCCGCGGTATCATCGATGAGGAGCTTGAGGCCATCTGGTCCGGTGAGAAAACCGCCCAGGAAGCCATGGACAGCGCAAAAGAACGCGGTGACGCGCTTCTGCGCAGGTTCGAATCGGCAAATCAATAAACCTCTGAAATCCGGTGCGGGCTCGGCAGAGCCCGCATCCACTTTTCTCGGCGGGTCATCAGGATGGAAAAACGCGTCACTTTTCGCGGCTGGCTGTTGCCATTGGCACTGATCGCCCCACAGGTCGTCATTTCAGCCGTATTCTTCTTCTATCCCGCTGCACAAGCTGTATGGCAGTCGCTGTTCATCCCAGATCCGTTCGGGTTGTCGTCCAAGTTCGTCGGTCTGGGCAATTTTGAATTTCTGCTGAGCGACAAGTTTTATCGCGCATCCTTTGTAACCACGGCGGTGTTTTCGACGCTTGTTACGCTCTGCTCCATGATCCCGGCCCTGTTTCTGGCAGTCATTGCAGATCGGCTGATCAAAGGATCCGGAGCTTATCGGACTCTGTTGATTTGGCCTTATGCAGTCGCACCGGCGGTTGCGGGTGTACTCTGGCTGTTCATGTTCAACACGCGCGTCGGTGTCGTGTCGTGGTATCTTGGACAGCTGGGCTATGACTGGAACCACGTCTTGAATGGCACCGAAGCGATGGGGCTTGTGGTTGTCGCTTCGGCCTGGGGGCGCATCAGTTATAACTTTTTGTTCTTCTTCGCCGCACTCCAGTCGGTTCCGAGGTCGGTCATCGAGGCCGCCGCGATCGATGGCGCACGATTCTGGCGCAGGTTTTTCACGATTGTCCTGCCGTTGCTGTCACCTACAGCGTTCTTCCTGCTTGTTGTGAATGTGGTTTACGCGTTCTTTGAAACTTTTGGCGTAATCCACACAATCACCGGCGGCGGGCCGCAGCAGGCCACGACCATACTGGTCTACAAGGTCTTTTCAGACGGGTTCGTCGGTCAGGATCTGGGCTCGTCTTCGGCGCAATCGGTCATTTTGCTGATTGTCGTCGGCCTGCTGACCGTCATTCAGTTCAAATACGTGGAAAAGAGGGTGCATTACTGATGGCAGCCCAGCAGCACGGAATGGTCGAAAAGCGCGGAGCGGGTATCTGGCTGACGCATGCCCTGATGATCCTTGGCGTTCTGGTCATCTTCTTTCCGATCTGGCTGGCGTTTGTCGCCTCAACCGTTACCCAGCCGGAAGTTGTATCACCACCCATGCCGCTTTTGCCGGGTGATCAGTTCTGGGAGAACTACAAGGCAGCCCTGTTTTCCGGCGTGAATGTCCCCGTCGCAACGATGCTGTTCAACAGCCTTGTGATGGCCATCGGGATTGCAGTGGGCAAGATCGTCATTTCACTGCTGTCGGCATTTGCAATCGTCTATTTTCGTTTTCCCGGTCGAACAACGTTCTTTTGGCTGATCTTTCTGACCCTTATGCTGCCGGTCGAAGTGCGGATCGTACCGACATTTGAGGTCGTGGCCGGGTTCGGAATGCTCAATAGCTACTACGGGCTGATCTTTCCCCTGATCGCCTCGGCCACGGCGACCTTCCTGTTCCGTCAGTTCTTTCTGACAATTCCGGACGAGCTGGCCGAAGCTGCGCGTGTGGATGGTGCCCGGCCAATGCGGTTTTTCATCGACATCGTCGTTCCGATGAGCCGGACAAACATTGCGGCACTGTTCGTCATCCTGTTTATCTATGGGTGGAACCAGTATCTGTGGCCGCTGCTTATCACCACCGACCCTGAAATGAACACCATTGTGATGGGCATCAAGCAGATGTTCCCGTCTGGCGATGATGTGGCAGATTGGCCGGTCATCATGGCGACCTCCATTCTGGCAATGATCCCGCCAGTCATCGTGGTGGTGTCAATGCAAAAGCTTTTTGTCCGCGGCCTTGTCGATAGCGAGAAATAAGAAATGGCAACAGTAACTCTGGAGAATGTCAAAAAGAGCTTTGGCCCGACAGATGTCATACATGGCATCGACATCCAAATCGAAGATGGCGAGTTCATTGTCATCGTCGGCCCTTCGGGTTGTGGGAAATCCACGCTGCTGCGGATGGTGGCAGGGCTTGAGACCGTGACCTCGGGTGAAATCCGGATTGGTGAGGAACGGGCCAACGAAAAAGAGCCGATGGATCGCGACATTGCCATGGTGTTCCAGAACTATGCGCTCTACCCGCATATGTCGGTCCGGCAGAACATGGGCTATGGCCTGAAGATTGCAGGGTTGCCCAAGGCCCAGATCGATCAAAAAGTGACCGAGGCGGCCAGGCTATTGCAGCTTGAACCATTGCTGGACCGCAAACCCAGACAATTGTCAGGCGGCCAACGTCAGAGGGTGGCTATGGGTCGCGCGATTGTCCGTGAACCTGCGGTCTTCCTGTTTGACGAGCCTCTTTCGAACCTGGACGCCAAGCTTCGCGTGCAGATGCGGCTTGAGATTCGTGAGCTCCAGGAAAAACTGGGGATCACGTCGCTTTATGTAACACACGATCAGGTTGAAGCCATGACAATGGCCGACAGGATGATCGTCATGAACGGCGGTATCGCCGAACAGGTTGGCACACCGCTAGAGGTATACGAAACACCAAGAACCCTGTTTGCGGCGCAGTTCATCGGCAGCCCCGCGATGAATGTCTTTGAAGCCCGACGCGAGAACGGAACCGCCATGATTGGTGAGGTCGCGGTTGGTTCGTCGCCGGGCCCTGATACTGCCTTTAAACTGGGGGTACGACCCGAGCATCTATTGCTGGATGACAATGGCCCGATTGAGGCCATGATTCAGATGGCAGAGCCATTGGGGGCAAACACGCTGTTGCACGGTCAACTGTCCGGCTCGGGCGATCCGATCACGATCAGCCTTCCGGGTGTGCATCCGATTGAAGGCCGACATCCGAACATGCGGTTTTCTGTGTCCTCAAACCATTTGCATCTGTTTGACCGATCTACCGGTGAAAGGCTGGAAGGCTGATGGCATTCCCTCAGGTCGAGGCTTTCCGGGGGGGCGACAACCTGATCCGCATCGTAGGCCACCGGGGTGCGCGAGGTGTGTTGCCTGAAAACAGCATGATTGGCTTCGACTTTCCGCTCTCCATTGGCGTGCCGCTTCTGGAGTTTGATGTTGTCCTCACGGCTGACGACATCCCTGTCATAACCCATAATCACCGGCTGCACGCCCCCAGTTTTCGCGATGTTGACGGCCAGTTTCTGACCGGGGAAGAGCCGAAGGTTTCAACCCTGACGTTCGAGCAGATTCAGAAGTTCGATGTTGGGCGGTTGGATGGGAATTCTGCCTATGGTCGGCGTTTTCCTGATCAGGCACAAATGGATGGCGTTCGCGTTCCAAGGCTGCTTGACCTGCTGGATCTAGTGAGTGACCCCCAACATAGCGATGCCTGTCTGATGCTCGAGCTGAAGTCGGACCCCGATTTGGCTCATGACGCGCGCTACAGAGAGAAGTTTGTCCGCCTTGTCCTGCAAGAGGTCCGTTCCAGGGCCCTGTCGTCGCGCGCCGTGCTGCACAGTTTCGACTGGAATCTGTTGGAAGAATGTCAGCGGCAAGCGCCTGATATGCCATCTTCTTATCTGACCCAACTTCCCGAAAACGCCGAGGATGTAGGGGAGGATTCTTCAAAAGCAGTCTGCCCGGATTTTCGAGGCCGCAAAGGCGAAATTCCGCTATTGGTCAAGCAAGCGGGCGGCTCACTGTGGTGCCCGTATTATGCAGATGTAACTGCCGAAAACGTCGAACTGGCCAAGGATTTGGGCCTTTGCGTTGCGGTTTGGACGGTCAATGACCCTGTAGACATTGCCAAGATGATCGACCTGCGTGTGGATGCCATTGTTTCTGATTATCCGGGTCGGGTTCAAAGACACTTGTCTGACCGGGGTATGAGCTGGCGTTAAACCGCCCTGAAGGCCGGGGCTGAATGCCTCGCCCTTCAGTTTATCAAATTTCCTTCGTAAGGGCAGAGAACCGCTAGAACAGTTGCAAATCCTTCGCGCCGCTTTGGATTTCAGCAAAGTTCGGCATGTTCTGGATCGTAACAGGTGCGGGATTCGTGCCCGGCATCGCAACCGTCGGTTTCGCCACGTTCGCCATTCCAAAGACCGGTTTTTCCAGCTCACCCCGGATATCGCGCAGCAGCGTTTTATGATCCGGCATCACTTTGACGATCTGCGCAAGATCCTCTTTCGCACGCTGCATGCCCTGGAACCAGATCACCTTCTTCAACGGCCGCAAACGATCTCGGATGCCGGTACCGTAACCCGTATCATAGACCTGTTTGCCCAACAGAACCGTCTGGTACACGCGATGATCAAACAGCGTGGCAAATTCCACATCGTGATCCATCGGCAGACGGTGCTGCCACAATTCCAGATTCTCGGCCAGCCGATCCGGTATCTTCATCTCTGTTCGCGCGTCGATCCAATACGGGTCATCCTTTCGGTTACCCAATCGGTAATGCAGGCAGATGAATTCCAGAACCTCGTTATAAAGCTTATCCATCTGCCGGTTGTATCTTGCCCGCAGCGACGGGGCGACGTCGCGCGTCGGCAAGTGTTCTGCAAACCAGCGTACTGCGTGGTCAATCATGTGGATCGCGGTACTTTCCAACGGCTCGATAAACCCGCCGGACAGACCGATTGCCACACAATTCTTGACCCAGGCATTGCGCACGCGCCCGACGCGCATCGGGATAATCCGCGGCGTCAAACCCTTACCGCTGTCACCCAGCCATTCAAGATATTCGTCTGCCGCCTGATCATCCGTTCGATGCGCCGAGGAGAACACATAGCCCGTACCCACACGATTGTAGAGCGGTACCCGCCACGTCCACCCCGCGCCCAGCGCGGTCGACCGCGTGAGGCTTTCGATCTTGTTAGGATTGCGGTGTTCAACCTGCAACGCCATGGCGCGATCATTGGGCAAATAGTCCGAATAATCCAAGAACGGCTCGCCCAGCGCCTGATTGATGATCAGGCCGCGGAACCCGGTGCAATCGATGACCATTTCGATGTCATGACGTCCTGCCCGCTCCAGCATCAGATGGCTGACGTTGCCCTGTTCATCCAGCTCGACTTTCTGTACCTCGTCCTGGATATGCTCGACGCCGCGCTTGGTGCAGACCGTGGTAAGCATGCCCGCAAACTTCACGGCATCCAGATGATAGGCATAGCCAAAACGCTGTTCAAACTCGGGCTGACCCAGCTGCCGCGCGCCTTTGCACAGACGGCCCAGATGATCGTGGGGCGAAATGGACTGTGTAAAGTCCCGCTCTCCATTGCCAAAGCGCAGGAAATACTCGGCGGCGTCCAACCCTTCCAGCATCTGGCCATGGGCAAAGGGGTTCACGTAATCGATGCGTTTTCCTTTGGGGTCCTTGTTCCAGTTGCAGAACTTCACGCCCAGTTTGAAGGACGCGTTCGTCTCGCGAAAAAAATCCCGTTCGGAAATGCCCGCCTGACGGAGCGTGACCGGCATGCGCGGCACCGTAGCCTCACCCACACCCACGGTCGAAATATTAGGGCTTTCGATCAGGCAGATATGTGGCCGGTCCGCTGTTGATGAAGTGCGTGAAAACACCATGTCCAGGATCAACGCGGTCATCCAGCCTGCCGTGCCGCCACCTACGATGGTGATCTTGCGCAAACGATTGTTCATATTCTTCTATCCCCATTGGTTTTGAGGACTATATCAAGTTTCCGACGCTTATCTAGGCTCTGCCATTATGTGCCTTGTGACCCGGCTTTGAACATGTCCCTGAACTGGTCGCGCAAGATGTTCTTTTGGACTTTTCCCATTGTATTGCGGGGCAATTCATCCAGTTGAATAAGCGTGCGGGGATGTTTGAACCGCGCCAGGCTGTCGCGCACTGTATCCATCAACGCGTCGAGATCCGGAGATTGACCAGGTTCGGCAACAATCAGGCCCAGCACGGTTTCACCGAAGTCGGGATGCGGCACGCCGATCACTGCGCTCTCCAGAACACCGGGCTGGCTGTCCAGAACCAGCTCAATTTCCTTGGGGTAGATATTGTAGCCACCCGAGATGATCAGGTCCTTGTTGCGCCCGACGATATGGACATACCCATCTTCGTCGACCCGTCCCAGATCACCGGTGATGAAGAACCCGTTTTCACGCAGCTCGGCAGCCGTCTTTTCCGGCATCTGCCAATATCCCTTGAATACGTTCGGACCACGCACTTCGATCTCGCCGATTTCACCCTGCGGCAAAGGGTTACCGTCTGCATCGCATATCTTTAGTTCCACCCCCGGCAAGGGAAACCCGACCGTGCCCGCGCGACGTTCGCCGTCATAGGGGTTCGAGGTGTTCATATTGGTTTCGGTCATGCCATAGCGTTCTAGGATACGATGACCGGTACGCTCTTGGAATTGTGCATGGGTATCCGCCAGCAGAGGGGCTGAGCCCGATACGAACAGGCGCATATGTTCGGTCAGCCCCCTGGTAAAACGCGCGTCTGCCAGCAGGCGCGTGTAGAAGGTTGGCACGCCCATCATCGACGTGGCTCCGGGCATCCTGTCAATGATCTGATCAGGGTCGAATTTTGGCAGCCAGATCATGCTTCCGCCAACCGCCAGAATGATATTCGTGGCCACAAACAGACCATGTGTGTGAAAGATAGGCAACGCGTGCAACAGAACGTCTTCGGACGCAAACCGCCACTCTTTGACCAGTGTCCGCGCATTGGACAGCAGGTTGTTCTGGGTCAGCATCGCCCCCTTTGAACGTCCGGTGGTGCCCGACGTATAAAGAAACGCCGCCAGATCCTCACCGTCCCGATCCACAGTCGCAAAGCTGTCTGGCATTGCAGCCGCCAAATCCATCAGCGAGCCAGAGCCGTCCGCATTCAGCGTTTCAACCCTGCCCCCAAAACGCGCGGCAATCGGGGTCAGTTGGTCTTTGCTTCGGCCATCGCAGACAACAAGTGATGCGCCGCTGTTTTCGATGAAATACGTCAACTCGTCCACGGTATAGGCGGTGTTCAGCGGCAGGAAAACCAGACCGGCCTGCGCGCATGCCGCGTAAAGCGCCAGCGCCTCAGGCGATTTATCGACCTGAGCCGCAACGCGGTCCCCGGGTTTTAGACCCAGTTGCGTGGCCACATGGGCGATCCGGGCGGCTGTGCTCAGAAAGTTTCGATAGGTGATGGTCGTCCCGTCTGTCAGGTGCAGGAAAGCCGTATCTTTGCCGGCGTGAATGCCAAACAGATCATCATAGAGAGGGTTGGCCATGTTCGATCCTCCGTTTCCTCAGCCATAACGGCGAACCGCTTCTCAGGGGAAGGTTCAACTGTGTCACACTGCGCTTTTGCTTGCAGTTCAATGTCTGGACACGTCGCATTTATTGCGCGGCGCGAGTTGCAGCTCGAAAATTGTGGTTGGTAATGCCTTTCACCGCCTCTGCACATTTTCTGCACGAAAGCCCCATGAAGGCTGCGGATACGTCACGCCAAAGATGCAAGCGCCGCAGGCAATCTGCCGGGAACACAAACCTGCAAGCAGGAGACAGGACATGAGGCAGGAACTGACAATTCGCGGCGTACCGGACAGCATCGTGTTGGACGCGTGGTGGCTGGGAAAGATGGACGAAGTCCCCCGATGGGGAGGCAACAGACGACAGCAGAGTGGTTCTCTGATGTCCACGCTGAAAATGCGCCATGCAATCCCGCTTCTTGCATCGCTGGTAGCGCTTGCTGATTGGTTGTTTTGGGAACAGCCGCTAGGCATTTCTGTCTCAGTCTTCGCGCTGGTCTTGTCCGCCGCGATCATGGCGATGAAACCCCGGCGTGCGACTGCAAAGGAGTGGCGCATAGCCGCCGCATTTGCCTTGATCACCAACCTACCGGTGGCCATCGATTTACAGCTTCTATCTATGCTGTTCAGCCTCGCTGGTTTGGTCAGTCTGGCGACCTGGGCGCTATTCGGTCAGACCGTAAACGAACGTCTGCTGCTGCGAACCGCCCTGCGACTGCCTTCCATCGGCGCGACGCTTTTGCTGCGCGACACATGTCGCACCGCTGTGGCCGCCGATCTTGGGTCCGACAGCCGCCGCCACGCAGCCTCGCTGGCCTTGCCGTTGCTATTGGGCGCGGTCTTCCTTGCTTTGCTGGCCGCCGCCAATCCAGTGCTGGAAGACCTTCTGGCCGAGCTGGACCCAAGTCTTCTGTTCGAGGGGGACTTCTGGCTGCGGCTTCTGTTCTGGAGTGTAATGGCCTCGCTGCTGTGGCCGTTCCTTAACCTCAGCGATCCGTCGCTGGGTGGCATTGCCCGCCCCGCCGCCATGCCGAAGACGGGCCCAAGCCGGGCCGCATTTCTGATCAATCCAATCTCGGTGCGCAATTCGCTGTTGCTGTTCAACCTGATGTTCCTTGTGCAAACCGTGATGGACCTCGGTATCCTGACCGGCGGTGTATCCCTGCCTCAGGGGATGAGCTATGCCGCTTATGCCCACCGGGGCGCTTATCCGCTGGTGGTGACGGCCCTTTTGGCGGGCGTATTCACTCTGGTCACTCACAGCATGATCGGCGCGGACCGGACGTTGCGCTTTCTGATCTACATGTGGTTGGCGCAGAACATGTTCCTGGTGCTGACAGCTGCTATCCGGCTGCATCATTACGTCGACGCCTATGCGCTTACCTATTTGCGGGTGGCCGCCTTCATATGGATGGCGCTGGTTCTCACCGGTTTGCTGCTGACCGTGGTGCAAATCCATCGCGGCTTCGGTACAACCTGGCTACTGCGGCGTTGTTTTGCAGCGCTTCTGGTGGTCTTGTATACCTGCAACTTTGTGAATTTTGCATCAGTCTTAGCCGGCTACAATCTGAGCCACGGCAGCGCTCTGACGAAACAGGATACCGGTTACATATGCAGCCTTGGTGCTGATGCTTACCCAGCCATACGCGATCATGAAACCAGAACCGGACAGCAGGTCTGTGACGCGTGGATGCAATATGACCTGAAAAAGGATGCAATCACCAACTGGCGCGAATGGGGCTTTCGGAGATGGCGGATCCAAGCCTATTATCGGCAGCAGAGTTGAAGGACCCCATTTGATGCCTGCACGCATTCTTGTTGTCGACGATGATCCGGATATCCTTGAGGTAACAAGGTTCGCGATTGAAAAGGCAGGCTATGCGCCACTTCTGGCCAGTGACGGCCTGACCGCGCTTGATACAAACCGCCAGGAAAGCCCCGACCTGATCGTGTTGGATATCGGGCTGCCCGAAAAGGATGGTCTGGAAGTATGCAGGGACATCCGCAAATCCTCGGACGTGCCGATCCTGTTCCTGACCGCCCGCGATGACGAGGTCGACCGTATCGTCGGGCTGGAGCTGGGCGCCGATGATTATCTGACGAAACCCTTTTCCCCACGCGAATTGGTGGCCCGGATCAAGGCCATCCTGAAACGCAGCGCGCCGACACCTGCCCAGCCCGACCCGGTGTTGTCGCAAGGCAGCCTGCACCTGGATGCAGAGCGGCACCTGTGCAGGTTCGCTTCAACCCCTGTGAAGCTGACCGGATCGGAATTTCGGCTGCTGGCAACTCTGATGGCCCGTCCCGACCGCGTTCTGTCCAGGGCGCAGCTGATTGATGCGCTTTACGGCTATAACATCCACGTCTCGGACCGCACCATTGACAGCCATATACGCAATGTCCGTGCCAAACTTGCCCAGGCCGGCTGTGCCGAGGGGATCGTGACCATTCACGGTGTCGGCCTCAGGATGGGTGCATGCACGCCCGGCTGAACCGTAAATGGCGCCCCAGATTGTGGACCATCGTTCTGCTGGTGCTGGGCATTGTCCTGTGCTTGCCCTTTGCCGGGCTGGTCCTGTTCCGCTTTTATGATAGTCAACTGGTGCAACAGACCGAAGAAAGCCTGCTGACACAGGCTGCGGTTATGTCAGCGGCGTATGCCGAGCTTTATGCAGATGCAGCCGGGATCAAGCCGCCCCGCCCGAGTGCAATCTCAACCGAGCACGCGGTGTTCCCATCACTGTCGGTCAATCGCGAAACGGTTCTGCCACCGCGCCCGGACGCGCGGCCCGCAACCGTCCGACCCGGTTCGGTTTATCAGGCCATCGCCGCCCCGCTAAGCCGCATCGCCAACGCCGCCCAAGCGCAAACCCTTGCGGGTTACCGGATGCTGGATGTCGATGGGAACGTGTTTGCCGGAACCGCGGAAATCGGGCAGAAGCTGGGCCATGTTGACGAGGTTCGCGAGGCCCTTTCAGGGAAAACCGTCTCGGTCGCACGCACCCGCGTGCGCGAGGACGCAACGCCTGCGCTTTATACCCTCAGCCGCGGTGCCCGCGTGCGCGTTTTCGTGGCGATGCCAGTGTACGTGGATCAGACCTTGATCGGGGCGGTTTACCTGAGCCGCACCCCGAACCATATTTTCCGCTTTCTGTACGGCGAACGTTTCAACCTTGCCAAGGCCGCGGCATTTGTCGCTTTGTCTGCGGCGCTTATCGGGTACGTATTCTGGCGGTTCATCACCCGGCCGATCCACCTGTTGATCCAGCGCAGCCAGATGGCGGGCCACGGTGGTCAGGCATGGGAACCACCAGACCAGCTTGGCACGCGGGAAATCGCGGATCTGAGCCATAGTTTCCAATCGCTGACGGAACGCTTGCAGGACAAGCAGGACGGATTGAAAACGTACACCGCCCATGTCACCCACGAGCTGAAGTCACCCCTCACCGCCCTGAAAGGCGCGGCAGAGCTGCTGCGCGACGACGATTTGCCATCTGCGCAGAAACACCGCCTGCTGGACACTGTAGAAAAGGGCGGAAAGCGGATGGAGGATCTGCTGGCCAACATGCGCGCCTTCAGCCTGGCCGATCAGAGTGCCATCAACGGTACATGCTGTCTGAACGACATCACTGATCAGGTCGTCCAGACGTTCCCGGCGCTTGCCATCAAGGCTGAAAACGATAACTTGCCCTTGCCCGTCGCGGCACCCACCCTGCACATCATACTGACACATATGCTCGAGAACGCTCAGCAACACGGCGCGCAGAATGCCGTGCTGACAGCCTATCAGAACGACGGTGTCATCAGTCTAAAAATTGCGGATAATGGCGCCGGTATCAGTGAAGGGAACAAGGACAAGATTTTGCAGCCCTTCTTTACGACAAAAAGAGAGGCCGGTGGCACAGGTATGGGCCTGAATATTGTCAAAGCGACCATGGAAGCAATTGGTGGGCAACTCAGTGTTGTACCAAGCAATCAAGGCGCTTGTTTTCTTCTCACCTTCAACTAGCCGGGCGAGGTGAGAACTCATCAAACGGGAGGAAACTCAACATGCGCAAATTGCAGGCACAGGGCATTCACCACATCACCCTGACTGGTGCAGACCGGCAAACGTCAATAGACTTCTGGGAGGGTCTTCTCGGGTTTTCGCTTATCTTCGATCAACCAAACCTGGACGATCATTCACAGGGTCACTTGTACTTTGCCGCTGGTAACGGCCAGACGATCACGGTGTTCACCAATGAAGATCGAAAACCGTCCGGCAGTTTGCTCAGGGATCAGGTTGGCGCGGTTCATCATCTGGCCTTCGCGGTGTCACGCTCGGTTCTCATGCAGGTCGAGGAACGGCTTGACGAGAGGGGTATCAAGCACACGCCAATCAAAGACCGGGGCTTCATGAACTCGATCTATTTCCACGATCCGTTGGGTTTGAGGATCGAGCTTGCGAGTTACCGCTTTGAGCCGCCTGAAGGTGCGACTCATGGTGACGTTCTGGCCGAAGCGCACAGGCTGCGCGTTGAACGTGGTGATCTTGCGATTGCCGACGTCCACCTTGCCGATGCGATCGAGAATATCGTCTCGGAGCGTACTCCAAGAATGTAGCCCACATGTCGTTTAACCTGAGCGGTGGGCATCGCGATCCCCAACAAAATCGAAACCGGCAAAGTCGATTGATCGATCCAATGCCCCTTTACGGGTCTTCTTTATGCAAAAAACCTAATCGGGAAGCGTGGCCACCGTGAGTGACCGCAGGAATTCGCCAATATCAGACACCTCTTGTCGGCTCACTGCGCGATTGATGAGCATGTCCGTGTTCCGCCCTGGAACTGTGTCTTCAGCGCTCGCGGCCACAATGTGGATGTCTGCCAAAGGATCATCGCTCAGGGTGCGTCCCAACTGAGAAACGGCCATAACTCTGATCGCCTCTTCCAGATCGCTTACCGAGCCATTGTGGAAATAGGGCGCGGTCAGCGCGACATTGCGCAGGCAGGGCACGCGAAACCGGACGGGACGCTCCTCAAGAAGCAGATCGTATTTTACCAGATAGGGATTGCCGTCCCAAAACACCGGGAATATTCGGTAAGTCCCAAGTGGCTTTTCAGTGCCCGCTGTGGAGAGCGCGGCATCGATATGGCAGTTTCGGCAGCCGATCTTGTCGAAAAGCACGAGGCCGCGCAAATCTGCTTGTAACAGCGCCGCATCCTCGCCTTTCACAAAGCGATCATAGGGCGTATCGGGCGTGACAAGCGTGCGTTAGTAAGCCGCGATCGTGCGGGTGATATTGCGGAGAACCAGAAATCCTCCGTTGCTCAAACCCCTAAATCTGTCCGGTGGGTGCTGACGTCACACAAGGCCCAAGTGAAGCAGTTGGTTTGACAACAACGTCGCCCATAAACTCCATTTATGCTATATTAGGTCCGGTTTCAGTGGACGATTTTGCCATGTTAACGCGCCAATTGCACCAATGCTTCTTTGGATCGTGGATATATCTGAGCTTCGTTTTGATGTTCGGACTGAACGCAGCGCTTGCGGAAACGCCTCATGCAAAACGTGTGGCTTTGGTAATTGGAAATGCACGATATGAGCATGTGTCAAACATCCCAAACTCAGCCAATGACGCCCAGGATATTTCTGCCGCCCTCAAGAGGATCGGCTTTCATGTCACAGCAAAACAAAACCTCGACTACCGCGAAATGCGCCTGACCTTAAGAGACTTCTCTGAGGATGTAGTCGATGCGGATATGGTATTAGTCTATTTTGCAGGTCACGGGATCGAAATCGACAACACAAACTACCTGATACCGACCAATGCCGAACTCGGGAGTGACAAGGACGTAGAATTCGAGGCAATCCGTCTGGATACGGTGCTCAACGCCGTTTCGACCGCGAAAGGCTTGAAGCTGGTCATAGTGGATGCGTGTCGGAACAACCCGTTCGTGAGCGATATGGTTCGAACCACTGCAACCCGATCAATTGGTCAAGGGTTAGGCCGCATCGATCCCAGTGGGGTTCTTGTCGGGTATTCAGCGCGAGGCGGGACTTTGGCGCTGGATGGTGACGGTCGCAACAGCCCGTATGCAGAGGCCTTTCTTGAACATATCGAGGTACCCGGGTTGGAGCTTGGGAAGATGTTCCGGAAGGTGCGGGATACAGTTTACGAACTTACAGATGGGTATCAGGAGCCATTCACCTATGGGTCTCTGCCCGGTCATGACATTTTCCTTGTCCCAGCAGCACTCAAAGAGCCAATCAATAGTGACGATGCCACTGCAGATGCTGCCAATGTCGTTCGCCCTGTCGATGAGCGCGAGCGGTCGGCGCAACGTGTTCTGGGCGAGGCCATGCAGCTGGAAGACGAAAGCGCGAAGCAGGGCGCTTTAAAGCTGATCGCGCAGCTGTATCCAGACACCCGCGCGGGGCAATATTCTCAACAGGTTACGGATGTGGTCGGACACACAAATCGGAAGATTGCCACACTCGTCACGCCGAAAACGACGATTTCACCCCCTGGAACCGAAAGCCGCCTAGACGCGCCTGCACCGTTGCCACGCTCGAATTCGGACATCGAGGCCAGTCTGAATCTGAACCGAAACGAATACCGGAGCATTCAACGCGGCCTGAACGCGCTTGGGTTTTCAGTTGGATCAGTGGATGGGATCTTCGGGCCTCGGTCCCGTGAAGCTCTGAAAGAGTTTCAGAGGCAAAATGGCGCAGAAAGAACCGGATACCTCACAGCACAAAGCTACGCCTTTCTGAAAAATGTAGCAAAACCAGAACCATCCGCGCAAAGCGACCAACAAGCAGACCCTCAGATACTGGTGGCCGTACCCAAGTCGCCCCCAAACGAGAACGCCCAAACCGCCTTCTATGGTGACTATGTCATCGAATTCAAAAGACGACCGGACCCACGTTACAATGGCGGCGAACTTGCCAACGAAAAGCCTAAAACAATGCTGCGAGTGGTGTACCGCAAATCAGCCGCCGGGTTTCAACTTATTAGTGCTCAAGACAATACTGGAACCGGTGCGTCGCGTCCGCAAAAGTTTCGCGCATCGCTGTCTGACAACGGAAAACTGCGGATCTCAGGAAACGTGGGATACCTGTTTGGAAAAACCCGAGTTGTACCATTCTCGGTCACTCAGAGTTTTTCGAAGGAATTTACCAGTGGCAAAACCGTGCATTCCAATCAGGGTCGGTTTGATGCTGCATTTTTCTTTGATATGACAATTACACGGCGCTGAGTGAAGTCGGAATGGGTGTAGCGCGGCCCAGCAGACAGGCTCGCTTGCCCAAGCGCATCCGCGTTCGCCACGTGGCGGATCAGCAGGAACAGGCGCTTTCGGCAACTGATCTGCGTATCTGCGCTGATTGTCACAAAAAGAAGTCAGGGTCATTCCAACGGGTTTGGATGCCAATGTAGGAAGTGAAGTGCTCATGCACCTTTGTGCGGAGTTCGCCGTGGTTCGTGCCCGATGCTTCTATGTGCCTTGCTATTGTGTCACCGCACACTGCAAGACGCCGTGCCAGAGTACCAGTCTCATTAGGGCATCTAGTACGCAATGAAACACGAAGGTTCTACGCGGTGTGTTTAGTCTGGTGCGGTGTTTTGGTGCCGCGTCGGGTAGGGGCCAACGAAAGTAGTAGATGCCGTGTCGGGACAGTGAGAGATACGCATGCAGCTTCATTTTGCGTCACACTTGTGTGTCACGCCGCTCTATTGCTTGCTAACTGGTTGTATTGTTAGGTTTTGGCGGAGCCTGGGGGAAACGCTGCCGAACGCCTAATGCCCTGATAGTAAACACTATTGTAGTGTGCTGGTTTACAGAGTGTCTCACCTTAGTGTCACACTTAGAAGCACTCAACCTGCTACGTTGAACTGTGTATACCCAAACCGACACCAGACTACTGCCCTTTACTGATGAGGAAGGTTGCGACTAGCCTGCATTTGCTGAACATCGTCAGGCCAAGTGGAGCGTATGTAAGCCAGCACGTCCCATATGTCGTCGTTAGTCAGGGTGCCCTCAAAGCCCGGCATGCCGCTGTTGAAGTCTTTAATACCGCGTGCTGCCAATGCGTCTGCCCCACCTAGTTTGGTATACTCGAACAGTAGCTGGTTATCATGGTGCCATGTGTGCCCTGTCACGTCATGTGGTGGGGCGGGTAACACTCCGTCATCGCCGGGTGTCTGCCAGTCGGGTTGGCCTTCCAGATTAACTCCATGGCACGAGGCACAGTACTCTGCGTAGAGTTTTTGCCCATTCGCGAGGTCCCGGTCTAACAACTCATGATCTGCAGCGACGCTAGTACCAATACTGCATATAGCGAGTGCATACAGGTGTTTGTTCATCTCTACCTACCTTAACTCGGAAGCGTTAGTACGCTGGTGAGTGTCGCCGTTGTCGCCAGAACCGCAAATACGACTATTGCCTCAACCTCGATAGATCGGGCGAGGCGTTGCGCTGCTTTAGCCTCTCCGCTTTGTAAGGCCGGAACAAATCGGAGCTTGTTGGCAGCGGCGAGGATCAACAACAGCGCCACAAGGAACACTTTGAGCAACAGAGTCTGACCGTAGCTAGTGAACAAGAGCCCTTGGAGATTGCCAACAAACAACCAAGCCATCCAGAGACCCGCCGCGACCAGCGTTGGCACAATCAGTGCAGCAGCTTGTCCGAACCTGTGCCCTAGTTCAGCAGCATCTGTCAGGTGTTCAGGCATGAGAGCCATACCCCGCAGCGGGCTAAAGATACCCACCCAAAAGGCTACACATAGAAGATGCAACAGGAGCAAGAGTTGGACACCAAAACTCTCCAGTTCCGGCACATGTCCGATCTGTGCAAAGGACCACATGGCCAATGCGCCACCCAACAGCGCGATCCATAGGCCAAAGCGAGGAACAGACAGTCCCACAAGGATCAACACTGCGCCTGCAAGGCGATAAACAAGTACGTCGCCTACGGATGTTTGCCAAAGCAAGCCAAGCATCTCTGGATCGACCATGCCGTCAACTCCGCCTGTTAAGGCGGCTCCTCGGAGCATGAAGCCAAATACCGTTGCTGCGAGGGAAAGCCACGCCAAGACCATGGCTTGGCGCTTCATCGCAAGGCTTATCGGCGCGACTAGTTCGGAATAGAGGCACTTCACGACGACAAGCCCGGTGGACCCAGCAAAGCCGATGTAGAGCACCAGCTTTGCGAGGATTGCGACAACTCCCCAAATGTCTGGCATGCTCATTCCACGGAAAAGGAAAATTCGCCCTGCATCGCATGGCCGTCTTTACCTAAACCACGCCACTCGATGACATAGGTGCCGGTTCCATTGCCCGGCAATGGGATCGTGAACACCTGACGGAAACTTGTTTGGTCCCCCAAATCCAAGCGTATCGCCGCTTGCTCTTCATGGGCCATCTCAATCCGTGTCAACCGGATGTCCTTGGTGAAGCTGAGGCCAATTTCGGCGGGCACAGAGGTTACAGTAGCCCCGTTGGCAGGTGTCGTTTCTTCGGCCTTGGAATGCGCCAGTACCCCGCTGGGAATAGCAGCCATGATTGCGAGCGTTATGATCTTCTTCATGGTTCTGTCCTCAATTTATTCCATTAGCACGCTGGATTTCACGAATGTACGCGATCACCATGGCAACGTCGCCTCGCGTCAATCCTTCGACCGGCGGCATGTCACCAAACTGCCAATGATGGCTTCTTACACCTTGTGAAACCGCCCTCTGAAAGGCTTCGTCAGCGTGGTGGCTGGGCTCGTATATCTTGTGGATCAGAGGCGGTCCTGCGCCTTCTACTCCGACCGCGTTGACGCCGTGGCAAGTAGCGCAGGAGACATCAAAGACACGCTGACCGATTACAGCATTGCCCTCAGTTGACGGCATCTGAATTGCGACCATAGCATCGCCTTCAAGTGCCTCCTGCGGCGTAGTCTCTTCGATTGAACCGGGCCGAAGGGTTATGAAAGCGGCGACGGCAGCGACGGTGCATACACCGACTAGTAAGTAACTTTTTTTCATGGATTGGTCCTGACATTTTGGAAGCTTATAGTGCTGCGGTTCATTGCGAACAGCGGCACGCGCAGGTCGCAGATGTTCGCAAGGATTTACGCTGCTTCAAAGGTCAGGGGGCTTGTATGGGTTATCCGGTTCAATCGGCTTGGCTTGAGTTCCAATCTGAAACTCTGGATCAATTTCACGTTGATCCTGCGCGGCTTCTCCGTTCTGGGCGAGCAAAACAATGGCTTGGCAGATAGAGGGATTACACTCGCCGGTTCCTGAACTGTCCGGGTCATGGTGGCTGTTTGGGGACGACTTATCGATGCTATTTTTAGCCACGGAAGCGTGTTCTGTTGATTGCATGTGGCTTTCACAGTGAAGGCCGATGCAGCCATCTGATAGCGCATGAACAACGGTGCCAAAACCGGTCAGGGTGACCAGAACGCTGACTAGTAGCACAATTGAGTATCGTCGGATGACCATGGTTCAGGACGCTACTGCAGCAGACCAAGCATGACAACGCCATCACGTTTATAATTATGGATTGTGACCAACTTAATTTCGAGTTTTTTGGGCCCGCCTCCTCGTAGCTAGCAACATGAGAAGGTCCTTCGTACTAAACCCCTAACTGCAGTGATGTGGACGACGTCGCAGTTGAGTGTTGACTTGTGTCAAAGCGTAGGTTGCCAAATTGTTGGTAAGGTGCTTCGCAAATGGGTCAGAGCAACAGCATAAAAGCAACCCGGAGAACGGTGGCGTTTTTGGCTATACTTATAGCTATGGCCGCATGCACGGACAGGCATCACCACGGTGACTGGCACGGCCATGGTGCAGAGGGATGCTATGGACCTCACCATGACGCTATCGGCGAAGCTCGTTGTGGGGCGTTTGAGTAAGCTACTTTGCAAGGACGCACTCGCAAACAACCAGTCTAGCCAGTTTATGTTTGTTGATCACGAGGCCGCTGTTGATAGTGAACAGCCTCATTTGACTAGTCCAGTTTGATTGTTAGTGCATCGTCGGCCTCTGATCCATTGGAATGATGGTTTCCGGGGCTGGTGGGCGATAGCCCAATGCACTGTCCGATGTGTGGTGCTTGGTCCAGTGTGGGGTTTTGGTCTTGTGTCGGGCAGGGGCCAACGGAAGTAATATATGCCGTGTCTAGACAGTGAGAGGTACGCATGCAGCTTCATTTTGTGTCACATCTGTGTGTCACACCGCTCTAATGCTTGCTATCTAGTTGTTCTGTTAGGTTTTGGTGGAGCCTAGGGGAGTCGAACCCCTGACCTCTTGCATGCCATGCAAGCGCTCTCCCAACTGAGCTAAGGCCCCATCATTGTACCATCGGTATGGTGGACGGACGTTTAGGAGACAGCGGCTGCGAGTGCAAGTCCAAAATTGGAATTGGACGCGAATTTCCGTCCGGGCTGTCCCTCTCAAGTAAAAGGCGATCCCAGGGGATCGCCTTTTACTTGATCAGTTGTCGTCGTCTGACGTCATGTCGGTGATGTCGTCCAGTGAAACGTCATCACTGTCGTCATCATCGTCGTCCAGCAGATCGTCATCCAAATCCACGTCGACGCTGTCATCATCGTCCAGAACCAGATCGTCATCCGCCGTGTTTTCACGTGCTTTGACCGAAGCCGCGTCTTCCGCATCCGCCGCGATCATGCGGCTTTTGACTGTTTCAAGCTCCACAATCTCGCCAGTGTAGGGGCTGATGATGGGGTCTTTGTTCAGGTCGTAAAACCGCTTACCAGTTGTCGGGCAAACACGCTTTACGCCCCATTCTTCCTTGGGCATGTCAAATCCCCTTGATATCAGGTGAGTCGTCTAAATGATTCAGCTCACCTGCCACAGGCAGAGGGCACTGTCAAAGTCTTTGCGCAAGAGAGGTCGCGATATGGGAGAGCACGCATTGCCAGGGACACCGCCGGTGCCACTGAGATTGCGCAAATCGGCTCGGGCGCGGCGTATCAGCCTGCGAATCTCCCAGCTGGATGGGCGCGTCACGTTGACTTACCCGAATGGCGTGCCGGAATCCGAGGCCTTGAGCTTTGCGCGCACCAAAGAAGGGTGGATCCGGCAGCATCTTCAGGGTCGGCCCGATATGGCCTCAGTGCAGTTTGGGCAAGTGATCCCGATCGAGGGGAAAGCACGCCGAATCGTCCCTGCCACCGGGCGACGGGTTATGCTGAATGCAGATGAGGTTGCCGTGCCGACAGGGGCCGAGGCCCGCAGGTTGGGCCGGTTCCTGAAGGAACTGGCGCGAGACCGGTTGACCGGCGCCTGTGATGATTATGCAGCTATGCTGGGGCGTTCGTACACGACACTCAGCCTGCGTGACACGCGGTCGCGTTGGGGGTCGTGCAGCTCGCATGGCGGGTTGATGTTTTCGTGGCGCCTTATTCTGGCACCTCCTGACGTGTTGCACTATGTCGCGGCGCATGAGGTGGCACATCTTGCCGAGATGAACCACTCGCCTGCCTTCTGGGCGCAGGTTGAAAAGATCTTTGGCCCGTATCAGCCGCCCCGCCGTTGGTTGCGCGACAACGGGGCCGATTTGCATCGCTACAGATTTGACACAGAGCCGAGTTGACGTGGCGCCTTTTTGTGATCACATGAGCATATGTTGACCGCGCGCCCTTCCGAAACCCAGACCGCAACACATGACCGGGTGTACCGGGCGCTGCGATCCCGGATAATGCATGGTGAGATGGCACCGGGGCAGGCCCTGACGCTGCGGGGCATCGGCAAGGAATTTGGTGTTTCAATGACTCCGGCGCGAGAGGCGGTCCGCCGCCTGGCCGCAGAAGGGGCATTGTTCCTGTCCACATCGGGCCGGGTTTCGACCCCGGAGCTGACGAATGACCGGATTGAGGAACTGGCTGCCTTGCGCGCCTTGCTTGAGGTCGAACTGGCAAGCCGGGCCTTGCCCAGGGCACACATGGCCCTGATCGATAGGTTGCAGAGCATCAACATGACAGTTGCCGAGATGGTGACCAAACGGGATGCGGTTGGCTATATCCGCTCGAATCTGGAATTTCACAGAACCCTGTATCTGCGCGCTCAGGCCCCTGCGATGCTGGCCATTGCTGAAACCGTCTGGCTGCAACTTGGCCCAACGATGCGGGCGCTTTACGGACGTCTCAGGCGCGCAGAGCCGCCACATTATCACAAGCTGATCATTGCGGCGCTCAAGGCCGGGGACGAGCCGGGATTGCGGCTGGCAGTGCGCTCGGATGTGACGCAGGGGCTGCGTTTGCTGGTCAGCTGAGCGGCTTCCTGCCGACATCGTCAAAGCGCCCGTCCAAGGTGTCACTGTTCTGGCCTGTGCAACCCGGCTGGGTTACTCTTGCGGCAAATCACAAACAAGAGCAGACCCAAACCATGATCACTCGCCGGACTTTTTCCATTTGCCTCGGATCAACGCTTTTGGCCGCCTGTACAGGCGGTGCCGCTCCGTCCGGCACGCCTGCAACCCGGATGCGGGCTGTTCCTAATGCCGGGTGGGATGCCTGGGTTGCCGGTTTCAAGGGCAGGGCAGCGTCGCAGGGGATCTCCCGGACAACCGTTGACCGCGCCTTTCAGGGGGCCGGGTATTTGCCCGACGTAATCGAACGCGACCGAAATCAGGTCGAATTCAAGCGCAGCCTCGAAGACTACCTAGCCATCGCGGCCTCGGACGAACGGATCAGCACCGGCCAGCAGATGCTGCGGAAACATAACGGCACCCTGTCGCGGATCGAGGCGCAATATGGCGTGGATAAGGAAATCGTCGTGGCCGTCTGGGGGCTGGAGAGCCGTTACGGCGCGCGCCGCGGTGATGTGCCCGTTGTATCGGCGCTGTCGACGCTTGCTTATGATGGCCGGCGTGGGCAGTTCTTTGAAAGTCAGTTGATCGCGGCGATGAAGATCCTTCAGAACGGCGATACCACGCCTGCCAACATGACCGGCAGTTGGGCCGGTGCGATGGGGCACACGCAGTTCATTCCGACCTCGTATCTAGCCTATGCCGTGGATTTCACCGGCGACGGGCGGCGCGACATCTGGTCGGATGATCCGACGGATTCGCTGGCTTCCACCGCTGCTTACCTGTCGCGTGCAGGTTGGGTGCGGGGGCAGCCCTGGGGGGGCGAGGCGGGGCGTGTTTCCGGTACTCCGGTGGCCGTGTTGCAGCCGCAAATACCGGGCCCCCGCATCGCCGTGTTCCGCAATTTCCAGGTAATCAAACGCTATAACAACTCGGACAGCTACGCGATCGGCGTCGGTCATCTGGCGGACAGGATCGCGGGCGGGGCGCCGTTTCAGGCCTCGTTCGGGCCGGATGCAAGTGGGCTTACGCTGGACGACCGCAAGGAATTGCAGCGCCGCCTGACATCTGCGGGGTATGACACGCAAGGCGCAGATGGCGTGATCGGAAACAACACCACCACAGCCATCAGCGCTTATCAAAGCGCCAACGGTCTGCCCGTGACAGGTGAGCCTTCGGTTGCTTTGCTGCGCAGTTTGGGTGGCTGACGGTTACGCCGCCAGCCCCTTCGACCCGATATCAAGGAATTTCTGACGGCGGTCTTTTATCAGGGCCGCCCCATCCTTGCCGTCCAGTTCAGTCAACATGGCGGTGATGGCCGCGCGCACCGACTCAACCGTTGCCGGTCGATCGCGATGTGCGCCACCCTTGGGTTCCGGGATGATCCGGTCACATACGCCCAGCTTGTGCAAATCCTGAGCGGTCAAACGCAGCGCCTCGGCCGCTTCACGCATCTTTTCGGCATCTTTCCACAGGATTGATGCGCAGCCTTCCGGCGAGATCACCGAATAGACCGAATGCTCCAGCATCGCCACGCGGTTTGCGGTCGCAAACGCCACAGCGCCGCCCGAGCCGCCTTCGCCGATGATGACCGAAACCAGCGGCACGCCGATTTTCAGACACATTTCGGTCGACCGGGCAATCGCCTCGGATTGGCCGCGTTCCTCTGCTCCTTTGCCCGGATAGGCGCCAGCAGTGTCGATCAAGGTAATGACAGGTAGTCCAAAACGCCCGGCCATCTCCATCAGACGAACTGCCTTGCGATACCCTTCAGGTCGGGCCATCCCGAAATTGCGTTCGATCCGCGACTTGGTATCGCTGCCCTTTTCGTGGCCGATCACCATCACCGGCTGATCGTTAAAGCGCGCAAGACCACCGATAACGGCGAGATCGTCGGCAAAGTTCCGGTCACCGGCCAGCGGGGTGAACTCGGTGAACAAAGCGTCCACGTAATCCTTGCAATGCGGGCGTTCCGGGTGACGCGCCACCTGGCACTTCCGCCAGGGTGTCAGGTCGCGATAGAGTTCATCCAGCAGCTTGGAGGCTTTGGCATCCAGTGCGGCGGCTTCTTCGGCCACATCCATTTCTTCGTTGGCACGGGCCAGCGCGCGCAGCTCTTCAGCTTTGCCTTCAATCTCGGCCAGCGGTTTTTCGAAATCCAGATACTGGGTCATGACGCCTCATCTGCGTGAAATTTCCTAGCTATATGCCGCTGGCTGGCCTCAGATGCAACTAGATGACACTGAAGCGGCATCGTTCATGTCAAAAGCCGTTGATCAGATTAAGAGATTCGTTTGCTTGCCAGCACATTCCCGACATGCCCAGCAGAACAATCGCTGAAATCGACTAATGGGGAAACTCACTCCGGCCAAAGCACTGGGTAGAGCGAAACCACAAGCAGCACAGCCATTGTCCAGTTGAAGACAACCAATCGGCGCGGGTTTGTCAGCATCCGCGCCATCTGCTGTCCCAGAACGGTCCATGTGCTGACCGACGGTAAGTTGACGGCTCCGAAGACAAGCGCCACGACGGCAATCGCATACATCGTCCGATCCGGTGTATAGGCCGTGGTGGCGGTCAGGGCCATGGCCCAGGCTTTTGGGTTTACCCATTGAAACGCAGCGGCTTGCAGGAATGTCATCGGCACTCCGGTCACCTCGGCGCTGCTTGCCGGCGCGGCATGTGCAATCTTCCAGGCCAGATAGAGCAGATAAATCACCGACAGGATTTTCAGCACCGAATAGCTGACGGGATACCGATCAAAGACCTGCACCAGACCAGATCCGACGAGCAGCACCATGAAGGTAAAGCCAAGCCCAATGCCCAGCATATGCGGAATCGAACGTCGAAAGCCGAAATTTGCCCCCGAAGCCATCAGCATCAGGTTGTTCGGCCCCGGTGTGATCGAGGTTACGAAGGCAAAGGCGATCAGGGCCATCAGGATGTCATAAGTCATGGCGCGAAGTATTGTCCGCTCTGCGGCAAATGAAATTGCTTTTTTGTGCGTGTTTCCTGTAGTTGTGCAATCAATGATGAAAAATGACAGAATAAACCGCCAGATATTGCAGGAGCTGACCCGTGACGGACGGATCAGCAATCTGGATCTGGCTGAGCGTGTGGGCCTTTCCCCTTCGGCCTGCCTGCGCCGCGTGCAAGAGCTTGAAAGGGCCGGGGTGATCACAGGCTATCGCGCGGTTCTGGACCCGGCGGCGATGGGTATCGGCTTTGTCGCTTACATCGGTGTAGGGCTGGGCGAGCATACAAAGGCCGCGCAGGAGGGGTTTGAACGCGCGCTCCAACTAGCGCCGGAAGTTGTCGAATGCCACAACATCACGGGAACAATCGAATACCTGCTGCGGGTCGAATGTGCAGACCTGCCGTCTTACAAGACCTTCCATACCGAGGTGTTGGGGACCTTGCCGCATGTCACATCGATCACATCCTATGTGGTTATGGATTCACCCAAGAATTTGCGGGCGTGACGCCTTGAATTGTGAAGGCACACTCTCTTGCAGGTCGAAAACTCACAGCCTAAAGTCATGGAAATGACGTTGCCTTGGGATACGCCCAGCCAGAACGGCACGCAAACAGGGAGATTACGATGAAACGCGTTCGAACAGTGGCGGCCGCAGTTGCCTTGTCAGTGGTTGCCGGGGCCGCCTTGTCTGCCCCGCTGAAACTGCAACCTGCCAACCCGCAGCCTTCTCCGAAGGCGGGGCTGAATGTGAAGTACATTGGCACAGGCAATCAACACAAGAAGATCCGCGATCTGAGTCAGGCAAAAAGCATGCTGTCCAAAGCGCAGCCTGGGCAACCGCTGCAGGGACTGGATTACAGGGACACCAGTCAGGGTGACAATGTCATGACATTCGACGGCGCTTACAATGTTGCTGCCGAGATTACGGGATATATGCGGTTCGACTCGCCTGGGGTTTACGAGTTGGAAACCTGGTCGAATGACGGGATAGAAGCATTCGTCGGAGGCCAAAATATAGGCTATGTCACGGGTATTCAGGGTTGTGAGGCCAACCAGCGGACCGAAGTCGAAGTGCCCAAGGCAGGGTGGTACCCGCTCAAGATCATCTATTTCCAAAAGCTTGGAACATCCTGCCTGATGATGAAGTCGGGTAAAAAGGGCGAAAGGTTCACCTGGACGCCGAATGCTGTTTTTGGGCGGTGATACCAGAACAAAGTTGGAAAAAGGCGCCGGGTCGGGCGCCTTTTTTATTGTGCATCAGCCGTTGGCCGCAATCAACTCGGCCTGTGCCACGATCACCTCGGCCTGCTTGATCGAAGCGATGTCGACCAGACGTCCTTTGTAAACCGTCGCACCTTCGCCATTGGCTTTGGCTTGCTCCATCGCGGCGAGGATTTCGCGGGCCTCTGACACGGCTTCTTCCGAGGGGGTGAACACCTGATTGGCCAGCGCGATCTGCTTGGGATGGATGGCCCATTTGCCCACCATGCCCAGCGTGGCCGAACGTTTGGCCTGCGCAATGTACCCCTCGTCATCGCTGAAGTCACCGAAGGGCCCGTCGACTGGCAGCACGCCATGGGTGCGGCATGCGGCAACGATGGCGGCCTGTGCCCAGTGCCATGGATCGGACCAGTGTTTCGCACCCTCGTGCAGCATGTAATAGTTTTCCTGCGTGCCGCCGATGCCGGTGGTTTGCATCCCCATCGAAGCGGCAAAATCAGCCGCGCCAAGGCTCATAGCCTGCAAACGGGGCGAGGAGGCTGCGATTTCTTCGACATGGGCGATGCCGGCGGAAGATTCGATGATAACCTCAAAGCTGATTGGTTTGGGGCGACCTTTGGTGCGTTCGATGGCGGTGACCAGTGCGTCCACCGCATAGACATCTGCCGCGCAGCCGACTTTGGGGATCATGATCTGATCCAGACGGTCGCCCGCCTGTTCCAGTACATCGACAACGTCGCGATACCAGTACGGGGTATCCAGTCCGTTGATGCGAACGGACATGTATTTGTTGCACCAGTCCACGGTGTTCAGTGCTTCGATGACATTGGCGCGGGCCGTATCCTTGTCCGAAGGCGCAACCGAGTCTTCAAGATCGAGGTTGATCACATCCGCAGCGGATGCTGCCATCTTCGGGAACAGTTTGGTGTTCGACCCCGGGCCAAACAGCTGACAGCGATTGGGACGCGCCGGTGCGGCAGGTTGGATGCGAAAGCTCATCTGGACCTCGTCTGAGTAATGAAATTACGATTTTCCTGCTCAATGAGGTATTAAATTGCGCGGTGCGGCGCAAGGGCGATTGTGCACATGCGGCAATGCGGTTGCAGAAAGCAGCTTCAAAACTGCCCGAGTGGGGTGATTAAAGTTTAATCACTTTAAAAACTTCGAAGATTTTTGCGCACATCGAGAACACTGCGCAAGAAACTCGCGCATAGGCCGTGGTTGACGGGCCAAAACGCGAAGCGCTCGTTTTACCGCTTCTCTAGCCTGCCCCGGAATCAAAGGAGTGACCGCAATGATCGAGACACCGTACCTGCTGTTCCTGGGCGATGCGCCCGACCAATTGGCGGCCAAAGTGGCTGTTGGGATCAAGGACTGGCGTCCGGAAAACGCCGTGGGCCAGTATCGAATGGACGGCTGCAAGGCCGATCTGGGCTTGGCTGACATGACCCTGACCGAAGCGAAGGAAGCCGGTGCCAAGACACTGGTGATCGGTGTGGCAAACCGCGGCGGTGTGATCAGCCAGGACTGGAAAAAGGTTCTGGTCATGGCGCTTGAGGAAGGGTTCGACCTGGCCTCGGGGTTGCATAACCTGCTGCGGGATGAGCCGGACCTGGTAGCGGTTGCCGAAGCAACAGGACGGAAACTGCACGACGTGCGGGTGCCTGAAATCAATTATCCGATTGCAAACGGGATCAAGCGCAAGGGCAAGCGGTGTCTGGCCGTCGGAACAGACTGTTCGGTTGGCAAGATGTACACCGCGCTGGCGATGGACGCCGAGATGCGTGAGCGCGGGATGAAATCGACCTTCCGCGCGACCGGCCAAACCGGCATCCTGATCACCGGTGACGGTGTGCCGCTGGATGCAGTCATTGCTGACTTCATGGCGGGTTCGGTCGAATGGCTGACACCGGACAATGACGATGATCACTGGGACCTGATCGAAGGGCAGGGGTCATTGTTCCACGTATCCTATTCCGGCGTGACCATGGCACTGATCCATGGCGGCCAGCCGGACGCCCTGATCCTGAGCCATGAACCGACCCGTGCGCATATGCGCGGCTTGCCAACCTATCAACTGCCAACATTGGAAGCCCTGCGCGACACCGCGCTGGCGCTGGCCAAGGTGGCAAACCCGGATTGTCAAGTTGTTGGCGTTTCGGTCAACACCCAGCACATGTCCGAGGCAGACGCGACCGCCTATCTGGCCAAGATCGAAGAGGATATGGGCTTGCCTGCGACCGACCCGTTCCGTTTTGGTTCGGGCAAGCTGGTGGACGCGCTGGCCGCAATATGATCTGAACAACGCGCCGGTGGCGGACTGTTCCGCCTCCGGCGTGAGTATTTGGGAAAAGATGAAGGAGCGGGTGCGTGCAGATTGAGGTTTCTCGCGATGTGTTCCGGCTGGCGCAGGTCTTCACCATCTCGCGCGGGTCGCGGACCGAAGCAAAGGTGCTGACGGTTCGGGTTTCGGACGGAAGCCATCACGGCTGGGGCGAATGCGTTCCTTACGCGCGTTATGACGAAACGCTCGAGTCTGTTGAGGCTGAGATTGCCGGTCTTCCCGCAGATGTCACCCGCCAGTCGCTGACGGATCTGCTGCCCGCAGGCGCCGCGCGGAACGCCGTGGATTGTGCCTTGTGGGATCTGGAGTGCAAACGTGTTGGCAAGCGCGCCTGGGACCTGGCAGGTCTGCCAAAGCCCGGCCCCGAGATCACCGCCTATACATTGTCGCTGGACACGCCCGAGGCGATGCAGGCGCAGGCCGCCGGGAACGCGCATCGCCCGCTTCTGAAGATCAAGCTGGGCACGCCCGATGATATGCCCCGGCTTGAGGCGGTGCGCGCTGGTGCTCCGAATTCCAAGATCATTGTGGATGCAAACGAAGGCTGGTCTGCCGAGGTTTACGCCGACCTCGCCCCGCATCTGGTGCGGCTGGGCGTGGCATTGGTGGAACAGCCTTTGCCCGCAGGAGATGACGATGCATTGATCGGGATGAAGCGCCCGGTGCCAGTCTGCGCTGACGAATCCTGCCATGACCGTTCCAGCCTGCCCAAGTTGAAGGGTAAATATGATGTCATCAACATCAAGCTCGACAAGACCGGGGGCCTGACCGAGGCGCTGGAGTTGCGCAAGGCAGCGATTGCCGAAGGTTATGACATTATGGTGGGATGCATGGTCGGCAGCTCGCTTGCCATGGCACCTGCGACATTGCTGGCGCAGGGTGCGATGGTAACGGACCTTGACGGCCCGCTTCTGTTGGCCGAAGACCGCGACACCCCGCTGGATTTTGACGACGCCGGAGTGCACCCGCCTGCGGCCGCACTTTGGGGTTGAGGAGACGAATATGACCCGCACCGTTTACGTAAATGGCGAATATCTGCCGGAGACCGAGGCCAAGGTTTCCATTTTTGACCGTGGCTTCCTGTTTGCGGACGCGGTCTACGAAGTCACCAGTGTGCTGGACGGCAAGCTGATCGACTTCGAAGGTCACTCAGTCCGTCTGAAGCGCTCGCTGAACGAGCTGGAGATGGCCGAGCCCTGCACCAAGGATGAACTGTTGGAAATCCACCGTAAGCTGATTGAGCTGAACGGTATCGAGGAAGGTTTGGTCTATCTGCAGGTTTCGCGCGGCAGCGATGGCGACCGGGATTTCGTGTTTCCGTCGGCAGATACCCAGCCCAGCCTCGTTCTGTTCACGCAGAATAAGCCGGGGCTGGCTGACAGTCCGGCGGCAAGGAAAGGCGCCAAGATCATCTCGATCGAAGACATCCGCTGGGGCCGCCGCGACATCAAAACGGTGCAATTGCTCTACCCGTCGATGGGCAAGATGATGGCCAAGAAGGCAGGTTGCGACGACGCATGGCTGGTCGAGGACGGCTTTGTGACCGAGGGCACCAGCAACAACGCCTATTTCGTCAAAAACGGCAAGATTGTCACCCGCCCGCTGTCCAACGATATCCTGCACGGCATCACCCGAAAGGCCGTGCTGCGCATGGCGGCTGAGGCGCAGATGGAAATCGAAGAGCGTCTGTTCACCATCGACGAAGCCAAAGAGGCGGACGAAGCATTCACCACCTCGGCCAGTGCCTTTGTGATGCCGGTGGTTGAAATCGACGGAGTTGCGCTAGGTGACGGTACGCCGGGGCCGATTGCAAAACGCTTGCGCGAGATTTATCTGGACGAAAGCCGCAAGGCAGCGATCTAAAGAAATAGGCCCGCCAATCTGGCGGGCCTATTTCGTATTGGGCCTAGCCCTTTTTCGTTACATTCTCTTCAAACGCGACCTTGAAGGCGGCCTGTTTTTCAGCGCTGGCCTCGGTTTGATAATTGGCTTTCCATTCATCCATGGTCATGCCGTAGAAAAGTTCTCGGGCCTCGTCCTTGCCCATCTCGATCCCCTTTTCATTGGCCGCTTCCTGATACCACCGTGACAGGCAGTTTCGGCAGAACCCGGCCAGATTCATCATGTCGATGTTCTGCACATCGGTGCGGTCTTCCATCAGGTGCTTTTGCAGCCGACGAAAGGCGGCAGCCTGAAGTTCGATTTCGGTTTGCTTGTCCATAATGTGGCTCCGGAAGGCAGTGTGTGTTGCGTTTGACCTAACAATCCTGCCGTGTCGTTACAACAACGGCGCTTGTGGTCAGCGCTACCTACATCAGTTTCAAGGCCAGCCAGGGCACGATGCAAAAGATCAGTGTCAGAATCTTGTAGTTGGCAAGGTATCTGAAATAGGCACGTTTCACGTCGGCGCGATCCATCTGAAACATCCTGCCGTGAATGCCAGCGATCCAGTCCTGCAAAAGCAGAATCATGACGGTGGTGAACAGCAAAACCGCGATATTAAGCGTGGCCATCCAACCGAAAAACGTTGTCAGAAACTCATGTGTCATGACGATCCCCTTTCCCGCATTATATGGGGATCAGAGGCATTGCTCACAATGGCGTGAGGGGTGGAACGTCCCTGCAAACCTTGCGGTCAAAGGTCGCTGGCGTCCAACGCTTCTTGCAGGATTATCGCCAACTGCTCGGCCCAATGCCGTTGCCCGGCATGATCGGCGATCAGATCATTGCGTAGCTCGATCAATGCATTGGGACGGCCAAAAGCGGTGCAGTGCTTGTCAATCGCATCACCCGGCAAAACGCCGGTATAGGGTTCATTGACACCAACGCACAGGTCATCTTCCTGTTGCAGCCGTTCGATCAAAGGACGCGAGAACCGCTCGTCCGGCGTGTGCAGAACACCAATGTGCCACGGACGCGGATCACGTCCACGCAGCTGACGCGTGAAGGAATGCATCGACACAATTACCGCATGTGGCAGTGCCGCCATCTCAGCCAACGCTGTGTGGTAGGGGCGATAACACATGTTCAGGCGGCGTTCGCGCTCGGCGGCATCGGCATGGCGGTTGCCGGGAATGATCGACCCGTCATACAGTTTCATCAACAGCGTGGGGTCATCTTCCCCTCGGTTCGGGTCGATTACAAGGCGCGAGAAATTGGCGGCGATCACCGGCGCGTTCAGAATCTCGCCCAGATGCTTTGATACCTCATACGCGCCGACATCATAGGCGATATGGCGCTCCATATCCTCGCGCGGCAGGCCAAGGTCTCCGTCATTGACCTCGGGGGGAACGATGTTGGTTGCGTGGTCGCATGTGATCAGCCATCGGGACGGGCGATCCGCGCCGTGAACAAAAAACGGGGTGTAAGTCATAAGCCTGTCATCTAGTTTGTCGCAGGTGTAGGGCAGTTGCTTTAAAAAGGGAATTGCGCAATAAGCGCCACAGCAGTGTTTGCGGTAACATTTTGCAAAAGCTGATCTGCGCAATCTGAACCGGCATGAGGAGGTCAAGACCAATGCGACGCCTGAGAAATGTAAAAATCGTGGCGACGCTGGGACCGGCGTCCAGTGACTATGACACCATTCGCGCCCTGCACGAGGCCGGGGCGGATGTGTTCCGTCTGAACATGAGCCACGGCAGCCATGATGAGATACGTGAACGCCACAGGATCATTCGGCGGGTTGAAAAGGATCTGGACAGCCCAATTGCCATTCTGGCCGATCTTCAGGGCCCCAAGCTGCGGGTTGGTGTTTTTGCAAATGATACGGAGGAGCTGGAAGAGGGCGCGGCGTTCCGTCTGGACCTTGATTCAGCCCCCGGTGACATCACCCGCGTGTGCCTGCCGCATCCCGAGATTTTTGCAGCCCTTGAACCGGGCGCGCGCCTTCTGGTCAATGACGGCAAGATCCGTCTGATCGTTCAGGATTGCGGCCAAGACTTTGCCAATTGCACGGTCGAAGTCGGCGGTACGATCTCGAACCGCAAGGGCGTGAACGTCCCGGATGTGGTGCTGCCGCTGGCGGCCTTGTCGGCGAAGGACCGTGATGATCTGGAGTTTGTGTGCCAACTGGGTGTCGATTGGCTGGCGTTGAGCTTTGTTCAGCGTGCGAAAGATGTGTTCGAGGCCCGCGCGCTGGCTGATGGACGCGCCGCGATCCTGTCGAAGATCGAAAAACCCGCCGCGGTCGAGGCGTTCGACGACATCCTTGATGCCTCGGACGGTATCATGGTGGCACGGGGCGATCTGGGTGTGGAACTGCCGGTATCCGCGGTGCCGCCCATTCAAAAAAGGCTGGTCCGCAAGTGCCGTAGTGCCGCCAAGCCGGTCATTGTCGCCACCCAGATGCTGGAAAGCATGATCGAAAGCCCGATGCCCACCCGTGCCGAAGTGTCGGATGTGGCCACCGCGATCTATGAGGGCACGGACGCCATTATGCTCAGTGCGGAATCGGCGGCAGGTGCTTATCCGGTTGAGGCTGTGCAGACCATGAATGAGGTCGCCATCGAGGTCGAGGCCGACCCGACCTATTCCCAGATCATCGCTGCGTCCCGGACGGCAAAAGGAAGCACTGTGGCCGATGCCATCGTCGCGGCTGCCCGCGAGATTGCTGAAAAGACCGATATCAAAGCCATCTGCTGCTTTACGCAAAGCGGAACGACCGCCTCATTGACAGCCCGCGAACGTCCCGGTGTTCCGATCATCGCGATGACATCGTTGATGGGGACCGCGCGCAGGCTTTGCCTGAGCTGGGGGTGCAACTGCGTCATGACACCCGAACTTCAGCGGTTCAAAAGCGCCGTGGTCAACGCGGCCCGCGCGGCGCGGGCAGGGGGGTTTGCAACCGAAACCGACCAGATCGTGGTTACGGCCGGTGTCCCCTTCAACGTTCCTGGCACCACCAACATTTTGCGGGTGGCCCCTTGTGATGAACGGCTGATCTACAGCACGGATCCGGAATAACCGCACTCCGACACTCGGGCCCGAGTGTCATGTCAGCCAACCGGCTCTTTTACAATCTCCATAACTGTAAAAGAGCTGGTCTGATGTATCCCCGGTAGCTTGTTGATCTTCTCGCCCAGAACCAGCCGGAAATGTGCAATATCGCGCGTTCGAACGGTCAAGAGATAATCAAACGATCCCGCCACCATCAGGCAGCTTTCGATTTCCGACACATTCCGAACAGCCTCATTGAATTTCACAAGGGATTGTTCCGCAGTTGCGACCAAGGATACCTGCACCACGGTCAGCAGCGCCAGCCCCATCCTTTCCTTGTCGACGACGGCTCTGTACCCTTTGATATAACCATTCTTCTCAAGTCGTTTTACACGCTCGGAACAGGGCGTATTGGTAAGGTTTACGCGCGCCGCCAACTCAACTATCGAGAGCCGGCCATTGGCCTCCAGCTCGTACAGGATGCGTTGATCGATATTGTCTAAATCTCTGCTAATCAGTAAAATTCCCTGTATTTTTGGCGCAATTCGATAAATTACACTGAAAATGGCCCAAAAAAATCTCCAATTCCTAGTGAAATTTCCTAATACTTACCAAAGGGCGGTCTTGTTGAAAAGTTCCAAGTTCCGGCCGCCCTGCCGGGGGCGTGGGCCCCGGCCTTAACAACAAAAACGGAGGAACGAAATGACAACAAAGATTGTCATAGGACTCGACGGGACTGAAACCGGCGAGCGTGCGATTGCCTTTGCCAAGGATTTGGCAAAGCTGATCGGAACGTGCGATTTGCTGGTCGCTTATGTGATCGAATGGTCACCTTACACATTCCAGACACCTGAAGAAAACGCCCAGCGCCACAAGCGCCGCGAAGAAGAGGTTGATCTGGCGTTGTCGCGTGTCGTGACACCAGCCGTAGAGGCCCTCAGGGCAGCGGGTTTCGAGGCGCAGGGCATTGTGCGCCATGGCGATGTGGCGGAAACGCTGAACGCCATCACTGTCGAAAACGGAGGCTCGCAAATCGTCGTGGGCCGGGCATCTGCGGACGGGATCAAGAAACGCCTGTTCGGCAGTTCGACGCAATATCTGGTGATGCATGCCGACGTTCCGGTTACGGTCGTGAACTGAGGGGAGGGCTAAAATGAGAACGCTAAAAACACTTGGCGCCGTAACGGCCGCCACCATTGCCGCCAGCCCTGCCCTTGCGCAAGAGGCGCCGGGACTGGACGAAAAAATCAATCAGGCCTTTGCAAACCTGACCGGGCCGTTTGTCAGCTTCATATTTGCACCGCTGCCCGGAACCAGCTTTCCGTGGATCGTTATGTGGCTGGTCATCGCTGCATCGGTTTTCACGCTGTATTTCGCGCTTGTGCAGTTGCGGTTTTTTGGTCACGCGATCAGCCTTGTCAAAGGTGACTATTCCGATCCCAACGACGCGGGCGAGGTCAGCCACTTTCAGGCATTGGCCACGGCGCTGTCCGGCACTGTGGGCCTGGGGAACATCGCGGGCGTGGCCGTTGCCATTGGCATCGGTGGGCCAGGCGCAACCTTCTGGATGATCCTTGCGGGTCTTCTGGGCATGGCATCGAAGTTCACCGAATGTACGCTGGGCGTGAAATACCGCAATGAATACGAAGACGGCACCGTTTCAGGTGGCCCGATGTATTACATGTCCAAGGGCTTCGACGAGCTGGGCCTGCCCGGTGGTAAGATCCTGGCGGTGCTGTTCTCGATCTTCTGTATTCTGGGCGCGTTGGGCGGCGGGAACATGTTCCAGGCTAACCAGGCGCATCAGCAGATCGCCGGTATCGTTGGCGACTATCCGGGCTGGATTACCGGTATTGTTTTTGCCGCGGTCGTGTTCATGGTCATTGTTGGCGGTCTGAAATCCATCGCTCGGGTGACTGAAAAGGTCGTGCCGTTCATGGGTGTGCTGTATGTCGCCACCGCACTGGTCATCATCGCGATGAATGCGGACATGATCGGCTGGGCCTTTGGTCAGATCTTTGCCGGTGCCTTCACGGGGCTGGGCGTAGCAGGGGGCATGGTCGGCGCGCTGATCCAGGGCTTCAAGCGCGCGGCATTCTCGAACGAGGCGGGCGTTGGCTCGGCGGCGATTGCGCACTCGGCGGTTCGGACCAAGGAACCGATAACCGAGGGTTTTGTATCGCTGCTTGAACCGTTCATCGATACCGTCGTGATCTGTACCATGACGGCACTGGTGATCATCATCACGCAACAGCTGATCATCGACCCTGAAACCGGCAACTACATGCTGAACGAGGCGGGTTCCGCCATCGCAACAGTGGATGGCAATTCCGGCGTCAGCCTGACCTCTGCCGCCTTTGCCAGCGCGTTCAGCTGGTTCCCGTACATCCTTGCGATCGCGGTGATCCTGTTTGCCTTCTCGACAATGATCAGCTGGTCCTACTATGGCCTGAAGGCCTGGACCTACCTGTTCGGAGAAGGTCACACAAAAGAGCTGATCTTCAAGATCATCTTCTGCGTCTTCGTGGTGATCGGCGCTGCAGCCAACCTCGGTCCGGTTATCGACTTCTCGGATGCGGCGATCTTTGCGATGGCGGTTGTGAACGTCTTTGCCCTCTACTTCCTGATGAAAGTGGTGCGGCAGGAACTGGCGTCCTACTCCGCAAGGCTGAAAAGCGGTGAAATCCGCAAATTCGAACACTAAATCCAATCACCGGGGCGGCCTGTGTCGCCCCGGTGCCTGACCAGCCTGCAAAAAGCGTAGATTCTGGTCCAAACCCCCTTGCCAGTATGACCGAACTTGCGTAAACGGCGCTTCTGATCGCGTGACCGGCCGAGATGGCATGCCGAGTCGCGTCTGAAACCGAACCCGAAAAAGGAGACGGAAATGCCTAAGATGAAGACCAAATCAAGCGCCAAGAAGCGCTTCAAGGTGACTGCGACCGGTAAGGTCCTTGCTGGCCAGGCCGGCAAACGGCACGGCATGATCAAGCGGACCAAGAAATTCATCCGCGATGCCCGTGGCAACACCACCCTGTCCGCCCCCGACGCAAAGATCGTCAAGGGCTACATGCCCTACGACCGCTAAGAGGAGATGTAAGAGATGTCCCGCGTTAAAGGTGGAACCGTAACTCACGCCCGTCACAAGAAGATCATCAAGGCCGCAAAAGGCTATTATGGTCGTCGCAAGAGCAACTTCAAAGTCGCAACTCAGGCCGTCGACAAGGCCAACCAGTACGCGACCCGTGACCGCAAGAACCGCAAGCGCAACTTCCGCGCGCTGTGGATCCAGCGGATCAACGCTGCTGTGCGCAGCCATGACGAGGCTCTGACATATTCCCGCTTCATCAACGGTCTCAACCTGGCCGGTATCGAAGTGGACCGCAAAGTTCTGGCCGACCTGGCCGTGCACGAACCGGAAGCGTTCGGCGCGATCGTCGCCAAAGCTCAGGCTGCTCTGGCTGCCTGAACCTCTGAAAAGAGACAGTGAAAGAAAGGCCGTCCCCTTGGGGCGGTCTTTTTCTTTGGCAGAAACCCGTGGATTTCCGCATCAACCAAGTATGGTATTCCATTCTGGATAATGCACGTAATTGCTGTAATTATATAATCAACTTCTCTTTTAGATTGAATGGAATTACCAGAATGCCTTTTTGCCTAAAATTAATACAAGCTCTTATTGTTCTGACTGCCACGTTAGTCGGTTACTCTGATGAAGCGCGGTCGCAGGACGCTATCACAGAGCCCGATACTCCGGACGTGTTGGTTGAAACCTTTGACGGAGAAGACCAGACGCTCATGCTGGGCGGGCAGATTGACTTTCAGTCGGTCAAGTCGCCGTGGGCGTTTTATGTGGCCGATGGCAAGCTTGTGATGGAAAATAGGCAGGATACCCGCAGTCTTCAGTTCAACGATGTGGCATGGGTAAATTTTCCAGGATCGGACTCGTTGGAGAGTACGCAAGACATGGTGATATCTGCCGTTGTGGGCGGAGAGTTTTCCGGAAAAAGCGGGGTTGGCATTCTGGTTGGCAGCGGGAAAGCGGGAAAATATGTGGTATTTGCCGTGGACGGCAAGGGGCGCTTCCACGTTCTGCAAAAAGACGGACGTCAGTTGCGCGTCGTGCATGCGGGCACTCATGACGCGATTTTGCTCGAGTCTCCGAACAAGTTGTCCTTTAAGGTGCGAGGCGCGCATGTTGTCTTCTATGTCAACGGAACAAAGGTCATTCAAACGCTGTTTTCAAAACGAACGTCCTCGGGCGCGGACGGTCGCGCGGGAATTGGCCTCGCAGCATTCGGAACCGGCAGGTTTGAATTTGACGAAGTCGAAATCAAGAGGGTGAACTGAGACTGGACTTCTGCGCTTGAATGAACCGGCGCAGAGCGCGCCGGTTCAGAGAATTGGAGATTCTAAGATCAGCGGTTAGTCGGCTTGGATCATCCAAAAACACGCCCCAGCGCGCCGTCAACCGCGTCGGTGATCTGGTCGATGTCATCGGCCGTAGCAATCAGCGCAGGCGAGAAGCACAGTGTGTTGTTGCGACCGGGGATCGAGCGGTTGGTCACGCCGATGATCACGCCCTGTGCCATACAGTCGGCAGTAACGGCCTGCGCCAGTTTCTCGTCCACCGGCTCTTTGGTGCCGCGATCCACAACCAGTTCGGCCCCCAGGAACAGGCCCTTGCCGCGCACATCGCCGATGACCTTGTGCTTGTCCATCAGCGCCAGAAGGTTGTTCGTCATGCGCGCGCCCATGTCCGTGCAGTTCTGCAACAGGTTTTCATCCTGAATGATGCGCATGTTCTCGATGGCCGCTGCCGGACCAGCGGTGCACCCACCAAAGGTCGAGATATCGCGGAAATAGTTCATTGGGTCCGCGGCATCGTCTTTGAACAAGTCAAAGACTTCCTCGGTGGTGACCATGCAGGCAATCGCGGCATAGCCCGATGCAACGCCCTTGGCCATGGTCACGAAATCGGGCTTGATACCGTATTGCTGGTACCCGAACCACGTGCCGGTGCGGCCCACGCCACAGACAACCTCGTCGATATGCAGCAGCACGTCGTATTTCTTGCAGATCTCCTGCACGCGCTGCCAGTAACCCTCGGGCGCTTCGATCACACCGCCGCCTGCTGTCACAGGCTCAAGGCACAGGGCACCTACTGTATCGGGGCCTTCGCGCAGAATGACGGCTTCAATCTGATCTGCGGCCCATTCGCCAAAATTCTCTTCGGGTGCGCCGTCTAGCTCGTGTTTGCGATATTCCATGCAATGCGGCACGCGCACGAAATCAGGGGCGAAGGGGCCGTATTGCGCTGTGCGCTCGTCCTGACCGCCTGCCGACATGGTCGCCAGCGTCGAGCCGTGATAGTCCCGGTCGCGGTACAGGATCTTGGTTTTCTTGCCGCCGTATTTCTTGTGCGCGATCTGGCGCACCATCTTGAACGCCTTCTCGTTCGCCTCGGAACCTGAGTTGGTGTAATAGACGCGGCTCATGCCCGGCATCTTGTCGATCAGTTGCTCGGCAAACAGCGCACCCGGGATCGAACCGGCCGAATTGGCGAAATAGCACAGCTTCATCAGCTGGTCGTAAACCGCCTTGCAGATCGATTCGCGGCCATAGCCGACGTTGACGGTCCAGACGCCGCCGGAAACCGCATCCAGATGCTCTTTGCCTTTCTGGTCCCAGACACGCATGCCCTTGCCCTCGACAATGATGCGTGGGTCATTGGTTTCAAAGGGTTTATGCTGGATCAGATGGTGCCAGATATGGGCGCGGTCGGCCTCGACCACGCGGGAAAGATCGTTTTCGTTGAACGTGCCGTCCATGACATGTCCTTTCAGTGAGGAAGCGGTGCACGGGATATGGAAATGCCTCATCCCGGCATGTGTTTAAGATGCTTCAGATCACCGCGAAAGCCCGGATGTAGATAGGGCCAGATCGTATCATCCCGTATCGCCAGTCAGTTTTGCCGCCGTATTTCTACGGGTTTGTCAGAACGCGAACTTTGTGCTCAATTCGCCCAAACTGCGTTTCGGGAGGACAGCGGATGGCAGCGACACATATCTACGAGCGTCATTTGGACAAATGCCGGGCAAATTACACACCCCTGTCGCCCCTTACGTTCATTGAACGGACGGCGCAGGTCTACCCGGATTATCCATCCGTGGTTTATGGGGATCGCCGGTATTCCTGGGCTGAAACCTATGCCCGTTGCCGGCGTCTGGCGAGTGCGTTGACAGCGCGTGGGATTGGACGGGGCGATACCGTTTCGATAATCGCGGCCAACATCCCGGAAATGTACGAGGCGCATTTTGGCGTGCCCATGACGGGCGCTGTTCTGAACGCAATCAACACGCGGCTGGATGCGCCGATTGTCGCATTCATCCTGAACCATGCCGAAGCCAAGGCGCTGCTGGTCGACCCCGAGTTTTCGGATGTGGTGAAAGATGCGCTGCAACAGGTCGATCATGACATTCTGGTCATCGATATCGAAGACCCCACCTTCGACGGCGGTGAAAAGCTGGGCCGCCTGACCTATGAAGACCTGCTGGCCGAAGGTGACCCCGCGTTTGACTGGTCACTGCCAGCGGACGAATGGGACGCGATCACACTGAATTATACCTCGGGCACCACGGGCAACCCCAAGGGCGTGGTCTACCATCACCGCGGCGCGACCCTGAATGCGCAGTCGGATTTGCTGGACTGGGATATGCCCAAGCATTCGGTCTATTTGTGGACTCTGCCGATGTTCCACTGCAACGGCTGGTGCTTCCCGTGGGCCATGGCAGCCAATGCAGGTGTTTCCGTTTGCTTGCGCGCGGTGCGGGCCGAACCGATCTATGCTGCTTTCCGGGACGAGAAAGTGACCCACTTCTGCGGTGCGCCGATCGTTCTGAATATGCTGGCCCACGCTCCGGATGAGTTGAAGGACTTTGACCACCAGATCAAGGTGATGACGGCAGGTGCCCCACCGCCTGCGGCCGTGATCGAAGCGATGGAGGCGATGGGTGTCGAGGTCACGCATGTCTATGGCCTGACCGAAACCTATGGGCCTTCGGTTGTCTGCGCATGGAAAGACGAATGGAACAGCAAAGGGCCTGAAGACCGCGCGGCCCTCAAGGTTCGGCAAGGGGTGCGCTATACCGCGTTGTCTGGCCTGATGGTGGCCGACCCGGAAACGCTGGAACCGGTTCCGGCTGATGGCGAAACCATGGGTGAGATATTCATGCAGGGCAACGTGGTGATGAAAGGATACCTCAAGAATCCCGACGCTACCGACAAGGCCTTTCACGGTGGCTGGTTCGCGTCCGGTGATCTGGGCGTCATGCACCCCGATGGCTATATCGCGCTCAAGGACCGTTCAAAGGACATCATCATCTCGGGCGGCGAGAATATCTCATCTGTCGAGGTCGAAGGTATCCTCTACAAGCATCCGGCGGTGATGGAGGCTGCAGTGGTGGCCCGTCCCGATGAGAAATGGGGCGAAACGCCCTGCGCCTTTGTCGAGTTGAAACCCGGCGCAGCCGCAACCGAGGCAGAGCTTATCGCCTTCTGTCGCGACCGGATGGCCCATTTCAAGGCACCCAAAACGGTTGTGTTCGGCACCCTGCCCAAGACATCAACCGGCAAGGTGCAGAAATTCGTTCTGCGGGATCAGGCACGGGCGCTGGGTTAAAGGTTGTCGAAGATCGACAGGTCCAACGCCAGCATCTCACCCATCCAGATCGCGCGGTCGCGGTGATCCTCCAGATGTTCACCGGTTTCCGGGTGCGTGAAGACCGTCAGGCCCTGCCGGTTCAGCATCAGCCATGGGATGACTTGGTCGAATGCGCTGGCAGCAAAGCCCAGCTGGCAGCTCCAGCGCGAATGGGGGCCGACGTTTCGGGCGTGCATCCGGCCCATTTGAACAGGGAACAGGCGGGCCGCCTCTTCACAGACCTGTCGCGCGGTGTCCTGCGTGTCGGCGTCGAAATAGACATGGGCGTGATAGCCGGTGATCTCGGGCATAGGAACCTCGTCTGCTTTGTTGGCTCAAAGCTAAGGCCTAAAAGGAAAAAAACCTAGCTGCGCATGCACACAGGGTCTGTGCAATGTTAACCCTGCGCATGTGCGTCGGGATGTGCCGCGACAAAGGCCGGGTGATTGGCGCAGGCCTCTTCAACCCGCAGCAGGCGGGGCATATCCGACAGATCAACCTGCCACCGGCGCGCGTTATAGATCTGCGGGATCAGGCAGAGGTCGGCGAGACCGGGCTTTGACCCAACACAGTAGGGGGCCTGTTCGAAATCCCCCAGCATGGTTTCAAACGCCTGCAACCCGGGTTTGATGAAATGCCGCATCCAGTCGCCGGGCATGTCGGGGGCATTATGGCTTAGGGTCGTAGCATAGCGCGCAACCGACAGGTTGCAGACTGGGTGGATGTCGACCGCAATCGCATAAGCCAGTGCCTGAACACGCGCACGTTCCGCCGGATCATCAGGCAGAAGGTTCAACTGCCGGGTCCGGTCCAGATAGTCGAGGATGGCCAGCGATTGCGTCAACCGCAGCCCGTCAATATCCAGAACCGGCACAAAGCCCTGCGGGTTTCGAGCGATATGTTCATCGCTCTTTTGTGCGCCGCCGACCAGATCGACAACAACCGGGCGATACGCGATCCCGGCCAGATTCAGGGCGATCCGCACCCGGTAACTGGCCGAGGACCGCCAATAGTCATAAAGGACGACGTCGCTCACGTCCGGGCCTGTCAATTGTCAGTCAAAGCGGCAGCGCGAAGGGCGTCCGTCAGCACTGCACTGTCACCGATGTGGTTGGCCAGCACCAGCACCAGCCGCGCATTCAGCGCGTCGCTATCGGCTTTTTCCAGGCCCTCATGTGCGGCCAGAAGTTCGGCATAGAAGTCATCGGCGTCTTTGATGTTCGGGGTTAGGATCAGGTCTGACATAGGGCTTACTCCTTACCGCAGGCTCTGCGGATCGCGTGCCGGAAGGTGTTTTCTTCGTAACTGTCACGCCGGGCGGCCACATGCTGGTCCGGGCGGATCAGATAGACTGCGCTGGTCGCGTCGCCCAGATAGCGGCGTTTGAGGGCCAGCGTCATGTCATCCTTGACCGACAGCGCCAGTCGCGTGACCTCGATCCCGTCTTCTTCCAGGGCATCAGGGGCGTCTGCATCGACGGTCAGAAGCGTGAACTTGCCTGCAAGCTTGGGCAGCAGAAACTCGTCACCAAGCGGAGCGTCGGGACAGGCCGAGCCCGGTCGCGTTCCGGCGGGGCCGTTCAGCGCGTCCGCAGAATTCAGCGAAGATCCATCATAGGTGCAGGGCTGGCTCAGGCGGCCAGAATTCACCAGCGGGCGCGCGAAGTCATAATGCTCGCTCAGGTCCAGTACCGCATCGCGCAGGATCCGCGACATCTGGGATTTCGGGGTGATGAAATCGGTCGACCGGCTGGAATTCAGGATGTTCTCGTCGGCCCCGTACACGCGTTCGGCGTTGTAGCTGTCCAGCAGAGTTTCAGGTGCTTTCCCGTCCAGAACCAGCTTCAGTTTCCAACACAGGTTGTCGGTGTCCTGAAGGCCGGAATTGGCCCCGCGCGCGCCAAAGGGGCTGACCTGATGCGCGCTGTCGCCCGCAAACAGGACACGGCCCTTGCGGAAGCTTTCCATGCGACGGCACTGGAACGTATAGATCGAGACCCATTCTAGCTCAAACTCGACATCATCGCCCAGCATCGCCTTGAGGCGGGGGATCACGTTCTCGGGGCGCTTTTCGCGTTCCTTGTCGATATCCCAACCCAGCTGCAAGTCGATGCGCCATACATTGTCGGGCTGTTTATGCAACAATGCGGATTGCCCGCGATTGAACGGCGGATCGAACCAGAACCAGCGTTCAGACGGAAAATCGGCATCCATGATCACGTCTGCAATCAGGAAGTTGTCTTCGAAAATCCGTCCTTCGAAATCAATGCCCAACATCCGCCGGGCGGGGGAGGTCGCGCCATCACAGGCAATCAGCCAATCGGCTTCGATTGTGTAAGGTCCTTCGGGCGTCCCGACCTCCAGCCGCACGTGATCGTCATGCGTGCCAATCGCCTCGACCTTGTTGCGCCCGCGTATCTCAATCGGTGCGCCTTCTGCCTGCAACTCGCGGACCCGTTCAACGAAATAGTTCTCAAAATGGTATTGCTGAAGGTTGATGAAGGCAGGGTTGGCATAACCTTGTTCCGGTTGCAGGTTGAAGTCATAGACCTGTCGGTCATCGAAGAACACCTTGCCCCGATCCCACAGGACGCCCTTGTCGACCAGTCGGCGTCCGCATCCCAGCCGGTCGGCAATTTCCAGCGTGCGTTGCGAGAAACAGATGGCGCGGCTGCCGAAACTGACCTTGTCATTCTCGTCCAGAACCACGACGTCGACCCCTTGCTGCGCCAGATCAATCGCGGCGGCCAGACCAACCGGACCCGCGCCGATCACGATAACCTTGTGCCGAACCGGCGTCGGGCTGTCCTGATCGGGGCTGCGTTCATAGCCGTAAAGCGGAGTTTCAAAGATCTTGTTCATGGGCTTCCCCCCAAGCAGATGCGCCAAAGTGCTGCATGTCCTGTGCCCCGGCAGCACGTGCCGAAGCCTTTGGCATATGGTTTCACTGAATCCCGCCGCCTAAAACGATCTGGATCAAACTGGGCCGTTTTTCCTTACCCCTGCAGGGCCTCCCACATCTCAAGATCGCGTTGGGCGGTCCAGATGCGAGGCGTGTCGATACCGCGGGCTTCGTCATAGGCGCGGGCGACGTTGAACGGCAGGCAGTGTTCGTAGATCGCGTAACTGGCGAATTTAGGGTCACATTCGGCGCGGACTGCGTCCCAAGCCTCTTTCAGGCTGCCACCGCGCGCCGCAACCTTGGCTGCGGGGCGGTAGGTGCTTTCGACGAAATCGCGGGTGTTTTCGATGGCGGCATTGACCATGTCCTTGCCAACCAGCGCGTCGCCGCGTCCCGGTGCGATGGCGTCGACATCGAACCACTTGATCTCGTCCAGCGTGTCGCCCCAGTCGCTGAAATGCCCGTCGCCGCAATAGCAGGCCGAGTGATATTCGACGATGTCGCCGGTGAACATCACGTTCTGGTCAGGCACATGGATGACGATATCACCGGCGGTATGGGCGCGCCCCAGATGCATCAGGTCGATCCGGCGGTTGCCCAGATAAACGGTCATCGTGTCGCTGAATGTGGTTGTGGGCCAGGTCAGACCGGGGATGCTTTCATGCCCTTCGAACAGGCGCGGGAAGCGCTGGAATTCGCTGTCCCAGTCTTCCTGACCGCGTTCAACCACCATGGCGCGGGCCATGTCGGACATCAGGATCTGTTGTGCGCCAAAAGCGCTGGCACCCAAAACCCGCACCGCGTGATAATGGGTCAGCGCCACGTGGGTGATCGGCTTGTCGGTCACAGACCGCACGCATTCGATCACCTTGTTGGCCAGGCGCGGGGTCGCCTGCGCCTCGACGATCATCACGCTGTCATCGCCGATGATCACGCCCGAGTTCGGGTCACCCTCGGCGGTGAAAGCATAGAGCCCCTCGCCCACTTCGGTGAACGAGATTCTCTTTTCCGACATGTCCCCCTGGGACGCGAATGCTTTGGCCATCTTGGTTTTGTCCTTTTGCGGTTGCGCGGAAGGCAGGGATTGGATGCCTCCGGCGGGAGTATTTGGGAAAAGATGAAGCTCAGTGCGTCATCGCTCGAATGGGGAATTGAGTGCAGGCAGAACGGTGCCGGTGCAGTCGCCGAACCCGATCGTATAGCCGTCGCCCCTGGCCGCGCCGGTCAGGGTCATCGTGTCGCCGTCTTCGATGAAGCTGCGGGTTTCACCTGTGTTCAGCGTCAGCGGCTCTTTCGCACCCCAGCTGAGTTCCAGCAACGATCCGCGTTCGGGCTTGGTTGGTCCGGATATGGTGCCTGACCCCAGCAGGTCGCCGGTGTTCATCGGGCATCCCGATGTGGTGTGGTGGGCCAATTGTTGCGCGGCGGAATAATACATCTGGTTGTAGTTGGTCCGCGCGATGGTCGTGGCGTCTTTGCCTTCGGGTGCCATGGTGACGGCCAGATCGATGTCATAAAGCATCGGGCCGCAATCCTTGAGGTGGTCCAGCAGCGCGAACTCGCGGGCTGGCGTATCACAGCGGAACGGCTCGAGGGCTGCCTTGGTCACGATCCAAGGGCTGATCGAGGTTGCGGTTGCCTTGGCCTGAAACGGACCCAGCGGCTGGTATTCCCAGGCCTGTATATCACGTGCCGACCAGTCGTTCAGCAGAACGTAGCCGAAGATGTGGTCGTCAGCTTCCTGAACCGTGATCGGGCCATCCGAGGGCGTGCCGACAATCGCGCCCATCTCCAACTCGATATCAAAGCGGCGGCTGGGCAGGAAGGCGGGCAGGTCCTGATCGGGGGATTTCAGCTGTCCCCAAGGGCGGCGGATATCCGTGCCGGACACCACGACCGAGGACGCCCGTCCGTTATAACCAATCGGAATGTGCAACCAGTTCGGCGGCAGCGCGTTTTCCGGGCCACGAAACATGGTGCCCACGTTGAAGGCATGGTTCCGCCCGGCATAGAAATCGGTGTATTCGCTGACCGCGAAGGGCAAGTGCATCTCGGCTTCGGCCTGTGGTACAAGCAGCGGTTCGACCTTGCTTTGTTCGTCCGAGCCGTCCGCCAGAAGGCTGATCAGCCGCTCACGCAGGGCGGTCCAGACAGCGGGGCCTTCCTCCATCAGGGGGTTCCAGAACGGCAGATCGAACAGCGGTTCATCGGTCAGGGTGATCAGGCCTTCGGCTTCGGCGGCGGTAACGTCCAGGATCATGTCGCCAATGGCCACACCGCAGCGTGGATCATCGCCTTCAGTCGAGAAGACACCGTAAGGCAGGTTGTTCAGTGGAAACGGATGCGCCGCGTCGTTGGCCGAGGCCACCCAGGATTTCATCAAAGGCATATTTTGCCCCTATTTTGTTGTACTTGGTACGTGGTTCGAAACGATCATAACCCCTGAAAGACAGGCGCCAAAGCCCAGAACGGGCGCGGTTGCGGCAGGTCGGCTGCCAAGGCCCCGTCTTTGTTTTCCGGTTGCAGCGACAGTACGCCTGCAACCGGAATAGGTATGTTCATCGCCATCAGGACGGGTGCTGTCCGGGTAACCCAGTCTGAGGGTCACTTCTTGCCCGGTGTGCCGTCGAACTTCTTCTCTAGCGATGTCCAGCAATCGATATAGTCGTCCTGCAACGGTGCCTCATTGGCGGCAAACGGCGTCAGGTGCTGGGGGAACCGGGTTTCGAACATGAACGACATCGTCTGGTCCAGCTTTTCCGGCCCCAGATTGGAATAGGATGCTTTGTCAAAGGCTTCCCTGTCGGGGCCATGCGGGATCATCATGTTGTGCAGACTGGTGCCACCGGGAACGAAGCCCTGCGGTTTCGCATCATATTGACCGTAGATGTTGCCCATCAGTTCCGACATGATGTTCTTGTGATACCACGGTGGGCGGAACGTGTCTTCCATCACCATCCAGCGTTCGCGGAACAGGACAAAGTCAATATTTGCAGTACCAGGCTGGCCGGAAGGCGCCGTCAGAACGGTAAAGATCGACGGGTCGGGATGGTCAAACAGGATGGCGCCGACCGGGCAATAATTGCGCAGATCGTATTTGTAGGGTGCATAATTGCCGTGCCACGCCACCACATCCAGCGGGCTGTGTCCGATTTTCGTGGTGTGAAACTGGCCGCACCATTTGATCGTCACGGTCGAAGGGGTTTCACGATCCTCATAGGCAGCGACCGGAGCTTTGAAATCGCGCGGGTTGGCCATGCAGTTGGCCCCGATCGGGCCGCGACCCGGCAGTTCAAACTTCTGGCCGTAATTCTCGCACACAAAGCCACGTGCCGGGCCTTCCAGAACTTCAACCCGGTACAGCAGTCCACGCGGGATGATCGCGATTTCCTTGGGCTCAAGGTCAATGATTCCCAGTTCAGTCGCAAAGCGCAGTCGCCCTTCCTGTGGCACCACCAGCAACTCGGAATCAGCCGAGAAGAAATAGTCGTCGACCATGGATTCGGTAACCAGATAAATGTGGCAGGCCATGCCAACCTGGGTGTTCACATCCCCGGCCGTCGTCATGGTCCGCATCCCGGTCATCCAGTTCAGACCTTCATCGGAATGCGGCACCGGGTCCCAGCGATACTGGCCCAGGCTGATCACGTCCGGGTCGATGCACGGGGCCGATTTCCAATAGGGCAAGTCGATCTTTTCGTAACGGTGCGAATGCTTTACCGACGGGCGAATACGATAGCACCAGGTGCGTTCAGGCGGGTTGGCGGTAAAGGCCGTGCCGCTCAGCTGTTCACCGTAAAGTCCGTAGTTGCACCTTTGCGGGCTGTTCATCCCCTGCGGCAGCGCATCGGGCAGCGCCTCGGTTTCAAAGTCGTTGCCAAAGCCGGGCATGTAACCGGCATGGGTACCAACAGGCGTTGCTGCTTGCGTCAATGAATGCGGATCCGTCGGACGGTTCATTACGTATTCCTCCGTTTGCTGCTTGTCGGTTAATAGTTGATTTTGTAACTAACAAGCATGACACACGACGAATCTGAAAAAAATGATGACTTTTTCCTGCAGAATTTTCTGCCGTTTCTGCTGAACCAGGCAGCCGAGCGCGCCTCGTTGGAATTTCAGGCTGTCTACAAGGGACGGTACGGAATGCTCAGAACCGAATGGCGGGTGCTGTTCCATCTGGGGCTGTTTGGCGAAATGACCGCCAAGGAAATTGGTGAACGGGCCGGAATGCACAAAACCAAGATCAGCCGTGCAGTTGCCAAGCTCGAGGAGCGCCGGTACCTGAAACGCACACGGGACGAGGCTGATCGGCGGGCGGAATGGCTGACGCTGACACCAGCCGGGCAAGCCGTGTATCGCGACTTGTACGGGGTGGCCGCAAGCTATGACGCCAGGCTGTCGGGTCTGTTCAGCGAAAAAGATGCCGCCTTGCTGCGCCAGATGTTGCGACGGTTGGCTGGCGTGGATTGACCACTGGTAATTGGCGCCTGCCGTCCCCAGATGTGTGTCATGCTTGATACGGAATTTGAAATGACGTCATTTGAACCTGCCAAGGTATCCACACACACCCTGATCGACTGGTTGGTCCAAAAGGGGCTTGAGGGTGCCGGGCAGGAAGAGTTGCTGGAAGGGTTCTGCACCAGTCTGGTCGATATGGGCATTCCGCTGATGCGGTTTCATGCGGCGCAGTCAACCTTGCACCCGGTTTATGGCGGAACCGGATATAGCTGGTACAAAAGCACCGGCGGTGAATCCGAGAAGTTTGAAAACACGGATACGCCCAGCGAAATGTGGCAACAAAGCCCGCTTTATGCGCTGCTAAACGAGGATCTGGATGAAATCCGGGTCAAACTTGTCGACCATAATGAACCCAGCCGCTTTCCATTGTTGAACGACCTGAGAGAGGTTGGGGCGACCGATTATTATGCCACCGGCATCTCGTATGAGGGGTCGGGGAAGATGCGCCCCGACGGTACCAAAAAAGTCAGTGATGGCGTCCTTATGTCCTGGGCCAGCGATGCGCCGTCCGGGTTTGATGACAGCGATCTCAGGCACATTCATGCGGTATTGCCGCATTTGGGGCTGGCGCTTAAATCCGCCAAGAACCAGAACCTGACCGAAGACCTGATGCGGGTCTATCTGGGTCGTGATGCCGGGCGCCGCGTCCTGTCGGGTGAGATTCGTCGCGGATCATTGCAGCAGATCGATGCGGTGATCTGGAATTTCGATCTGGAAGGGTTCACCAACCTGTCTGAAGATCTGCCGGGTCACGAGATCATCGACATGCTCAATGATTACCTGGCCGTGGCCGTGGGCGTTGTGCACGACAAGGGTGGGAATATCCTGAAATTCATGGGCGATGGGCTGATGGCCATGTTCGATGTCGGCGAAATCGACGAGGACGCCCGTGCCGCGCTCAGCGCGGTGCCCTTGCTGCAAGCCCGTATGGATGAATTGAACGCCAGACGTCAGGCGCAGGGGCTGCCGGTTGCGAATTTCACGCTGGCCCTGCATTCCGGCGAAATCCTGTATGGCAATATCGGCTCCGAAACACGGCTGGATTTCACAGTGATCGGCCCCGCCGTCAATCAGGCCGCCCGGATTTCGGGAATGCACCGGTCGCTGGGTCAGCGAATCCTGATCTCGGACGACGTCGCGGTCGCGGCACGCCCCTGCGCACAAGACCTCATCTCGGTCGGGCGCTACATGCTGCGCGGGGTGAACGAACCCAAAGAGCTGTTCACGGTATACAGTCCCGGCGGGCCATCAGATTCCAAGTGAAACCGAGGCTATTCCTTCAGCGATTCCGAAACTGAAAGTCGTGAAGGAACACCTTTGTTTAGCTGGGTACGAGCGGCGGGTTGGAGCGAATGTTCGAGAATGGTGAGGATTTGTACGAATGGCGGGTTTGAGGCCATTGCCGACAATGCGGTTTTAAGCAGGGTAATCAGGGAAACCTTCATATTGACCTGATCCGGCGTCCTGTATTTGCATTGAGCTCGAATTGGAGTGCGGCCTTTGAAAAACAACTACATACTAATCGACTTTGAAAATGTTCAACCCAAGAACCTCGAACTCCTTCGGGGACATGTTTGCACCTTGATTGTTTTCGTAGGAGCCAATCAAAAAAGCATACCCTATGACTTTGCACAAGCACTGCAAAGCTTGGGAGAAAATGCTGTTTATCAGAAGATAGCAGGGAATGGCTCGAACGCCTTGGACTTTCATATTGCGTTCTACTTAGGAGAACTCTCTACCAAAGACGCCAATGCGTGTTTTCATGTTATTTCTCGTGACAAAGGCTTCGACCCATTGATTGCACATCTGCGACAAAGGAAGCTCCCCGCTTTCCGTCATGCAGACCTATCCGAGATCCCATTCGTCAAAATCTCGAATGCAAGCTCGCTGGATCAAAAAATTGATGCGATTGTTGACAGCTTGAAGTCTAGAGGAACTTCGCGTCCTAGGAAGATCAAAACCCTTAAGGGAACGATGAACGCCCTTTTTTTAAAGACCTTGGAGCAGGAAGAGCTGGAAAGGCTGGTTGATGAGTTGAAAAGACGTGGTCACGTAGTCTTTTCGGATCAATCAGTCAGTTATGGCCCCGACATTACCCAGCACTGACTGGCTTAGGGGCTGAGAATTTCGCGTTTTGAATTGCCCGTTTGCCGCGCAGACCAGCCTCCAATACAGCTGATCAGAAATCGATTTCGACACCCGGCAGGTTCAGCTCTCGCATCATGTCGCGCAGTTCCTGCCGTGCTGCGATGTTCGAGATATTCAGCTGTTTGACGCCAATATCCTTGAGATCCAGCAGGGTCAGGCCGCGCGGAAACAGTTCGCGAAAGATCACCCGTTCGGAAAAGCCCGAAGCGACGCGGAAGCCGATGCGCTGCGACAGCATTTCGATCGCGCGCTGCATCTTTTCCTTGTTGACCATGCGCTGGGTACCGACGCGGTTGCGCACAACGACCCAGTCGATGGGCTTCAGCCCGGCCTGCGCCCGCAATTGCCGGGCATTCCAGACCATCTCGGAATAGACGGACGGGCCGAGGATTTTCTCACCCTTTGAATCAATCCGCGCCAGCAGGTCAAAATCGATGAAACTGTCGTTCAAAGGGGTGATCAGCGTGTCGGCCAGCGAATGGGCCACTTGGCTCAGGCGAGTATGGGAGCCGGGGCAGTCGATCAGGATAAAGTCACTGTCGCTTTCCAGTTGCGACACGGCAGCAGACAGGCGGTGGTCGTAGATATTCTCGCCCGGCTTCAGCGTGCTGGCATCGATCTCGGGCAGGTCGTGATGGCGGGGGCCGGGCAGCGTCAGGCCCGCGCTTTTCAGAAAGTTGTTCCGGTTCTCGAAATACCGTCCAAGGCTGCGTTGCCGCAGGTCCAGATCAAGCGTGCTGACCTTGTGACCCAGTCGGGCCAATGCGGTTGCCACATGCATCGACACGGTCGATTTGCCAGCGCCGCCTTTTTCGTTCCCGACCACAATGATATGTGCCATGCTTGTATTCCCAAGTCTTGCCGTGTTTGACTACACGTTGTTGGCACCCACTATATGTTGTGTCGCCTGCGATGAAAAGAACCTCAAGCGGCGCTTTTGGGCATTATCGGACTCTATTTTGGAAAACACAGCGCAGTGCGCGGGTTACGGGAAGGCACCAGTCTGGTGATCTGCCTTGATCGGCTATCCGATCACGGTCTTGGCAGCGATATCGCCGTGTCGGCGCCTAGTCCCGAACATCTTGAACAACCGCTGCCTGCAACGATCCGCACTGGAATCAATCGCGCCGTTTGCCTGATTCACACATGTACAGATCGCGCTCCCAAAGGGTCCTTTCGCGGTGACGCCGCTTGGTCCGGATCGTGAAAACTATGCGGGGGGCGGAAAATTTGGTTAAATACCAAACAGATTTACACCGAATAACCTTGCAGGCTTTGCACGGGTCCTCTTCGGTTCATCTTCAAAGCAGGTGAAAGGGGCATAGGCATGCCGGACACTGCTGCGGACAGTTCAGGCGGTTCACGCGTTGTTCTTGCAATGACGGCCATTTGCATGATGGTCGTTGGCTTCAACACAACTGCTGTTGCGACCATCCTTCCATATCTGAAGGCCGAGTTCGATCTGACGCCCTCGGGTCTGCAATGGGTGATGGCGATCTATACGGTGGCCAGTGCGGCCCTTGTGACGATTGTAAGCCGGCTTGGGGATATCACGGGCAAGATGGGTGTCTTTTTCTTTGGCATGATCGTGTTTGCCTGTGGCTCGGCTTCGGTGCTGTTTTCACAGAACGCGGCGATGCTGCTGATCGGGCGTGGCGCGCAAGGGGCAGGGGCTGCGGCCCTGTTCGGCACCTCATTGTCCCTGCTGACCGCCGCAACGCCCGAGGAACAACGGGCCAGTGTGACCGGTGTGTGGGGCGCAATCGTGGGCCTTGCGATAGGCGTCGGGCCCATAGTCGGAGGAAGCTTTGCCAACTTTCTAAGCTGGCGCGGGGTATTCGCCACAGACCTTGTGCTGCTTGCCATTGCGTTTGTGATCGGCCTGCAGGTCAGCAGGAAAAACTATGTCCCGGATACGCGCCTTCAGGGTGCAAAATTCGATACCGCAGGGGCGATTGCCATTGTCTTGCTGCTGGGCCCATTGTCTTTCGCGCTCAGCAACGGTGAGGCACACGGATGGGACAATGCCCTGACCATCGTTCCTTTGGGTGTCGCCGCTTTGGCAGTTGTCGGTCTGGTCTACACCTCGCGGCGCAGCGACGATCCGCTGGTCGAGTTCCGGTACTTCCGGCACCCGCGCTATCTTATGGCGGCAACGGGGATGTTCTTTGCGGGATTTGCGTTGTTCTGTTTCTTTGTCTACTTCAACGTGTTCGTCCAGTCCCCGGATGCGTTCGGCTATTCACCGGTTGAGGCGGGCGTGGCAATCCTGCCCCTGAGCCTGAGCATGTTTGTCATTTCTGTCACCGCGCCGCGCCTGCTTGCGCCATACAGTTTCCAATGGCCGGTGAGTGCTGCAATGGGGTTGATGGCCTGCGGCTTCCTGCTTTTGACAACAACCTCGAATATCGACAGCTATGCTGAAATCTGGTGGAAACTGATCATTGTGGGGGTTGGCATCGGCATCTGTTTTTCGTTGCTGCCCCGTCTTGGGCTTCGCTTGCTGCCCGACGAACATGTCGGACAGGGGTCCGGGGTGATCAACGCATTCCTGTATTTCGGGGCCACGATGGGATCGGTTGTCGGCGGTCTGGCCGAAGCTCTGACCATCCGCTCGGGCCTGTCAGAAGTCATCACCGCGCTGCCCGCCGGATCGACGCAGCGCGACGACCTTGCGCGCGCCCTGACACATGGCACGGCAACACAGGTGGAACAGCTGATTGCCGGGCTTGACCCGTCAACTGGTTCAGCGCTGGCCGGGGCGCTGCGTGATCTGCGGGATAATGCCTTTGATGCGGCGATGCTCATGGCCGCGATCGCCGCCGGTATAGGGCTGGTGATCGCGCTGCTGCTGTTGCGCGGTCCGGTTCCGCCATTGCACGACGCGGCTGAACTTACAAAACCAAAGGATCAGAAACCGGGGAAAAAAGGGGCCTGAAACGAAAGAAGGCCGCCCGTTGGCGACCTTCCTTTGAAAGACTTTGGCAAAGGTTTAGAAACCCAGACCTTCGTATTTCTTCTTGAACTTCGACACGCGGCCGCCAGCGTCCAACAGGCGCGACGAACCACCGGTCCATGCAGGGTGTACCGAAGGGTCGATCTCCAGTGCCAGCTGGTCGCCTTCGCTGCCCCAGGTGGATTTCATCTGAACGATGGTGCCATCGGTCATCTTGACGTCGATGACGTGATAATCGGGATGGATGTCTTTTTTCATCTTTCCGCTCCTTACGCTTCGGCGCCAGCTTTGGGCTTGTAGTTGGAAACCTCTGCGATACGCGCGGATTTACCGCGACGGGTGCGCAGATAGTACAGTTTGGCGCGACGAACGCGGCCGCGGCGGACAACGGTGATGCTGTCGATATTGGTCGAATACAGCGGGAATACACGCTCCACGCCTTCGCCAAACGAAATCTTGCGAACGGTGAACGAACCGGCAATGCCGCTGCCGTTGTTGCGCGCGATGCAGACGCCTTCGTAGTTCTGCACACGGGTGCGCGACCCTTCGGTCACCTTATAGCCGACACGGATAGTGTCACCGGCTTTGAAATCAGGGATGTCTTTCCCCAGGGCGGCAATCTGTTCCGCCTCAAGCTGTGCGATCAGGTCCATCGCAGTTTCTCCTATCTGCTCGTGGTTGGTCCACGAAGTTGGGCACGGCCTGAGAGCTCTTGGTCTTCACCGGGTCCTGCGTACAGCCCGCCAGAGGTCAGATCGAATGTTCCTTTGGTCTGGCCTGACCCGGCGCATCCCTGCCGAAGAAAACGGGACGTCACGCCATGGTGCAAACCAAAACACCGGCGTCGCAGAACGCGGCACCGGATTGCGGTCGTTTAAGGGTATTGCAGGCAGGGATCAAGGGAAAAACGCCCTGACTTGCCCAACAGGCCGGTAGGAATCCGCCAGCCTGAAACTAAGGCGTTGCCAAGCGGGCCAGATCAGGCATTCTGAGGCAAATAATATGAGCAGATATTTCAGACAGGACCCTATGATGCGATTGGCATTCATGCTGGCCATAACGGCCGTTGCGCTGATGTCTTGCGGTCGAGGCGGCCCGAAACCTCAGGCAGTCGAACCCGTTCCGGGCGTGGACAGGACAGCACCGCTTGTGATCTACCCCGATTTTGGCGACGCGGATCCCCATGACTGGGAAGGGAGCCACCCCGGACAATACCCGATCCATGGCCTTGACGTGTCACGCTGGCAGGGGCCGATTGACTGGCGCACGGCCCGGGCATCAGGTGTCAGCTTTGTGTTTCTGAAAGCGACCGAAGGCGGCGACGTGGCAGATCCCCTGTTCGACGATCACCGCCGCGGCGCGCAGTCGGCCGGTGTGCCTTGGGGCGCCTACCACTATTATTATTTCTGCCGTTCGGCCCGGGAACAGGCCCGCTGGTTCATCCAGAACGTGCCCAAAGGGGCAGACCTGCCGCATGTGCTGGATATGGAATGGACGCCGCATTCCAAGACCTGCACGCTGCGCCCCGATGGCAGAACCGTCCGGGCCGAGGCGCAGCATTTTCTGGACATTCTCGAACGACATTATGGCCGCCGCCCGATCGTCTATACCACGGTGGATTTCTATGAAGACACCGATATCGGGCGCCTGCCCAAGACCGAGTTCTGGCTGAGATCGGTCGCAGGCCACCCACGCACTGTCTATCCCCGCGCGGTCTGGCGATTCTGGCAATATACCGGCACTGGTCTGGTGCCGGGCGTTCAGGGCCGGGTGGACATCAACACTTTCAATGGCACGCCAGACGTCTGGGCCAGATGGAAGGCCGGGGGTTAGGTCTTTGGTGCGCCGTAGGTTTCAATGGTGCCGCCGCTAACCAGATGGTCCAACCGGCGCTCACGCTCTTCCCCAAAGGCGTTGCGCACCCAGAACGATTCACCTGCGCTCAGTTCCCGGCGTTCGAAACCGCGCTCTTGCAGGCAGCGGTCCACCTGATCGATTTCGCCCTGCGTGCGCAGTTCGTCCTGGATCGGGGCGGTAATCGCAGGGCCGATGAGGATACCCCATAAAAGGATATTCGTTGCATATCCCCCGATGACGGCGCTGTTTCCGCCTTCGTCAGCTTCCAGAGAACAGGAATCGACCGCTACCCGCGCCGAATGCAGATTGTGACCGGCTTGCGTTGGAACGGACATCCCCAGTGGTTTGGTCGTACAGGCAGAGGCAACCAGAAAAGCGCCAAGCAAAAACTTCTTCATAATGCAATTAGTCTTTCGTTTTAAGGCCCTGAAAACGCAGGGCTTTCAAACGTGCATATTTTGGAAGATGATCAACTGTAAATAGAATTCTGGCAAACACAGAACCTGCGGCATGTCTGCAACAATTCGGTCTGTCACTCAGACGAATCCGACCGGGATTTTGCATAGTCGGCCCAGATATCCGGGCGCCGCTCGCGGGTTATATCCTCAGCCATCTTGTGACGCCATTCGGCGATGCGGCCGTGGTGGCCCGACATCAGAACCTCGGGTATCGGGCGGCCTTTCCAATCTGCCGGGCGGGTGTATTGCGGATGTTCCAGCAGGCCCGAGGAAAAGCTTTCCTCTTCGGTCGAGGCCTGATTGCCCAGAACGCCGGGGATCAGGCGCACCGTGGCATCGATCAGGGCCTGCGCCGCAATCTCACCGCCGGTCATCACGAAATCCCCCAACGAGACCTCCTGCACACCGTAATGCTCCAGCACGCGCTCATCCACGCCTTCGAACCGGCCACACAGCAGGGTCATGCCATCGCAGCGCGCAAGGTTCTGCATCATGCGCTGGTCCATGCGCCGCCCGCGCGGGCTGAGGTAAATCAGCGGCCAGTTGCCCTGAATGCCCGCCATGGTGTGCTCGATGGCTTCGCCCAACACATCGGGCCGCAAAACCATACCCGCGCCGCCCCCGGCAGGCGTGTCATCCACGTTGCGATGCCTGCCGACGCCGAATTGCCGCAAGTCTATGGTTTCCAGCTGCCACAACCCCTCCTGCAGGGCCTTGCCGGTCAGGCTTTCTCCCAGAACGCCTGGAAAGGCGGTTGGAAACAGGGTGATGATCTTGGCTTTCCAGACGCCGTGCAAGTCCGGGGTGGGTGTTATCAACTCACGCGGTTTCAGCGTGGGCCGGATCGCCTTGCGACCATGGGATTTGCCGGGTTTGTCAGTCATTTCTGGCGGGCCAGTTCATATTGGGCGGTTCGAATCAGGGCCTTTTTCTGAGTGATCAACGCCGTTTCGTCCAGCGATGATCGGTTCAGGGCCAGCAGTTCCCTCAGAACGTCGTCGGAAAGCTGAGGGCTTTCATGCGCGGGCTTCACTAGCCGCGCCGATTTCGCGTGTGGCAGGCCAAGAAATTCGGCAAACGGTGCGCCCAGTCCAAGGTGGTGACCTTTCAGCGCTTCCATCCACGCGGTCCGTACCGTGACAGTTGGCAACCGGTCCATAATCCGGTCCGCCGTGTCCTGTAGCGATGGCAGATGCGCAAGATCGGCGCAAAAGCCGTCCAGGTCCTGAACCATGCGCGACAGGTGAAGATCGTGGGCCCAAAGGCTGCGCAACCACGCATCGCGATTGCGCAACGACAGGTAGACGGTGATGTCGGTTTCTTCGCCCACCAGACGGCGGCGCAGCACGCTGACAACCGTTTCCGCCAGTTCGGGTGCGGCTCCGTATCCTTCGCTTTTGTTCCTGCTGGGGCGCAGGCCCAGAAAATTCTCTTCGCTCAGGATCAATCCCCGGCGTGCTCCGAAATCCAGACCGTCGAAAAACGTGTGCAGCTGACCGCCAAACCCTGCCAGCGTGTCATCCAGACGATAGATCGAATGGCGCGTGGCCGCTTCGTTCAACCCGGCCTTGCGGGTCTTATAGGGAAGAACCAGAGCGAAATGCGGCCAGATCAGCTCGCGGTTTTCGTGCAGAAAGGACTGTGCTGCCGTCATACCGGTCTTGTGAAAACCCAGATGCAGCAGAACACGTCGCATCAGATCAGGCCTTCGGGCGGGTCGGCCACGATGCGGCCCTGTTCCAGATCGACGGTTGGCACCACCTGCATCGTGAACGGCAGCAGAACCGTCGCCTTCAGGCCCGGCCCGTGTAGTTCCAGCAGGTCCGTGGCCCCGTGGTTCTGCACGGATTTGACCTTGCCCAGCAGGGTGCCGCCGGTGTCATAGACCTCAAGCCCGATCAGGTCTGTGTGATAGAATTCGTCGTCGGGCAACGAGGGCAACTGATCGCGCCGCGCAAACAGGCGCAAACCGTTCAGCGCATCCGCCTGTTCTTTGGTTTCAACCCCGCCAAGACGGGCGGCAAAACCGTTCTTGATCGTACGCGTCAGAACCACCGGATAGCGTTCCTTGCCGGTTTCATCCGTCAGTGGCGAATACGCCTCGATATCTTCGGGAACGGCGCAGAAGCTTTTCAGGCGCACTTCACCGCGTACACCATAAGACCCAGAGACGCTGCCGACGCAGATCAGATCACTCATTGGCAGCCCCCGTCGTCAAGCAGATCCCGTTTCTCCATTCGCCAAGCCCTTCGCAGGCTTCGCGCTGATTGTTGCGCTCAAAGAACACGCCCACAATAAAGGCGATCAGCAGCAGAATGGGAAGGCGTATCAATCCGAACATGCGGCCCTACCTTGTTTCGATCTTCAGGCTGTCGGCCCGGTTTTCCCAGCCAACCTGCTCAAGTTCGGGGGTGTCAGATATCTGTTCCGGCCATCCGACACAGAAATACCCGATCAGACGCCAGTTGCCCGGCACATCCAGATCGCGCGCCATCTGTTCGGGGTCCAGAATGGATACCCAGCCCAGCCCCAGCCCCTCGGCCCGCAGGGCCAGCCAGAACAGGGTGATCGCAGAGACCACGGAATAACGCCGCATCTCGGGCATCGAGCCCGCGCCAAGACCCATCCCCTTGTCGGTGCTGTCGTCGCAGAAGACGGCCAGTTGCACCGGCGCTTCCTGCATTCCCGACAGTTTCAGGCGGCTGTAAAGCTGCGCCCTGTCGCCGGAATATCCCGCCAGGGCGTCATCATTGGCGGTTTGGAAATTCCTTAGCGCCGCAGCCCGGGCCGCCGCGCTTTCGACGCGGATCACGCGCCACGGCTCGCTTAGCCCCACGGAGGGGGCCAGCCGAAACGCGTCGAGGCAGCGCGCAAGCACTGCCTCGTCTACCGCGTCGCCGCGGAACCGTCGCACATCGCGCCGGAGCCGCAACAACAGATCGAACTGCGTGCGAAATGCGTCAGTAAAGGTCTGATCCCGCACGCTTCGGCCTGCTTATTCTTCTACAGCCGCTTCTTCAGCCGGTGCAGCAGCCGCTTCGGCAGCTTCCGCAGCCTTTGCAGCTTTCTCTTCCGCTCGTTCCTGAGCTTTCTTGCCCGGGGTACCCTTGTTGGGGTTGTTGCGCTCGGCTTTGTCACGGGTGCCGGCTGCTTCCAGCATACGTGCGATACGGTCGGTGGGCTGGGCGCCCTGATCCAGCCAGTGCTGAACGCGTTCCATGTCCATTTTCACACGCTCTTCGCTGTCTTTCGGCAGCAGCGGGTTGTAGGTGCCCAGTTTCTCGATGAAACGGCCGTCGCGCGGCATCCGGCTGTCAGCCGCTACGATGCGGTAAAACGGACGTTTTTTCGAGCCTGCGCGGGCGAGACGAATTTTCATTGCCATGGTGGTATCTCCTTTGAATGGCATCACGCCGGAGGCGTGTATTTGATTGGCCGGTGTCTTTTCCGGTTAATTCTGGTGTTTGTTGAACCTCTGGTTCACTATTAACTTGCTGAACCTCTGGTTCACCCTTGGTGTTTCCTGTGGTGTCGGATGACTTCCTGAATGATGAAATTCAGAAAAGCCTTGGCGAAATCGGGGTCCAGATCGGCCTCTTTCGCCAGGTCTTCAAGCCGTGCGATCTGCGTGGCCTCACGCGAGGGATCGGACGGGGGAAGGTTGTGTTCGGCCTTGAGCTTGCCAACGGCCTGTGTGTGTTTGAACCGCTCGCCCAGCGTATAGACAAGGATCGCGTCCAGCCGGTCGATGCTTTCGCGATGCTCTTTCAGCAATGCAGCCGCGCGTGTCACGGGGTTGTTCATTGGCCGGTCCTTTCGGCTGTCGAAACGTCAATCTTGGGGTGCCGCCACACCTGGCAGGGCTGGCCCAGCAGTTCGGCATTGTCACGCTCCAGCGTTGCACCCAACCGCTCGGCCAAAGCGCGCGAACGGTCGTTTTCGTGGGCGATATACGAAATCACCCCGTTCAGGCCCTGATGCCGCGCCGCATAGGACCGGGCGGCATGCGCCGCCTCGTAGGCAAAGCCTTTGCCTTCGAAATCTTCCATCACGGTCCAGCCCAGTTCAGGCTCGTCCCAGCCGGGGGCGTCAATCAGGCCGACGTTGCCTGCGAACCGACCGCTGGATTTCTCGGTCAGGTGCCAAAGGCCAAATCCTTTCAACGCCCAGTGCCCAAGGCGTCTGGCCAACATGCCCCAGCTTTCCAGCGCGTCCCGGGGTCCGCCTACCATATGGCTGCGCTCGGTTGCAAAGAATGCGGTCAGCGCAGGCAGATCATCCAGATGCGGCGCGCGCAGGATCAGACGTTCGGTTTCAACGGTGGGGATGGTGAACGCGGTCATGCGTAGGCCTCCATCCCGCCATTCACCAGATCCGCAGGCGCGGGGTGCCGCCAAATCTCGGACTTGCCGAATTTGGGGTGCTCATAGTGATACTCGAGCTGCGCGCCCAGCCGTTTCGCCACGGCCTTGCTGGCATGATTGTCCAGATCAATCAGCGAGATCGCCGTTTCCCACCCCAGAACATCATACGCATAAGACCGTGCGGCCAGTGCCGCCTCGGTCGCGTAACCCTTGCCGGTCGCGTGGTTCATCAGGGTCCAGCCGATCTCGGGTTCGGGCCAGCCTTCGGGGCACCAAAGCCCGATCCGCCCGACATAAGTGCCTGAGGCTTTTTCCTCGGCGCTCCAGAACCCGTAACCGCGCAGGGACCAGTGGCCCAGCAGCGAAGCGATCAGTCGCCAGACCTCATCCCGGCGCAGTGGCCCGCCGACGAACTTCGCCGCATCGCTGGCGAAAAACGCGGTATCGGCGTCCAGATCAGCCTCGGACGGCGCGCGCAGGATCAGGCGCTCGGTTTCAAGCCGGGGGATATGTTGGGCGATGGCGTTCATTACTTCTTCTTGCCAAACCCGCTCAGGCCCTGAGGCAGCCCCATGCCGCCGCCCAGGCCGGGCAGACCGCCTGGCATCTTGCCGCCCATCGCCTTGGCCGCCTGTTCCAGTGCCTTGGGGTCCATGCCGGCTGCCATGTCTTCGGGGCTGGGGCCGCCTTTGCCGAACATGCCTTTCATGGCCTGTTTCAGCATCTTGCCCTTGCCCATCTTGCCCATCTTTTTCATCATGTCCGACATCTGCCGGTGCATCTTGAGCAGCTTGTTGAGGTCGCTGACCTCCATCCCCGAACCGGCTGCAATCCGTTTCTTGCGGCTGGCTTGCAGCAGCTGCGGGTTGGCGCGCTCGCGTTTGGTCATGGACTGGATCAAGGCGATCTGCTGGCGCAGGATCTTGTCGTCCAGACCCGCCTGATCCATCTGCTTGGCCATTTTACCCATGCCCGGCATCATGCCCATCATGCCCTGCATGCCACCCATCTGGATCATCTGTTCCAGCTGCATCTTCAGGTCGTTCATATTGAACTGACCTTTGACCATGCGCTTCATCATGCGCTCGGTCTGTTCCATCTCCATCGTTTCCTGGGCCTTTTCGACCAGGGCAACGATGTCGCCCATGCCCAGAATACGTCCGGCGATCCGGTCCGGCTCGAAGGTCTCCAGCGCGTCCATCTTCTCGCCCAGACCGACAAAGCGAATAGGCTTGCCAGTCACTGCGCGCATCGACAGCGCCGCACCACCGCGCCCATCCCCGTCCATCCGGGTCAGGACCACGCCCGAGATGCCGACCTTGGCGTCGAATTCTTCGGCCACTTCAACGGCGACCTGACCGGTCAGGCCGTCAACCACCAGCAGGGTCTCGCGCGGGTCAACCGCATTGCGGACCTGCTCGACCTCGTCCATCAGCACTTCGTCGATATGCAGGCGACCGGCGGTATCCAGCATATAGACGTCATAGCCGCCCAAAGTGGCTTGCTGCTTGGCGCGCTTGGCGATGTCGACGGGTTTCTGGCCCGGTACAATCGGCAGCGTATCAACGCCGACCTGCGCGCCCAGAACCGCCAGCTGGTCCATCGCCGCCGGGCGATAAACGTCGAGAGAGGCCATCAGGACCTTCTTGCCCTCTTTCTCTTTCAGGCGCTTGGCAAGCTTACCGGTGGTGGTGGTCTTACCCGAACCCTGCAAACCGACCATCAGGATCGGGGCAGGCGGGTTGTCGATCTTCAGCTTGCCGGGGTCTTCCTCGCCGCGCAGGGTATCGACCAGCGCGTCATGCACGATCTTGACGACCTGCTGACCAGGGGTGATCGACTTGGTCACCGCCTGACCGGTCGCCTGGTCCTGCACCTTCTTGACAAATTCACGCGCCACCGGCAGCGAGACGTCGGCCTCAAGCAGGGCAACACGGACCTCGCGCAGGGCGGTCTTGACGTCTTCTTCAGACAGGGCACCCTGTTTGGTCAGCCGGTCAAAGACGCCGGAAAGGCGTTCGGATAGATTTTCAAACATGCCTTCGGCCTCCTTAGCCGGTTATCTGATGGCGCGCCCTAGATAGGATGCGTCGGTTAAATGCACAAACGCCCCCACGGGCGAAACTCGCTGGTGGGGGGCGATCCCTGAACGACTCAAGGGACCGGAAGATCAAGACGCTTCCGGATGTTTGGCGGTCATCTACGCCTCTGGGCGCTGCGAGTCAAGGCAAACGCTTTGAGCATCTGGCCACTTGGTGTAGCGTCCAAAGGTCGGGGTCAGTTTTGGAGTTTGGTCATGAGTCAACCATTGCCGCAGCGCACCAAGGATTATGTCGGTGAAGTCACAAATACCGATATCTGGTCCGACTTCGTAATCCGTCCCGATGACATCTTTGTCTGCACGCCTCCCAAATGCGGCACCACGTGGACGCAGACGCTGGTACGAATGCTGATCACCAAAACCGCGGATCCAGCCGTGTACAACAACGCGGTCTCACCCTGGCTCGATTGCGGGTTCAGAGATCGTGAGGAGCAGGACAGAATACTTGCCGCACAGACGCACAGACGGTGCATCAAGACCCACACACCTTTGGACGGGATCACCTATTCCCCGGATGCGACCTATCTGGTGGTGCATCGTCATCCGGTTGACGTGCATTTCTCGCTGCGCCGCCATGTGGAAAACATGAAAGACGACTGGCTGGACTACCTGTTTCCCGATGATCTTTCCGAAGCCTTCGCGATGTTTCTGGACCGGCCCGCCTCGTCAAAGGGCACCGACGATCTGACGCTGGCCTCATACGTCCACCATTACCGTTCATTCTGCGCGTTCCGGCATCTGCCAAACATCCATTTCCTGCATTACGCCGAACTCAGCCGCGATTTGCCGGGGCAGGTGGCGCGGATCGCAAACATCTTGGGGACCGAGATCGCACCAGAAATGATCGACGATATCGCTGAGGCCGCAAGCTTTGGTTCAATGAAGGAAAACGCCCGGCGCGCTTCGCAGCAGCCCGGTTTCAAAAGCGCATTTCAGGATTACGCGCAGTTCTTCTCGTCCGGGACCAGCAACAAATGGGAGGGCAAGCTGACCACCGATGACATGGCCCGATACGACGCGCGCCTGTCCGAAATGGTGACACCGGCCGATCGAGCCTGGCTGGAGCATGGACAAGTCCTGTAATCGTCAGGCCTGTTCCTTCGTGTCTTCCTGCTGCGCGGGCAGCCATGCGTTGACCGCGTCAACCAGTTTATGCGCGCCGCGCCCGTTCGAGAACGCATCGACAATCGGATGACGCCCTTCGCTCATTCCCTTGTCCAGCACCAGAACCGGGCGATACAGCGTCGAACTGCTGCTGTCGCTGTGGAAAGTCGAGCTTTCAACTTCGGCATGGGACAGGCTGGACAGCTGATGCTCGACCGCTTCATAGCCAAAGACAGACTGCCTGCGGATCAGAATGCGGTTCTTTGTGCGGTCCAGAATGACCTGAACCCGCCGCACGAAAACGCAGAACGCCCCGACACCTAGCCCGCCGCCGATTAGAGCAAAGAACAGCCCGAACCAGATATTCTCGCCGCCGTCACTGACCATGACCAGCCCTGCGCCGACAAAGGCCAGTATGAAAAAGACCAGCATGATCCCGATGAACCAGGGCGTGTCGGCAAGGATCAGTTGGGTCGGAGTGTTTCGAGTGACTTTCATGGCGGCACGCTAGCACCGTTTTCTGCTCTGCCCCAGCTTGAATTCGCCGCCATGTTGCGCGATGAGCGCTACAAACAGGAGGGCCCCATGGACGCATCATCCACATTTCAGGATACATTGCCGCTCAGTTCTGACGCGCTGTTGGCGCAGCTGGATGATTGGGGGCTGCCCTACCGCCTGCATACCCATGTTCCCTTGCGCACGGTCGAGGACTCCAAGGCCGTAGAAGGCCAGTTCATGGTGCCGGGCGAGAACGCGTTGCGGGTCAAGAACCTGTACCTGCGCGACAAGAAAAAGCGCAACTACCTGGTGACGCTGGAACAAAGCCGCGAGATTGACCTCAAGGCGCTGGGCGCAGAACTGGGTGTCGGCACCCTGTCTTTCGGTTCGGCAGACCGGCTGTTGCAGAACCTTGGTATTCGCCCCGGCGCGGTCAGCCCGCTGGCGATGATCAACGGTGTGCAGAACGATGTCCAGTTCTTCATGGACGCCGCTGCCCAAGGGGCCGAGGTGATTTATATGCACCCGTTGGTCAATGACCGTACCGTTGTGATGAAACAATCCGACGTGATGGCGTTCTTCGATCGCGTCGGTTGCACCATTACGTGGCTGCCCTGATCACTCAAGCGCCAGTTTCAGCGCGGCGGCGACATGCGCGGCGGACGGGTTGATGAACAGGTGCCCGTCGGCCTCGAATACCGGGTCATCCAGATGGTTTGGAAAGGCAAGCGGCAACTCGGTACAGGCCAGCAGAATGGCGGTTCCGGGACGGGCGTGTTTGTCGCAAAAGGCCAGCAGTCTTGCACGGGCCGCATCAGAGGCACCACCGTAGAAATCACTGTCGATCATGGCCTGCATCTCGGAAATCTCGGGGTCGGGCAGCCGCGCATTCGCGGTGATGCCCTCGGCCGCCAGACGATCCGCATAGTTGGTGGCCTGCATCGTCACGGTTGTTCCCAGCACCAATGCGTTTGACACGCCTGTGTTGGCCGTGGCCTCTGCCGTCGCGTCGAAAATGCTGAGAATGGGCATGGAAACACCCTGTCTGATCGCGTGCAACCGCGCGTGCGGGGTGTTGGACGCTATGATGCCAAAATCGCAGCCTGCGCGCTCCAGCGTCAGCAGCGCGTCGCGAAACACCGCATCAAACGCCGCCCAGCTGGCTTCGTCCCCTGCGACACCCCGCAGGGCGCGGGTCCTGGCCTGTGTGACAGATTCGATGGTCAAGGCAGGGATCGGCAGGGGCGCGCCGTGGCCGCGCGCCGCAAAGTAACGCCCGGCACCCTCGGCAATGGCCCTGTAATAGTCCACGGTCGAGGCCCAGCCCACACCGCCCAGAATTCCGATCTTCTTCATGCGCGCCATCCGGTCCGCCAGTTCCATCTGACCAGCAGACTGGACGTTTCAGAGATCATTGACCAGTGGCGATCAGGCCGCCAGTTCTGTTACCGCCTTTTTGGCGCTTTCCAGCGCGGCTTCGGGGTTCACCGCCATCTGATCCGCGGCGATGACCGCTACATCATGGATGCCGATAAAGCCCAGAACGTGACGCACATAGTTGGTGGCAAAGTCGATTTCGGATCCGACAGCAGTACCGCCCGACGCGATTGCCAGAATGGCGCGTTTACCCTCCAGCAACCCTTTTGGGCCGTTCTCCGAATAGGAAAAGGTCAGGCCCGCGCGGGCGACCAGGTCGACCCAGGCCTTGAATGCAGCGGGGACCGAGAAGTTGTAGATCGGCAGGCCGATAACGATGGTATCAGCCTCTTGCAATTCGGTCACCAGCGCGTCCGAAAGGGCCAGCCGGTCGCGTTGCAGGTCGTCGCGCTGCTCGGCCGGAGTAAAGTTGGCGGCGATCCAGTCTTCGGTCAGCAGGGGCAGGGGGGTGGCCAGATCTCGGCGGACGATGCGGGCGGCACCCAACTGCCGGACAATGCGGTCAGACAGGTCGCGGGTGGTCGAACCCGCGCGGCGGGCAGAGGCGTCTATATGCAGGATGGTTTTAGCCATTTTTCGGGTCCTTTAGGTCAGGGAAATCTTGTTCTGATCCCAATATGGCTGTTGCGTTTGCGAACAAAACTCGGATACATCAACAGCTATTGTTAGAAATTGCACAGAACGGTGTGACGATGGACAATTGGGATGAGGTGCGGACCGCCTATCAGGTGGCGCGCATGGGAACCGTCAGCGGCGCGGCCGAGGTTCTGGGCGTGCACCACGCCACAGTGATCCGCCACATCGACGCGATCGAGGCCCGGTTGGGTGTCAAACTGTTCCAGCGCCACGCGCGGGGATATACCCCGACCGAAGCGGGCGACGATTTGCTGCGCGTGGCGCAGGCCACCGAAGACCAGTTCAACCAGCTTGTCGGCCGGATGAAGGGGCGCGGTGACGATGTATCGGGTGAACTGGTGGTGACGTCGCTGGGCTCCATCGCGCCTTTGGTGGTGCCGACGCTGACCGAGTTTCAAAAGATGCACCCCGAGCTGATCGTGCGCTACCTGACCGGAGACCGCCTGTTCCGGTTGGAATATGGCGAGGCGCATGTTGCAATCCGCGCGGGATCAGCCCCGGATCAGCCCGACAACGTTGTGCAACCCTTCCGGCAGGAAGAAGTCGGCCTCTATGCCAGCACCTCTTATATCGAACGGCACGGCAAACCTTCGGGCATCGAGGATTTCGGGAACCACCACTTCGTCAGCTCTGACGATGAAGGCAGCCGAGCGCCGTTCACCCGGTGGCTGCGCAACACGGTATCCGCCGACCGCATTACCTTTCGCTGCACCAACAATTTCTGTATGCGCGAGGCCGTTCTGGCTGGGGCCGGTATCGGCTTCATGGCCCGTTGGGAGGCCGCCCGTCATGAAAGTCTGGTCGAAGTGATCGACCCGCTTCCGGAATGGTTCGGCAACCTGTGGCTGGTGACCCATGTGGACCTGCACCGAACCACCAAGGTGCAAACGTTCCTGAGTTTTCTGAAAGAGGCCTCCAAAGGCTGGTGCCCATGAATCCGCAGATGCGCGGCCATCTGGCCATGCTGACTTTTTCGGCACTTGTTGCAGGCAGTTTCTCGCTTGGGTCGATGATTGCCAACGAAATTGCCCCTGCTGCCTTGAATGCGGTGCGCTTTGCCTTCGCGGCTGTGGTGATTGGTGTGGCGGCCTTGGCAACAACCGGTCTGCCCCGCAGTGCCGCGCAGGCGCCCTGGCGGTATCTGGTGCTGGGCGGGTTGTTCGCCACCTACTTTGTCCTGATGTTTTACGGGCTGCAAACCGCCCCGCCGGTCAGCGCTGCCGCGGTTTTCACCCTGACCCCCGTTGTCTCGGCCATTGCGGGCTGGGTCCTGCTGCGCCAGATCACCACGCCGCGCATGGCAATAGCCCTGTCCATCGGTGCGATTGGGGCGCTGTGGGTGATCTTTCGGGCCGACTGGCAGATGTTCCGCGCCTTCCAGATCGGCGAGGGCGAGGTCATCTATTTCTGGGGATGCGTCGCGCACGCGATTTACACCCCCATGATCCGCAGACTGAACCGCGGAGAACCTGCCGTCGTGTTTACGTTCGGTACGCTGGTTGCCGGGTGCCTGTTATTGGTCCTGTTCGGCTGGTCTGACCTGAAGGCAACCGATTGGGCAGCTCTTCCCGCCATCGTCTGGATCGGGTTGTTCTATATCTCGTTCTTCGCAACAGCGGCCAGTTTCGTTCTGGTGCAATTCTCCTCGCTCCGGCTGCCGTCGGCCAAGGTCATGGCCTATACCTATCTGGTGCCAAGCTGGGTGATCCTGTGGGAAATCGCGCTGGGCAAACCTGTCCCGACGGGATTGATCCTGGGCGGTGTGGCGCTGACGGTCATTGCGCTGCTGATGCTGCTGAAAGAAGAGGCCCCGCGCTCCATTCCCCAACGCCGGGCAGCTGAGTAACGCCGCTCCCGGTCTGAAACCGGTACAGATTGCCCACGAATTCCAAAAGCAGAATCTGTTGAGCCAGATCAAGGCAGGCCCTTGGTCTCAGGACTACCTTGGAAGGCGGACAAAAGGAGGAGATTATGTTCAAACATATCATGCTGCCGATTGACCGCCACCTGCCGCCCGAGGTTCGCAAGGCCGCAGATGTCGCCGCGCAGGTGGCAAAATGGCAAGGCGCCAAGATCACTCTGGTCAGTGTCAGCGGGGCCCATATGGGTGCATCCTCGGAAACCGAGGCCGAGATAGACAAGCAACTGGCCGACTTCACCGAACAGCTTGTATCAGAAGGCGCGGGCGAGGTCGCGGTGCGCAAGATACACTCGGTTGATGTTGCTGCCGAAGTGGACAGCGACCTGACCCGCGCGGCGGAAGAGATTGGTGCAGACCTGATCATCGTGGGCACCCACGCGCCCCGGATCACCGACTACATCTTTTCCAGCCACGCCGGATATCTGGCCAAACATGCCAGCATGTCGGTTTTCGTCGTGCGCTAGGCCTCATCCGAGATCGGAAGCTCGACTTCCAGAAACCGTTCGAACGCATCCAGGTTGATGGGTTCGAACTGGCCGAACCCCTGCATCCAGACCGAAGCAGTGCGCAACGCGTCGGGTTCCAGCTTGCACCACTTCACCCGGCCGCGCTTTTCCTGTGATATCAGCCCGGCTTTAGTCAGGATGACCAGATGTTTCGAGATCGCCGCCAGCGACATCTCGAACGGCTCGGCGACATCCGTCACGGCCATATCGTCCTCCAGCAGCATCGCCAGAATGGCGCGGCGGGTGGGGTCGGCAAGGGCCGCGAACACGGTGTCGAGATCGTTGGACATGGGTCTTTCCTAATGGGCGAGAACCCGTTTGACAATTTACCCTATCACGTCACTGTGCAGCGGTGATGCACAAAGGGGGCGGCAATGGCGCTGAAATACTGGCTGGTGATCTGCGTCCTTGGCATCGGGTGGGGCATGTCTTTCATGTTCAACGCCATATTGCTGCGCGAACTTGGGCCGTTATCCGTATCGTTGGGACGGGTTGCATTTGGGGCTCTGGGCTGTTGGATCTATGTGATTGCCGCCCGTATGCCGGTTCACCTGACACTCGGGCGCGCCATTGGACTGCTGGGGTTCGGGGCGCTCAGCTATGCTGCACCATTTGCGTTCTATGCGCTTGGGCAGCAGCATATCGCGTCCGGCGTGGCAGGGATCGTGAATGCGACAACACCGGCCTTTGCCGTTATCGTTTCGCATTTCTGGCCGGGAAGCGAGCGTGCGACGCTGTTGAAATCCCTTGGCGTCGTGTGCGGCTTCATTGGGATTGTCGTGTTGTCCGTCCCCATTTTGCACAATGGCGAAACATCTCAGTTCTGGGCGGTTCTGCTGACCCTGTGCGCACCCATCTGTTACGCGTTTTCTGTCAACATTGCGCGGGCCTTCCGCGACATGCAGCCGGTGGTGCTGGTCGCCCTGGCCCTGACCGGGGCGGCCTTGGCAATTTTACCCTTGTCACTTTGGCGTGAAGGCCTGCCGGTGATCGAGCGCACTGAAACATGGCTTTCGTTGTTGATGATCGGATTTGTGCTGACCTCGGCCGCTTTCATTGCCTTCTACTGGTTGCTGCCCAGAGTCGGGCCAACCAACATTTCGACCGTCACGCTGATCGCACCGGTTTCCGCCCTGATACTTGGAACCTGGGTTTTGGGGGAAACTCTGCAACCCGAACATTTGATGGGCATGGCGGCGATTTTTGCCGGGCTCTTGCTGATCGACGGACGCCTCGTTCGACGCCTGTGGCCGCAGCTAGCGCGCAAAGATCAACCAAAAGGTTGAATATGGGTTTTGGGGCGATTACTGCCGCTCAGGCCAAAGGCAGGCAATTCGATCGGGCGAGCAAGCCAAAAATAACTGTTTAAAAACAATTTATTAGCCTGCATCATTTCACACCATCAACGCCGTTGACTCTGCGCGTTTCGCGCCTTAGCACCATGCGCAAGACAGCGCGAGGATTCCGTCCGTGACCGATGACGACCAAAAGCAGCGTATGGCGCAGCTAGAGGCCAAGATCGAGGCGGCGAAAAAGGCCAGAAAACCGGCTGCCCGCGCTGACAGTGACATATCCGGGGGCGAGCTTGCCTGGAGGATGGTCATCGAAATGGTTTCCGGTCTTGGGATCGGATTTGGCATCGGATACGGGCTGGACAGCCTGCTCGGGACGATCCCGATCTTTCTGGTGCTGTTCACATTGCTGGGCCTTGTCGCGGGCGTGAAGGTTATGCTCCGCAGCGCGCAAGAGGTTCAAGATAAACAAGCGGCCGATATGCAGGCCGAAAAGGACGAGAGGGACTGAACGTGGCAAGCGAGACCACCGCAGCACACGGCGCCGAAGGCGCAGACCACGCAGCAGAAGCCAGCAGCCTGGTGTTTCACCCGATGGACCAGTTCATCGTCAAGCCGCTGTTCGGTGGCGAGATTGCCTGGTACACGCCCACCAACGTGACCCTGTGGCTGTTCCTGGCCATCGTGGCGATCTTTGGCCTGCTGGTTCTCAGCACGTCAAAGCGCGCCATCGTCCCGACCCGGATGCAGTCGATTGCGGAACTGGCCTATGGCTTCATCTACAAGATGCTGGAAGACATCTGCGGCAAGGACGGCGTCAAGTTCTTCCCCTATGTCATGACCCTGTTCATGTTCATTGTGACCGCGAACTTCCTGGGTCTGATCCCAACCTCGTTCACCACCACATCGCATTTCGCCGTGACAATCCCGCTGGCGCTGGCCGTGTTCCTGACCGTGACCATTCTGGGTTTCGTCAAGAACGGTGCCGCGTTCCTGGGCCTGTTCTGGGTCTCCAGCGCGCCGCTGGCGCTGCGCCCGATCCTGGCGATCATCGAGCTGATCTCGTACTTCGTACGCCCCGTCAGCCACTCCATTCGTCTTGCCGGTAACGTCATGGCAGGCCACGCGGTGATCAAGGTGTTTGCAGGCTTTGCCGCAATTTCCCTGATTTCGCCTGTGTCAGTTCTGGCGATCACCGCAATGTATGGTCTCGAGGTCCTTGTGGCCTTCATTCAGGCCTACGTATTCACCATTCTGACCTGTGTTTATCTGAAAGATGCGCTGCATCCTTCGCACTAAGGTCCGACAACCCAACATCGAAACTTCCAATTCGTAAGGAGAAACATCATGGAAGGCGATCTCGCACACATCGGCGCAGGCCTGGCAGCAATCGGTTCCGGCGCAGCCGCAATCGGGGTGGGCAACGTTGCAGGCAACTTCCTTGCCGGCGCCCTGCGCAACCCTTCGGCGGCTGCTTCGCAGACCGCAACCCTGTTCATCGGTATCGCATTCGCAGAAGCCCTGGGGATCTTCGCATTCCTGGTCTCGCTGCTGCTGATGTTCGCCGTCTAATCTGCGGAACCTGATCCTTACGCGCAGGTGGGTCCAAGCCATAGCGGCCCACCTGTTGTAAAGACAACGTTCCGACGGAGGACATCATGGCGACTGAACCCATTAGCGAAGAAGTAGTTGGCGCGTGCGTCGACTCGCATGGCTCTGCCATCGGGATGCCGCAGCTCTGCTTCGATTGGTTCCCCAACCAGATTTTCTGGCTGGTCATTACGCTGGTCGTCATCTTTCTGGTCCTGTCTCGCGTGGCTCTGCCCCGCATCGCGGCGATCCTGGCCGAGCGCCGGGGGACCATTACAAATGACCTGGCTGCGGCCGAAGATCTGAAGGCCAAAGCGGTCGAGGCCGAAGAGGCCTATAACAAGGCGCTGGCCGAAGCCCGTGCCGAAGCGCAGCGTATCGCGGCCGAAGCCCGTGCTGAAATCCAGGCTGGTCTGGATGACGCGATTGCCAGGGCGGATGCGGAAATCGCTGCAAAGGCGGCTGAATCGGAAAAGGCAATTGCCGAAATCCGTGCCGGTGCGCTGGAAAGCATTCAAGTGGTCGCCAAGGATACGGCGGCTGAACTGGTCACCGCGCTGGGCGGCGAGGCGGATGCCAAAGCCATCGACAGTGCCATTGACACGCAGATGAAAGGATAAGTGACATGCGGAACACTCTTGCCCTTATCCTGATCGTTGGTGCCGCCAGCCCCGCGCTGGCTGCAAGCGGCCCGTTCTTCTCGCTTGGCAACACCGACTTTGTGGTCCTTCTGGGCTTCATCGTTTTCATCGCGGTCCTGTTCTACTTCAAGGTGCCGGGCATGATCGGCGGTGCGCTGGACAACCGTGCCGAAGGCATCAAGGCCGAGCTGGACGAAGCCCGCGCCCTGCATGAAGAAGCACGCAGCCTGCTGGCCTCGTACGAGCGCAAGCAGCGTGAAGTGCAGGCACAGGCCGACGCGATTGTCGAGGCGGCCAAACAGGACGCGGCTCTGGCTGCGGACCAGGCGAAGGTCGATCTCGAAAAGTCGATCGAACGCCGTCTGGCTGCTGCGCAGGACCAGATTGCCTCGGCCGAAGCCTCGGCTGTGAAAGACGTGCGCGATCAGGCCGTTTCGGTTGCGATTGCCGCTGCCGGCTCGGTTCTGGCCAAGCAGATGACAGCCGCGCAGGCGAACAAGCTGATCGAGGTCTCGATCGCAGATGTGGGCGCCAAGCTGCACTGACGGGGACACCGACAGGTAAAAAACGCAGATGACCCGAGAGCATTGCGCTGTCGGGTCTTTTGTTTTGGGGGCGGGGCTGATTGTATTGACCGCAACATCACCCGGATTCTGTACCCTTCTGAGGGTCTGAAGGTCCCCTTCGGGATCGACGGGTGCAAAAAGAACAGGGAAAGACGGGCCGTGGCAGGCGAAGACGTTTCGATGAATATTGTTGGAGTGGTCAGGAACGGCGGGGCCGCGCTGATCGAAAGCATCAACAGGATCGAAGACCTGACCACCCGCTTGCACCGCTATTCCGTGACCATTGCGACAAACGACAACACCGATCGTACGGATCGGGTTCTGTCCGAATTCGCGCGCCGCGACCCGAATGTGGACCTTGTCCGCATGGACGGTCTGGCGTCCAGACTGCCAGACCGGGTCGAGCGCATCACGGCGGCCAGAAACGCTGTCCTCAACAGGCTGGAAGAACGCGACAGCGGTCACGACCTGACCTTGGTGCTGGATCTGAACGGGCCGAATGTCTGTCTGGACGCTCAGACGGTTCTGACGGCCGCACAACGTTCCGTACCACGCTGGGAAGGTGTCTTCGCCAATTCCAAACCGGCCTATTACGATATCTATGCCCTGCGCTGCGCAGGCTGGTGCGACGAAGACGTCTGGCAAAGAATTCGGACAACGCGCAAGCCCCTGTTCGGGCGCCGCAAATGGCGGAAAGTTCTGCTGAAATCAGCGGTTTTCGACCGCCAGTATCACATTCCGTCCGATATGCCCCTGATACCGGTCGATAGCGCCTTTGGCGGCGCAGGATTGTACAAGACACGCGCCCTGCGTGGCCTGCGCTATTCCTGCCGGGATGAAAAGGGCGACCTCGTGTGCGAACATGTGATGCTGCATAAACACCTCAGGGACCGGGGCGCGCGGCTGTTCATCGACCCGGCCCTGACAACCATCGCCCCGAATGACGATCTGGGCGAAGGCAGTGGCACACCCTTCCCGTCACACCTGATCCAGGCCGAGACCGGGGCCGCCTGAGCTCCGCTCCCGGAAGGCCTTCGGAAAGCGCTAGGCCTGACGGGTTTCGTGCTGCAACCTTTGCTGCGCAACGGCCTCGTTCCGCTCTGCCTTCTGCTGATCGATCATGCAGCGCTCGACAAAGCTCAAATGCGTTTCGACGGCCTGACGTGCGGCTGCCGGATCGCGGGCCTGAAGGGCTGCGTTGATAGTGCTGTGCTGGTCCAGAATGGCCTCGCGGGTCGCGCGCTGCCGGAACATTGTCCGTCGGTTATAGAACACTCCCTGCACCAGCAGGTCATACATTGACCGCATCATGTGCAGCATCACCACATTGTGGCTGGCTTCGATGATGGCCATGTGAAACTCGGCATCCAGCTGCGCCTCTTGGTCCGCGGCGTTCCGGTCATGGGCCGCCCGCATCTTGTCATAGATCGCCTGAACAACCTTCAGGTCGCTCTCTGATCCCAGCCGCGCGGCCCGTTCTGCCGCCAGCCCCTCCATGTCGCGGCGAAAGGACAGGTAATCGAATACGGCCTCGTCATGGCTGCTGAATAACCGGATCAGCGCTGGCGAAAAGGCCGACCCCAAAACCTCGGCCACATAGATCCCGGACCCGGCTTTTGTTGTCAGCAACCCCTGTTCCTGAAGCTCGGACACCGCATCGCGCAGGGACGGGCGCGACACGCCCATCCGTTCGGCCAACTCACGCTCGGGCGGCAGACGCTCACCGGGGCGCAGGATGCCGCGCAGGATCAACAGCTCGATCTGGCGAACGACCGCAAGCGACAGTTTTTCCGTCTGAACTTTCTGAAAAGGCATGGTTCGTTCCGAAATTGGTCAACTCATTTGACCATGGACAGGGGGGCTGTTCAAGAATACCCGGTCAAATCCGCTGAAATATTAGGTCAGAAGTGTTGACTTTAATTTGATAAAGCATAGGCTGCGCCGAAATGAGATCGGAGGAGCCTCATGTCCCAACACCCATTGTTTGCCACCCGGGCCTCCCGGATGAAGGCGTCAGAAATCCGCGAGCTGCTGAAACTGCTCGATCAGCCCGGTATCATTTCGTTTGCCGGTGGCATTCCGGACCCCGCGCTTTTCCCGGCTGAGGCTTTCGCGCAGGCGTTTCAGCAGGCATTGGGGCCGGACATGCAGGCGCAGGCGCTGCAGTATTCGGTCAGCGAAGGCTATGCGCCCCTGCGCCGGTGGCTGGTGCAGCACATGCGCGAGATCGGGGTGGAATGTGACATGGATAACGTCCTGATCACCTCGGGCTCGCAGCAGGCGCTGGATTATCTGGGCAAGCTGTTCTTGTCCCCCGGCGACACGGCCTTGGTCGGGTGGCCCACCTATCTGGGCGCTCTTGCCGCGTTCAACGCATATGAGCCGCGCTTTGACCGGCTCAATGGCAACAAGGGGGCCGATGAATTCAGGGCTGCGGCAGGGAATGGCGCCGTGAAATTCGCCTATCTGTCGCCCGATTTTGCCAACCCGACAGGCGAAACCCTGACCCGCCCGGGCCGTGAGGCCTTGCTGGACCTGACAGACGAACTGGACTGCGCGTTGATCGAAGACGGTGCCTATCAGGCGCTGCGCTATGACGGTGATCCGATCCCGCCGATCCTGGCTCTGGAACAGGCGCGCAAGGGGTCGATCGAAAACTGCCGGACGATATACTGTGGCAGCTTCTCGAAAACCCTGTCACCGGGTCTGCGCATGGGGTGGGTCGTTGCGGCCAAGCCGATCATCTCGCAGATGGTTCTGCTGAAACAGGCGGCGGATCTGCATTCGGCGACCATCAACCAGATGGCCGTGCATCAGGTCGCGGAAGCGTGCTTTGACACCCATATCCCGAAAGTGCGCGACACTTACCGCGCGCGCCGTGATGCGATGCTGGATGCGCTGCAACAGCACATGCCCGACGGGGTGGCGTGGACGCGCCCCGAAGGCGGTATGTTCGTCTGGGTGACACTCCCGGCGGGGATCAGCGGGTCTGACCTGCTGGCGCATGCGCTGGATACGGTGAAAGTGGCCTTTGTGCCGGGGCAGGCGTTTTTCCCAGACGGCAGCGGGGCAAACACGATCCGGCTCAGCTTCTCGAACTCGGACGAGGCGACGATCCGCGAAGGCATCCGCCGGTTGGGCGAGGTTCTGCGCGCCTGACGTCCGGAAATGTTCTGTTAACCAATATGCTGCAACTCTGCGGCATGATCCGGTTTCTCGCACCTCTTCTGCTGGCCGCCTGCGCCGCCGGAACCCCGCATTTCCGCGAGGTTCCTGCCACCCGCGTGGCGGTGAACGGCAGTGTGTTCGACGTGCGCGTGCGCGGCGATCTGGCCGAGGCGGTGCGGATCAACGCGCAATACGCCCCGCGGCTTGGCCCTGTTCGGGATCGCGCCGCGCTGGCCATGGCGCAGATTTCGGGCTGCCCGATCCTCGACGTGCTGGGCGACGCGGCTGTCACGGTTGGTGTTCTGGGTTGTGACCGCGAGGCGGGGGAACGGCTGCTGCTGACTGCCGTCTCGACGCCCAGATATGAATGTATCGACTATGGTATCTACGAAAATGTCGGAGGCGACAGCGGCTATCAGGTCTTTGAATGCAGCCCATACTGACATACGCGTGTTCCTGCGCATTTCGGCAAGATGTTGTGGATAACTTGCACTGATATCCCATATCCTGCGCAACTGCGTTGACTCGGACCCCATCCCTTGCGCAGACTTTCAATTCATAGGAATCACGGGACACGCGGCCATTGCGTTTCAGCAAGCTCAAACTGACCGGCTTCAAAAGCTTTGTTGATCCGACCGATCTGATCATCGCGGACGGATTGACCGGTGTGGTGGGTCCGAATGGCTGTGGCAAGTCCAACCTTCTTGAAGCCTTGCGCTGGGTGATGGGGGAAAACCGCCCCAAATCCATGCGCGGCGGCGCGATGGAGGATGTGATCTTTGCCGGTGCCGCCACACGGCCCGCCCGCAATTTCGCCGAAGTTGTCCTGACCATGGACAATTCCGAACGTCTGGCACCCGCGGGGTTCAATGACACCGACCAGCTTGAAATCGTGCGCCGGATCACCCGCGATGTCGGCAGCGCCTACAAGACCAACGGCAAGGATGTGCGCGCGCGCGATGTGCAGATGCTGTTTGCGGATGCCTCGACCGGTGCCCATTCCCCCGCGCTTGTGGGGCAGAACCGCATCGCCGAGCTGATCAGCGCCAAACCCCGCGCCCGCCGTCGCATTCTGGAAGAGGCCGCCGGGATCTCGGGGCTGTATCAACGCCGGCATGAGGCCGAGTTGAAGCTGAAAGCGACCGAGGCCAACCTGACCCGCGTCGATGACGTGCTCGAGCAGTTGGGCGGGCAGCTTGCGCAACTGGCCCGTCAGGCCCGTCAGGCCGCACGCTATCGCGAAATCGGCGAACAGCTGCGTCAGGCCGAGGGGATGCTGCTCTATCGCCGCTGGAAAGAGGCCGACATGGCCCGCCAGCAGGCTGAAGACAAGCTGCGGGCCCGGATTTCCGAGGCCTCCCGCGCCGAGGCCGAAGCCCGCGCCGCAGCAGCAAAAAGGGCCGGGATCGAAGAAACCCTGCCCCCTCTGCGCGAGGAAGAGGCCATCGCCGCCGCTGTCCTGCAACGCCAGCAGGTGCAGCGCGATCAACTGACCGATCAGGAAACCCGCGCGCGCCAGACCATTGAAACACTGACCAGCCGCATTCATCAACTCGGCAAGGATATCGACCGGGAAACCGGCCTGAACCGCGATGCGGGCCAGATGATCGAACGGCTGGAATGGGAAGCCCGTGAACTGGCCAAGGCTGCCGAAGGGCATGACGCGAAGGTGGCGGAAGCCGCAGAAATTGCCCGCGAAGCCGCGTCGATCCTTCAGGACCGCGAAGACCACCTGTCGCAGCAGACCGAAGATATGGCGCGTCTGGTCGCCCGTCACCAGTCGGCGCAGCGTCTGGTCGAAGACAGCCGCAAGACGCTGGCACGCTCTGAGGGCGAAGAAGAAAAAGCCCGCCTGGCCGTGGATGAGGCCAAAACAGCCCTGACCCGTGCCAGCGTGGCGTTTGAAACTTCGCAGGAAAGCGAGGAAGAAGCCCGCGAAGCCGCCGAGGCCGCCGAAGAGGCGCTGGCCGCCGCGGATGAGCTGCGCAATGAAACGCAGGCCCGCGAAGCCGAGGCGCGCGCGCAACGGTCCGAGGCCGAAGGCGAATTGGGTGCAATCCGCGCCGAAACCACTGCGCTTGCCAAGCTGGTGGACCGCGACACGGCCGAGGGCGGGCAGGTGATGGACCTGCTGCGCGTGGAACCGGGTTTTGAGAAGGCGCTGGGAGCAGCCTTGGCCGATGACCTCCGTGCGCCGCTGGTCGAAGGTGACGGCCCGTCCGGCTGGGTTCAGGTGGCAGGGTATGACAGCGATCAGCCCTTGCCCGATGGGGTCGACCCGCTGGCGCTGCACGTGTCAGGGCCGGACAGGCTCAGCCGTCGCATCGCGCAGATCGGGCTGGTCGATGCGGATAAGGGCGCGCGGTTGCAGGCGTCGTTGAAGCCGGGCCAGCGTCTTGTGTCCCGCTCGGGCGATCTGTGGCGCTGGGACGGGTTCCGCGCCTGGGCCGAGGATGCGCCAAGTGCGGCGGCGCTGCGACTGGAGCAGCTCAACAAGCTTGAGGCGCTGAAACAGGAACTGGCCCGCACCGAGGCGCAGGCCGGCGGCGCCCGCGCCGCGCATGAAACCCTGTCGCGGCAACTGGCGGACGTGACCGAGGCCGACCGACGCGCGCGCGAAGCCCGCCGTGCCGCCGATCAGCGCATGGCCGAAACCGCACGCCTGCTCAGCCGCGCCGAGGCCGATCGCAACCTCGCGCAGGGCAAGCTGGAAACCCTGGCCCTCGCCGTAGACCGTCACAAGGAAGACGCCATGTCCGCCCGCGTGCAACTGCGCGAGGCCGAGGCGGCGCTGAACGACCTGGGTGATCTTGCCAGCGCCCGCGCCGAGGTTGAAGACATCAAGCAGACGGTCGAGGCAGCGCGGATCACCATGCTGACCCACCGCTCGACCCATGATGAGCTGCGCCGTGAAGGCGACGCCCGCACCCGACGCACGCAGGAGGTCACCAAGGACCTGAGCGGCTGGCGGCACCGTCTGGAAACGGCCGAGAAACGGATTTCGGAACTGGCCGAGCGCAAGGAAAGTTCGGAAGAGGAACTGACCGAGGCTATGGCCGTCCCCGGCGAAATCGCCGAGGCGCGGGAAGAGCTGAACGAGTTGATCGAAGCCGCCGAAGCCCGGCGGGCCGATGCCGCTGACAAGCTGGCCGAAGCAGAAACACAGTTGCGCGAAGTGGTGACGGCCGAGCGTGAGGCCGAACGCCTGGCCTCAGAAGCCCGCGAAAACCGCGCCGCAGCCGAGGCGCGCAGTGAAGCGGCAAAGGAAAGCGTGCTTGCGGCGGCAGAACGGATTGCCGAAGACCAGCAACTGACCCCGAACCAGTTGCTGAACCAGCTGGACGTCAACCCCGACCAGATGCCCGCCGCGGATGCGCTGGAAGCCGAAGTGAACCGCCACAAACGCCAGCGTGACGCCATGGGCGCGGTGAACCTGCGGGCCGAGGAAGACAGCAAGGACGTTCAGGAAGAATTTGACACGCTCAGCAGTGAAAAGGCCGATCTGGAAGAGGCGATCAAAGCTCTGCGCAGTGGCATCTCCAGCCTCAACCGCGAAGGGCGCGAGCGTCTGTTGACCGCGTTTGAACAGGTGAACTCGAACTTCGCGATGCTGTTCAAGCATCTCTTTGGTGGGGGCGAAGCCAATCTGGTCATGGTTGAAAGCGATGACCCGCTGGATGCGGGGCTGGAAATCATGTGTCAGCCGCCGGGCAAGAAACTCTCGACCCTCAGCCTGCTGTCGGGCGGCGAACAGACCCTGACCGCGACCGCGCTGATCTTTGGCGTTTTCCTGGCCAACCCGGCCCCGATCTGTGTGCTGGACGAAGTCGACGCGCCGCTGGACGATGCCAACGTCACCCGTTTTTGTGATCTGCTGGACGAGATGTGCCGCCAGACTGACACCCGTTTCCTGATCATCACCCACCACGCGGTGACCATGGCGCGCATGGATCGTCTGTTCGGCGTCACCATGCAGGAACAGGGCGTCAGCCAGCTGGTTTCGGTCGATCTGAAGAAGGCCGAGCAGATGGTGGCCTGACCGCTCACCGCAACGTTATGATGATTGCAGGCATAACGCGCTACCTTGGCCTCATGACGCGTTTCCTGATCTCCGCCCTCATCGCCGCCACCCCGGTTGTCGCCGCCGACTGGCCTGTCAAACCCGGCGATGTCCCGCTGACAGTGGCCGAGCTTGACGCCCTCGCAGGCCAGACGCTGACCTTTTACGATGATGGTCAGGCCAAGTTTTCGGCCGGTGGGGCCTATTCCTATACCTACGCGGGAGGAGATTCCGCCTTTGGAACCTACGCCATCGCCGATGACGGTTCCGTCTGCATTGCGTACCGCAACGGGTTCAGCCGCTGCGACCTGTATGTCCACAGTGGCGAGCGGCTGATCCTGATCGATCAGAAAGGGGATAGGTACCCGGTGCGGCCCAAATAAAGAAGTCACAATTTGGGCCGGCCATGTTGGCAACGGACCAACCCGCGCAGCAATCTGAACCCGCGGCAGACGTCAACGGCTTTGTTGGGGACACCAGCCCAAAAATGCGCGCCCAATGAGGGGCCAGAACCAAACTGTGGGCACCTCGACACAACGCGCTGACGCAAGGCAGGGTAAGTCGCGCCAAAACAGCAGCCGCGGTTGACGAGCCACACACCGCTTCGCTAGTGCAGCAGCGATCCCGTTTCGGCTTTGGGCAAGAGGTGCTGTTTTGGATTTTCAAGTTGCAAGTTTCTGGTTTGGTGCGCCGTTATCTTGCGTTGAAAGAGTATGTATTCAGTCTTTTCTGGATCATGGCTATGTCTTCCACCTGTACGTGCTGGATATGAACATAGATGTTCCCGACGGCGTCGTCGTTCATGATGCCCGCGAAATCTATGCGGATGAAACCACGGAAAACCTGACCGGTGGCCGGAGACGGATGGCGGTCTATTCAGACATCTTCCGGATCCACATGTTGCAAAAAACCGACTATGTGTGGGTTGATCTGGATATCTACTGCGTCCGGCCGCTGGATGTTCCACCGGACTATCTGTTTGGTGTCGTCTGGCGCAACAAGGCGATGAACAATTGCGTGTTGCGCCTTCCCAAGACATCTCTGGCCTTGAAGCTGATCCTGAATTTCCTTGAGTCAGAAGTCCCGATCCCGTTTTGGTTGGGCAGTGACCGCATCGAAAAACTGGTCAAACGCTATGAGGCGGGCGAGACAATCACGCTCTACGATCTTCCGTGGACGACAACCGGCCCTAGTGTGACCCGCTGGGCGCTGGGGGTCACCGGTGAAATCGACCGAGGCCAGCATTGGCATTTGTATTGGCCGCGTCGCGGGTTTCTGGACCCGGTCGAGAACATTGAAGACTACGAACCCGATTGGGCCCGGTTTCACCACTTCCAGGGCGAAACCCGCAGTGGTATTCGCAGCAAATTCGGTGGTATTCCTCCAAAGGGAAGTTACATTGATATTGTCTGTCAAAGACATGGAATTGACCCCGAGAAATATCCGGTCACATAATCAGCGGCGTCGGTGCCGATATCGTCGAATAATCTTGGGGTTTTGCGCCATACCGCAGCGGTGCGGGCCGCTGGATCAGAGTTTTTCCAGCAATTCCATCGTTGGCCATGCGTCCGCAGGCAGGCCCAGACGTTTCTGTTCCGCCTGCGTCGCAGCTCGCGTCCCTGACCCCAGAATCCCGTCGATCTTGCCGACATCATATCCTTTGGCCTGAAGCTTGGTCTGCAACTGTTTCATCTGTGCGCCATTCAGGCCCTGCGCGGGATTGCCCGCATCATAGATCTGGCCGCCCTCAAGCCGTGTTCCGAAATAGGCGGCAGTCAGAACATAAACAAAGCTCTGGTTCCATTCGAAATAGACATCGAAATTCGGATAGGCCAGAAAGGCAGGCCCGTTGCGCCCCTGTGGCAGGATCAGCGAGGCGGGTAGGTTGGCCAAGGACCCGCCGCGCGCCTGTACGCCCATCGCCTGCCATTCCTCCACCGAACGCGGTTTGCCGGGGCCGGACAGGGACCAATCCATCTGCGCGGGCACGGTGACCTCCTGCAACCAAGGCTCACCCGCGCGCCATCCCAGATGGGACAGCATTCTGGCCCCCGACATCAGCGCATCAGGTGCCGAGCTTTTCAGGCGGACATGCCCGTCACCGTCACCATCGACGCCGTTTTCCAGTATGTCACGCGGCAGCATCTGCACCATGCCGATCTCTCCGGCCCATGCGCCGGTGGTGCGGGCCGGGTCGAAATCACCGTTCTGATACAGCTCGATGGCGGCGAAGATCTGTGGCCGGAACAGCTCCGGGCGGCGGCAGTCATGCGCCAAAGTTACCAGTGCGTTGCGGGTGTTGAAGTCGCCTTGAAACGATCCGTAATCGGTTTCAAATGCCCAGAAGGCCAGCAGCACCCCGCGGGAAACGCCATATTCCCGCTCGATCCGATCAAAGACCGCATCGTATTTGCGCGACATCGCTTGCCCGCGCTCGATCCGGTTTTGCGAAATCAGACGACGGGAAAATTCAACAAAGGGCTTCTGAAAAACGCCCTGCGCCCGGTCGGCCTTCAGCACGGCGCTGTCCTGCTGCACCCCGTCAAAGAACCCGTTCACCGCTGATTTGTCCAAACCCTGCTGCACGGCCTCGGCCTTCAGCCCTTTGACAAAGGAATTAAAACCACCGCCACATTGCGCCAGCGCAGGTGAGGTGAACAGGGCAGCGGCGATCAGGCCAGAGAGTATACGCATGAAAAGGTCCGTCAGAATATCAGTTTGGCCCCAACCCACACTGACACGAGCCCAAGCGCAAGCCCCCAAACCCGCCAGAGCATGTCACATGCGCGAAAAACTTCTGATGCGCCGATCTCGCGCGGGGCGTCGCCATTGACCCAGGCTAGGTCGCGCACCTTCCCGTCATAGCTGCGCGGGCCAGCCAGCGCGACATTCAGGGCGCGGGCCATGGCGGCCTCGGGCCAGCCAGCGTTGGGTGAGATATGGCGTTGCGCATCCCGCACCATCTCAGACCAGCGAGACCATTGGCCGGACAGCGCCACGATCATCACACAGGTCAGTCGGGCAGGGATCAGGTTCAGCAGGTCGTCGAACCGGGCCGCGGCCCAGCCAAAATCGCGGTACGTTTCGGTGCGATAACCGATCATACTGTCGGCGGTGTTCACCGCCTTGTACACCAGCAACCCCGGAAGCCCCGCGACCAGAAACCAGATGGCAGGCGCGATGACCCCGTCGCTCAGGTTCTCTGCCGCGCTTTCGATGGCGGAACGCGCCACCTGTGCTTCGGTCATATCCTGCGTGTCGCGCGAGACGATCATAGCCACCTGCGCCCGTCCGTCTTCCAGCGAGGTTTGCAACCCGTCACCAACCGCGCGGACATGGGCAACCAGCGACTTTTGCGCCAACAGGATTGCGCAGCCAAGAATTTCAACGACCGGCCCCAGCTGGGACAGACCCCACCCAAGGCCCCATGCGCCGCAGATCAGAAGGGCAAGCACGGCCACCCCTTTCAGCCTCCGTCTGCTTCCGTGGTTCAGGCACTTGTCCAGCCAGCCGATCAGGTTGCCGATCATCACCGCCGGGTGTTTGACGCGGGACCAGAGCCAATCGGGCTCTCCCAGTGCCGCGTCCAGACACAGGGCGCAGACCAGCATCAGGGCAGGGCTCACAGTGCGGCCTCCAGCCTGTCCCATCCCTTTTCTGGCGGCAGACCCAGACGCAGAAAGGTTGCTGAATAGGGAAAGATACGGCTCCAGATATGGGCGCGGGCCAGCCTGTCCTGCCACCCCAAGGCGTCATCGACCCGATACAGACGAAACAGGCTGGTACCACCGACGATATCCGCGCCGCTGGTCAGCATCAGCGCATCCAGCCGGGCCGCCTCAGCCGCCAGTCGCGCGCGTGTGGCATCGGCCCAGTCATCGTCCGACAGGGCCTGTGTCCCAACCCGCAGGGCCGGGCCGGACACTGACCAGGGTCCGGTCAGGTCGTTCAGGCGGTTGATCAGTTCAGGCCGCCCGATGGCAAACCCAAGCCGCATCCCGGCCAGCCCCCAGAACTTGCCAAAGCTCTTCAGCACGATCACGCCGGGACGTTCCGCCAGATGGATCAACGATACCTCTGGCGTGACATCGCAAAAGCTCTCGTCGATCACGGTCAGCGGGGCCGAGACGTCGCTTTCCTGCCAGATACGTCCGTCCGGGTTATTTGGATGCACGATCACGCGGGCGTCAGCCACGCCCTCAGGCTGAACACGCCACCCCTGCGCCGAAAAGGCGGCGGCGTGTTCGTTATAGGTGGGCGGTGTGATCTGGACACGCCCTGGCGCGGCCAGCGCCGGAATGCGAGAGATGACAGCCGATGCACCGGGTGCCGGCAGGATCTCAGCCCCCTGCGGCACGTTCCAGAACCTGCGGGCCGCATCACTCAGCCGTTCAAAGGCACCGTGATCCGGCAATTCGGCCCAATCTCCGGCGGTCAGGCCCGCGACTGCGTAAGGATGCGGATTGATTCCGGTCGACAGATCGATCCAATCTGCGCGCGTTCCACCATACCTGACAATCGCCCTGTCCAGCCCCCCGCCGTGGTCGCGAACTGCGCGGGGGTCCAAGCCGTGATCAAGTGTACTCATTTGCTCTCTCTGCGGGGATTGACCGGTTTCGGGTGCTTCAAGCGGATTTTTGCCATTTACACAAGCAAATCCGCCCGAACACGCTAGCGTGCGGCTGCTGTTAACACTTTGTTAAGGAAATAACGAGATCACGGACCACGGGGGTCGGCACCACTCACCATACCAAGTGCCGAGGTTGTTGCAAATGAAAGTTCTGATTGTTGAGAGTAACCCCGACCTTGGTCGGGTCTGGAAAAGACATCTGGAGCGGCAAGACGCCGAAGTCACGCTGGTTGACGCTCAGGAGGCCGCCATTCTGGCGCTCTATGGCACGGATTTTGATATCATCGTGTTGGATCTGGTTCTGGAAACCGGAAGCGCATTGGCTGTGGCCGATTTTGCCAGCTATCGCCGCCCCGAGGCGCGGGTGATTTTTGTCACCAACACCACCTTCTTTTCCGACGGGTCGATTTTTGCGCACAGTCCCAATGCCTGTGCCTATGTTCAAAGCGAAACGCCGCCAGAGGATCTGGCGGCGATGGTCGAACATTACGCTGCGGGGCGCTGACCGCGTCCATGCGGCTCCATGTAATCCAGTACCGGGTTCACCGGAATGATCCGGTGCGGATTGATGCTGTCATGGCTGTAGTGATAGTGGCGCACAATGTGGGCCATGTTCACGGTCTCGGCGACACCGGGCCATTGATACAGCTCACGCGTATAGGCCCATAGGTTCGGGTAATCGACCAGGCGCCGCCGGTTGCACTTGAAATGCAGGTGATAGACCGGGTCGAAGCGGATCAGGGTTGTGAACAACCGCCAATCGGCTTCGGTGATCCGATCCCCCATCAGGTAACGGTTCCGGGCCAGACGCTCCTCCAGCCAGTCCAGCGTGTCGAACAATGGGTGTACGGCAGCGTCATAGGCGTCCTGCGTGGTGGCAAAGCCCGACTTGTAGACGCCGTTGTTGACGTCTGAATAGATGCGCGTGTTGACCTCTTCGATCTCGTCCCGCATCGCCTCGGGCCAGTAATCGTCCGTATTGCCAGTGATATCGTTGAAGGCCGAATTGAACATGCGGATGATTTCCGAACTTTCGTTCGAAACGATGGTCTCCTGCACCTTGTCCCACAGGATCGGAACCGTGACGCGACCGGAATAGGACGGATCCGCCTTGGTATAGATCTGATGTGCGTGGCTTAGCCCGTAAAGACCGTCACCCGTGGCACCGTGATCATCCACCTCAAAGGTCCAGCCCTGGTCCAGCATGTCGGGATGCACGACCGAAACCGGGATCAGATCGCTCAGCCCTTTCAACGCGCGAAAGATCAGGGTGCGATGCGCCCAGGGGCAGGCGTGGCTGACATACAGGTGATACCGCCCGGCTTCGGCCCGGAACCCGCCTTTGCCCGACGGTCCCGCGCGGCCATCGGCGGTCAGCCAGTTGCGAAACTGCGCCGCGCTGCGTTTGAATGCGCCACCGGTGGATTTGGTGTCATACCAGGTGTCTTGCCATTTTCCGTCGACCAGCAGGCCCATATCTCATCCTCCGCACAGGCGTTTGGTCAAAGATAGGTCCAAGCCCCGCCCGTTCCTATGCATTTGCCCGCGCACAAGACCTGCATGCGCGCACAGCCAATGCTGGGATTTCTGTGCAACAAACCGCAGGCATAGCCAGTTCCGTGAACGCGTTCACTGGATTTTTACAACAGTTCCCGCACAATAGAGGTCATTAGCGGGGGAATGATTTAATGAGTACTTATGTTTCAAAGGAAATACGCGCCGAGTTGGATGCGGCCCGAATCGCCACATTGAAAAAGGCCAGTCGCCTTCGTGTCCAAATGGGCGACAATACCTATAAAATTCTCAAATTGTGGAAAGATGGTTTCACGGTTGAGGCGGAAACAACACCGCGCCTGCGCGGGTTGGTCGATATCTATGACGGGGCCAATCTTATGTATCAATGCCTGATCATTGCCGATCAGGATGAAGGCGGAGAGATGCGATACGAATTCAAGCGCAGCACCGCCGCCCATGACAAGGCACCGCTGGATTTCTACCGCGCCCCGGATGCGCCCATCGCACTGCTGGGCTACGAAGACTAGGCTCGGATTTTCATCGTCCCGGGTTCGGTCAGGGTGACGCCCACCATGCCGTAGGGCTGGCTATCGATTTGGAATTCACAATTCGGGTCCGCGCCCGGACAGCAGGCGCGGTTCATCGTGAGGCCAGTCAAACCAGCCACCGCTTGGCTTATTGCAGGTCGCCAAAGGCCCGCTTCAGCCGCGCGCAGGCGTCCTCGACCCGCGCCCGTTGTGTGGCCAGGTTGAACCGTTCAAACGTTTCTCCGCCAGTGCCAAAGCCGGGCCCGGACGAGGTTGCAATCCGCGCATCCTCGCGCAGGCGGCGGACAAACTCGGTGTGATCCATGCCGGTGCCGGAAAAGTCGACCCAGGCCAGATAGGTCGCCTGCAAGGGCATCGACCAAAGGCCCGGAATCGCGGCGATGGTCTGGTCGAACAGACGCCGGTTTTCCTCCAGATGCGCGATCTGGGCATCTGCCCATTCCGCGCCGGCCGGGCTGTAGGCGGCGGTGATCATCGCCACACCCAACGCGCTGGGGCCATAATCCAGCGTTGTCAACCGATGCTTCATCGCCTCGCGCAGTTTGGGGTCGGGAATGATCATGTTGCCGGTGCGCTGCCCGGCGATGTTAAAGGTCTTCGATGCCGCTGTCAGCGTCACCGTCCAAGGCCGCGCATCCGGGGCCGCCACATCCATCGGCACAAACTTGGCACCGGGATAGACCAGATCGTGGTGAATCTCGTCTGACACAAGGATCAGCCCGTTGCGCTCGGCAAATGCGGCCACGGCGCGCAGTTCCTCTGGCGTCCAGACCCGGCCCGACGGGTTCTGCGGCGAACACCACAGCAACATCTTCTCGGACCCGTCCAGCCGCGACTGCGCATCCTCCAGATCAAGCCCATAGCTGTCGCCGTCGCGCACCAGCGGGCATTCCACAACCCGGCGGCCCGCCTTGTTCACCTTATGGGCAAACTCATGGTAGACAGGGGTGAAGGTCACGATGCGATCGCCAGGCTCGGTCCAGACATCCAGCGACAGGGCAATAGCATTGCCCAGACCCTGAGACGTCAGAACCCAGTCCGTGTCAATTTCCCAGTCGTGGCGGGTTTTCATCCACCACTGGACCGAGGCCAGATACTCCGGGTGCGCCCAGGAATACCCGAACACGCCGTGATCTGCGGCCTTGCGTACTGCGTCGATCACGCAAGGGGCCGTCGGGTAATCGGAATCGGCCGTCCACATGGCCAGCCCGTCCTCGGGCGAGACGCCGTACAGCATCTCCATCTTGTCCCATTTGGTACTGTTGGTGCCCCGGCGGTCGATCTGGTCGTTGAAAGTCATGTCAGCTCCATTCTGATGGTCGAAAGCTAACCGCAATTCAGGCAGGTGCAAGGGGGGCGTTGCGGCGCGGGGCACGATGCCCTAAATCAGCCTCATGAAACGTAACATCCTGATCTATCCCGACCCCCGTCTCAAGAAGGTCTGCGCCCCCGTGGCCGATCTCACGGACGACCTGCGCGCACTGGCCGATGATATGCTGGAAACGATGTATGACGCCCCGGGTGTTGGCCTCGCCGCGCCACAGATCGGCGTGCTGGATCGCTTGATCGTGCTGGATTGCATTAAGGAAGAAGGCGAGGCGCCGCGCCCGCTGATCATGTTCAACCCGCAGGTCATCGCGGCCTCGGAAGAAACCAATGTCTACGAGGAAGGCTGCCTGTCGATCCCTGATCAATACGCCGAGGTGACGCGCCCCAAAGTGGTCGATGTGACTTGGATGGACCGCGACGGAAACCTGCAACAGGAAACCTTTGACGGGCTCTGGGCCACCTGCGTTCAGCACGAGATCGATCACTTGGACGGCAAGCTGTTCATCGACTATCTCAAGCCGCTGAAACGGCAGATGATCACCCGCAAGATGCAAAAGCTCAAACGCGAACGGGCCCGTGCATGACCGTTCGTACCTGCCTGCCATGGCCTGACAAGCGCCTGTGCACCAAGGCGGATGAGGTGCCCGAGATCACCGATGAGGTCCGCGCCATCTGGGACGACATGATCGACACGATGGAGGCGATGCCCGGCGTCGGTCTTGCCGCGCCACAGATCGGGGTGATGCTGCGGCTTGCCGTTGTTGACGGCTCTGCCGAACGGGGCCGGGCCGTGCGTCTGGCAAACCCGGAAATCCTGCACAGCTCGATCGAGCTGCGCGAACATGAAGAGGCCAGCCCGAACCTGCCCGGCGTCTCGGCCACAATCAAACGCCCGCGCGCGGTGACCGTGAAGTTCCTGAACGAACATGGCATGCTGGACCGCCGCGATTTCGTCGGGATCGATGCGACCAGCGTGCAGCACCAGATCGACCACCTGAACGGACGGATGTATTTCGACCGGCTCAGCAAGGTCAAACGTGACATGCTGCTGCGCAAGGCCCGCAAACAAACCTGAAAACCGTAGGCCGGGTTTCAGCCCGGCACCTGTCCCAACCGCCGGAGCCAACGATGCGCATCATCTTCATGGGAACCCCCGATTTTTCGGTCCCGGTGCTGGACGCACTCGTCAGGGCCGGGCACGACATCGCCGCCGTCTACTGCCAGCCCCCGCGCCCCGCCGGACGTGGCAAGAAAGACCGCCCGACACCGGTTCACGCCCGGGCCGAGGCGCTGGGCCTGCCCGTCCGCCACCCAACCTCTCTGAAATCTGCTGACGAACAGACCGCGTTTGCCGCGCTGAACGCCGATATCGCCGTCGTCGTCGCTTATGGCCTGATCCTGCCGCAACCCATTCTGGACGCGCCGCGACACGGCTGCCTGAACATCCACGCCAGCCTGCTGCCGCGCTGGCGCGGTGCCGCCCCGATCCACCGGGCGATCATGTCCGGCGATGCCGAAACCGGGATCTGCATCATGCAGATGGAGGCCGGTCTGGACACCGGCCCGGTCCTGCTGCGACAGGCAACCGCGATTGAGGTTGAAGAAACCACCGCGCATCTGCATGACCGGCTCTCGGCCATGGGGGCCGCGCTGATCGTCGAGGCTCTGGCCAAGCTGCCGGATCTCACACCGGAACCGCAGCCCGAGGATGGCGTGACCTATGCCGCCAAGATCGACAAGTCCGAGGCCCGCATCGACTGGACGCGCCCGGCGGTTGAGGTCGACAGGCAAATTCGCGGGCTGTCACCCTTTCCCGGCGCGTGGACCGAAATGAATGGCGAACGCATCAAGCTGCTGGCATCGCGGCTGGCAGACGGGCAGGGCGCAGCGGGTGAGGTTCTGAACGACGACCTGCACGTGGCCTGCGGTCGGGGCGCGGTCGAACTGCTGCGCTTGCAACGGGCGGGTAAAGGCGCGCAGGATAGGGAAACCTTCCTGCGGGGCTGGCCCATTCCCACCGGCACCCGCCTGACCTAGGAGAAGCCCGATGTTCATGGTGATGATGGGGACCGTCGTGATTGCCGGGATCGTCGGATATCTGTCCGAACAGACCGGGTTCACCCATAACGGCTATCTTCAGTCGATCATCATCTGCGTGGGCGGGGCGTTCCTGTTCTACTTCATCCGCATCATGTTCGGTATCAGCTTTGGCCCTCCGGGTTTGGATGCGGTGATCTCGTCTATCGGCGCGCTGATCATCGTGCCGACCCATTGGCGAAAATGACATGCCCGTCGTCGCCCTGATCATCATCGGCGCTGCCGCGGGGTTCCTCGCCACCCGCCTGATGCGGATCGAGGCGGACATTCCAACCACCATGCTGATCGGTGTTTTCGGGGCCCTGATCGGAGGGTTCGTTCTGCGGTTTCTGATAACCGTCATGGGCTGGATGTCGGGCTTTGTGGGCGCGGTTCTGGGCGCATTGCTGGTGATCTGGATCTGGCAGACCTACCTGCGCCGCTAGCATATTCCTTGGCCGCGCATTCCGTCCTGGAAACCTTCACTCGACAAGATAGTGCAGCAGATCAGCGCTCGTCGCACTCCAGCGCTGAACCAAGCGCCGGGGCGGCTTTCGTCGTCATATCGAACCGGTTCGCCTCGGCGGCGGTCATCCAGTGGATGCTGTCGGCCGGGGCCGCATACAGCGTGTACCAGTAAAACGCCTCATCCACGCCAATGTCCCTGAAATAATCCAGATAGCGGTCATGTTCCGGGTCATCCTTGGGCAGCTCCGTGGCCACCAGCCCCGATCCGGCCCAGCTGTGAACACCGACACAGGCCCCCGGTTGCAAAACGCGGCGATGTCCGGCCAGAAACAGATCGGTGCCGCCGCTGGCAACCAGACCGTCCGAGGGCACAACGGTATCGAACCCGGCCTTGCGCACCTCTCGGCTGAAGATGACATTGGCGTCGTCATCCACCGACCCCTCGATATATTGCAGCACCAGCGTGCGCGCTTTGGGGTTTTCGGCGGTGACGTCTTCGAAAGCGGACAGCGTTGTTTCGTCAATCGTGCCCGAGGCGATGATCCGGTCACCCTCAGCAACAAAGCGGACGGGTGCATAATATGCGCCGCATGAGGCCAGCAAAGCCAGTGAGACCGCAATCGATGTAAGTCTGAACGGCATTTGGCCTCCGGGCTGCGCGTTCCAAACAGCTATCAGCCCGCCCCGGTCGCGTCCACCGACAGGTTCAGTTTCGGGGCGGGCGGCTTTTGTAGACGGGCAACTGCCAGCCAAACACCAGCGACCCGGCCCGCAAGGCCCAGCACACAATAGCGCACAGGCCCAATACAAAGGCGGGCTCCAGCCCCAGCCTGACCGCAAGTACCGCCGTCAACGCCCCCACAAACGCGCACGAGACGTAAAGTTCGCCCTGTTTCAGCACCAGCGGCACCTCGTTGCAGACCACGTCGCGCATCAGCCCGCCCAGACACCCGGTCGTCACTCCCATCAGCACGACGATGATACCGGGCTGATCCAGTGACAACGCGGCACCGGTTCCGGCCGCAACGGCGACTGACAGCGCGAAACTGTCCAGCCAGACCAGCCAGTTATAGCGGCTTTCCACCAGATGCGCGGTAAAGAATACAAACACCGCCGCCGCGACGGCGATCAGGATGTAATCCGGCTGGCCGACCCAGAAGATCGGGTGCCGGTCCAGCAACAGATCGCGTACCGTGCCGCCGCCAACTGCGGTCAGGCAGGCCATGAAAGCAAAACCCACCAGATCCAGCTGCGCCCGGCTGGCCACCAGCGCCCCGGTCAGCGCAAAGATCAGAACCGAGGCATAATCCAGCAGCGTCAGCGCGCTCACGCCTGCGCCTTTTTCGGCTTGAAGGGCGCCATGCCTGCGCGGGCCAGTTCATCGGCCTTTTCGTTTTCGGGATGGCCCGCATGGCCCTTGACCCATTCCCATGTCACATCATGTCGTTCCTGCGCCTCGTCCAGACGCTGCCACAGATCGACATTCTTGACCGGCTTCTTGTTCGAGGTTTTCCAGCCATTCCGCTTCCAGCCGAATATCCAGCCGGTGACGCCGTTCTTCACATAGGCGCTGTCGGTGACAATGGTGATCTTCGACGGGCGCTCCAGCGTCTCAAGCGCGCTGATGGCAGCCAGCAACTCCATCCGGTTGTTGGTCGTCTCGGCCTCGCCCCCGTTCAGTTCCCGCTCTTTCAGAACCCTGTCCCCGTTCTTCGCGCGCAGCAGCACGCCCCAGCCTCCGGGGCCGGGATTGCCGGAACAGGCGCCATCTGTATAGGCAAACAACTCAGGCATGGGCGAACACCAGAATAAACCCGTCGTACGACCCGGCCAGACCCTTGCCCATTCCTTCGACCGTGCGGTCAACCGTGAACCCGGCCTGGGTCAGCGCCTCTCGGATTTCGGCTTCCGAGTAATAGGTGTAATAGCGGTCCAGATCGTCACGATGCTCGCCCGTGCCCAGCTTCATGCCCAGAAACAGCTGGCCTCCGGGCTTCAGGGCCGTGTGGATCGCTTTCAGGTGACGCGGAAAATCCGCACGCGGCGCGTGCAGCAGGGAAAAACTGGCGTAGACGCCATCATATTCGGCGGTTTCGGTAACGTCGTCGAACGTGCCCAGATGCGCGTCCACCCCGTTCCGGCGGGCATGTTCGACAAAGGCGGGGGTGGCATCCAGCGCCCGCACCTTCAGCCCCTGACGCATCAGGAAACCGCTGTCCGATCCGGGTCCTGACCCCAGATCCAGCACATAACCGCCCGCACCGACCGCATCGGCAAATTCCTGACGGGTCTTGAGCTGTTCGGCTGGTAAAGGAATGGCCAGATATTCGTTTACTCTGGTCGTATAGGCATCAATTGTGCGTTTGTCGCTCACAGGTACACTCCGACGGCTAGGCTGGCCAGAACGACCGCGGTCAGCAGGATACGCAGCTGCATCCACCAGACCGGCGTCAGCCGCCAGTATGAAAACAGGGCGTCCAGCAGCAGCAAGCCAGTGAACCCGTAGATCAGATTGGTGCCCGCAGTGACCGGCCCGCCGCCCGTCATGGCAAAGGCCCACAGCGCAGGCAGGACCGACAGCCCATAACACAGCGCTGCCTTGCTGCTCGAGGTCTTGGTGGCAAACCCCCACAGAACACCGGACATAAAGCTCAGGATGACCGAGCCATAGAACAGCTGCACATAAGGCCCGACAAAGCGCGGGCCAAATGTATGCGTGCCCCAGTCGTTCAGATCGCCGTTCAGATATGTCAGCGCGCCCCAGACAAACGGGACCAGTCCCGCCAACCCAAGATAAAGCGGCGCCTTCGGCACGCCGGTCACGCCGGTTGCCTCAACACGCGCGGTACTTTGAACTCGACGTTTTCGGTTGCGGTCTCGACCGGCTCGACAGTGACATCGTAATGGTCGCGGAAGGCGTCGATCACCTCGTTCACCAGCAATTCCGGGGCCGATGCGCCTGCGGTCACCGCAACGCTTTCGATGCCCTGCAAAGCGCGCCAGTCGATCTCGGTCGCACGCTGGACCAGCTGCGCGTATTTGCACCCCTCGCGTGAGGCAACCTCGACCAGACGGCGGGAGTTTGACGAGTTCGGAGCTCCCACAACCAGAAGCGCATCGGCCTTGGGGGCCACGGCCTTCACGGCCTCCTGCCGGTTGGTGGTGGCATAACAGATGTCTTCCTTATGCGGCCCGACAATGGCCGGGAACCGGTCCTGAAGGGCTGCGATGATGTCCTTGGTATCATCCACTGACAGGGTGGTCTGGGTGACAAAGGCCAGCTTGTCGGGGTCGCGCACCTGCACGGTGGCCACATCCTCGACCGTTTCGACCAGCAGCACATCACCCTTTGGCAACTGTCCCATCGTGCCAACGGTTTCGGGATGGCCCTTGTGGCCGATCATGATCATCTGCAATCCCGCATCCGCATGGCGCTGCGCCTCGACATGAACCTTCGACACCAGGGGACAGGTGGCATCCACATAGATCATCTCACGTTGCGCGGCTTCGGCGGGTACCGATTTCGGAACACCATGGGCGGAAAAGATCACCGGGCGGTCATCGGGGCATTCATGCAGTTCTTCGACAAACACAGCCCCTTTGGCCCGCAACCCGTCGACCACGAATTTGTTATGCACGATCTCGTGGCGCACATAGACCGGCGGCCCCCATTTCTGCAGGGCCATTTCAACGATCTTGATGGCGCGGTCCACACCGGCGCAGAACCCGCGCGGGGCGGCCAGGTAAAGTGTCAGTGGCGGCTTGGTCATTCGGCTGTCTCCTTAGGGCACAGGTAAGTCTTTTCCCGGCCTTGGTCCAGACAGGACATTGTCATTCATCTGACACGAATCGTTGTTAGTCAGAGGATGTTTCAGCACCAATCCTTAGTTAAAGAAGCGCGGCCAGGACCCCGGTCCTGACCGCGCGAATTATTCCCATCAACAGGCAGTGGTGCCGGATCAGCTGCCGCCTGCAACCGCGACGCTGCGATGCTCTGCCGGCATTTCACGCGGCGGGCGACCGATTACGTCGCGCAGGTCTTCCAACTCGATGAAGTTGTCGGCCTGGCGGCGCAGTTCGTCCGAAATCATCGGCGGCTGACTGCGGATGGTCGACACGACTGATACGCGAACGCCCTGACGTTGCAGGCTGGCGATCAGCGGGCGGAAATCCCCGTCACCCGAGAACAGCACGATATGATCCACACGCGGTGCCAGTTCCATGGCATCGACCGTCAGCTCGATATCCATGTTTCCTTTGACTTTCCGACGCCCCATGCTGTCGGTGTATTCCTTGGCCGGTTTTGTGACCATGGTGAAGCCGTTGTAATGAAGCCAGTCAACCAATGGGCGGATCGGTGAATACTCGTCGTTTTCAAGCAGCGCTGTATAGTAGAAAGCCCGAAGCAACTTGCCACGGCGCATGAATTCCTGCCGCAGAAGTTTGTAGTCTATGTCAAAACCGAGTGCTTTTGCCGCGGCATAAAGATTCGAGCCGTCGATGAACAGCGCTAGCCGTTCGTCCTTATAAAACATAAATAGGTCCTTCCGGTATAATCCAGATTGCGCCGCGTTACGTGAGTGAGTGTGTGAGTTATAATATGGCGCACTCTGGTGGGCTTATAATTAGAACTTTTGTCGGTTATCGCAAGTATGCAATGTGTCGAATATAGGGTAGCATATGTACAATTCTTTGCCAAATGCGGTTGTGGCATTGGGCGCAAATCTCGATCTGAGAGGAAATGGGCCCGCTGTAACGCTACAGCGCGCAATTGACGCACTTTCGCAACAGGGCGTAGTGATTCGCTCTGTCAGCCGGTTTTTTGCGACACCCTGCTTCCCCGCTGGCGCTGGTCCGGACTACGTGAATGCGGCTGTGCTGATCGAAACCGACAAATCCCCGGCCCAGCTTTTGCGCGTACTGCACGAGGTTGAACACCAGTTCGGTCGTGAACGGGTGCAGCGCTGGGGAATGCGGACGCTGGATCTGGATCTTGTGTGCTATGGCGATCAGATTCTGCCCGACCGCGCCCTGTTCGACCGCTGGCTGACTCTGCCGCCCGAGGCACAGCGGCAAGAAGCACCGGAACAGTTGATCCTGCCGCATCCGCGCCTTCAGGACCGCGCTTTTGTGCTTGTGCCGATGGCGGATATTGTGCCCGACTGGCGCCACCCCGTGCTTGATCGCACGGTTTCCCAGATGGTCGCCGACCTGCCCCCATCCGAGGTTGCAGCGGTTACGCCGCTGTGATCCCTGCAAATGCAGCATTTCCTGCTTGTCAAGGCGCGGAATCGCGCTTAGATAAACCTCTTCCTGACATGGACTCAGAAACGGAGAGCGCCCAATGGCCCGCGTGACGGTTGAAGATTGCGTAGACAAGGTTCCAAACCGGTTCGAACTGGTGATGCTGGCCGCCCATCGGGCGCGCGAGATTTCTGCCGGTGCCGCGATTACCGTTGACCGCGACAACGACAAGAACCCTGTCGTGTCCCTGCGCGAAATCGCCGACGAGACCCAAGGCGCGGACGCCCTGCGCGAACGCCTGATCGAGGCCAACCAGACCCAGATCGAGGTTGATGAGCCGGAAGAAGATCAGATGGCGCTGCTGATGGGTGCCGAGTCGGACAAGCCTGCGATGGACGACATGTCCGAAGAAAAGCTCCTGCGCGCTCTGATGGAGGCTCAAGGGCAGGGGTAAGCTCCAAAGACGAAGGTGCGGGCCGGATGATTTCTGCTGACGATCTGATTGCGCTGGTCCGCAACTACAATCCCAAGACGAATGCTGAACGTCTCGCGCTGGCCTATGAGTTTGGCCAGCAGATGCACGCAGGGCAATTCCGCCACTCTGGCGAACCCTACTTTACCCACCCTGTTGCCGTTGCCGCCATCCTGACCGAACAGCGTCTGGATGATGCGACGATCATTACGGCTTTGCTGCATGACACGATCGAAGACACCAAGGCCAATTACGGCAAGGTGTCCGACCTGTTCGGGGATGAGGTCGCCAAACTGGTCGATGGCGTCACCAAGCTGACCAACCTGCAACTGTCCAGCCGCGAAACCAAACAGGCCGAGAATTTCCGCAAGCTGTTCATGGCCATGTCCAAGGACCTGCGGGTCATTCTGGTCAAGCTGGCCGACCGTCTGCACAACATGCGCACCATCAAGGCGATGCGGCCCGAAAAGCAGGTTCAGAAAGCGCGCGAGACGATGGATATCTACGCGCCGCTTGCGGGCCGCATGGGGATGCAATGGATGCGCGAGGAGCTCGAAGACCTCGCGTTCCGCGTCCTGAATCCCGAAGGCCGCCAGTCGATCATCCGTCGCTTTATCACGCTGCAACGCGAAACCGGCGATGTGATCCACCGCATCACCGGCGACATGCGCCACGAGCTGGAAAAGGCAGGCATTGAGGCCGAAGTCTTTGGCCGCGCCAAGAAACCCTATTCGATCTGGCGCAAGATGCAGGAAAAGGATCAGGGCTTCTCGCGCCTCTCGGACATCTACGGGTTCCGCATCATCACGCAGACGGAAGAAGACTGCTATCGCACGCTTGGGGCCATCCATCAGCGCTGGCGCGCGGTGCCGGGGCGGTTCAAGGACTATATCAGCCAGCCGAAATCGAACGGCTACCGTTCAATCCATACCACGGTTTCAGGGCGCGACGGCAAACGGGTCGAGGTTCAGATCCGCACCCGCCAGATGCACGATGTGGCCGAAACCGGCGTTGCGGCGCACTGGTCCTACCGGGACGGGGTGCGCACGGAAAACCCCTTTGCCGTCGACCCGGCGAAGTGGATATCCAACCTGACCGAGCAATTCGACAACGAGGATGATCACGAAGATTTCCTCGAAGCCGTCAAGCTCGAGATGTATTCGGACCAGGTCTTCTGCTTCACCCCCAAGGGCGACGTGGTGAAACTGCCGCGGGGCGCGACCCCGATCGATTTCGCCTATGCCATCCACACCCGGATCGGCCATGCCTGTGTGGGGGCCAAGGTCGATGGCATTCGCGTGCCGCTCTGGACGCGGATGAAGAACGGCCAGTCGGTGGATATCATCACCGCCGACGGGCAGACACCGCAGGTCACGTGGCTTGAGATCGCCGTCACCGGCAAGGCCCGTACCGCCATCCGCCGCGCCCTGCGCGAGGTGGATCGCGAACGGTTCATCAAGCTGGGCAAGGAACTGGCGCGCTCGGGCTTTGACCATGTGGGTCGCAAGGCCACCGACAAGGCGCTTGATACCGCCGCCAAGCACCTGCGCCTGAAAGACCGGCATGAATTGCTGGCCCGTCTGGGCAGTGCCGAACTGACCGCTCATGAGGTGGTTCAGGCCGTTTATCCAGAACTGGCTCAGGATGACGGCGACGCCATTCCGCTGCGGCGCGCCGTGATCGGTCTTGAGCCCGGCCAGAAATTCGACCGCGCGCCCTGCTGCCAGCCGCTGCCGGGCGAACGGATCGTCGGCATCACCTACCGGGGCAAGGGTGTTGTGGTGCACGCGATCGACTGCGACAAGCTCAGCCAATATGAAAGCGAACCGGAACGCTGGGTCGATCTGCATTGGCATTCTGGCACGCACCCGGCCGTCTATGGGGCGACACTGGATCTGACCATCGGCAACGATGCCGGGGTTCTGGGGCGCATTTGCACATTGATCGGCGAGAAAAAGGCCAATATCTCAAACTTGGAATTTGTGGACCGCAAACCGGATTTTTACCGCCTGCTGATCAATGTCGAACTGCGCGACCTTGAACAGTTGCATTCGCTGATGCTGATGCTTGAGGCTGAAAGCGACGTTGCAGCGGTCGAGCGTTATCGGGACCGGACCAAAACCGCGACCGCGGCTGGCTGAGAAGGGGTGATCACGGGTGGTATTCAAGCGCCGAGACCGACGCTCTCCTGTTCAGGTCGCTTCGGAACTCGTCTATCCGCGTGGCGGATGGACCCGCGCCTTCCACTATGTCAAACACCGTGTCCGCCGCCTGCCGGATTCCCCTGACCGGATTGCCCGCGGCATCGGGGCGGGCGTTTTCGCATCCTTCACGCCGTTTTACGGGCTGCACTTTCTGGTTGCGGCAATTGGTGCGCGGCTGATCAAGGGAAATATTCTGGCCGCGCTCAGCGGTACGTTCTTCGGCAATCCCCTGACCTATGTCCCGATTGGGGTGATCTGCCTACAAACCGGGCATTTCCTGCTGGGCACCGAATATGAAGAAGGCGACACGCAGGGGCTGATGGGCAAATTTGCCGACGCCATCGGTGACCTCAAGGACAATCTTCTTGCCCTGTTCACGGACCGCGTGGCCGACTGGCACGGGCTGGGGCAGTTCTATCACGACGTTTTCTATCCCTACATGATTGGCGGCATCATTCCCGGTATCGTGGCGGGCATCATCTGCTACTACCTCAGCCTGCCGCTGATCCTGACCTACCAGCTGCGCCGCCGCGCCAAGATCAAGGCAAAGTTCGAAGAAATCAAACGCCGGGCCGAAGAAACACCTGCCGGTCCCGCGCCAAGATCGCTAAGGTCGGGGCGAAAATCTGCAAAAGGAACCAAATGATGTCCGAAAGCCGTCTGCGTCTGGGTGTGAATATCGATCATGTCGCCACCGTGCGCAACGCGCGCGGCGGGGCCTATCCTGACCCGCTGCGCGCCGCCAAGCTGGCAGAGGAGGCCGGCGCCGACGGCATCACCGCGCATCTGCGCGAAGACCGCCGCCATATCTCGGACGCCGATATCGACGGGCTGATGGAGGTTCTGTCGGTGCCTCTGAACTTTGAAATGGCCGCCACCGAAGAGATGCAGAAAATCGCCCTGCGCCACAAACCGCACGCCGTCTGTATCGTTCCCGAAAAGCGCGAGGAACGCACCACCGAAGGCGGGCTCGAAGTCGCGCGCGAGGAAAACAAGCTGGCCCATTTCATCGCCCCCCTGCGCGAGGCCGGGTGCCGCGTGTCGATCTTCATCGCCGCGGATCAGCGTCAGATCGAGGCCGCGCACCGCATCGGTGCCGAGGTGATCGAACTGCACACCGGTGCCTATTGCGACGCCCATGCCGAAGGACGTATGGACGCCGCCGCGCGCGAGCTTGAATCGCTGCGCCAGATGTCCACCTTTGCCCATTCGCTGGGGCTCGAGGTCCATGCAGGCCATGGCCTGACATACGACTCCGTAAAGCCGGTTGCCGCTTTCCCCGAGGTCATGGAACTGAACATCGGGCATTTCCTGATTGGTGAGGCGATCTTTCTGGGTCTCACCCCCGCCATTCGGGAGATGCGCCGCCTGATGGACGAGGCGCGCGCGTGATCACCTCCGGCTTTATCGCCATCTGGTTCGCCTGGCTGATGGCAGGGGGCTCTCCGGGCCCGGCCACGATGGGCATTGCCGGAACCGCCATGACCGAAGGCCGTACCGCCGGGCTGGCCTTTGCCCTTGGCATCTGCGCCGGATCGGCCGCCTGGGGCATTGCCGCGGCGCTGGGCCTGTCGGCGGTCATGCTGGCCAATGTCTGGCTGTTCGAGGTAATCCGCTATGTCGGCGTGGCCTATCTGGGCTGGCTGGCGCTGAAGGCCCTGAAACGCGCGGTGACCTCGGATGATGAGGTCGCATTGGGCAAACCGGTCACCGGCACGCTGCCCACGGTTTTTGCCAAAGGTGCGGCGATCCACCTGACCAACCCCAAGGCAATCCTCAGCTGGGGGTCGATCTATGCCATCGTCGCGCCGAGCGATGCCAACCTGCCGATGCTGCTGGGCTATTTCGCCATGCTGTACGCAGGATCGCTGCTGATCTTCATCGGCTATGCGTTCCTGTTCTCATCCGCCCGCATGGTCCGCACCTACCGCCGCGCCCGCCGCTGGTTCGATTTCGCCTTTGCCGGGTTTTTTGGCCTGGCGAGTTACAAGATTTTGACGGTGCGGTTGTCGTAAAGCAGGCAAATTGATTTCGGCAAATGCCTGTGGAGGCGCTAGGGCGCGCTCGAGATTTCCAGAAACCATTCCGCAACAGCATTTGCCCAACCGGGTTGCCTGCCGTGACCATGTGGCCCCAGCGACAGGGTGACAGAGCCGTTCTGACACTCGGTCCACTTCTTTCGCCAGGTTGCACCTTCTGTTGAAACACTGTTCGCCATCTGCCCGCATCCATTGGTTCTGGTCAGAATTTCAATGGATTTCAAAACGCTACCCTGTTCGAAATCATAGTCCCCAAAGGTCACAAAACGCCCTTCCAGCGGGACGGTCCGGTCTGCAAATCCGTGGGAATGATGCATGTGAACTGGGCCGCTGCACCGCCGCCACATCGGCTCCCAAAAGGCCCCTGATGCCGAGGCATAGGCAAAGGCAAAGGAATGATCCGTGCAGGCCTTGTCCCAAACCAGTGATCCGCCGCGTGAATACCCCGCCAGCATAATGCGATCTGCGTTCAGGTCGAAACGGGCAATGGCGTCTTCCTTGATCTGCTCCAGCGCGGCCAGATCATCCCGCGGCCAGCGATAGCCATCATGCACCCCCCAATCCAGCGCCTTGGGATTGCCAATGTCGACCTGACCGTTCGGCGCGATAAAGGCGATGCCGCGGTCGGTAAAGGCCGCCGCGAGGCCGGAAAGATTTACGGCTGAATTCGCCGTTGCCCCATAGCCATGCAGATAGATAACAGCTGGCGGCTTGGGCGCGGCATCCGGCAGAACCACCCGATAGGACAACTCTCCAACCTGACAGGGGGTTTCCCCGGTTCCGCAATCCTGTGCAGAAGCGCGTAAAACGGTGCTTACGACAATGCCAGCCACCGCGATTGCCATGAACGGAATTTTCGACATTGCGTCCCCCGCACCAACGAAAAAATTGAACATTCCGGTAAAGTATATCACGGAATGCGGCAACCAACCGCTTGCGTGTGGTCATCAATTGCCGTTGATTGGCCCGACCAGAGAAATGAGAGCCATATGATCCTCGGCATCGGCACAGACCTTGCAAACATCGACCGCATTCAGGGTACGCTCGACCGGTTCGGCGACCGGTTCCGCAACCGTGTCTTTACTGACACCGAACAGCGCAAGGCCGAACGCCGCGCGGATACCGCAGGCACTTATGCCAAACGCTGGGCCGCGAAAGAGGCATGTTCCAAGGCGCTCGGCACCGGCCTGCGCATGGGCATTTCGTGGAAAGACATGGCCGTCACCAACCTGCGCACCGGGCAGCCGGTGATGCATGTCACCGGCTGGGCCGCCGAACGCCTGAACGAACTGACCCCCGCAGGTCACGAGGCGATCATCCACGTCACCCTGACCGATGACCACCCCTGGGCACAGGCCTTTGTCGTGATCGAGGCGCGTCCCCTGCAAGATCACGTCACACAGCCTTGACTTGACCCCATCCCCCCCGCATGTAGCAGCGAAGCCAAGCACAGAGAACTGGAGAGAGCAGTATGGCCGAGGAAGCCAAAACCGGAAGCGGCGTCTGGGAAACGATCAAGACCATCGTCTATGCCCTGCTGATCGCGGGCGTGTTCCGGACCCTCTTCTTTCAACCGTTCTGGATTCCGTCCGGTTCGATGAAGCAGACGCTGCTGATCGGCGATTTCCTCTTCGTCAACAAGATGGCCTACGGCTATTCCTACGCCTCATGTCCCAGCCTGATCATCCCCAGTGTCGGCCTGAATATCGACGCCGAAGATCTCTGTGGCTGGATGCAGGGCGACGACGGAAGCCGCATCTGGGGCGGCGATCCCGTGCGCGGTGACGTCATTGTCTTCCGCCACCCGGTCAGCGGACGTGACTATATCAAGCGCCTGATCGGCCTGCCGGGCGACCGCATTCAGGTCCGCGAAGGGCAGATCATCCTCAACGGCACACCGGTTCCGCAGCAGCCTGACGGCATATTCACCGAAATCGCCGAACCACAGGGCCCGCAACGACTGCGCCCACGCTGTGAAAACGGCCCCGTCGGTGTTGGCGGCGCCTGTGAAAAGTCGCGCCTGATCGAAACCCTGCCCAACGGCGTCACCTATGACGTGCTGAATATCGGCAATCAGGGCTCGGACAATACCGGCATCTATACCGTGCCCGAGGGCCATTATTTCTTCATGGGCGACAACCGCGACAACTCGGCTGACAGCCGCCTGCCGCAATCCGCTGGCGGGGTTGGCTATGTGCCCTACGAAAACCTGATCGGCCGTGCCGACCGGATCATGTTCTCGTCCGCCGGCCGGTCGATGCTGTTCTTCTGGACCTGGCGCGGGGATCGCTTCTTCAAGGCGGTCAATTGAAGCTCTCAGCCGAGATAAAGGCGTTTCAGCAGCGTTTGGGGTATGAATTTGCCAACCCCGAGCTGCTGGTGCGTGCGCTGACCCACGGCTCGGTCTCATCGTCGACCCGGCCCGACAATCAGCGGCTTGAATTTCTGGGCGACCGGGTGCTGGGTCTTGTCATGGCCACCGCGCTGCTTGAGGCCGACAAGAAAGCCTCCGAAGGCCAGCTTGCGCCCCGGTTCAACGCTCTGGTCCGGAAAGAGGCCTGCGCAGATGTCGCCCGCCAGATCGATCTGGGCGCGGTGCTGAAACTGGGCCGGTCCGAGATGCTCTCGGGTGGGCGCCGCAAACAGGCGCTGCTGGGCGACGCGATGGAGGCGGTGATTGCCGCCATCTACCGCGACGCCGGGTTCGAAGCCGCCCGCGATGTCATCCTCGCCCTCTGGGGCGACCGCATCCACAAGGTCGAGGCCGACGCCCGCGACGCCAAAACCGCGCTTCAGGAATGGGCGCAGGCGCGCGGCCAGAAACCACCCAGCTATGTCGAGGTCAAACGCAGCGGCCCCGACCACGCCCCCGTCTTCACAATCGCCGCCCGCCTTCAGGACGGAACCGAGGCACAAGCCACCGCAGGCTCCAAGCGCCAGGCCGAACAGGCGGCCGCCAAGGCGTTGCTGGATCGGGTCAGCTGATCGGTGCTGCCGCCCGGCTTGTCACAAGTTTCAATCAAACTTGAAGACTATAGCCGCCACGACCCGAGACATGTATCTGGGTGTTAGCTGCTTTGGCATCAGTCTGACTGCGACAGGTCAAAGCACTTGAGAAACAACGGATAAAGGCAATCCAATGCAACGTGCAAAACTCTCGCTCGTCAATATCGGCTTTCTGTTCATTGCCGGGTTTGTGGCAACCATGGCCTTCGATTTCTGGGGGCAGGTCGTCAGCCCAGGCATCGGCTGGGCCAACCTGTCACCCGAAGGTCTGGCGCAGAGTTTGCTGTCCAGTCTGGGCCTTCCCAGCAACGCTTTTCTGGGTTTCTTCGTACATTTCTACATTGTCGGCCTGATTGCCTATCCTTTGGGCTGGTTCCTTGTTTTCCAGCCAATCTGGGTCAAGGTTCTGGGCCCGGTCCACATGTTTGTTGCCTCGGCAATCTATGGTTTCGGTCTGTGGGTATTTGCTATCGGAGGTGTCACGACCTTTGCAGGTCTGCCGCCGTTCCTGAACTTTGTCGGCATCACATGGGTCGCGCTGATCGGACACGTTTTGTACGGCATCGTGTTTGTGGCCGTGCTGAACCCCATCCTGCGACGTCACCCGTGATCTGATCCGTTCAACCCGCCGGTCCGGTGTCGGGCCGACGGGTTTCATCGTTCAAACCACCCGGATGAACCCGGTCAGCCCGGTTTTCTGATGTTCGATCACATGGCAATGAAACGCCCAGTCGCCGGGGTTGTCCGCCACCAGCGCTATATCCGCCACCTCATCCTTCAACAGCAGCATCGTGTCCGTCATCAGCGGAGGCAGGGTGCGCAGGTTGGATCGCAGCGGCACGAAGGCCAGCCCGTGCAGGTGGATCGGATGCAGGTTCGGCGACTCGTTGCGCAACCGCAGGACATAACTTTTTCCCTGTTCCAATACTGCCAGCGGCCCGGTGCCTTGCGCCGCATCACCCGGCCAGGGTTTGCGGTTGATCGACCAGAAACTATACCCCAGCGTGCCGCAGAACCCGTCATTCGGGGCACCGCCCTCCGGCGTCCAGCCAAAGACGAACTCATGCAATTCCGCACGATCCGGATCGGGGCGCGCAACGGGATTTGCCCGCAGCGGGCGCAGCTCTCTCAGATCGCGCGCCGCTGATGTGCCAGTCGCCTGCAAGCGCGCCATGGCGCGGTGCGGCTGGCCGGGAAACTTGGCCATCAGGTCCGCCGTCTGCCCTTCGCCCTCGGGCATCCGGACGGCAAAATCCACCCGCTGACCGGGGCCCAGCAACAGCGGTTCATCCGCCGTTGGCACCGGTAGGTCGATCTCGACCGGATGCCCGTCCCACGCGATGATCCGGGTCTCGGCCCCCTCGGGATGCAGCTTGTAGATGCGGGTCGTGTCCGTGTTGACCACCCGCAGCCGCACCAGACTGCCCGCCGCATGCTCATAGACCGCCTCGCTCTGCCAGTTGGCGGTCTGCACTGTACCAAACGTGCCCGCCCGCGCCGCACCCCGCGCCGTATAGGCAGGCAGGAACGCGTCATCCTCGTCCAGACGGAAATCCCGCAGATTGATCACCTGTTCGCTGTCGAACCCCGGCTCGTCCGGCTCGGCAATCACCATCACGCCGGTCAGCCCGCGCGCCATCTGCTCCATCGTCATGCAATGGGGGTGGTACCAGTAGGTCCCCGCATCCGGTGGCGTGAACTCATAGGTAAAGCGCTCACCCTCGCCGATGGGCATCTGGGTCAGGTAAGGCACCCCGTCCATCTCGTTGCGAATGCGCAGCCCGTGCCAGTGCATCGAAGTGTAATCCGGCAGCGTATTGCGCACACTCAGCCGCATAGGCTCGCCCTGTCGCCCAAACAGAACCGGCGGCGGCGCATCGGGCGAGAGGCTGACCATCCCCGCGGTAAGCTGTTCTCGCAGCCGGTAACTGGCGGGTTGCAGCACCAGTTCCTGTGCTGCATCACCTGCCGCCAGCGACCATCCGCCCAACCCAAACGCACCTGCGGCGGCGCCGCTTCCAAGAAGAAACTCGCGACGTTTCATGACAACCTCATTGAAAGGATTTGCGGCCGGGCTGGAACTGGCTGGGCACCTGCGCCTGTCCTGCCACCGCAAACGCAGGGCCGCAATGCGACAAATCCCTCTGGCCCGCCGCCCCTTTCTGCTATAGGGGGGCGCAGTTGCAGACAGGATTGCCAGACACATGACCACACGCGCCGGATTTATCGCCCTGATCGGAGAGCCCAACGCAGGCAAATCCACCCTCCTGAACCGCATGGTCGGGGCAAAGGTCTCGATCGTGACCCATAAGGTGCAGACCACACGCGCCCGTATCCGGGGCGTTGCGATGGAAGGCGATGCGCAACTGGTCTTTGTGGACACGCCCGGCCTGTTCAAACCGCGCCGCCGTCTGGACCGTGCCATGGTCGCCGCCGCCTGGGGCGGGGCCGCCGATGCCGATATCGTCGTGCTGATGGTCGAGGCGCATCGCGGCATCACCGAAGGGGTCGAACGCATCCTCGAAGGGCTGGCCGAGATCGGGCAGGGCCGCACCATCGCGCTGGCCATCAACAAGATCGACAAGGTGCCGTCCGAGAAACTGCTGGCCCTGACCAGCGACCTGAACGCGCGCTACCCCTTTGCCGAAACCTTCATGATCTCGGCCGAGAAAGGCCACGGCGTCGACGACCTGCGCAAATGGCTGGCGGGAGAATTGCCCGAGGGGCCGTGGCTTTATCCCGAAGATCAGATCGCCGATCTGCCCCTGCGCATGATCGCCGCTGAGATGACGCGCGAGAAGCTGACCCTGCGCCTGCATCAGGAACTGCCCTATCAGCTGACGGTCGAGACCGAGACCTGGGAAGAACGCAAGGACGGCTCGGCCAGAATCGATCAGATCATCTATGTCATGCGCGACGGTCACAAGGGCATCGTTCTCGGCAAGAAGGGCGAGACGATCAAGGCCGTCAGTCAGGCGGCACGGGCGGAACTGGAAGAGTTCCTCGACCGCAAGATCCACCTGTTCCTGCAAGTGAAAGTCCGGCCCAACTGGCTTGAGGAATCCGAGCGCTATTCGGAAATGGGTCTGGATTTCAAAGACGGCAACGCATGACCCGCCTGACCGCCGATTTCTGGGTTCACGCCTATCTGGCGCGGCTCCGGTTTCAGGAAATCCCCGCCTTTGTTGTGGCCCATGGCGACGACACCGCGGGCGCGGTTCTGGTCAAGCTCAACACGCTCGACGGGCAGGCCACCGCCTTTCAACGCAGCTTTGATCTGATGAGCGGTGAACGCACATGGGTCGAACTTTCCTCTGGCCCCGAGGGCGACGTGGATCATGCCATCCAGCGCCAGCGCAGCTTTGACCCCGACCTCTGGGTGATCGAGGTTGAAGACCGGCAAGGCCGACACCTGCTGGGCGAAGAGGGGCTGGAGTAGCGGGCCAGACGCATGTCGGCTTTGAGGCCAGAGCGGAAGCCATGCATTGTTAATCCACAATTGTTTGGAAAAAGCGACTCTAGTGTTACAATGGACAAAATAGAAATCGGAGGAAGCACGTAGATGCCGTTAGGTCGCTTCTCGATCGCCCGATTTGTTTGCTTGCTGGTTCTGTTGCCGGGCGTGGCGGTCGCTCAAGAACTGGTGCAATTTGCCCGCTCGGGCGATTTGACAGCTCTTCAAGCCGCATTGCCCGAAGGATCAGAGCCAGACCCCGACCAGTTGGTTCTGCCGCTCTATTTAGCATCTCAGCGTGGACATAAAGACATAGTGACTTATTTGTTGTCGCTGGGTGCAAATGCCGATTCAGCCACTGATTTCGGCACGGCGTTGGGCATTGCCGCCCGGAACAACTCGACAGAGATTGTTGAGTCCCTTCTTGCTGCAGGGGCCGACCCGAACTTACCCGGCGGCGAAGATGGCAAGATGCCACTACATCACGCAGCGGAGCGCGGTGCGCTCGGTACCGCACAGGTGCTGGTAGATAATGGAGCGGATGTGAACGCAGTTTCGCCAGACTCGGGCTTTTCTGCCGTGCATTTTGCGGCGTCGAAGGAGCGAACCGACATGGTCGCATTTTTGGAGAACGCTGGTGCCGCGCCAGCGCCTGTCGATGCGCTCAGCCCGGGCGAGCTCGAAGAGGCCGACATTGAGAAGGGACGCCTGATTGCAATTGAGTGCGGTGGTTGTCACAACATGGCCGCCGGCGCTACTGATTGGCACCAATTTCCCGCACCCAACTTATTTGGTGTTGTTGATCGGCCTAAAGCTTCGCTAGAGGGCTTCCCCTATTCCAAAGCGATGCTATCTCAAAGCGGGCGTTGGACAGTTGAGGAACTCAACATTTTTCTTGCCGACCCGTACAATGTCATCCCCGGTACGACAATGAGCCGCGGCGCTTTATCAGACCGGGCTTCGAGAATCGCGATCATTGCCCACCTGAGCCGCCTGAGGCAATAAGACCGGTTAGTGACGCGAATAACTCCAAAGGACCGCTTCGTCCGCATAGATGCCCAGCCCCCTGCCGTCGGACCAAGCGTTTCACCTATCTTTCCGCGTTTGATGCGCAAAACCATTGCAGAACGGAACCCTTCACGATTTTCTGGGAACACCACAACTTATCACGGACAGGACCCCGAATTGGACTGGCGCGATCACGGCATCCTACTGACCTCTCGCCGCCACGGCGAAACCTCGGCGATTATCGAGGTCTTTACCGAATCCCACGGGCGTCATGCTGGTGTGGTGCGGGGCGGGACCAGCCGCAAGATCGCACCCATCCTGCAACCCGGCGCGCAACTGGATGTGCTGTGGCGTGCGCGGCTGGAGGAACATATCGGCACCTTTCAGGTCGAACCCCTGCGCTCGCGCGCGGCGGCGGCGTTTTCCGGGCGGCTGGCCCTGTCCGGGCTGAACGCCGTCGTGTCGCTTTTGTCCTTCTGCCTGCCCGAGCGGGAAGCGCACCCGGCGCTCTATACCCGAACCGAGCGGTTGATGGACCTGTTGGGACAGGATGAGATCTGGCCGCTGGCCTACCTGCGATGGGAACTGGCGTTGCTGGACGAACTTGGCTTTGGCCTTGACCTGACCGCCTGCGCCGCGACCGGCACGACCGAGGGGCTGGTCTATGTGTCGCCCAAGACCGGGCGCGCCGTCAGTGCCAAAGGGGTCGGGGAATGGGCAGACAAGATGTTGCCGCTGCCGCCCTGTCTGCGGGGTGAAGGCACCGCGCCGGATGCCGAGATTGCCGAAGCTTTGCGCACAACCGGATATTTCCTGAACCACCGCGTCGCCCCCGCGCTGGGGCATAACCCACTGCCCGAGGCGCGCGCGCGGTTCGTGGATCAGGTCACTCGGCGGCTGTGAACACCATCTCGTGCCCGTCCTCATTGCGCAAGATCAGCACATCACCCGACACTTCGGATTGGGTCATGGCCAAAAGGGCGGCGAAATAGACCCCTTCGGCCTCAAGCCCGGCGCAGGCGGCCCGCGTTGCTCTCAGGTCCTGAATTTCGAACCACGGGTAGGGCGCGTTCAGCGTGCCGTCATAGCTGTTGCAGGGGGCATTTCCGGTTATCCTGCCCTCTTCTGGGAACCGCAGCAGGGCGCTGGCGGCAAAGGGCTGTCCGTCGATTTCCTGCAGCGCCCATGTCCGGTCTGCTGCGCCATAGGCGGCAACGGATTCATCCCTGTCGCATTGAAACAGGGCCATCAAAGGCAGGGTCAGGATCAGGCGTGTCATGGCAGGGTTCTAGCGTATCAGCCGTATCTGCGGAACCGGGTCAGTAGGGCAAAGACCCGTTCAGAAGCCGCTCGCGCACTTCCAGCCGGGGTGCCCAGTTGTATCGCGTATCCTCGCGCACCGGCGCCCAGAACAAGGCACCGCTGTTGCGCCAGGGGTCCAGGATAATGCCATCATACATCGTGTCCCCCTTGGCGCTGATCGATGCCGAATGGTGGATGATGCGAAACGGGGTCGGCGGTGACGTGGCCCAGTGCAGATCCAGCGTCCGGAAATTCTCCTGCCGCAGGCGTTTGGTCATCGCTTCGGCCCAGTCATTGCACAGGCCCTTTTCGCGGAACCCGTTGATGATCTTGGCGTTGTGGATGATCGCCGGGTCGGTGACATTCCAGTCCTGCTTCAGCTGCTGCGAATAGGCATAGGCAATCGTGGCCGCTTGCTGTGCCTCGGCCGGATCGACCTCCGCCCCAAGCCCCCGGATCGATTGCGCCAGCGCGTCCACATCACTCCGGCTCACCGTCGGCTGCGAGGTGGTGCAAGCCGCCAGAGCAAGAGCCGCAAGAACAGCACACATGGCAAGGAAAGGTCGGGTCATGCGGTTTCCCAATAGTTAATTGCGACGTCTCGTGTCCGGTTGATGCTCTACCGGTGAAAGGGGCGGGATCAAAGGGGGAAGTTTTGAAACACGTGGGTCATTTGTGACCGTCACGCGGGCCACGAGGGGCGATGGTTTGCTTTGTACAAAACGTACTCTGCATGGTTCGGACCGCGTACAGATTGTACAAAACAGGAAAAAGACCCGGCGCAAGCGCCGGGCCAGTCGGGGAAACAGGACTGCCGGAATGGGTCACCCGAGCAGACGTCGTGCGATGACCTGTGCCTGAATTTCAGCAGCCCCTTCGAAAATGTTAAGGATACGCGCGTCACACAGAACGCGGCTGATCTTGTATTCCAGCGCAAAGCCGTTGCCGCCATGAATCTGCAACCCGTTGTCCGCCGCAGCCCAGGCCACACGCGCACCAAGCAGCTTGGCCATACCGGCCTCAAGGTCACAGCGCTGGCCGTGATCTTTTTCCCATGCGCTGAAATAGGTCAGCTGACGCGCGATCATGATCTCGACCGCCATCATCGCCAGCTTGCCGGCCACGCGCGGGAAATTGATCAGGGATTTTCCGAACTGCTTGCGGTCGATCGCATATTGCATGGCGATGTCCAGCGCACACTGTGCCACGCCGATGGCGCGGGCGGCGGTCTGGATGCGCGCACTTTCGAAGGTTTCCATCAACTGCTTGAAACCTTTACCTTCTTCTCCGCCCAGCAGGTTCTCACCCTTGACATGGAAGCCGTCAAAACCCAGCTCGTATTCCTTCATGCCGCGATAGCCCAGAACCTCGATCTCGCCACCGGTCATGCCGGGGGTGGGAAAGGGATTCTCGTCAGTGCCCGGTGTCTTTTCCGCCAGGAACATGGACAGGCCGCGGTGGTCGGTGCTGTCGGGGTTGGTCCGAGCCAGCAGGGTCATCACATGGGTCCGCGCGGCGTGGGTGATCCAGGTCTTGTTGCCGGTTATCTTGTAATCGCCATTCGCGTCCTTGACCGCGCGCGTACGCAGGCTGCCAAGGTCTGAACCGGTGTTGGGTTCCGTGAAAACGGCAGTCGGCAGGATCTCGGCGCTGGCAATCTTTGGCAGCCACTGTGCCTTTTGCGCGTCGGTGCCGCCTGCGATGATCAACTCGGCCGCAATCTCGGATCGGGTACCCAGCGAACCAACGCCGATATAGCCGCGCGACAGTTCCTCGGACACCACGCACATTGATGCTTTGGACAGACCGAACCCACCGAATTCCTCGGGGATGGTCAGGCCGAAAACACCCATTTCCGCCAGTTCTTCAATGATTTCCAGCGGAATCAGTTCATCCTTCAGGTGCCAGTCATGCGCGTTTGGTTCGACCTTTTCCTGCGCGTAGCGGCGGAACTGGTCCCGGATCATCTCAAGCTCTTCATCCAGACCAGACGCGCCGAACATCGTAGCTCCGGCCTGATCCTGCATCAGCGCAACCAGACGGCTACGTGCGGCCTGAGAATTGGCCCTTGCCATCAGGGTCTGCACTTCGGTTGACTGAAAGCCCGACAGCGCGTCCCAGCCAAGGCCCATATCCTGAAGACGCACCACCTCGCCCTGGTTCATCGGAATACCGCCCGCCACCTGGTGCAGATATTCGCCAAACGCGATCTGGTGCAGCAACTGCTCGATCTCACCAAATTTGCCATCGGCTTGCAGCGCTTCTGCCCAGCGCTGCATCTGTTGCAGCGACTGCGAATATGTCGCCAGCCAGGCCAGACCATGCGCAGCGGTCTGATTTGCTTCGATCAATGCGCCAGAGACCCGGCCTTCAGCGGTCACCATGCCACGCACGGATGCGCGGGCTTTTTCAAAAACGGCGTCCACAGCAGGCACGGCGGCTCGCGTCAAATCCAGAAGATCGGGCAATACTGCATCAGTTGTCATTTGGGTCATATCCTGTCCGTCATGGGCCATGAATCGCGTCCTTTCCTCGGTCGTCTGGTCATATCATGCTGCACGTGCAGCGCAACAAAAATACTAATTATGCCGTTAAAAAGTTCAAAAATTACCTGAACATTTTTGCAATGCAGAAGAAAATCCAGATGATATCTAGAGGGCATGGACCTGTTTTCCCTTCTGTCGCCGCGAGAGCTGTTACTTGCCATCGCCGTTGCCTTTGCCGCCGGGTGGGTCAAGGGCATGGTTGGATTTGCCATGCCCATGGTGTTTGTATCTGGCCTGAATTCGTTTCTGCCGCCGGATCTGACCTTGGCGGGGCTGATCCTGCCGACCCTTGTCACCAATGGCGTTCAGGCTTTTCGCGGGGGCGCCAGCGCCGCACTCAGCTCTATTCGCCGGTTTCGGGTGTTCCTGGTGGTTGGCGGTATTTTTCTGGTGCTGAGCGCACAGCTGGTCACGCTGGTGCCCGGCTCGGTCTTCCTGCTGCTGATCGGCGCGTTTGTGTCCTTCTTCGCCCTTGTGCAGGTTCTGGGCGTCAGGCTGGTGCTAAATCATCCATCAACCGGTGTTGAGGCCGTTGTTGGCGGTGTCGCCGGGTTCGTGGGTGGCATGTCGGGCATTTGGGGTCCCCCCACAGTTGCATATCTGACGGCCTTGAATACCCCGAAGAAAGAGCAGATCCGAATTCAGGGTGTCATCTATGGATTGGGGGCGGTCATGCTGCTGGCCGCGCATGTCTGGTCCGGTTTTCTGCGCGTGCAAACGGTTCCGTTTTCAGTAATCCTGATCGTTCCTGCCATGCTAGGGATGTGGGTCGGATTGAAACTGCAGGATCGTATCGATCAGGCCAGCTTTCGCAAGGCCACGCTGTTCGTTTTGCTGTTGGCGGGCTTGAACCTACTGCGGCGTGGCCTGATGGGCTGAAGCTCTAGTCCGGTCGCCTGTCTGCAAACCGGAACGCGAAATACAGACCAAGCATCAGAAAGAACAGGCCCGAAATGTCGCCGATCAGGAACGCGATGTACTCAACCGTTGCACTGCCAAAGACCAGATTGGTCAGGCCAGAGACCAGAAAAGATGTGGCTATGCCCACGCCCATAACGCAAACCCAGCAGGGTTTGCGGTTCGGGTTGGGGAACAGGTCCCATCCGACAGCCTTCAGCAGATAGAAAACCGCAGGAACCGTCAGGACGGCGACAGCAATTGCCAGCAGGCGGGTGGGCAGGAAAACATCCGTTCCCGCCAGATAGGCAAAGACGATGAACACACCCGGCAGCAATGCAAATATTGCGCGCCACCCCAACAGCCAGGCCGACAGAACCCGTACGCCATGCGGCAAAAACAGCAGGCTCGCCCGGCTTGGGTATTCCGGAAAAAACACGTTCTGCATTGGCATCAGCACAGCGAAGGTCAGTATCGACGCCAGAACATAAGCCAGTGAAGCCGCAAGGGTGTCAGTCGCCCAGCCGCGCATCGCGATCACATCACCGTGCACGCACGGGGCGCGTCATCTGGGGGCATGAACGATGTACCGCCCGCGATTGGCGCTGCCACTTTGTGAAAGATAGCCTTTTTCGACCAGCGATTTCAGCGCGCGAAAAAACGTTGGGCGCGAAATGCTTTGGACCAGCGTATGCTCGATCAACCCGAACGTACGCACTTCTTGAGTGGATTTTGAAAGCTCTTCCGCGGCGTAATAGATGTCGCGCTCAACCGGAGATAGTTTTTCCAGCCCAAGCGTCCGCTCCATGCTTTGCATCAATTTGCGTAGTTCGGTGAGTTTCGAGATTTCCGTCATGGTGTTACCTGTAGTTTTCTGTGCCAACCGCCGCCTGTCCGCGACCATTTGAACCACACTGATCGCAATACCAACCAGCCAGTCCCATGTTGACACTCATCCCCGTTTACTTAGACTAGAAGCCTGATTAGGTTGCTCAATCCAGCGTTGTGAGTGCGCGCATATGAGCTTCCACAAAGTCCTTTCAGTCAGTGCCCGGCGCGAATGTGCCGGGCTTTTTCGTTTCAACAGTAAATAGGCCTAGCGCAGATCGCACTTTGAAACAACGCACTTGTATGTGCATTTAATGACATACAACTATAAGATGAGTATTTAGCGGACGGCTAAAGAAGCTGCGGATCGGTAAAAAGAAAGGGGCCCAGCGGCCCCTTTTTTTCGTTTATCCGATTGCGACGGCTTTGATGTCGTCATCAATGAAAGGCAGATACTGCTCGAAGTTCTCGGCAAACATCTGCACCAGTTTCTCGGCCTGTTTGTCGAATGCGGCCTGATCATCCCAGGTCCGACGTGGGTCAAGCAGAACTTCGGGGACACCCGGGACAGAGACGGGAACGTCAAAGCCGAAATTGGCGTCCTTGCGGAACTCGGCGTCGCGCAGCGAACCATCCAGCGCTGCGGTCAGCAGGGCACGGGTGGCCTTGATCGGCATCCGGCTGCCGATACCATAGGCGCCACCGGTCCAGCCTGTGTTGACCAGCCAACAGGTCGCGCCGTGTTGGGCGATCTTGTCGCGCAGCAGGTTTCCGTAGACTTCCGGGCGGCGCGGCATGAACGGAGCACCAAAGCAGGTCGAGAAAGTGGGTTGCGGTTCGGTAACGCCTCGCTCGGTCCCGGCCACCTTTGACGTGAAACCCGACAGGAAGTGATACATTGCCTGCGCAGGCGTCAGCCGCGCGATCGGAGGCAGTACACCAAAGGCATCGCAGGTCAGCATAATGATGTTTTTCGGATGCCCACCCAGCGCGCTTTTGGATGCGTTCGAAATATACTCAAGCGGATAGGCGCAACGCATGTTCGCGGTCAGGGAGTCGTCGTCGAAATCCAGTTCCTTGGTCTCAGGGTCAAAGACCATGTTTTCGATCACGGTGCCGAATTTCGAGGTGGTCGCGTAAATCTCCGGCTCGGCTTCGGCGTTCAGGTTGATGGTCTTGGCATAGCAGCCGCCCTCGAAGTTGAAGGTGCCCCGATCCGACCAGCCGTGCTCGTCATCCCCGATCAGCGTGCGCGACGGATCGGCGGACAGGGTTGTCTTGCCAGTGCCGGACAGGCCAAAGAACACGGCGGTGTCGACCGCGTTGCCGACAGCATGGTTGGCCGAGCAGTGCATCGGCATCACGCCTTTTTCTGGCAGCATGTAGTTCAGCAGGGTGAATACGGATTTCTTGTTTTCACCTGCATATTCGGTGCCGCCGATCAGGATCAGCTTGCGGTCGAAGTTCAGCGCGATCACCGTTTCGCTGCTGCAGTTATGCTTGGCCGGGTCAGCCTTGAAGCTAGGGCAGTTGATGATGGTGAAGTCTGCGGTGAACTCGTCCAGATCCTCGCGGTCGGGACGGCGCAACAGGTGGCGGATGAACAGGTTGTGCCAGGCAAGCTCGGTCACCATGCGCACGTTGATTGCGTAGGTTGGATCGGCGCCCCCGACGAGGTCCTGCACGAAATAGTCACGGCCTTTCATATGCGCCAGCATGTCTTGGTAGAGGGCGTCAAATCCCTCCGGCGTCATCTCGGCATTGTTTTCCCACCAGATGGTGTCGGCCACGCTGCTGGTTTTGACGACATGCTTGTCCTTGGGCGAGCGACCGGTGAACTTGCCAGTGGTGACCAGAAAGGCACCGCCATTTCCAAGTGTACCTTCGCCGCGCTTCAACGCTTCTTCGATCAGCGCCGGTTCCATGAAGTTATAATAGACATTGCCCAGACCCTCGATGCCCTGATCCTCGAGGCGGAATTGCGGGTTAACCCGTCCAGATGTCATGTGTGTCTTCTCCTGTGGCGGCGCCGGGGCTTTGGGCCCTGAGGCGCCTTTGGGGCAGTGTACCGGGAAAACCGGCGGCTGAGCGCGTCTTATCATGGTCGTTCAGGACATGAACAGGCGGGTTTGACGCAGTTAGCGCAACCAAGCTCGGGTTTAGCGCCATCAAAAATTCGATGACCGAGAACCTGGCATATTTTTGCGGGCATAAAGGCAAATTTGCCGCAGACCTGCCGCAACAAAGGCACGATTCGCAGTTACGGATTGATTCGGCGTCTTAAAACCGCCAACAATGCCTTACAAATAAGCGAATTATTGCGCGAGTGAGCAGGAATAGGGGTGAGCCCGATGTCAAAGATTGCACTTGTGGATGACGATAGAAACATTCTGACGTCTGTATCCATGACACTCGAAGCCGAAGGTTTCGAGGTTGAAACTTATAATGATGGCCAGGCCGCGTTGGATGCGTTCAACAAGAAGTTGCCGGACATGGCCGTGCTCGATATAAAGATGCCGCGTATGGATGGCATGGATCTGCTACAGCGGCTGCGTCAGAAAACGCAGATGCCGGTGATCTTTCTGACCTCGAAAGATGATGAAATCGACGAGGTTCTGGGTCTGCGCATGGGCGCGGATGACTATGTAAAAAAGCCCTTCTCGCAACGGTTGCTGGTTGAGCGCATCCGCGCGCTGCTGCGCCGGCAAGAAGCAACAAGCGGCGACGCGATCGCTGCCAATAGCAATGACACAAAGGTTATGGAACGCGGCGACTTGCGGATGGACCCGCTGCGCCATGCAGTCAGCTGGAAAGGGAATGATGTATCCCTGACCGTGACCGAATTCCTGCTTCTTCAGGCACTTGCCCAGCGTCCGGGTTTCGTCAAAAGCCGCGACCAGCTGATGGATGTGGCCTATGATGATCAGGTTTATGTGGATGACCGGACGATCGACAGCCACATCAAGCGTCTGCGCAAGAAGATGCGCGCGGCTGATCCCGAGTTTTCGGCGATCGAAACCCTTTATGGTATCGGTTACCGGTACAACGAAGAATAGGCGCCACGCCAGCAAGGGGTAATGGGCTCTCGTGCGCGACACCGAAGCAGCAAGCGAACTACGTGACGGTGACGTCGTACTCGGGGATGACTGGGTCATTCCCGACGATTCCGAGTCAGCGGAACTGAGGGAAAAACGTTCTCAGAGAAACCTGTTTTCTCTGCGAGGCTCGCCTTTGGCGCGCAAGATCATCACCTTTAACCTGATCGCGCTGGTGATCCTGGTTACGGGGCTGCTGTATCTGGACGATTCGCGGAAAGAGACGGTTCAGCAAACAGCGCGCAATCTGCTTGGCGATGCGCAGCTGGTCAGCAACGTCTTTGAAACCCAGCTGCGACAGGGTGCGCAACGCACCGCACAGGATGCTGGGAAACTCGACGTAAGAGATACGCTGTCTGGATTGACACTTCCCGAAGGCGGCGAAGTCTTTGTCTATGACGCCAGTGGCACCCTGATTGGCTGGACACGCGGCGCCCCGCAAGCGTCGACCATGCCGGTTCTTCTGCAAACCAATTCCGAGCTGCAAACCGGCAGCACAGTAATCAGCGACACGCTGAACGCGGTGTGGATCGGTGTGTCGAACCTTCTCAACTGGTCGACCGAGGTCGAGGCACCGACGCTGGCACAACGGGTGCAGGGAATAATCCCGCAGGCGCTGGCAGGCCAAAGTCAGGTGCAGGCTGTTCAGGACGCCGCAGGTGAGACCGTGATCGTGGCCGCTGCGCCGATCCTCTACGAAGATACCCCGGCCGGAGCGGTCGCCATCACCGGCCCAGCAGGCGAGATTGACGCATTGGCCCGTCGCGAGCAGGAACGCATCCTGCAAATGTTCGTGGTGGCTTTGCTGGTTTCGGTGGGTCTGAGCCTTGTGCTGGCTTCGACCATCGCCAACCCGCTGGCAGATCTGGCCGCAGCGGCGGAAATGGGTAAGGACCGGGGCACAGGGGTAAATCCGGGGCGCATTCGCATCCCTGATCTTAGCGCCCGTCCGGATGAAATCGGCCGCCTTAGCCGCGCTTTGCGGGGCATGGTAAATGCTCTGTATAATCGGATTGACGCAAACGAACAGTTCGCAGCTGATGTCGCCCATGAAATCAAGAACCCCCTGGCCAGCTTGCAATCCGCTGTCGGTACATTTCGCATGGTCAAGCGCGAAGATCAGCGCGACAAGCTGCTGGCTGTGATCGAGCATGACGTTCGGCGTCTGGACCGGCTGGTCAGCGACATCTCGAATGCATCGCGTCTTGACGCGGAACTGGTCAAGGAAGAAGAGCAACCCTTTGATCTGCTCAAACTGATTGGCAATTTAGGTCAATATCTGGGTGAGGATGCGCGATCGAAGGGGATCGACTATATCACCGATCTGCCATCCGATCCGATTGTCATCAACGGGCTTGAGGCCCGGCTGGCGCAGGTTTTCGTCAATCTGATCACCAATGCCATTTCCTTCTGTGAAGAAAATGACGCGATCAGGGTCTGGGTGCGTCAGCGCGACAACCGTGTTCTTGTCGTGGTCGAAGACACCGGGCCGGGTATTCCGGAACAGGCCTTGACCAAAGTGTTCAAGCGATTCTATTCGCAACGCCCACCCGAGCATTTCGGCAACAATTCGGGGCTCGGTTTGGCCATCTCGAAACAGATTGTCGAAGCCCATGGCGGCGTAATCTGGGCTGAGAATATCCGCCCGACAGAGGCTGATATCACGTCAGACCCGCTGGGCGCGCGTTTTGTGGTGGGGTTGCCCGTATAAACCATGCAAGCAAGTTCTCTGTCAGACGCCAAAGACCGGGACAGCGCTTGTGTTCATGCCTCATGTATAACAGTGGCCGGGCGCGGGCTGTTGATTGTCGGTGCCTCGGGCGCGGGAAAATCGGCATTGGCATTGCAGATGATGACCTATGGGGCAGGGCTGGTTGCGGATGATCGGGTCGAACTGTCAAGGCGGGGCCATCAGGTCATTGCCGCCGCCGTGCCGCAGATACAGGGTTTGATCGAGGCCCGTCACATTGGTTTGATCAAAGCGGATGCATTCGGACCGGTCCCCTTGGACTATGTTATGGACCTGGATCAAAACGAGCCGCAGAGGTTGCCTGCCGAGGCGACAATCGTGCTGCTGGGGCAAACTGTTCCCTTGCTTCGCGGGGCAGGCGTGCCCAACTTGGCCGCAGCGTTGATGCAGCTTCTGAAATATGGGCGTGTACACCCGGAATGGCCGAACAAATGACAGAGCAACGGCGGATCGTGTTGGTTACAGGCCCATCAGGGGCCGGAAGATCCACAGCCATTCATGTCCTGGAAGACCTGGGCTTTGAGGCTATCGACAACTTGCCGATGGGCCTGTTGCTGCGCCTGCTGGACAGTGCGGACAGCGACCGCCCAATGGCGCTGGGCATTGACGCCCGCAATCGCGATTTCTCGACAATCGGGTTTATCGAACTGGCCGAAAGCCTGGGTCGCATGGCGCGGGTGGATTTGACCGTTCTGTATCTGGATTGCAGCGACGACGTGTTGGTGCGCCGGTTTTCGGAAACCCGCAGGCGGCACCCCGTTGCCAAGAATGCCAGCCCTGAGACCGGCGTTCAGCGTGAAAAAGAGCTGCTGGCCCCCATACGCGAGATTGCAGATACCCTGATCGATACAAGCCATCTGAACGTGCATCAGCTGCGGGAAGAAGTTGAAAACTGGTTTGCGCCCCAAGGGGGGCGACATCTGGCAGTTTCAATCGAGTCGTTTTCGTACAAGCGGGGCCTTCCGCGCGGGCTGGACATGGTCTTTGATTGCCGGTTTCTGGCAAACCCGTATTGGCGCCCCGAGTTGCGGGCGGCGGACGGGCGGCACTCGGACGTTGCGCGCTTTGTTCAATCGGATATGAATTACGCACCCTTTCTTGAACGTGTTATGGATTTGCTTACTTTGTTGCTGCCGGCCTTTCGGGCCGAAGGAAAAGCACATCTGTCGGTGGCTTTTGGATGCACGGGTGGGCAACACAGATCCGTCGCAATGGCAGAAGCTGTTGCAAAGGCCCTTGCAGAGGACGGGCAGCAGGTGGCAATTAGACATCGCGAGATGGAACGTCGGTCGTTGAGTGTGAGGTCGGATTGATCGGAATAGTGATCGTTGCGCATGGCGGTTTGGCCCAGGAATACCTGGCCGCCACACAGCATGTGGTCGGACCGCAGCCCGGCCTTGTGGCCATTGCGATCGAACCCGACCACGATAGGGATGAAAAACAGGCGGAAATCTGTCGTGCGGCTGACGAAGTGGATATGGGCGACGGTGTTGTCGTTGTAACCGACCTGTTCGGTGGCAGCCCTTCAAATCTCAGCCTGCGGGCCTGTGCGCCTCAGGATCGGCGGATATTGTATGGGGCAAACCTGCCAATGCTCATTAAATTGGCCAAAAGCCGCCACTTACCCGTTGGTGATGCTGTCCGCCAGGCAATGGAAGCTGGACGGAAATACATCAATGCGCAAAATGTGACTTTGGACTAAAACCGGATTGATGAATATGACCACCCGAAGCCTGAAAATTATCAATGAAAAAGGTCTGCATGCCCGCGCCTCGGCAAAACTGGTCGAGGTTGTGGAAGGTTTCGACGCGCATGCCGAGGTGTCGAAGGACGGAATTTCTGCGTCAGGTGACAGTATTATGGGCCTTTTGATGTTGGCAGCCTCTCGCGGAACAACTATTGACGTCGAGACCTCCGGGCCGGATGCTGAAGCATTGGCAGAAGCTCTGGAAGCGCTTGTGAACGACAAGTTCGGAGAGGGGTTCTAAGCTGCCCTTGCCGGGACAGGAAGAACGGGAAGACCAGGAATTGGCGGAAACGACGCACGAGACCAAGACAAGCCCGGTGGTGGATGGGACCGCAGATCAGGGCGAGATCTACGACCGTAGAACTCTGACCTATGCAAACTCGTTCGATGACGCCTGGACTTCAACGGCCATTCGCGCCATCGAATGGTGCACGGGCAAGCTGACCATTCTGCGGATGGTCAACAAATTCGAGAAAAAGAACGAATTTTATCGTGGGCAGCGGTTCTGGGGTGGCGCGCTTGAGGTGATGGGGATCGACCTGACCACGCCGCTAGAGCAGATCGCCCGTATTCCAAAAACCGGCCCTGTGGTTGTCGTTGCCAACCACCCCCACGGAATGGTGGATGGTATGATTCTGGCCGAGTTGATCGGGCGGGTCCGCAGTGATTATCGCATTCTGACCCGCTCGGTCCTGACGGGTCTGGATGAGGCCGCGACATCTTTCATGATCCCGGTTCCATTTCCGCATGACCCCGAGGCGCAGGCCAAGATGCTGGAAATGCGTGGCAAGGCGATGGACCATCTGAAGGACGGCGGCGTCGTGGCGCTGTTCCCGTCCGGTGTCGTCATGTCATCGGATGACTGGTTTGGCCCCGCAGTCGAGCGCGAGTGGAATGTGTTCACCGCAAAAATGATCCGCCGTTCAGGCGCGCGCGTGGTGCCTATTTTCTTTCCCGGCAGCAACTCGCGATGGTACCAGATCGCCAACAAACTGTCGCCGATCCTGCGGCAAGGCTTGCTGCTGCATGAAATCGTCCGCTCGTGCAAAAAACCGCAATCGCCAGTCATCGGCGATCCGATCTCGGATCAGGACATGGAACAGTTGGAGCGTGACCCGCGTGGTTTCATGACCTGGCTCAGAAACCATACAATGTCGCTGGGCAAGTCAGGCCAATCCTGATCCGTGTCTTCATCTGACCGACACCGTGCTTGGCAAGGGCGGTTTTGTTAACGTGTCGGAACCGGCACCTCGCCGCGATAATCATAGAAACCGCGCTGCGTCTTGCGCCCCAGCCATCCGGCCTCGACGTATTTCGTTAAAAGTGGGCAGGGGCGATACTTGGTATCAGCCAGACCATCATGCAAGACGTTCATGATGGCCAGACAGGTGTCCAGCCCGATGAAATCCGCCAATTCCAAAGGCCCCATAGGGTGATTCGCGCCCAGCTTCATCGATTGGTCGATGGACTGGACGCTTCCGACACCTTCATACAGCGTATAAACGGCTTCGTTGATCATCGGCATCAGAATGCGGTTGACAATGAAAGCCGGGAAATCTTCGGCGCTGGCAGCCGTTTTGCCCAACCGGTCCACCACCGCTTTGCAGGCTTTGAAGGTTTCCTCATCCGTTGCGATACCGCGGATCAGTTCCACCAATTGCATGATCGGAACCGGGTTCATGAAGTGAAAACCCATGAAACGTTCGGGTCGGTCGGTACGGCTGGCCAGACGCGTGATGGAAATGGACGACGTATTCGACGTCAGGATCGTATGCGGCAGGAGGTGTGGCTGCAGATCTTCGAAAATGGCCTGTTTGACCGTTTCCCGCTCGGTCGCAGCTTCGATCACCAGATCGGTCTGTCCCAGCTGCGGCAATTCAAGGGTGGTTGTAATACGCTTCAGGGCCGCCTGCATCGCATCGTCAGTGATCTTGCCGCGTGATGCCTGACGCGCCATGTTGCCTTCGATCGTGGCCATTGCGCTGTTTAACGCATCCTGACTGACATCATTCAGCAAGACATCGTATTCCGCCAAAGCCAGAACATGAGCAATGCCGTTGCCCATCTGACCCGCGCCAATCACCCCGACCGATTTAACTTCCATGTTCAGCTGCCTTTGCCCTGGAGGATACCGGGACAGTATCGGCAGACCGGGGCAGGCGGCAAGGGGATCGAACCGGTCAATTTTGCTTCAAATGCGCGCATTAGGAGATTCTCAATACCTAAGGCCGCAAATTGGCATTTGGGTGAAAATGTGGGGGGCTTGGTATGAGCTTTCATCGGGTCAGCGACAGCACAGAGGCCGCGTGCCAATATGCAGGATCAAACCTTTGGTTTCGGGCACCGCCCGGAAATCTTGAGACGCCCTATGTGGCCTGTCTGGGGGGAGAAGAGACGTTTGGCCGGTTCGTGGAATATCCATACCCGGCATTGCTTGCAAAAAGATTGCCGCAGCCTTGTATCAATTTTGGCAGTCTTTTTTGCGGGGCTGAGGCACTGCTTGCTGATCCGGGGGTCTTAAATCTTGTCAACGGATCGGACCTTTGTGTGCTGCAAGTGCTGGACGTGCCTTACCAGTCGAACAGGTTTTATCGCGTGCATCCGCGTCGGAATGATCGGTTTCTTGAACCCTCGTGCGACCTGCTGGACTTTTATCCCGAGGTCGATTTCACGGAAATCCACTTTGTCAGGCATTTGCTGGAACGGTTGCGTGTCATAAAGGACGCGCGCTTTGAGGTTGTGGCACAGGAGTTGCGAGAGACTTGGTTGCGCAACACATCCGAGCTGATACGCCGGATCAAGCCGGGGGTTGTTCTTCTCTGGCTGCATATACAGCGACAGGAAGACCGGCATCGCGACCTTGTCCTGCCCGACGCTGACATGATCGAACAGGTTCGACCGCTATGTGCCGATGTCGTGGAATGCTCGGTCAGTGTGTCCTCCTTGTCAGACGAGATCGAGGACGTGTTGTTCGGGACGCTGCAACAGCCTGTGGCCGAGCATATGCTCGGCCCCTCTGCGCATAGAGTGATTGCCTTGAAGCTTGAGGCGGCTTTGAGGGGATTGAATTGAAAAAGGCCCGCTTGGTGGCGGGCCTTTGGTGATTGTGGGGCTAAGATCCCGGGCTGTGTTCAGCCGAGTTTTTCGGTCAGTTCCGGGACCGCCTGGAACAGGTCGGCGACCAGTCCGAAGTCGGCGACCTGGAAGATCGGTGCTTCTTCGTCCTTGTTGATCGCAACGATGACCTTTGAATCCTTCATGCCCGCAAGGTGCTGGATTGCGCCCGAGATTCCGACCGCGACATACAGATCAGGCGCAACAACCTTGCCGGTCTGACCCACCTGCCAGTCGTTCGGGGCATAGCCCGAGTCCACAGCGGCGCGCGATGCGCCAACCGCTGCACCCAGCTTGTCAGCCAGAGCTTCGATCAGCTTGAAGTCGTCTTGCGAGCCGACACCACGGCCGCCCGAGACAACAACGCCTGCCGAGGTCAGTTCTGGCCGGTCGCTTGCAGCCACCTTGTCTTCGACCCACGACGACAGGCCGGGATTGTCGCCGACCGAGATGGTCTCGACCGCAGCCGAGCCGCCGGTCCCCGCCGCATCGAAGGACGCGGTGCGGATGGTGACGACCTTCTTGGCGTCGTTCGACTTCACGGTCTGGATCGCATTGCCCGCATAGATCGGGCGCTCAAACGTCGAGCCGTCAACCACGCCCGAGGCATCCGAGATCACCATCACGTCCAGCAGGGCTGCGACGCGCGGCATCACGTTCTTGGCGTCGGTGGTCGCGGGGGCCACGATATGCTCGTACCCATCGGCCAGACCCACGATCAGCGCGGCGGTCGATTCCGCCAGGCGATGACCCAGCGACGCGTCTTCGGCCACCAGCACCTTGGACACGCCGTCGATCTTGGCGGCAGCCTCGCCGGCAGCGGCGGCCGAGCCACCTGCGGCCAGAACGGTCACGTCACCCAGCGCCCTGGCGGCGTTGACGGCCTTGGCGGTGGCGTCCAGCGCCAGTTCGCCATTGTTGACTTCGGCAAGCAGAAGTACAGCCATTACACAGCCCCCGCTTCTTTGAGTTTCGAAACCAGCTCATCCACCGAGCCAACGATGATACCTGCGGCCCGTGCCGGCGGTTCTTCGGTCTTGACGATTTCCAGGCGCGGCGTGACGTCGACGCCGTAATCGGCGGCAGTTTTCTCGTCCAGCGGCTTTTTCTTCGCCTTCATGATGTTGGGCAGCGACGCATAACGCGGCTCGTTCAGGCGCAGGTCAACGGTCACGATGGTCGGCATCTTAACGCTGATGGTCTGCAACCCGCCATCCACCTCGCGGGTGATCTTGGCGCTGTCGCCTTCGATATCCAGTTCCGAGGCAAAGGTGCCCTGCGACCAGCCCAACAGGGCCGACAGCATCTGGCCGGTGGCGTTCATGTCGTTGTCGATCGCCTGCTTGCCCGCCAGAACGATGCCGGGCTGCTCTTCCTCGACCACTTTGGCCAGGATCTTGGCAACCGCCAGCGGCTCGATATCGGTGTGCACATCATCCGTCGCAACAACCAGAATCGCGCGATCAGCCCCCATGGCCAGCGCGGTCCGCAGCGTCTCCTGCGCCTGCTTCACACCAATCGAAACGGCAACAACTTCGTCTGCCTTGCCAGCCTCTTTCAGGCGAATGGCCTCTTCAACCGCAATCTCGTCGAACGGGTTCATCGACATTTTGACATTGGCGAGATCAACACCGCTACCGTCCGCTTTCACGCGGACCTTCACATTGTAGTCAATCACGCGTTTGACAGGTACCAGTACCTTCATTGTAGCGCTTTCTCCTCAAAAAAACGGCAAGCCGCGAAGGCGACTCCACCAATGCTCTCGTCGGACTTGATAACGTCTGCTGCACCCGCAAAACAGAGCAAAATCGTCACGTCGTCGCGTCGGGACGTCGCGTTTTGCAGTTTTTTACCTTGAGGCACGCAAGATTGTTGCCCGCATTGTGCCTATTTTCTGGGAAATATTCAGCGGTTCGCGCCAGGAACCCACAGCACGTCGTCCTTGCCATCGTTGTTTGCGCAACGGGCCGCGACGAAAAACCAGTCACTTAGCCGGTTGAGGTATTTGACGGCCACATCGTTAACCGGTTCCATATTTGTCAACTCGACTGCCAATCGCTCGGCGCGACGCGATACGGTGCGGCACACGTGCAAATGCGCGGCCAGCCGCGCCCCCCCCGGCAGGATAAAGCTGCGCAGCGGTTCCAATGTTTCGTTCATGATGTCAATTTCGGCTTCCAGCCGGTCGATCTGAGCGGATACGATTCGCAGCGGTGGATAGTCCGCTTCGGCATCCTTCTCCATTTCAGGGCGGCAAAAATCTGCACCAAGATCAAACAGGTCGTTCTGAATCCGCGACAGGGCGGCATCGACTTCGCCTTCAGCCTCGGTGCGGGCCACGCCAACAAAAGAATTCAACTCGTCCACTGTTCCGTAGGCGGCAACGCGTCCCGAATACTTTGCCACACGCTCGCCATTTCCCAGTGCGGTTTTGCCATCGTCGCCGGTGCGTGTGTAGATTTTGTTCAGTACAACCATTACTGTACTCCTTGCCCGCGTAGATAGACGTAAATCACGATTAAAATAACGGCGATGAACTGAAAGAGGATGCGCAGGCGCATCATCTTGTTGCTTTTCTTAGCTGCTTCCATGCCGCCTTTGCCGAAATTCGCGATGCCCAGGGCTAACACAACGACAACCGCCGCCATGGCCAGAAGCAGAATGACCATTAAAGGGTCCATTTAAAGTCACCGTCCGGTTTTTTCGATTATCACCCATCTAGCGTCAAGGCACCGAAAAGCGAACGGGAAATAACGTCTCAGATATCCGAAAGGATGCGGTCCGTGGCTTTTGTTGGCAGAATCCGGCGCAGAACCCCTGCGACATATGTCGGGGTGGTTACATAGTAGCGTGGTTTGGGGCGGCGCGCCTCGACCGCATGGGCCAGCTTGTCGGTGACGGCGGAGGCGGGCAGTTCGAACCGGTCCGGTGCACTGTTTTCGTATAACCGCTTCAGCAGCGAACCTTCGTATTTTTCCCGCAGGGCCGAGTTCTCCCAGTCGATGTACTTTTCGAACACCGGGATTGCCTTTTCCCTGAGCTTCGAGGTGATCGGGCCGGGCTCGATCAAAACGACCTGAATGCCGGTATCCCGCAGCTCCAGCCGCAAGGTGTCGGTCAGTCCTTCGATGGCGTATTTGGTGGCGACATATGCGCCGCGCCAGGGGAAGGCGACAAGGCCCAGTACCGAGGAACATTGCACGATCCGGCCGTGGCCCTGCTCGCGCATGACGGGAATAACCTGTCGGGTCAGCTCGTGCCATCCAAAGACATTTGTTTCAAAGATATGGCGCAGAGCGTCTGTCGGGACGTCTTCAACCGCACCAGGCAGTCCATGCGCGCCGTTGTTGAACAGCGCGTCCAGCGTACCGCCCGTTGCTTCAAGTACGTATGACAATCCCGAGGAAATGGTGTCTTGGTCAGTATAGTCGATTCTTGGGCTTTCAAACCCTTGCGCGCGCAGGCGATCACAGTCGCGCTGCTGTCGGCAGGATGCAAACACACGCCAGCCTCGTGCACGCATTCCGTGTGCTGCGTCCAGCCCAATGCCCGACGAGCATCCCGTAATAAGAATCGATTTCTGCATGTGCCTTCCGAAGTTGAACCCCGCCAAAAGCTAGGGTGGGGTTTGCGGCAGGGCAATGACGTCCGGGCGTCAGTTTGATGTTTTCCGGACAAGTGATGCTGAAATCCACCCAACCTGTTGCGCGGGCAACACGCGCAGGCGCAGCCAGCCGGTGCCGGAGTCACTCAGGACCTCGACCCGTTGGCCAAGCGCGGCCTTGCCGATGATGGGATAGATCGTGCCGGGGCCATCGCGCAGATTAACCCGGGTGCCCGAAATTTCGCGGATGTCGGTCTGGGCCTCGGCAGGCGTGGGCAGTTCGACGACGGGCAACTCAGCGTCGGTGATCACCTGCTCCAGTGCGGTCACACCCTGTTCCAGTGACGCCAGGGTCAGTGTCACGCTTTCGTCCTGGAACAACGAAGGATTGGCCTTCAAGCCAGCCGCGACCTGCGAGAGGAGGGCCTTTGTTTCGGTCTCGCCCAACTGGGTTACCGCCTCGGCAACAGGTGGATCCGCCAGAGCGGGTTTGACGGCGGCCCGGGTGACCAAATCTTCGACAGGTGCAGGTTCAACGACCGGGGCAGCCGGTTCGGCCACGACAACCACGCGTTCCGGTTTGGCAGGGCGTACGCCGCGCGGTTCAAAATCGGGGCCGCCGCTCATCACGTAAAAGGTCCAGCCGAGCGCGGCAAAGGTAACAAGTATCAGGCGCGTCATGGCGCATCCCCCAAAGCAATCGTAACATCAACAAATGGCAGCAAATCAATTGATGAGATCTTAGCATATTTTGGGTGACGAGTCGAAAAATGGGGGAAAACAACACGGTGTCTCCCCCTGTTGCAAAAAGCACGACTTTTCCCCAGCAATTTATGTGCTGCTCGCTTTACCAGGGCGCACTTGCGTCGTATCACATCATATATGAACGATACGATCGATGACCCCAACATGGAGGCCCCTGCAGGTGGGGGCGAGGTAGCTGAACCGCTGCGCCGCGCGATTGGTGAGCGGTATCTGACCTATGCACTGTCCACTATCATGCACCGGGCGCTGCCCGATGCGCGGGACGGGTTGAAGCCGGTTCACCGCCGAATCCTCTATGCGATGAGAGAGTTGCGACTCAGTGCAACCGGAGGTTTCCGGAAGTCTGCCAAGATTTCCGGCGACGTGATGGGCAACTATCACCCGCATGGCGACGCCGCGATCTATGACGCGATGGCGCGTCTGGCACAGGATTTCAACGTCCGCTATCCGCTGGTCGACGGGCAGGGCAATTTCGGCAATATCGACGGCGATAACCCGGCGGCCTCGCGCTATACCGAAGCGCGGATGACCATCGTGGCCGAGGCGCTGCTGGAAGGGTTGAACGAAGACGCCGTTGATTTCCGCGACAATTACGACGGCACCCTGACCGAACCGGTCGTCCTGCCCGCACAGTTCCCGAACCTGCTGGCCAATGGCGCAAGTGGTATCGCGGTGGGGATGGCGACGAATATCCCGCCGCACAACATCTCGGAACTCTGCGACGCCTGTCTGCATCTGATCAAGACACCGGACGCGCGCGACGACACGTTGCTGAACTACGTGCCCGGCCCTGACTTCCCGACCGGTGGCGTGATTGTCGAGCCACCCGAGAATATCGCGCAAGCCTATCGCACCGGGCGCGGTTCGTTCCGTTTGCGCTGCAAGTACGAGGTCGAGGACTTGGGGCGCGGACAGTGGCAGATCATCGTCACCGAGATTCCTTATCAGGTTCAAAAGTCCAAGCTGATCGAAAAGATCGCGGAACTGATCCAGACCAAGAAAATCCCGATCCTTGCCGATGTGCGGGACGAATCCGCCGATGACATCCGCCTGATCCTCGAGCCGCGCTCCAAGAATGTGGACCCTGAGGTGCTGATGGGCATGCTTTATCGCAACTCGGACCTCGAGGTGCGGTTCAGCCTGAACATGAACGTGCTGATCGACGGGGTGACGCCCAAAGTCTGCTCGATGAAGGAAGTGCTGCGCGCTTTCCTTGATCACCGGCAAGAGGTGCTGATCCGCCGCTCGCGCCACCGCATGGCCAAGATCGACCACCGGCTGGAAGTGTTGGAGGGCTTTATCGTTGCCTTCCTGAACCTCGACCGTGTGATAGACATCATCCGCTACGACGAAGACCCCAAAGCCGCGCTGATGCGCGAGGATTGGGGGATCGACCACATCCGCGCCACCAGCGAGGCCGACTATGTCTCACCCAAACCGGGCGAGGGCGAGTTGTCCGAGGTTCAGGTTGACGCGATCCTCAACATGCGCCTGCGCAGCCTGCGCCGTCTGGAAGAGATGGAGCTGGTTCGAGAACGCGATGAGTTGATGCTGGAACGTGCCAACCTCGAAGACCTGTTGGCCGACGAAGGCCTGCAATGGGCCAAGATTTCCGAGCAGTTGAAAGAGACGAAAAAGACCTTCGGCAAAGATTACGAAGGCGGCGCGCGCCGCACGCGGTTCGCCGAAGCGGGTGAGGTCGAAGAGGTGCCGCTTGAGGCGATGATCGACCGCGAACCGATCACGGTCGTCTGCTCTCAGATGGGTTGGATTCGCGCCATGACCGGTCATATCGACCTGACCCGTGAATTGAAGTTCAAGGATGGCGATGGGCCGCGCTTTATCTTCCATGCGGAAACGACCGATCGGTTGCTGGTCTTCGCTTCGAACGGGCGGTTCTATACAGTCAGCGCGGCCAACCTGCCCGGCGGGCGGGGCATGGGCGAACCCCTGCGCCTCATGGTCGATTTGCCGAACGAGGCACGGATCATCGATATCCTGATCCACAAACCGGGGCGCAAGCTGCTGGTGGCCTCGGATGCGGGCAACGGGTTCATGGTGCCCGAAGATGACGTGCTGGCCCAGACGCGAAACGGCAAGCAGGTGCTGAACGTCAAGGTCGACGAAACAGCAGTGATCTGCAAACCGGTCGAGGGCGACCACGTTGCAATCGTGTCCCAGAACGGCAAGTTCCTTGTCTTCCCGACAGAAGAATTGCCCGAAATGACTCGCGGCAAGGGCGTGCGCCTGCAAAAATACAATATGGCACGCGGGCGGCAGGGAACGCTTGAGCTGGACGGCGGTCTGTCTGACATCACCACCTTCAACTGGGAGGAGGGCCTGAAATGGTCCATGGGAGGCGACAAGACCCGGCATGAGGCAGATATGTCCCAATGGCTGTCCAAGCGCGCCAGCGTAGGGAAAAAAGCGCCTTACGGCTTCCCGCGGGACTATAAGTTTTCGTGATCCGACCCCGGTTGCGGTAGAAATCCACCGATACGGCTTGGCACAACCCGTATCGGTGCGCTACACCCAATAAAAACAGGCCTATCGAGACAGAGAGACATGTTGCGCATTCTGACCCTAATCACCGGATTGGCCCTGATGGCCGCATGCACGCAGACGCAGGTTTATGAACCGCCTGAATCGCTGGGTGAATTCAAGCTGCGGGTCAACTACGCGTTCGCTGACAAGGCCGTGCAAGGGCCAGTATCCCGCGATGCAACACCCGACGAATGGACGAAGGCCATCCAGAATGCAGTCGATATTCGTCTGGGCCGTTATGAAGGTACGCAGGAATATGACATCGGAATCAGCCTGGAAGGCTACATGCTGGCGCCCCCGGGAATCCCGATCATCTACAATCCCAAAAGCACTGCGATTGTGCTGGTCAACGTTTATGACGTGAAGAAAGAAAAGTTTCTGGCAAAGGGAAAGCAGTTCCAGGTGCTGGAAGACACGACCGGAGGCAGTGCGCTGAAAGGGTCGGGGCACGAGCGTACCAAAAACGAACAGATGGCCGGTCTGTCACTGAAAGTAGCCGACCGGGTCGAAGAGTGGCTGGCTGAAGAACATGAAGAGAATGGCTGGTTCGAAAAACGGCCAGACCTGATCCAGCCCCTCGATTCCACCGAGGTTACGCAAAATCCGGCGGGATAACCGCATTTCCCTCAGGATGTGCTTGATTTTCCCCTTTGAACCAAATATCTCGCGCGCGCAGATAGTAACCCGGGACCAAGGGTCCCCCAAATCGCAAAAGGGCGCCTGAGGAATGGCAAAGGAAAAGTTTGAGCGTACAAAACCGCACGTCAACATCGGCACGATTGGGCATGTTGACCACGGCAAGACGACGCTGACCGCAGCGATCACCAAGTATTTTGGTGACTTCAAGGCGTATGACCAGATTGACGGCGCGCCGGAAGAGAAAGCCCGCGGCATCACCATCTCGACCGCGCATGTGGAATACGAGACCGACGCGCGCCACTATGCGCATGTCGACTGCCCCGGCCACGCCGACTACGTCAAGAACATGAT